>CAYLPJ010000036.1:0-68784 GCA_964385465.1 uncultured Planctomycetaceae bacterium | reverse complement strand
ACTCGAAAGCGGCGTCGCTGCCGCCGCACTCCACAGGGCGCGACGCGGAGTCTGGAGGGCGTCGGCCGGGGCGGCGGGCTCATCGTATGCGGCGGCGGCTACACACCGGGCCCGTCGCGTCAAGGGTGGCGGCGGCTAACACACCGGCCACGTCGCGGCAAGCGGGGCAAGGGCGCCTACACACCGGGTCCATCGCGGCAAGTGCGGACGGCCGGCGCGGATGGCTCGTCGTCGGGGGGGCGTGCGAGGCGGTCGGCGGGGTTTTTCAGGGGAAGACCGGATTGTTCGGGGCGGGCGCTAAACCGGCGGCGACCCGCTGCCGATAGAGCCTCTGTTCGGCCAGGCACCAGGCCGCGGAGCAGACGCGGCACGGCCCGTCGCGCCCGCCGGAGGGACGCGTGGGACGACGCGCCGCGGTGGCCGGGATCGCCGGCGTTCCACTGCCCGGGACGCCCCTGGCGGTCGCGGCCGGTCGAGTCTCAGGCCCGGGACGGCACACACCCTCCGCCCCGGGCCTTTCTGTGCGCGGGCTTTGCCCGATCGGCCGCGG
Source organism: uncultured Planctomycetaceae bacterium (assembly GCA_964385465.1). Classification (GTDB taxonomy): domain Bacteria; phylum Planctomycetota; class Phycisphaerae; order SM23-33; family SM23-33; genus CAYLPJ01. Next base: position 68,234 of record CAYLPJ010000036.1, on the reverse strand, counting down.
GAGTGTACGCTGGACGGCGTTCGGTCGCGGCCGGGCGTTTCCGGGCGGGCCGACACGCAAGGAGCCCGCCATGATCCGCCGCCCCGCCGCGTACGCCTCCGCCGTGTTCCTCAGCGTTCTGGCCGCCGCCGTGCCCGCGCCCTCGCGGGCGGGCGAGGCCGTCGGGCGCGTGTTCCTCGATGCCGACGGCGACGGGTCGTTCTCGCCCGGCGACGAGCCGCTGGCGGACGTGCCCGTCACCGACGGCGTGGGCTTCGCCGCGACCGGCGCCGACGGGCGGTACGCCCTCCAGCTCGGCCGCGACCCGCTGCTGGGCGAGGCCTCCGGGCCGATCGTCTCTGTGTGCTTCCCGTCGGGCACCTGGCCGGGGGGTGCGTGGTTCCGGCGGCTGGACGGCGGGGCCGCCGAGGGCGTGGACTTCCCGCTTCGCCGCCGCGAGGCCCGCCGGCCGCTGCTGCTGGCCCACGGGACCGACCCGCACCTGCCGCGGATGGGCGACGGGAAGTTCCTCGCCTTCCGCAAGGCCGTCGCCGAGCGGGCCGATACGCTGGCGTTCACCGTGATCACCGGCGACTGCGTGAACCTCGCCGACTCCCGCCCGCCGGCCGAGGCCGCCAGGGAGTTCGCCGCGCTGGCCCGCCTGACCGCGGACTTCCCCACGCCGCTGTTCCTGACGCCGGGCAACCACGATGCCGCCGGGGTCAAGGCGGCCGGGAAGTGGCGGCCGGAGGATCCGAATTTCGCCTACGGGCACTGGCGGCGGGTCGCCGGGCCGCTTCGGTGGTCCTTCGACCACGGGGGGGTGCACTTCGTCGGCGTCGATTTCCTCCACGTCGAGAAGGGCAAGTGGGTCTGGGGCGTCGGCGACTCGGCGGGGGCGTGGCTGGAGAAGGACCTCGACATCGCCGGGGAGGATGCCCGGGTGGTGCTGTTCGTCCACATGCCGCAGGGGACCAGGCGGTTCGGCGAGCTGCTGCGGACGCGGCGGATCGAGCATGTCTTTTCCGGCCACAGCCACGCGATCCGCGTCGGCCGGGCGGGGGGCAAGCCGGTGTCCTACAGCGGCTCGATCGTGCAGATCTACCCGAAGAAGGCGGCGCAGCGGACGGGCTTCCGCCTGGTGCGGGTGGATGAGGACGCCATCCGGACGCTGTACGTGGCCACCGGGGAGGAGCCGGCGGTGGACATCCAGGCCCCCGCGCCGGGGGTGAAGCTGCGGGGCGGCGAGGAGGTGGCGGGCAGCTTCCTGGACCCCACCGGCGCGGCGAAGGTGGCGGTGGACTGCGGCGGGCGCCGGCTGGAGCCGACCGTCCGCCGCGGCCCGGTCTTCTCGACCTTCCGCACCCGCCTGCCGGACGGGGCCACGGGCCCCCTGGCGGTGACCGTCACCGCCGCCGGGCAGACCCGGACCGTCCAGCGGAAGTGACGCCCGGGCCGATGGGCGTATACGGCAATCACCCGGTAACTATTAGGGGTAAGTACCCCTGGACAGACTGTCCGCGCGTCCGGCGGGGTGGACAGGCGGTATGCACTCGTAAAGCTATGGCATACATTACTTTATGATTCCATACGGTCCGTGTGTCCACTGTGTGGTGGGGTGGACAGAGCCGACACACCGCCTGGGATGGGGCCCGGGTGCCCGCCCTCAGGCCAGCTCGATCATCTGATGGCCTTCGAGGCGGGGGAGGGTGAACTCGACCCGCCCGGCGTCGGTGGTCTGGAAGGCCAGCGGCTCGCCCTCGGGGGCGGTGCGGACGGCGGCGATTTCCCGGCCGGGGTTGACCGAGACGCGGACGTCGTGGAGTGGGACGATGTCCTCGATGACATCGAAGCTGCCCCGGCGCTCGGGGACGTAGTAGAGCAGGTGGAGTACGAGGCGGGCGGGGTCGGCCTGCTCGTTGAGCATGGCGAGCAGTCCGCTGGGCGCGTCGACGCGGACGAGGGGCTCACCGAGTAGCCGGTCGATGGCGTCGGCTACGAGCAGCTTGCACCACCGCGGTGCGTTGTCGCTGTACTGGGTGAAGACCGGGTGGGCGAAGTAGACGGCGGCGGGTGTGGCGACCGCGCCGGGGTAGCCCCGGCGGTGGGCGGAGGGCGTGTGGCGGTGGGAGCAGAAGTGCCTCCACGTGCGGTTGAAGTAGGGCACGTTGACGTCGGCGAGGACCTCCGCGCCGTCGGCGGGGGCGACCTCCATCCCTCGGCGGTACATCACGTGCTCGGTCGGCGGCAGGGACGAGCCGATCCGCTCGTTGGGGACCAGGAAATCCGGGCTGAAGGGTGCGTCGCCGACGAGCCGCACGCCGAGGGCGTCGAGGGCGAAGGCGTCGCCGGCGGGGGTCAGGCCCGCGCGGCAGGAGGCCAGCAGCTTCCCCCCGCCGTCGACGAAGGCGTTGATCTTCGCGGCCAGCTCGTTCGAGACGGGCACCTCGTCGGGGAGGATCAGCAGCTTGTAGCCATCGAGGTCGCAGGCGGAGTCGAGGGTGTCGAACTGGTGGCGCAGCTCCTGGAGCATCCGGGTGGCCCCGATGGCCGAGGGCAGGCAGCGGATGTTCTTGTCGTCGTCGGCGAACTCCTCGGGCGTGAGGACGGCGATCTCGGTGACGGCGGTCGCCCGCCGGCAGAAGGGCTCCTTGGCGGCGACCTGCCCGTAGACCGATCCGATGAGCTCGTAGGTGTGGGGGCAGATTTCCCCGTCGGGGGCAAGCTGGTCGCCGATGCTGCACGCGGCGTTGAGCGCGAGCATGTGGAAGCACTCGAACTCCAGGGCGGGTCGGTTCTTGAAGGAGTGGAAGTCCCCCCAGGCCGTATGGAACTTGCCGGTCATCCCCAGCGTCGGCTTGCCGAGGTTGCGGGCGTAATGCTGGGTCAGCGGGAAGTGCATGTACCCCCAGCCTCCGGAGGGCAGGCTCTCGAGCTCCCAGTGGGTGAAGGCGTCCGCCGACGCCCGGTGGGCCGGGCCGATGTGCCCGGAGTTGTAGAAGATCGTCGCGTCGGGCGCCTTCTCGCGGACGAAGGCGGTCATCTCGGCGGTGAAGCGCGTGATGACGTCGGCGGCGAATCGCCGGCGCTCGGCGGGGTCGGCGGGGTCGAGCCCGGAGGCGATCATGTCCGAGCGGCAGTGGGTGCAGCAGCAGGAGCGCGGCTGGACGATGTCGAAGAAGATGCCGTCGACGTCCATGGTCTCGAGGACCTCGAGGGTCATCTCCTTGAGGAAGTCCACGTAGGGGCTGTTGAGGCACATGAAGCGGTAGAAGCCGGGGCGGCAGACGCTCTCGGGGTTCTCCCGCCCCAGCGTGCCCTCGGGCCCGACGATGAGCCACTCGGGATGGGCCTCGGCGGAGAACTGGTCCCACTGGACGGTGATGTAGATCGGCACGCGGATGTCGCGGGCGTGGCAGGCGGCGATCTGCTCGGGCAGCAGGTCGCAGGCGAGGTGCGGGTGGATGCGCTCGGGGAACCGCTCGGAGCGGTAGTACAGCCAGCCGTGATGCCCGCGGGCGAAGGTGGTCACCGAGTCGACGTGCGCCGCGGCCAGCGTGTCGGCGTAGGCGTCGGCGTCGAACTTCGAGCCGATGCCCGCGATGGCCTCGCTGGTGTGGAAGTCCAGGTGGATCTGGCGGAATCGAAGCTCCAGGTCGCTCATGGTCGGTTTCCTTTGCGTGGGGTCAAGTCGAAGCCCCACAGTCTCGCGACCCGGCGGAGGAAAGCAAGGGAAGACCGGGGGAGAAGACCGGAAGACCGGGAGGCCGGGAAACCGGCGCGAACCGGGGGCCGGGAGGCGGTGGGGCAGCTCGATCAGGCGCCGCGGCGTCCGGCGAGTGCTCTCACTGGCCGAGGCAGATCAGCGTGCCCTCCAGCGTGCTGACGAAGAGCCTGCCGCCGGCCGCGATCATGCCGTCGAAGACCGGCGCCGACGACAGCTTCACCGTGGACAGGACCTCGCCCGTCTCCGGCGAGACGGCCAGCAGCTCGGCGCCCTTCCCGCCGCGAAGCCGCGTGACCTGCTCGGCGAGGGCCTTGGGATCGTCGGCTGTCTTGTCCTCGAGAATGTGCCGCGGGCCGGCGAGGAACAGGGCATTGTCGGCCAGCACCATCGCGCGGACGTACACCGGCACCCGCACCGTCCACGTGTACTTCGGCCCGCGGCGGCCGCGCTTCTTGCCCTTGCGCCCGCGCTTCGCCGGCTGGGCCTTCGCCTTCGGATCGGGCTTCAGCGGCGCGGCGTACAGGCGGTAGATGCTCTGGTCCCTGTACCGCCCCAGCCGCGGGGCGCTGCGGAAGTCGTTGAAGTAGTTGGTCCGTCCGTAGCCGAAGAGCCTCTCGTCGTCGCGGACCATGATCCGCCCGGAGTACCTGCGGTTGCCCTCCCGGTGCCAGCCGCCGTAGCCGCCCTGCATGTAGGAGCCGTAGAACCAGTACGTCCGGTGGGCCCAGTCGTCGTCGAGGTAGCCGGCGGCGCTGTGGATATGGTCGACCGTCGGCTTGAGCTGCTCGCAGTCCGGCGTGAACGTCACGTCCCGCATGAAGATGTGCTCGCCGTCGCAGGAGAGGATGTCCGCCAGCCCGCCGGGGTAGGACTGCCCGCGTCCCTCGGCGGGGCGCCCGGTCTTGTCGCGGGAGTAGATGCGTTTCTCCGCCAGCAGCTTCCCGGTCCCGGTGTCGAGCTTGAGCAGGTAGAGCCCGTCGTCGACGTAGGAGGACCGCCCGGCCGCGACGTAGGCCGCGCCGTCGGCGACCAGCACGCTGCCGTGAACCGGCCAGAGGGACTGGAGTTGCCCGTCGAAGCAATGCTGGATGTCGGCCCCGGCGGCGCGGAACCGCCAGGCGAGCTCGCCGTCGCCGGTGCGGAGGGCGTAGACGCTTCCCCCCCGCGTGCCGAAGAGGACCCGCCCGTCGGCGACCGTCGGGGCCGAGTCGATCAGCCCGTCGGCGACGAAGGACCACAGTTTCTTCCCCGTTGCCGCCGAGACGGCCCACAGCGTGTGGCGGTCGGTCTCGGCGAGGTAGACCGCGCCGCCGGCGCAGACGGCGCCGGTGACGGGCCCGTCGAACACGGCCGACCACTTGGCCGACAGCCTGGTCGGCAGGTCGGCGGGCAGTCGCCCGTCGCGGGACGGGTTGCCTCGGTAGGTGGGCCAGTCGTCGTCGGGGGTCTTCCCGGCCGGGGGGGCCTTGGCGTACGCCGGCCCCTTCACCAGCCGCGTGGCGAAGCGGTTGGCCTGGAAGGGCGGCTGCTGGCCGCGGGGCGCGTAGGCGAAGAAGCCGCTGAGCTTGACCTGGATGTAGCAGCCGCAGGCGTGGGGCGGCGTGTAGACCAGGCCGTTGGCGGGCATGACGCCGTACTGGCAGGTCCCCCGGGTCCAGGAGTTCTTGACGGTGTCCTTGCCCGTCACGTCGATGAACTCGATGCCCGTCCGCCCCATCAGGATGTAGTTCGGCGTGGCCTTGTTCCGCCAGCATCGGTGGTGGTGGTTGCTCACGAACGCCTCGGCCGTCCCGAGCGCGAGCTTCTCGGCGCCGGTGCGGAGGTCGTAGGCGCGGGTGAAGTCCGAGCGGTGGCGACGGGGGTCCTGCCCCACGTACACCAGGCCGTTGATGACGAACACGTCCTGCGTCGCCCCGTAGCACTCGGCGCACGGCACGGTCCACAGCCGCTTGCCCGTCGCGGCGTCCAGGGCGATCAGCGTGCCCGTCGTGTTCTTCGCGCCGGCCGAGTACCGCCACGGCCGGGCGTCGGCGTCGCCCTTCTTTCCTCCCGACCGGTCGGCCGAGAGGACCACGCCGTCGCGGACCGCCATCGCCGGGGCGTTGTAGGAGTCGCGGTTGCGGACCTTGTCCCGTTCGGTCGACCAGAGCTGCTTGCCCGTCTTGCGATCCAGGGCGACGATGGCGTTGTCGTTCTGGTAGTAGACACGCTCGGCATCGGCGATCAGCGTCGAGGGGATGATCGCGGCCGTGCCCTCGTCGTCCCGCCGCCACAACGCCGAGCCGGACTCGGCGTTCAGCGCGAGGATGGCCTTCTGGTAGTAGCCGCGGCCTCCCGTCGTGCGCCCGCGCCGGTCCTCGCCGTCGAAGCCGTACCGCGACGTGTCGTCCTGGCCGCGCATGTCGGAGCAGTCGGCGACGACGAACAGCGTGCCCTCGCTGAGAATCATCTCCTCGGCGCCGGCGGTCTGGGCGAACGTCGCCACGGTCCGCCCGGTCGAGCCGTCGATCGCCTGGACCGGGTCGCCGAGGTTCAGCGCCGCGTAGAGCCTGTTGCCCTCGCTGACCAGCCGGCGGGGCTGCTGGGTCGGCCCCGAGCGGAATGCGCGGAGGTGGTTCTCCCACCGCTCAATGGGGCGCTTCCAGAGCGTGCGCCCGTTGTAGGCGTCCTTGGCGATGAGCTTCCAGTCGGCCGGGAGGATGATGTCCTCCCGCGGCCCCTCGTCCATGATGTAGAAGATCTTCCCGGCGCTGGAGACGAGTGCGGGCATGCTGGTCAGGCGGTCGTGGCTGCGCGCCCACTTGGGGCTGCTGTACCACTGGACGTAGAACGGCGGGGCGACCGCGGCGTCCTCGCTGACGGCGTTGCCGGTGGCGTCGTAGAGGTAGTGCGTCCAGTCGTCGGTCTCCGGCGAGCGGGGGCGCGTCCGCGTCCGCCAGCCGTCGCCCTCGCCGATCAGGACGATCCCGCCCGGGGTCAGCACCCGGAGCATCTCCTTCTCCGGTACGCTCGCGTCGGCCCCGGCGATCAGCACGTTCACCGTCCGGTTGATGTACGGCAGGTGCTTGCCGTCGTACGCCCGGACGGTCAGCGGGCCGTACGTGCCCGCGTCGCGGAGCTTGCGGCGGGCGGCGGCCACCAGTGCCGGGCGGCGGTCGAGGCCCTGGACGAGGAAGCGCTCGCCGAGGTCCAGCGCGGCGGTGCTCTCGGCGTCGCCGCAGTCGAGGTGCACGGCCAGGCCGCCGGGGATGCCCTTGTCCCTGACGACGTCGGCGGCGTCTGGTCCCGCGGCCGCCGGCAGCGTGGCCAACCCGCCCAGGAGAAAGCAGATCCCGAAGGCAACGCGTGCGGTTCTCATCGTGCGGCTCCTTTCGCCCCGGCCGGGGCTCGCGGTGCGGTGGTCGGCTGCGGCGGCCGGGCCTCGGCGGGGCGGTTGCCGCGAGGACCGATTGTATGCGTTTGCCCCCGGATACTCAAAGCGGTCCTGCCCTGCGGCCGACGGGTCGGCTCGCGGGGTGTGCGGGGAGCCGGGGCTTTTGCCACACGGAATCGCGGACGTCCTGTATAATGGTGCGGTACCGGCGTTGCCTGCCGGATGCACAGCTCAGCAGGAGGGATGACGGCGAGACCTGCTCACTCGCCCCGTCGGATGTCGTGGTTTCGATGGAGACCCGGCGACGGCGACCATGCAGGTGCCGTCCGCATGCACCCCGCACGTCGCCCCGTCCGGGATGGCGCCAGGAGCGACCTCGGGCCCCGGTCCGAGCGGAGGGTCTTGCATGCGTACCGTTCTGTTCACCGCCGCCCTGGCGCTGGGTGTGGCGCTTTGCGCGCCCGGCCTGACGTCGGCCGGGGCCGGCGAGCCCGATCCTCCCCGCTTCGAGGTGATCGTCGAGCCGTCGCTCTACGCCGCCGGGCAACTCGACGCGTCGCTGGCCCGCTACGTCTCGGACATCGCCGCCCAGGGCTACGCACCGACGCTGACGACGACGGCCTTCGCCGACGCCAACGCCCTGCGGACGCACCTCGCCGACCGCTATGCCACCGCGGGCCTCGCCGGGGCGGTGCTCATCGGCGACCTGCCCTACGCGACCTACCAGATCCCCGCACACGGCGTATGGTCCGGCTCGCCGTTCCCCTCGGACCTGTACCTCCAGGACCTCGACGGCGTGTGGACCGACGCCGACGACAACGGGCACTTCGAGAACCATACCGGCGACGTCGCGCCGGAGATCTTCGTCGGGCGGCTCCAGACGAGCAATCTCACCGGCCTGCACGGCGGGCGGACCGAGGCGGGGATGCTCAACGCATACTTCAGCCGGAACCGCCGGTATCGCACGGGCCACTTCCGCGTGCCCGACGACGCCCTGGCGTACATCGACGACACGTGGGATGCCTACGGCTACTGGGCGAATGACCTGCACCTGGCAGTGGAAGGGGGGCTGGAGAAGGTCATCGTCGCCGGCCAGACCACCGAGTCGGATTACAAGTCCCGCTTGCAGAAAGGCTTCGAGCATGTGCTGCTTTGCGTGCACTCCACGGCGACCCGTCACGACTTCGATGAGCCCGGGGGGCTGAAGTACATGTACAACACCGAGCTGGCCGGCGTGGACGCCAACGCGCTCTTCTACAACCTCTTCGCATGCTCCAACGCGGATTTCTCCGTAAACGGCTACATGGCCGGGGAATACGTCTTCGGAACCGACAAGTCCCTGCTGGCGGTGGGCACGACGAAGACCGGCTCGATGCTGGAGTTCGACGACTACTTCCGCCCGCTGGGCGAGGGGGCGACGTTCGGGGAGGCCTGGCTGGACTGGTGGACGGCCCGGGCGGCCGGTGGTTTCAGCAATTACGAGAAAGATTGGCATTATGGGATGGCCATGCTGGGTGACCCCCTGCTGCGGACGCAGGCGTATCTGCCGATCCCCGAGCCGGCGACGGTGGGTCTTCTCGCGGCATGCGGCGTGTTCCTGCTGAGGAGGCGCCGCACATCGCGGCCGCGATCTATGGACGTAAGCCAATAACATATAGCATTTTGCAGTGAGGTATCACCGCTGCTGAGCCGCATCGGGGGCACTGGGGGCTCCTCGAGGACATTGCGACGTCCGGGCCGCGGCGCCTGTGGGCCGCGACTATGTGATTTTCTTCACGAAATCCCTTTCCACCCCTTGACCCGTTCCAGCAGGAGGCGTATCATACTTGTGACGTGATTCACAGCGTGTTGGGTGGTTTATAGTCGTGCCAAACTGGGGATAACGAACATGGCGGCGAGATGCTCTGAAAGAACGATCGGACGCCTGAGCCTCTACCGGAGGCTGCTGTCGGGCCTGGCGGCCGAGGATACCAGGCACATCTTCTCCCATGAGCTGGCCAAGGCCGCCGGCGTCACGGCGGCGCAGGTCCGGCGGGACATGATGGCCGTCGGGTATGCCGGCAGCCCGACGAAGGGCTACGACGTCCGCGAGCTGGCCGACAGCATCGGCACGTTCCTGGGCGGCCCGACGCCGCAGCACGTCGCGCTGGTCGGCGTGGGCAACCTCGGGCGTGCGCTGCTGGCGTTCTTCGCCGGGCGCAGGCCCAACCTGCGGATCGTGGCCGCCTTCGACAAGGACCCCCAGCGGACCGGGCGGGTCATCCACGGCTGCCGGTGCTACTCGATGGAGGATCTCGATGCCGTCGTCGCCCGCGAGGGGATCGCCACCGCCATCCTCGCCGTGCCCGCCCTGGCCGCCCAGCGGGTGGCCGACGACCTCATCGCCGCCGGCGTCCGGGGCCTGCTGAACTTCGCCCCCGCGCCGCTGCACGTGCCTCCGCACACGTTCGCCGAGGACATCGACATCACGACCTCGCTGGAGAAGGTGGCCTTCTTCGCCCGCCGCGACGGCAGGGCGCCCGCACGAGAGGAAGTCAACGCATGAGCACGACAGAGACCGTCACCGCCGACATCGACGCCATCCTGACCCGCCACCCGAGGCCCGGACGCGACGCCCTGATCGGCATCCTCCAGGAGGTCCAGGAGGCCCTCGGCTACGTGCCGCGCGACGCCGTCGTGCGCATCGGGCGGCACCTGGACCTGCCCGCCAGCAAGGTCTACGGCGTGGCGACCTTCTACAACCAGTTCCGCTTCAGCCCGCCGGGGCGGTTCCACATCCAGGTCTGCCGGGGCACCGCCTGCCACGTCAAGGGCTCCGGCGCGGTGCTGGAGGCGATCCAGCGGGCGCTGGCGATCACCCCCGGGGAGACGACCCGCGACGGGCTGTTCAGCCTGGAGGTCGTCGCCTGCATCGGCGCCTGCGGGTTGGCGCCGGTGATCTGCATCGACGGAGAGTTCCACGCCAAGGTCGCCCCCGAGGCCGTCAAGGGAATCCTCGAAGACTATCGAACAAAGGCTGACGACAATGGCCACGATCACTGAAGACCGATGCTGTGACGCCTGCCGCCACGGGCTCGACCGGGCCTGCCCCGACTTCGTCGCCTGCCTGACCGACGGGCCGATCTGCCACGACGACGACGCCTGCGCCGCCAAGCGCCGCGACCGCATGGCCGAGCTGCGCCGAGAGACGCTCACCCGCCCGGCCGTGTTCGTCGGAACCGGGACCTGCGGGCTCGGCGCGGGCGCGGGCAAGACGCTCGACGCCGCAAAGGCCTGGCTGGCCGACAACGGCGTCGATGCCGACGTCATCGAGGTCGGCTGCGTCGGGCTCTGCGCCGTCGAGCCGATCGTCGACGTCCAGGTTCCCGGCCGCCCGCGCGTGTGCTTCCATTCCGTCACGGCCGAGGAGGTCGGCGAGCTGCTGGCCGCGACGCTCGGGGAGGGCATGGCCCCGGCGGAGCGGGCGCTCGGCCAGCTCGACGCGGCCGCCGGCAGCGGCGCCGAGCCCTGGCCTGGCATCGCCCCGCTGGGCGAGCATCCGTTTTTCGCCCCGCAGACGCGGTGGGTGCTGGCCAACTGCGGCGTGATCGACCCGACGAGCATCGACGAGTACATCGCTCATGGCGGCTACCGCGCCCTCGGCGAGACGATCCGCCAGCGGACGCCGGCGGAGGTCTGCGACGGCGTCGAGGCTGCCGGGCTGCGGGGGCGCGGCGGCGGGGGGTTCCCCACGGGCAGGAAGTGGCGGTTCGCCCTGGAGACCCCGGCCGAGCAGAAGTACCTGATCTGCAACGCCGACGAGGGCGACCCGGGCGCGTTCATGGACCGCGCGGTGATCGAGGGCGACCCGCACCGGCTGCTGGAGGGCATGGCCCTGGCGGCTTACGCGATCGGGGCGTCGAAGGCCTACGTCTACATCCGGGCGGAGTACCCGCTGGCGATCCGCCGTCTGCGCCAGGCCATCGAGCAGGCCCGCGCGGCCGGGCTGCTGGGGACGAACATCCTCGACAGCGGCTTCAACCTGGACATCGTCATCAAGATGGGCGCCGGCGCGTTCGTCTGCGGGGAGGAGACGGCGCTGATCCACAGCATCGAGGGCAAGCGCGGCATGCCGCGTCCGCGCCCGCCGTTCCCGGCGGTGCGGGGGCTGTTCGGCCAGCCGACGATCATCAACAACGTCGAGACGCTGGCGAACCTGCCCGGGCTGCTGACCCGCGGGCCCGAGGCGTTCGCGGCGCTGGGCACGGAGGGCTCCAAGGGCACGAAGGTCTTCGCGCTGTCGGGCAAGATCGAGCTCACCGGCCTCGTCGAGGTGGCCATGGGCACCAGGCTCCGCGAGATCATCTTCGACATCGGCGGGGGGGTCGGCGAGGGCAGGCAGTTCAAGGCCGTCCAGATCGGCGGGCCCTCCGGCGGGTGCGTCCCGGCCGAGCACCTCGACATCGAGATCGACTACGAGTCGCTCAAGACCGTCGGGGCGATGATGGGCTCCGGCGGGCTGGTGGTCATGGACGACTCGACCTGCATGGTGGACGTGGCGAAGTTCTTCATGGACTTCGTCCAGCGCGAGAGCTGCGGCAAGTGCATTCCCTGCCGGGAGGGCACGCGGCGGATGCTGGAGGTGCTGGGCAAGATCACCCGCGGCCGCGCCAGCGAGACCGACATCGACGCGCTCGATCGCTTCCGGGGCGTGATGTACCTCCAGCGGCTGGCCGAGGTGATCCGCGACACGAGCCTCTGCGGGCTGGGCCAGACGGCCCCCAACCCGGTGCTGAGCACGCTACGGTGGTTCCGGGACGAATACGAGGCGCACATCTACGAGCGCCGCTGCCCGGCGGGTGTCTGCACGGAGCTGCTGACCTACCGGATCGATCCGGACGCCTGCCGCGGCTGCACGCTGTGTGCGAAGAAATGCCCCGTCGAGGCGATCATGGGCGCCCCGAAGAGCCCGCACTACATCATCCCGGACAAGTGCATCCGCTGCGGCGCCTGCCTGGACGCCTGCAAGTTCGACGCCGTCATCCGGGAGTAGTTGATAACGCATGGAAGGACAGCCGGCATTCACGGGATGCACGGGACAGGACCGGAAAGAGGAGTCGGAGTACGGATGTCGGATTGCGGATCTCACATGCAGACCTCGGATGCCGAAGCGCAGGTCTCAGAGGCCGGGCCGCGAACGTCGGACCCCGGGCGGTGGAATCCGGGATTTGGGTTTGAGCCCCGAGCTCCGCATCTGCCGCATCCCTGCCGATTCTGAAGGAAAGAGCCATGGCAACGATCGAAGTCAATGACAGGCGAGTGGAGGCCGAGGACGGCGAGATGCTTCTGGGCGTGCTCCGGCGGGAGGGGATCCGCATCCCCACGCTGTGCAACGTCGAGGGGCTCCCGCCGACCGGGGCCTGCCGGATGTGCGTCGTCGAGGTCGAGGGCAGCCGCGGGCTCGTGCCGAGCTGCGCCTTCCCCGTCAGCGACGGGCTGAAGGTTCGCACGCACTCGCCGCGCGTCATCCGCGCCCGCAAGACCGTCGTGGAGCTGCTGCTGGCCGACCACCCCGACGACTGCCTCTACTGCGTCCGCAACGGGCGCTGCGAGCTCCAGGGGCTGGCCGAGGAACTCGGCGTCCGCGAGCGGCGGTACGCCGGTGCCAAGACCGCCGCGAAGCTGGACGTCTCCAGCCCGTCGCTCGTCCGCGACCCCGCCAAGTGCATCCTCTGCGGGCGGTGCGTCCGCGTCTGCGAAGAGGTCCAGGCCGTCGGCGCGATCGACTTCATCGGGCGCGGCAGCGGGACGGAGGTCGGCACGGCCTTCGACGAGGGGCTCAACGTGTCGAGCTGCATCCACTGCGGGCAGTGCGTCATGGCCTGCCCGACCGGCGCGCTCCGCGAGCAGAGCCACCTCAAGACCGTCCAGGACGCCCTCGCCGACCCCGAGAAGGTCGTTGTCGTCCAGCACGCCCCGGCCGTGTCCGTCACGCTGGCCGAGGAGTTCGGCCTCAAGGGCGGCACGGACGTCGCGGGCAAGATGACCGCCGCCTTGCGACGCCTGGGCTTCGACCGCGTGTTCGAGACGAGCTTCTCGGCGGACCTGACGATCATGGAGGAGGCCAGCGAGCTGGTGCAGCGCGTCCGCACCGGCGGGACCCTGCCGATGATGACGAGCTGCTCGCCGGGCTGGATCAAGTTCGTCGAGCAGCGCTGGCCGGAGTTCCTCCCCAACCTGTCCTCCTGCCGCAGCCCCCAGCAGATGCTCGGGGCGATCATCAAGACCTACTTCGCCGACCGCGAGGGGATCGACCCTGAGAAGATCGTCAGCGTCGCGGTGATGCCCTGCACGGCGAAGAAGTTCGAGGCCGAGCGCCCGGAGATGGCCCGCGAGGGCGTTCCGGACATCGACGCCGTGCTGACCACGCGCGAGCTGGCCCGGCTGATGCGGATGCGGGGCCTGGACCTCGACGCCCTGGCCCCCGACGCGCCGGACACGCCGTTCGGCGAGCGAAGCAGCGCAGGCAAGCTCTTCGGCGGCAGCGGCGGGGTCATGGAGGCCGCCGTCCGCACCGCCGTCTGGATGCTCACGGGCGAGGAGCTCGGCCGGCTCGAGGTCAAGGGCGTCCGCGGGCTGGACGGCGTGAAGGAGGCCCGCCTGGAGATCGGCGGGCTGGAGTTGAAGGTCGCCGTCGTCAGCGGGCTGGGCAACGCCCACCGCCTGCTGGAGGAGGTCCGCGCCGGGCGCAAGGAGCTGCACTTCATCGAGGTGATGACCTGCCCCGGCGGGTGCATCGCCGGCGGCGGGCAGCCGTACGGCACGGACGCCGACGCCGTCCGCGCCCGGCTGGGCGCGCTGTACAGGATCGACCGCGACGCCCACGTGCGGACCTCGCACGCCAACGCCGAGGTCCGCCGGCTGTACGAGGAGTTCCTCGGCGAGCCCCTCGGCGAGAAGAGCCACGAGCTGCTCCACACGCACTACGCCAAGAGAGACGTCACGCTGTAGACGCCGCGAGGCGAGGCCATGAACGCACGCAAGGACATCGCGCTGGTCCGCACCATCCGGGAACGCTGCCGGGTCTGCTACACGTGCGTCCGCGAATGCCCCGCCAAGGCCATCCGCATCGCCGACGGGCAGGCCGAGGTCATTCCCGAGCGCTGCATCGGCTGCGGCAACTGCGTCCGCGTGTGCAGCCAGCACGCCAAGGAGGTCCTGCCCTCCGCCGAGAGCGTCGAGGCCCTGCTGGACGGACCGGAGAGGGTCGCCGCCTGCCTGGCGCCCAGCTTCCCCGCGGAGTTCGCCGACGTCGACGCCGACACGCTGGCCGGCATGCTCCGCGGGCTCGGCTTCGCCATGGTCACCGAGGTGGCGTTCGGCGCCGATCTCGTCGCCGCCGCGTACCGCAAGCTCCTCACCGCCGCCGACGACAAGCGGTACATCGCCACGAGCTGCCCGGCGATCGTCGCGTTCGTCGAGCGGTACCACCCCGAGCTGGTGGGCAACCTGGCGCCGATCGTCTCGCCGATGGTCGCCCTGGCGCGGGCGCTGCACGAGCTGCACGGGCCGGATCTGCGGTGCGTGTTCATCGGCCCGTGCATCGCCAAGAAGGGCGAGGCATCCAGCGCCGCCCTGCCGGACGAGCTCGACGCGGCGATGACGTTCGTCGAGCTCCGCGAGCTCTTCAGGCTGCGAGGCATCACGCCCGAGAGCGCCGAGCCGTCCGCGATGGACCCCCCGCACCCCGGCACCGGGGCGCTGTTCCCGATCAGCCGCGGGCTGCTCCAGGCCGCCGACATCGACGAGGACCTCATCCGCGGCGACGTCGTCACCGCCGAGGGGCGTACCGGGTTCGTCGAGGCCATCCGCGAGTTCGAGTCCGGCGACCTGGAAGCCAGGCTGCTCGAGGTGCTCTGCTGCAACGGCTGCATCATGGGCGCCGGCATGAGCAGCGACGAGCCGCTCTTCCGCCGCCGCTTCCGCGTGAGCAAGTACGTCCGCCGGCGGCTCGCCGGGCTGCCCCCCGACGCCGCCGACGCCGCCCGGCGATGCGCCGACCTCGACCTGAGCCGGACCTACGCCGCCGCCGACCAGCGCATGGCCGTGCCGTTCGAGGAGGAGATCCGCCAGATCCTCGCGCGGATGGGCAAGACCGCCGCGGAAGACGAGCTCAATTGCGGCGCCTGCGGCTACGACACCTGCCGCGACCACGCCATCGCGATCTTCAAGGGCCTGGCCGAGAGCGAGATGTGCCTGCCGCACACGATCGACGAGCTGCGCCGCACGGTCGGCGAGCTGGCGGTCTCCAACGACCAGCTCGCCAGCACGCAGGAGGCGCTGATGCAGTCGGAGAAGCTCGCCAGCATGGGCCAGCTCGCCGCCGGCATCGCCCACGAGGTGAACAACCCCCTCGGCGTGGTGCTGATGTACGCCCACCTGCTGCTGGAGCAGAGCGTCGAGGCCGGCGGCGAGGCCGAAGGCGAGGAGCTTCGCGAGGACCTGCGGATGATCGTCGAGCAGGCGGACCGCTGCAAGAAGATCGTCGCCGGGCTGCTGAACTTCGCCCGCCAGAGCAAGGTCGTCGCCCAGGAGACGGACCTGGCCACGCTCGTCGAGAACACCCTCAAGGCCCTGCACGTGCCGGATACGATAGACACCGAGGTGATCCGCCGGGGCGATTCCGCCGTCGCCGAGGTGGATTCCGATCAGGTCACCCAGGTGCTGACGAACCTCGTCAGCAACGCCATCGCGGCCATGCCCGACGGGGGGACGATCGCGGTGACCGTCACCGGCGGGACCGAGGACGTGACGCTCGCGGTGGCGGACAGCGGCGTGGGCATCCCCGCCGACAACGTGCGGAAGGTCTTCGAGCCGTTCTTCACGACCAAGCAGATCGGCAAGGGCACCGGGCTCGGCCTGGCGGTAACCTATGGCATCGTGAAGATGCACCGCGGCGACATCCGCGTGGAATCCAACGCAGACCCGGCCGAGGGGCCGACGGGAACGACCTTCACCGTCACGCTGCCCCGCACGCGGCGGGAGGAATAGCGCACCGACGACCCGGGGCGACCCCCCGCCGGACGACGAGAGGACGAACCGATGACGGAGACGAACGACAAGACGACCGTGCTGCTGGTGGACGACGACGTGGACTTCCTCTCCCAGCAGGAGCTGCACTTCCGCCAGGCCGGCTTCGAGGTGGTCACTGCCGACAGCCAGGCCGCGGCCGAGAAGCTGCTGGACGAGCTTCGCCCCGACGTGGCCGTGCTGGACCTGATGATGGAGCACGTCGATGGCGGCTTCGCCCTCTGCCACCGCATCAAGAAGATGGACCCGAAGCTGCCGGTGATCCTGGTCACGGGCGTGGCCGGCGAGACCTCGCTGAGCTTCGACGCGGCCACGGAGGAGGAGCGGAGCTGGGTCAAGGCCGACGTTCTGCTGCCCAAGCCGATCCGCTTCGAGCAGCTCCGCCGGGAGATCGAGCGGCTGCTGAAGGAGCACTGAGCATGGAGACCTATCGCGTACTGGTCGTGGACGACGAGCCGGGCATGCGGGCGGGCGTGGCCCGCGCGCTGCGGGACGCCACCATCACCGTGCCCGAGACGGGCGAGGACCTGCGCTTCGAGACGCTGACCGCCGAGGACGGCGAGGCCGCCCTGGAACTGCTGGCGGCCGAGCATGTCGACCTCATGCTCCTGGACTACAAGCTGCCGGGGATCAACGGCCTGGACGTCCTCGAGCGCCTGGACCGCGACGGCGACGAGACCGGCGTGCTCACCATCATGATCACGGCCTATGCCTCCCTCGAGACCGCGGTCACCGCCACCAAGCGCGGCGCCTACGACTTCCTCGCCAAACCGTTCACCCCCGCCGAGCTCAAGGCCGCCGTGCGAAAGGCCGCCCGCCACCTCGCCGTCCGCCGCCAGGCCCGCCGCCTCGCGGCCGAGAAACGCCAGCTTCGCTTCCAGTTCATCAGCGTGCTCAGCCACGAGTTGAAGGCGCCGCTGAACGCGATCGACGGGTACCTGAAGATCATCCGGGACCGGGCGGCCGGCGACGACGTGGCGGCGTACGAGAAGATGCTGGACCGCTCGATGATCCGCCTGGACGGGATGCGGAAGCTGATCTTCGACTTGCTGGACCTGACGCGGATCGAGTCCGGGCAGAAGCGGCGGGACTTCGCCGACGTGGACCTCCGCGAGGTGGCCGAGTCCGCCATCGAGACGCTCGCCCCGGCGGCCGACGACGCCGACGTGACCATCGAGCTGGAGGCACCCGAGGCCCTGCCGCTGCGGGCCGACCGGGGGGAGATGGAGATCATCCTGAACAACCTGGTCTCCAACGGCGTGAAGTACAACCGCCCCGGCGGGACGGTGACCGTGGCGCTCGCCGACGAGGGCGAGCGGGCCCGCATCACGGTGACGGACACGGGCATCGGCATGACCGACGAGGAGGCGGCGCGGCTGTTCGAGGACTTCGTCCGCATCCGCAACGAGAAGACGCGGAACATCCTCGGCAGCGGGCTGGGGCTCAGCACCGTCCGCAAGCTCGCCCGCATGTACGCCGGCGACATCGCCGTCCGCAGCGAGCCCGACGTGGGCTCGACGTTCACCGTCACGCTCCACAAGCACACCGAACCCGAGGCCGACGAGAATGCTCAGCAGGCCGGACATCCTGAGCTGGCTGCGCGAGAATGACCCGCGCCGCCTTGCCGAGCTGTACCGCCTCGCCGACGCGACGCGCCGGCGCCATGTCGGGGACGCCGTCCACCTTCGCGGGCTGATCGAGATCTCCAACCGCTGCCGCCGCCGCTGCGCGTACTGCGGCCTGCGGGCCGACAACGCCGACCTGCCGCGGTACACGATGTCCGACGGCGAGATCCTCACCGCCGCCGAAGAGGCGGCCGAGCGGGGATATGGCACGGTGGTCCTCCAGGCCGGCGAGCACGCCGGGCTCGACGCCGACGCCGTCGCCGACCTGGTCCGCCGCATCAAGGCCGCCACCGGCCTGGCCGTGACGCTCAGCCTCGGCGAGCGGGACCCCGCCGAGTTCGCCGCGTGGCGCGACGCCGGCGCCGACCGCTACCTGCTCCGCTTCGAGACGTCCGACCCGCGGCTGTACGTCCGCCTGCACCCCGACGCCCGCGACGGGCTGAACGCCCGCCTGGCGGCCCTGGCGGCGCTCTGGCGGCTGGGCTACGAGCTCGGCAGCGGCGTGATGGTCGGCATCCCGGGCCAGGGCTACGACAGCCTCGCCGACGACCTGCTGCTGTTTGCCGAGCTGAAGCTCGACATGATCGGCGTCGGCCCGTACCTGCCCCACCCGACCACGCCGCTGGGGCGGGGCGAGGCGGTTCCTCCTCCCCCGGCCGACGGGCAGGTGCCCAACACGGCCGAGATGGCCCGCAAGGTCGTCGCGCTGACCCGCCTGGTCCGCCCGGAGGCGAACATACCGGCCACGACGGCGCTGGCGACGCTGGACCCCGACGGGCGGGCCCACGGGCTGCGGTGCGGGGCGAACGTCGTCATGCCGAACCTGACCCCGCCGGCCTACCGGCGGCTGTACGAGATCTATCCCGCCAAGGCGTGCCTGGCCGAGGGCGAGGACTTCGACCGCGAGCTCCGCGGCCTGCTGGCCTCGATCGGCCGGCGCGTCGGCACCGGGCCGGGCGACTCGCCGAGCTACCGGCACGCCCGGTCCCGCAGCGCAAGAGAGGTGCACCCATGACCACGATGCCCGCGATGACACTCAGCGACGGCGCGGTCGACTTCATCGACGACGACGCCCTGCACGCCCTCCTGGGCGGCGGCGGGGCCGACGCGTCGGCCGTGCGGGACGCCATCGCCAAATCGCTGGACAAGCAGCCGCTGAGCGTGGCGGAGACGGCCCTGCTGCTGCGGGCCGATGCCCCCGAGCTGATCGAGGAGATCTTCGACGCCGCCCGCGAGCTGAAACGGCGCGTGTACGGCAACCGGATCGTGCTGTTCGCGCCGCTGTACGTGGGCAACGCGTGCGTCAACGACTGCGCCTACTGCGCGTTCCGCCGGTCCAACCCCGACGCCGAGCGGCGGACGCTCTCGGACGCGGAGCTCCGCGGGCAGGTCGCCGCCCTCGAGGACGTCGGGCACAAGCGGCTGATCCTCGTCTGGGGCGAGCACCCCGGCTACGGCGCCGAGCACATCGCCCATTGCGTCGGCGAGGTCTACGGCGTCCGCAGCGCCCACGGGGAGATCCGCCGCGTCAACATCAACGCCGCCCCGCTGGACCACGAGGGCTACCGGACCGTCAAAGAGGCGGGGATCGGCACGTACCAGATCTTCATGGAGACCTACCACCACGAGACCTACCGCCGGGTCCACCCCGCCGGGACGAGGAAGGGCGACTACCTCTACCGCCTCGACGGGCTCAGCCGCGCCTTCGAGGCCGGCTGCGACGACGTCGGCATCGGCGCCCTGTTCGGGCTGTACGACTGGCGGTTCGAGGTGCTCGGGCTCGTCGCCCACGCCCTGCACCTCCAGCAGCGGTTCGGCTGCGGGCCGCACACGATCAGCTTCCCGCGCCTCCGCCCGGCCTGCGGGGTCGCCCTCGACGAGGACCGGCTGGTCAGCGACGCGGACTTCAAGCGCCTCGTCGCCATCCTCCGCCTGGCCGTGCCCTACACCGGGCTGATCCTCACCGCCCGCGAGAAGGCCGAGCTTCGCCGCGAGGTGCTGAGCTTCGGCGTCTCGCAGATCGACGCGGGCAGTCGGATCGAGATCGGCGGCTACACCGAGGCCGGCGACGCCCAGGTGATGGCCCGCGAGCAGTTCACGCTCGGGGACGTCCGCTCGCTGGACGAGGTCGTCCGCGAGCTGCTGCGGGACGGCTACGTCCCCAGCTGGTGCACCGCCTGCTACCGCCTCGGGCGGACCGGCGAGCACTTCATGGAGTTCGCCATCCCCGGCTTCATCAAGCGCTACTGCACGCCCAACGCCCTGACGACGCTGATGGAGTACCTCGTGGACTACGCCTCCCCGGAGACCCGCGCGGTCGGGCTGAGCGTCCTCGAGGCCGAGATGGCCCGCCTCGGCGAGGACGAGATCGTCCCCCGGCTCCGCGAGCGCCTCCGGCGCATCCGCGAATCCGACGACCGCGACCTGTTCTTCTAGGCGATCACGCCATGGCCGGAACGAGAACCGAACGCGACATGCTCGGCGAGCGGGAGTTGCCCGCCGGGGTGCTGTACGGCATCCACACCGCCAGGGCCGCGGAGAACTTCCCGCTGGCCGGGCGGGCCGTCAGGCCCCAGCTCGTCGCCGCCTACGGGGCCGTCAAGCTCGCCTGCGCCCGCGCCAACCACGAGCTCGGCCGGTGGGACGAGCCGACCTTCGCCGCCGTCGCCGCCGCCTGCGAGGAGATGCGCCGCGGCGAGCTGGCCCCCCACGTCGTCGTCGACGCCCTCCAGGGCGGGGCCGGCACGAGCACCAACATGAATGTCAACGAGGTGCTCGCCAACCGGGCGCTTCAACTGCTCGGCCGGGCGCCGGGCGACTACGACGCGCTGGACCCCATCGGGGACCTGAACCTCCACCAGTCGACCAACGACACGTACCCCACGGCGCTGAAGGTCGCCGCCATCGGCATGCTGCGGGAGCTCGAGGGCGAGGTCGTCGCCCTGCTGGAGGCGTTCCAGGCCGCGGAGAAGCGGTTCGCCGATGTCGTGAAGGTCGGCCGTACGCAGATGCAGGACGCGGTGCTGACCACGCTCGGGCGGGAGATGGGCGCCTACGCCGAGGCGTTCGCCCGCGACCGGTGGCGGATCTACAAGTGCGAGGAGCGGCTGCGGACGGTGTCGCTTGGGGGCACGGCGATCGGCACGGGGCTGGGCGCGCCGCGGCGGTTCATCTTCCGGGCCGTCGAGCACCTTCGCGAGATCACGGGCCTTGGGCTCAGCCGGGCGGAGAACCTCGTCGAGGCCACGCAGAACGCCGACGTGTACGTCGAGGTCAGCGGCATCCTCAAGGCGCTCGCCGTGAGCCTGATGAAAGTCGCCGGCGACCTGCGCCTGCTCTCCAGCGGGCCCCACGCCGGGCTCGGGGAGATCCGCCTGCCCCCGCGACAGGCCGGGTCGTCCATCATGCCCGGGAAGGTCAACCCCGTCATCCCCGAGGCCGTCACGCAGGCGGGCATGGCCGTCCTGGCCAACGACCAGGCCGTCGCCTCCGCCGCCGCGGCCGGGAGCCTCGAGCTCAACCCGTTCCTGCCCCTCGTGGCCGAGTCGCTGCTGGGCAGCCTGGAGCTGCTGACGCGGGCCTGCGCGGTGTTCCGGCGGCACTGCGTCGAGGGCATCGAGGCCGACGCCGGCCGCTGCCGCCGCCACGTGGACGGCGCGACCGCGACGGTCACCGCGCTGGTCGAGACGATCGGCTACGAGGCCGCCGGCGCGCTGGCCGCCGCCGCCGGCGAGACCGGGCGCGGCCTCCGCGAGCTCGCCGTCGAGCGCGGCCTGCTGACCGCCGAGCAGTTCGACGCCCTCACCGCCGCCGACCGCGTCATGCGCCTCGGCTCCGCGGGCGAGCAGCCGCAGACCGGGGACGCGTGAGAAATGGCCATGGTCGAGCACAGCCAGGGGCAGGTCGTTCGCGACCGCCGTCGCCGCGATCATCAGTTCAGGTGTCCCGATGAGCTGGCTCTTGAGGCGGAGGTCCCGGTAGATGGCGCCGGCGACTTCGGCGCCCTCGGCGTCAAAGGGCAGCACGGAGATGCCGCGCATCAACTCCGCCATCGCCGCGTATACCTGATGGCCTCTTCGAGGACCGCGATCTCCTCGTCGTCCCGGACCGGCCCGGACCCGAGAAACTCCTCCCAGTCCTGCTCGTCGGGCAACTCGGGAAACGTGACGAGCACGGGCACTTCGCCCTCGACGTGCACGTCCTCGTCCAGCGTCGGATGCCGGCCGTCGAACTTTCCATTGACCGTCTTTACCGCGTCACCGCCTGTCAGTGTGCGGCGCGGCCGGCAATCCGCCAGCAGCAAACGCGGGGGACAGGCGGCGCGGCAACGGGAGGTGCGCCATGCGGAAGACGCCTAAGGGGTTCCGGCTTCACATCGGGCTGTTCGGGCGGCGGAACGTGGGCAAGAGCTCGTTGCTCAACGCCGTCACGCGGCAGGCGGTGTCGATCGTCTCCGACGTGGCCGGGACGACCACCGACCCCGTCGAGAAGCCCATGGAGCTGCTGCCGCTGGGCCCGGTGCTGTTCATCGACACCGCGGGGATCGACGACGTCGGCGACCTCGGCCGGCAGCGCGTCGGGCGGACGAGGCAGGTCTTCGACCGCACCGACCTCGGCGTCATCGTCGCCGAGGCCGGGCGATGGGGCGAGTTCGAGGACGCCGTCCTCGCCGAGCTGCGCAGCCGCGACGTGCCCGTCATCGCCGTGATGAACAAGCGCGACCTCGCCGCCCCCTCGGCGGAGATTCTGGCCCGGCTGGGCGAGGCGGAGGTCCCGGTCATCGAGGCCGTCGCCAGCGCCGGGCGGGGCGCGGGCGAGCTGCGGGAGGCGCTGATCCGCTCGGCCCCGGAGGAGTTCCTCCGCGCGCCGACGATCCTCGGCGACCTTCTGCCGGCCGGCGGGCTGGTCGTGCTGGTCGTCCCGATCGACCTGGAGGCCCCCAAGGGCCGGCTGATCCTCCCGCAGGTGCAGTCGATCCGCGACGCCCTGGACAACGACGCCTGCTGCATGGTGGTCAAGGAGCGGGAGCTCCGTGCGGCGCTGGAGAACCTCCGCACGCCCCCGAGCCTGGTCGTCACCGACAGCCAGGCGTTCCTGAAGGTCGCCGGCGACACCCCACCGGACGTGCCCATGACCAGCTTCTCGGTGCTGTTCGCCCGGTTCAAGGGGGACCTGGCGACGTTCGTCGCCGGCGCCAAGGCCATCGACGCGCTGGCCGCCGGCGACCGCGTGCTCGTGGCCGAGGCGTGCTCGCACCACCCCATCGGCGAGGACATCGGGCGGGTGAAGATCCCGCGGTGGCTGCGGCAGTACGTCGGGGGGCAGTTGCACTTCACGCACACGCAGGGGCATGACTTCCCCGAGGACCTCGCCGACTACCGCCTGGTGGTGCACTGCGGCGCGTGCATGTGGAACCGCCGGGAAGTGCTCAGCCGCATCGCACGATGCCGCCGCGCCGGCGTGCCGATCACCAACTACGGCCTGACCATCGCCTACAGCCTCGGCATCTTCGAACGCGCCCTCGGCCCGTTCCCCGATGCGCTGGAGGCCTACCGGAACGGCTGACCGGCCGCGCGGCGCTCCTGCGGCAATCCGGTCGCACGGCAACCCGGTCCCGCGGCCTCACGGTTCCACGGGACACGCCACGCGGAAGCCCACGTCGTACACCGTCTGGGCCGCGCGGTAGCTGAGGCGCCATGCCGACCGGGCCCGTTTCGGGCGGTCGTACCACGACCCGCCTCGGACCACCCGGCGCCCCGTGCCCGCCTCGCCCAGCGTCCACTCGCACACGTTGCCGTGCATGTCGAACAGCCCCCACGCGTTCGGGCGGTAGGAGCCCACCGGCGCCGAGACGCGGCGGCCGTCGTCGAACCGCCCGTCCGTCGGGTGCCACGGCGGGATGGCTGCGTAGGGCAGGTTCCAGCCGAGCTTGTCCATCCGCTTGACCCGGGCGTCGGCGAGGTTGGCGAAGGCGGCGTGGTCGTCGCCGACGCCGCCGTAGCTCAGCGGCGTGGTGGTCCCGGCCCGGCAGGCGTACTCCCATCGGGGCTCGGTGGGCAGGTCGAACCGTTCGCCGGTCCGCTCGGCCAGCCACCGGCAGAACGCCCGCGCCTGGTGCCAGGAAACCCGAACCACCGGCTGGTTCGGCTCGTTCAGGGGCCAGCCGCGCTCGCGGACGCTGAACTGGAGGAAGTGCCCGTGCTCCAGCCGGCTGTCGTGCGACGCGTCGAACCGCCGGAACTGCGCGTTGGTGACCTCGCACGCGCCGATCCAGAACGCCCGGTCGATCCGCACGCGCCGCACCGGCCGCTCGTCGGCGTGCCCGGCGGGATCGCCCATCCGGAACGTTCCGGCCGGGATGCGGACCAGCGCCATCCGCACGCCGCCGCCGAGGTCGATCGTGCGGCGGGGCAGGTCGGCAGGGGTATCGTGCGGCGGTTGGGAGGCGCTCGCCCCGGTCGGGCGTTCCGCCGCAACGGGAGCCCGCGGCGCGTCCGGCACTTCGGCGGGGCGGCGGTGCTTCTGCCACTGACCGCCGAAGACCCAGCGGCTGTTGTCCACGATGGCGTCGTCGTCGCGGTCGAAGCCGGCATACAGGCGGTTCATCTCGCGGCGGCGCCGGCGCTGGTCGGCCAGGCGCTTCGCCCCGACCGTTTCCTGCCACGTCCCGTGGGCGGGCGCGTGGAGGTCGATCCATGTGATCAGCCGGTCCCAGGCCTCGTCGCACAGCCGCACGCCGCGGTGGCCCTTGCGGAGCATCTGCACCAGCTTGGTGGACTCGGCGTGGAACTCCCACGCCGGGAGCATGTGCAGGTCGCTCTCGATCGTCGGGGCCCGCACGAACCGCCGCAGGGCGATGTACGACGGGCTGAACCTCCCCATGCCGTGCTGGCGCCGGATCGGGTGGGCGACGACGTCCGGGCGGTCGGTCAGGTCGATCGCCTTTGCCGGGCCGGCGGGGCAGTGGCAGCCGATGCAGTAGCGGTCGAGCACGGGCTGGACCTCGCGGCGGAAGTCGAAGCCGCGCGGCGGGCCATACCAGGGGGCGATCTCCGCCGGCTCGTCGGCCAGGGCGGACAGCGTCGGCGTCGCCGGCGGGGCCTCGGCCTGCGGCTCGTGGCAGCCGACGCACGTCACCGCCTCGCCGCCCATCGCGGTGAACCAGCTCCGCATCCGCTGGACGGCCTGGCCGCGATCGTCCAGCGGCTGGAGCGAGATCGGCGTGTTGGCCGGCACGCGGAAGCAGGCCGAGCCGTCGGCCCGCACCGGCACCGTGCCGAGGATGCGTTTGATATCCCAAGGCCCGTCGAGCCCGACGCGGTCCTGCTGGCCTCCCACGCCGCGGTAGGCGTAGTGGTAGGTGAACACGCGGAGCGAGCGGACGGTCCCCCGGGGCACGCCGGCGAGGCCCGGCCCGGCGTGGACGTCCACGAGGTAGACCGTCGCGTCGTCGCGCGCCGGGTCCGCCAGGTCGGGGCGGACCGGCGGGCGCGAACGCGGTGCCAGGGGGATCGGCTCGAGCAGGGCCTGCCCCGGCGCCTCGGCCAGCGGGACGACGTTGTCGAACGCGTCGGCCAGCACGATCCGCCACGGCGCCCGGGGGCGCGACTGCATGGCGGCCAGGACGTACTTCGCGCTCAGCGGCCAGGGGTGGAGGAACTTCGGCCAGCTCTTGTCCACGAGGCGGTCGAGCAGCACGGGCCGGACCGGCTGGCCGGCGTGGGGGATCCGCCGGACGGCCCCCTCGGCCTCGCGCCGCCCGCGGGCGGTGTCGAACAGCACCAGCTCACCCACCCGGGCCACGCCGTGGTGCCCGGTGACGATCCCCGCGAACATCCCCCTCGAGCCGGGGACGGGGCGGGCGTAGAAGATCGAGTTCGGCCAGTAGGAGTTGCTGCCGTAGTACTCCATCTGCCCGGTGCCGTCGGGGTTCATGTGGAAGAGGATGCGGCTGAAGGCGTGGGGGATGTCGCAGTACTCCCACCGCGTGTACAGCACCCGCCCGGTGGGCAGGACGGTGGGGCACCAGTTGTGGTCCTGGTCGAAGCACAGCCGGCGGACGGCACCCGAGGCGGGGTCCAGCAGGTACAGGTTCGCCACGTGGCTGGACCCGCGGACGCAGGGCACGCCGGTCATGCAGGCCGTCGAGGAGAACACGATCCGCCCGTCGGGGAGGTAGCAGCCGTCGTAGTGGTCCACGTCGTCGTGGTCGGCGGGGGTGAGGCGCTTCGGCTCGCCGGCGCGGCGGCCGGAGTCGTCGAGGGCGAGCTCCCAGACGCCCCATCGCCGCCGGGCGTCGCGCATGGAGAACAGCAGGCGGTCGGCGTCGAAGTGCAGGTCCACGTCGCCGACGAACCGCTTGCCGGGCGCGTAGACCGTGGCGAGCTTCGCCTTGGGGCCGAAGTTGGAGACGACGGCGATCGCGTCGTCGTAGCCCTTGCCCGGCAGGGACGAGTTGCCCTGCCAGTTGGCCGGCAGGCCCAGCCGCGGCGCCGTGGCCGGCCTGCGGACCACCAGCAGCCGCCCAAAGTCCAGCAGCGGGTTGGCCAGCAGCGCCTCGCGCTTCAGGGCCGCGAAGCCCCCGCCGGCCGCGCCGGCGCCGTCGCGCTCGATCTCACCCAGCCGGCGCAGGAACGCCGCCCCGCGCGGGTATCCGGCCCCGAACGTCGCGGACAGGTCCTCGATGGCCCCCCGCAGCGCGCGGGTGTCGGCGGCCGGGGGGGTACCGTCGGCAAGCACGGGGCCCGCCGCCAACGCCACAAGGGCGACCATCGCTGCGTTTCGCGGAAGCTGCATACCCCTTCAACCCCGGAGAATCCCGCCAAGCGCGAGAATCCACCGGCCCCCGCGGCGCTTCCTGCCGACAGCGAATGCCCGACGGCGAATCGCGGCGTGGGTGCCCGCTATCCCGCGTTGGCCGAGCGGGGCACGTCCCGGATGCGTCCGGCAACGTCGTCGATCTGGGCCGTCTTCTCGAAGCCGACCAGCAGCGTGTCGACGCAGCCGAGGCCGAGGCTGTACTCGACCGACTTGCTGCGGGCCTGCGGCGACTTGGCGAACTTGCCCTCGCCGATGATCTTCATGCCCACCACGCCCTTGCCGCTGTCGTGGATCCGCCGGAGCACCGGGGCGACCTTCTCCGGCTTGTCGTCCATCCGCACGCCGTAGGGGTTGATCCGCGCGTGGACCGAATCCACCCACGGCTCGTCGATGCACGCCGCCAGGGCAGGCAGGGAATGGCAGGACACGCCGTGGGCGCGGATGACCTCCTTGCGCTTCAGCTCGGCCAGGATGTCCATCTGCTCGCGGAGCTGCTCGGGCCATTTCGGCGAGGTCACGCAGTGCAGCAGCACCAGGTCGATGTAGTCGGTCTTGAGCTCCTTGAGGAACCGGCGCACCACCACGTCGGCGTCCGGGCGGGCCTTCTCGGGCAGCCCCCGCGGCCGCCACCAGATCTTGCTGACGATCACGTACTTCTGGCGGGGAATGCCCTTCAGCGACGTCGCGAAGAACTCGTGCGAGCCGTACAGGTCCGCCAGGTCGTACCATCGCACGCCGCGCTCGTGGGCGCCGCGGATGAGGGCGTCGAAACGCTTCTTGCCCAGGCGCGTCTGGTTGCTCCGCCGCATCCCGCCGCGCATGCCCGTGCCCAGGCCCACGCGGGAGAGCTTCAGGCCGGTCTTGCCCAGGGGCACGGGCTCGTAGGGATCGAACGTCTTGCCGGCCTCGGCGGCGGGGGCCAGCGCGTCGAGCCCCATCACGGCCCCGCCGGCACCGACGGCCGCGGCGGCGAGGAAATCGCGTCGCTTCATTTTCATGGTCCATGCCTCGCGTGTGTTGTGGTGTGGCGTGCGTACGCGCCAGTATAGGCCGGCGGGCCGGCAGGCTGGGGGTCAGCTCAGCGGCGACAGCTCTTCCCAGACATCGATCATGCGGTGGTAGTTGGCGAGCATTCGGGGGCAGAACCGGCCGATGGGCCCGGCGGTGGTCTGGAAGACCAGCCGGTCGTTGGGTCCCTCGAAGGCGGCGCGGCAGGCGGCTTCGGTGGCCTCGACGGACTCGTTCTCGAGGATGCGGCTCTCGATGTTGCCGCCGAGGGCGATCCGCCCGGCGGCGATCCGTTTGGCCTCGGCCAGCGTGACGTCGCCGTCGGGCGGCGGCTCCATGGGTTCGAGGAAGTCGCCCCCGCGCTCGATCGTCAGCTCCAGCGTCGTGCGGACGTTGCCGTGGCAGTGCACGTGGGCGAGGGCCCCGGCCTCGTGGGCGCGCTCGATGACCGCCCGCTCCTGCTCCTGCACGAGCGCCTCGTAGAGCTTCGGCGAGCCCATCGGCGGGGTGACCCACTCGCTGCCGCCCATCCAGAGGTACTCCACGCGGCGGTTGGACAGGGCGATCTCCAGCGTGGCCAGGACGCGCCGCAGGCAGATGTCCGTGAGCTCGCCGATGAGATCGAGGTGCGTCGCGCAGAGCTCCAGGAAGTACTCGTAGGGCATCATCCCGGCGACGCAGACGAACGGCGAGGACACGCCCGCCCGGACGATCCCGCGCCGCGCGAAGTCCTCCGGCAGCTCCGGCTCAGGCGGCGCAAGGCCCGCCGGCGTCTCCCACGGGATCGAGCGGATCTTCTCGATGTCCTCCAGCGTCTCGCAGGGGTACTTGATCGTCCACGTCGTCCGCGTCGTGGTCGGGTTCCAGCCGGTGATCGCCGTCAGCGGGCCGCGCGGCGTGTCGATCTCCCGCGTGGTCACCACGCCCTCGGCGGTCTCCTCCCGCGAGACCTCCCGGATCCGCTGGCGGGGCGTCATCAGGTAGCGGTTCCCGGCCGTGTCGCAGTGGACCGAGTAGTGGCTCTCGTCGAAGACGCGTTCGGCGATCTCGCGTGCGGCGGGGTCATCGAGCGCGGCGATCTCCTCGCGGGTGCGATAGTGAAGGGCCTCCAGCACGAGCGGCACGCGGTCGTGGGGCTCGTTGCCGAGCGTGGCCAGAAGGCGCTGCCTCGGTTCCATCATGCGGTCTCCCTGTCGGTGCCGCTCTCGGCCGGCGGGGCGGCGTCGAGGCGGGCGATCTCGGCGGCGATCTCATCCTGCGAGCGGCCGGCGCAGTCGACGGCGCGGTCCGCCCAGCGTTCGTACAGCGGCGTGCGTTTGGCGTAGAGGTCGGCGAAGGTGTCCCCCGGCCCCATGACCACGCCCCGGGTGGCCATGTTGCCCACGCGGCGGCGGAGCACGTCGTAGGGCAGGCGGAGGTAGACCAGCGGGCCGAGCGATTGAAGGTGTCGCATCGAGTCGGCGCTGTAGACGGCGCTGCCGCCGGTGGCGATCACGCAGCGCTCGACGTCCAGCGACCGGATGCGGCGCTCCTCGATCATCAGCAGCGCCGGCATGCCGTCGGCGGCGATGATCTCCGGGAGCGTGCGACCCTCGGCCGCCTGGATGACCACGTCGGTGTCCAGGAACCGCCGCCCGGTCGCCTTGGCCAGCAGCACCCCGACGGTGCTCTTGCCCGCACCGGGCATGCCGATCAGCGAGATGTTCGTCCGGCCCGCCACTGCAAAGGTTCCTCCCGGCCGCCGCGGAGGGCAGATGCTCTCCGGCTAGCCCTTGGGTTTCGCGGCCTTCCATCCGGCGTCGAGTTGGGCGTCGAGACGCGCCAGGAGCTTCTTGTCGGCGTTGGCGGCGAGGTTGCGGGTCTCGCCCGGGTCGGCCTGGTGGTCGTAGAGCTCGACGGCGGCGACCTTCTTCGTCCGCCGGTCCTCCCAGCGGGTGTACCGGTAGCGGTCCGTCCGCATCGAGTAGCCCATCACCCGCCCGCGGGGGTACTGGCTGAACGCGGCCGACTTCCAGGGCCGCTTCGCGTCGGTCAGCAGGGGCACGAGGCTCGTGCCCTCGCAGTGGGCGGGAACGTCCAGGCCGCACAGTTCGCAGAGCGTGGGGTAGACGTCCACGAACTCCACCAGCGCGTCGGTGGCCCGGCCGGCGGGCAGTTCGGGGCCGGCCAGCATGAGCGGCACGTGGGTGTCGAGCTCGAAGTTGGTGTGCTTGGACCAGTCGCCGTACTCGCCGAGCTTCCAGCCGTGGTCGCCCCAGAGGACGATGACGGTGTTCCCGGCCAGGCCGAGCCGCTTCAATTCGCCGAGCAGGCGCCCGATCAGCGTGTCGATGTAGGTCACGCACGCGCAGTAGCCGCGGATCAGCTCCCGCGAGAGGGCCTCGTCGCACGGGCCCGAGCGGGGGATGTTCGTGTACTGGCGGAGCTCGCCCCAGTTGGTGGTCGCCAGCGACGGGGCGCCCTTCGGCGGGGTGTCGTTGGCCGGCAGCGTGATGCCCTCGGCCGGGTAGAGGTCCCAGTACTTTTTCGGGGCATTGAAGGGCAGGTGCGGCTTGAAGTAGCCCATGGCCAGGAAGAACGGCTCGCCGGACGTGGCGAAGCCGCGCAGGGCCTCGACGGCCTTGGCGGTGTTCACGCCGTCGGGGTAGGCCTCGTCGGGGACGTCCGCGCCCTCGAACGCCGGGCCGATGCCCAGCTTCACCCGCCGGTTGGGCCGCCTGGCCTTCTCCTTGCGCTTGGCGGCGTCGGCGTCGGCCATGGCGGCCAGGCTGGCCGGGTCGAGATAGCCCCGCCCCTTCCATTCGCCGCTGCCGCGGATCGGCGGGCGCGACCAGCCCGGCTTGTCGTCCGTGCGGTGGTGGTAGATCTTGCCCAGCGAGACCGTGGTGTAGCCGGCCTCGCGGAAGCGCTGCGGCAGCGTGAGCACCTTGGGGAGGGCCTTCCGCACCGGGGTCCGCAGGCCGTAGATGCCCGTCGAGTCCGGCCGCAGGCCCGTCAGCAGGCTCGCCCGGGAGGGCGCGCAGATCGCCTGCTGGCAGTACGCGCGGTCGAACCGCGTCCCCGAGGCCGCCAGGGCGTCGATGTTCGGCGAGCGGACCTGTTGCATCCCGTAGCAGCCGAGTTGCGGGCGGAGGTCGTCGACGGCGAGGAACAGCACGTTGCGGCGCTTGCCCGCCTCGTCGGGGGCGGCGGGGCCCGGACGGGGGGCGAGGGCGAGGTGCCCCCCGGCGGCCGCGATGCCGGCGGCCTTGAGAAACGCACGTCGGGTGGTCCGGCGGGTCATGGTGACTCCTTTCGGTGCTGTTCGGCGGCGGGTGCCGGCCCGGTGATCTCCCGGACGGCGACGGTGGCGTAGGAGCCGCTGGTCGCGGCAAAGGAGATCTCGACGTAGGGCCCGTGCTCGTCGGCGCCGGCGGTCAGGGCGGGGTCGCCGAGGGCGAAGCGCAGCGCCCGCCGCGTGCCCTTGGCCCGCAGGGGGCCGAGGTTGCGGAAGGCCTCGGGCGCGATCTCGTTGCGGTCGAGGGCGGCCCGCTCGATCCGGCCCGGCTCGCCGCCGGCCAGGCGGGCGCGGTAGCCGACGATCGGCCCGGTCGGGCTGATCTCGAACCGTTCGCACCGCGGCTGCTCGGCGGCGGCGTCCTCGACGGCGAAGACCGCGCCGTTGTCGGCCTTCTCGGCGAGGTCGCCTTCGAGCACGCGGTCGAGCGTGGGCAGGCGGGCGGCGAGCACGTCGTTGAAGATCTCGCTCTGGAAGGCCGAGACGAACAGCCGCTTCATCCGCTTGTCGGTCGCGCGGACCGCGTCGGCGGGGCGGCGCTTCTTGCGGAACGCCGCCAGGGCCCGGCGTTGTGCGGCGTAGTGCCTCGGCCAGCGTTTCATGGCGCGGTCGTAGTCCCCGGCGTCGAAGGCCTCGCGGGCGGCGCGGCAGTCGGGCGGGTCGTCGGGGGCACCCCGGCCGAGATAGAGGGCGACGAACTCGTCGAGGTCGCCCGCGACGAGCGCCCGGCCGAGGTCGGCGGTATCCGCTCGCGCCCCGAACCGCTGCTCGCCGAAGGCGTTGGGCACGCCGCGGCGTGTCAGGACGGCGAGCTTGGCCTCGGCGGCGGGCAGCGCCTCGGCGCCGACGTCGCGGATGCGGATGGTGAACCGGTTGGCGGCGAGGTGCCCCGGGCGGAGCTTGTTGGTGTGCAGGCCGAGAACCTCGACGGACATCTGCCGGTCGCGAAAGCCCTCAAGCCGCTCGGGGGGCACGTGCTCGACGCTCATCCGCTGGGTGGCGACGGCGCGGGCGTCCTTGAGCCCGGCGATGCCGATGTCGTGCGGGCGGAGGTTCAGGTATCGCGCCAGCCGCGAGACCGCCTCCGGCGTGGGGATGCCCGCCTTGGTCACCCGGAAGTACACGTGCGTGCCCTCGCCGGAGGGCTCGTAGAGGCCCACCTCGTCGACGCGGAAATCTTCGAGGCGCTGCTTGATCGTCCCGCCGATGCCCGGCAGGTCGGCGGTCAGCAGCGGCAGCTCGGGCGGTCCGGTCATCGTTGCCACGTCCGGTCCTCGGCCCCGGCGGCGAGGTTCGCCCGCCGCGCGAGGGCGAACAGCAGGTCGCCGAGGCGGTTGAGGTATTGCAGGACGATCTCGGGGATTCCGCAGCCGGCCTCGACGGCGGCGACGACCTCCCGCTCGGCCCGCCGGCAGACGCACCGTGCGACGTGCAGCCTCGCAGCCAGCTCCGAGCCGCCGGGCAGGATGAAGGCGTTCAGCGGGGGCAGTTCGGCGCTGGCGGCGTCGATGTCGGCCTCGAGGCGCTCGACCGTCGCGTCGTCGACCGCGGCCGGGACGGTCAGCGCGGTTCCCGCCGCCGCGAGGGCGGCGCCGACGGCGAACAGGTCGCGCTGGACGAGTTCGAGAACGTCGGCGAAGCTGCCGGTCTCCCGTCCGGCGGCGAGGCAGAGCCCGACGTGGGCGCCGAGTTCGTCGACGGCCCCGCCGGCGATGACGAGGGGATGGCACTTGCGGACGCGCTGCCCGTCGAGGCGGATGGTGTCGCCGGCGTCTCCGTTTCGGGTGTAGATCTTCATCGTGTCCCTTCCGTGGGTGTTGCGGGCGCATTGTAGCGGACCCGCCGGGCCCGGGGAACCACCCGGCCCGCCCCCGCCGCCGGCCGCTTGCCGAAGCCCGATCGCCTGCCCCCGCCCGGCGGGGGGCGGGCGGGGCATTCCGGGCGCTTTTCGCTGGCGTGTGCGGGGGGATTGTGCGATAATCGTATGATCGTCGGCGTATGATTGTTCGTCGCCGTATCCTGCTGTTGGAATTGAACTTGCAAGCATCGTTGACCGAGGAGAGTTGCCCGTGGCCAAGGACCCGGCCGAGACGAAGAAGCCTGCGGACGAGCGCATCTACGACGAGAGCCAGATCAAGGTGCTCCGGGGCCTGGAGGCCGTCCGGAAGCGCCCCGGGATGTACATCGGCGACACGACCACGCGAGGGCTGCACCACCTCGTCTGGGAGATCGTCGACAACTCCATCGACGAGGCGATGGCCGGGGTATGCGGCACGATCAAGGTGACGATTCACCCGGACGAGTCGGTGACGATCTCCGACGACGGCTCGGGGATCCCCGTCGGCCCGCACCCCACCGAGAAGGTCTCGACGCTGGAGGTGGTGTTCTGCCACCTGCACGCGGGGGGGAAGTTCGACCACGGCGTGTACAAGGTTTCCGGCGGGCTGCACGGGGTGGGCGCATCGGTGGTCAACGCCTTGAGCGAGTGGATGGACGTGGAGGTCTGCCGGGACGGCAAGGTCTACGAGATGGAGTTCGAGCGGGGGCTCAAGACCAGCGAGCTGAAGGTCATCGGCAAGCGGAAGAAGACGGGCACGTGCGTGACATTCCGCCCGGACGGGGAGATCTTCCCGGACATCGCGTTCCGCTACGAGGTCCTGGCCACCCGGCTGCGGGAGCTGGCGTATCTCAACGAGGGCGTGCGCATCGAGCTGACCGACGAGCGGACGGACACCGAGGAGGTCTTCCAGTTCACCAAGGGCCTGGTGGCGTTCGCCAAGCACCTCAACGAGAACAAGCAGACGCTGCACCGCCCGATCATCATCCACCGGGAGGACGAGGAGACGAAGCTGGTGGCGGACATCGTCATCCAGTACACCGACGGCTACAGCGAGACGGTCTTCACGTTCGCCAACAACATCAACACGCTGGAGGGGGGCACGCACCTCTCGGGCTTCCGCAGCGCCCTGACGCGGACGCTGAACTACTACGCCCGCAACGCCAAGCTGCTGAAGGAAAACGCCAGCCCTTCCGGCGACGACATCCGCGAGGGGCTGACCGCCATCGTGTCGGTCAAGGTTCCCGAGCCGCAGTTCGAGGGGCAGACCAAGACCAAGCTGGGCAACCACGAGGTCGAGAGCTTCGTCACGCAGGTGGTCAACGACCAGCTCTCGGCGTGGCTGGAGGAGCACCCGGCCGACGGCAAGCGGGTGGTGCAGAAGTCCGTCCAGGCCATGCAGGCCCGCGAGGCCGCCCGCAAGGCCCGGGACCTGACCCGCCGCAAGAGCGTCCTGGCCAGCGGGTCCCTGCCGGGCAAGCTCGCCGACTGCCGCAGCAAGGACATCGACACGACCGAGCTGTTCCTGGTCGAGGGCGACTCGGCGGGCGGCCCGGCCAAGCAGGGGCGGGACTCGGCCATCCAGGCGATCCTGCCGCTTCGCGGGAAGATCCTGAACGTCGAGAAGGCGCGGCTGGACAAGATCCTCAACTACAACGAGATCCAGATCATCATCAGCGCCCTGGGCTGCGGGATCGGCAACGACGAGTTCGACCTGAGCAAGCTGCGGTACGGCAAGGTGATCATCATGACCGACGCCGACGTCGACGGCAGCCACATCCGCACGCTGCTGCTGACGTTCTTCTACCGCCACATGAAGCCGCTGATCAGCTCCGGGCGGGTGTTCATCGCCCAGCCGCCGCTGTACCTGGTCACCCGCAAGCGGAAGAAGCAGTACGTCCTCAATGAGAAGGAGATGCGGCGGACGCTGTCGGAGCTGGGGCTGGATGGCACGACGCTGGAGATCCGCGACCACTCCCGCAAGAAGCCCGAGGTCGTCGAGAGCTTCTCCAACGCCAAGCTTCGCGACCTCTCGGAACTGCTGGAGCACCTCGCCGACCGCGTCCGCATCATCGAGCGCCGCGGGCTGGCCTTCGCCGAGCTGATGGAGCACCGGAAGGAGGGCAAGCTGCCGACGCACTGGATCGTCATCGGCGGGGAGAACCGCTTCTACCACTCCGACGAGGAATACGAGGCCGAGCTGGCGAAGTACTCCCTCGACGAGGAGGGCGAGAACGGCAACGGCAACGGCGGGGCCGCGAAGGTCGCCTCGCCCATCCGCAAGCGGGCCGAGCTGCACGAGATCCGCGAGGTCGAGCAGCTCATCGGGCGCCTCAAGAACCGCGGGCTCAGCATCGAGGACTACTTCGTCCGCCGCAAGGAGGGCGTCACCGGCGAGAAGGAGCCGGCCAAGTACGTCCTGGTCAGCGACGACGAGGAGCACGAGGTCGAGAACGTCGCCGGGATCGTCCCGGGCATCCGCCAGATCGGCTCCAAGGGCATGGAGATCAAGCGCTTCAAGGGCCTCGGCGAGATGAACGCCGACGAGCTCTGGGAGACCACCATGGACCCCGAGCGGCGAATGCTCCTGCGCGTCAAGGACGACGAGGCCGAGGAGGCCGAACGCATGTTCACCCTCCTGATGGGCTCCAACGTCGAGAACCGCCGCAACTTCATCGAAGAGCACGCCCTGGAGGTCAAGAACCTCGACGTGTGAGGCGGGCAATGGGGCCGGGCCGGTTCCGTCCCGTGCACGTTCGTTCGGGCAGGCCGTGGCCGGCGCGTACCCATCGGACGTCTGTCGTGCGGCCGGCGGGGATGCCTTTCTCGATGACCTGGCGGACGTAGATTCCGTGCATGGGATCGTCCCAGGTCGCGCTGCCGGGCATGTTGTCGGCGAGGCCGGGCGCTTCGTCTCTGCTCACCGCCGCTGTCATGGGGCGTCTCCGCGTGCTCATACAGCCAGGACTATCCCTCCGGCGAGGAACTGGTCCATGTCCGCGAGCGAGTTGCGTGCCCCCCGCCGCTCCCCGCATGCTGCACACGGTCCTACAATGAGGCGGTTGGACTGCGAAAGGACTGCGGATGCTGGATGTGCTGCTTGAAATCGTCGTGGCCTTCTGGGCTGTGCTGGCGGAAATGGCGCCGTATCTGCTGTTCGGGTTCCTTGTGGCCGGGGTGCTGTCGGTGGTGGTCCGCACCGAGACGGTCGAGAAGCACCTCGGCGGGCGGGGTCCCTGGCCGGCCGTGAAGGCGGCCGGGTTCGGCATCCCCCTGCCCCTGTGCAGTTGCGGGGTCATCCCCGTGGGCGCGTCGCTTCGGCGGCACGGCGCCGGGCGGGGGGCGACGGTGGCGTTCCTGATCGCCACGCCCCAGGACGGCGTCGACAGCGTGCTGGTGACCCTCAGCCTGCTGGGCTGGCCCTTCGCACTGTTCCGCACCGCGGTGGCGCTGGTCAGCGGCGTTGTGGGGGGCATCGTGACCGACCTGGTGGCCGGCAGGAAGGACGAGGCCCCCGAGACGATCCCCGCAGCCGGCAGCCAGCCGCGGGTCGAGGGCGGCAGCAAGGTCGGCGCCGCCTTGCGCTACGGCTTCGGCGTCCTGCCGCGGGACATCGGCAAGGCGATGCTCGCCGGACTGGTGGCCGCGGCGCTGATCACCGCCCTGGTGCCCGAGGACTTCTTCGGCCCGGCCCTCGGCGGCGGGGTGCTGGCCATGCTGGTCATGATGGCGGTGGGCATCCCCATCTACGTCTGCGCGGTCGCCTCGGTGCCCCTGGCGGCTGCGCTGGTGGCCAAGGGCGTCTCGCCGGGGGCGGCCCTGGCGTTCCTGATGACCGGGCCGGCGACCAACATCGCCACGCTGACGACCATCTGGCGCGTGATGGGCACCCGCACCGCCGTCGTCTACCTCGCCAGCGTGGCGGTCACCGCCCTGGTCGCCGGGCTGGCGCTGGACCAGATCCTCACCACCACCGGCACGGCGGCTGAGCCGGCCACGGGCTGGATGATCCCCAAGCCCGTCCAGTGGGTCAGTGCCGTCGCCCTGCTGGCCGTGCTGGGCGTCGGAACGTTCCGCTCGCTGTTCGGTGCCCGCGGGGGCAGCGAGAAGAGCGAGGCCGACGCCGACCCCTCGGCCGCGCCGCGGACCGACCTGCGCGTGACGGGGATGACCTGCACGCACTGCAAGGAGGCCGTCGAGCGGGCGCTGGGGGAGGTCGGCGGCGTCGCGTCTGCGGCGGTGGACCTGCCCGGCGGGCGGGCGACGGTCCGCGGCGAGGCGGACCCCGCCGAGCTCACCCGAGCGGTGGAGTCCCTGGGCTACGGCGCGGAGCTCGAAAACTAGGGACGGTTGCATTTTTCGGGCAAGCTCCCCGCAAAGCGGGGCCCTGAAGATGCAACCGTCCCTAGTTTTCGAGCCGGGCATTCCCTCGGGAACCCACGGACATGGGCGGTTCGGGGGCCTACAATTCAGCGACACGCCGGGCGGGTGGTCGCCCGGACCGAACAGGAGATGTGTATCGATGTGGTTTCGCGTGGTGTTAGGCGCCGCGGCCGGGCTGCTGATCGGGGCCCTCATCGGGTCGATCCTCCGCTCCCGCGGCGGGACGTGCCCGTTGACCTGCCACCCGGTCGGCGCCGCCATCGTGGGCGCAATTGTCGGGGCGCTTGTGGCGTCGTCGCACATCGGCGGCGGGCGGTTCGCCAGCGAGGGCGGCGGCGGGGCGCCGGCGGTCGCCGACGCGGCGGAGTTCGACGAGCTGCTGGCGTCGGGCCGGCCCGTGCTGGCGGATTTCCATCAGCCCGGCTGCCCGCCGTGTACGAGGCTCGAGCCGACGATCGCCTCGCTGGCCGAGGCCTACGAGGGCCGGGCCGCGGTGGTCCGCGTCAACGTCCGTCAGGTGCCCTCGCTGGCGCAGCGATACGGCATCCGGGGGACGCCGACGGTGGTCCTGTTCGCCGGCGGGCAGGTCGTCGACCGCTGGCTGGGCGTCAAGAGCGAACGTGAATACCGGGCCGCGATCGAGTCGGCCCTCCCGGCCGGGGCAGAGCCCGGCCCACCCGAGCAGACGAGAAAGGAAGACAACATGCCCGAACGCAACGAGGCCGTAACGTTCAAGGGGAACCCGCTGACGCTCCAGGGCAAGGCGCCGTCGGTCGGCGAGCAGGTGCCCGACTTCACCGTGCTGGCCAACGACTTGTCGGAGGTGGCGCTGTCGTCGCTTCGCGGCTCGCCGGTGGTGCTGCTGACGGTCCCGTCGCTGGACACGTCGGTCTGCGACCGGGAGGTCCGGCGGTTCAACGAGGAGGCGACGAAGATGAACGCGGACGTGAAGGTCCTGGCGATCAGCATGGACCTTCCGTTCGCCCAGGCCCGCTGGTGCGGTGCCGCCGACGTGGAGCGGGTGCAGGCGCTGTCGGACCACCGCGACGCCGCGGCGGGGGAGGCCCTCGGCGTGCTGATCAAGGAGCTGCGCCTCCTGGCCCGGGCGGTGTTCGTGCTGGACGGCGAGGGCAAGGTGGTCTACCGCGAGATCGTCCCGGAGATGACCGACGAGCCGGACTACAGCGGCGCGTTGGCGGCCATCGCGGAATTGACATCGGCCTAGGCCGGGCGCAGGATATCACGCACCGTCGGCGGGCCCGAGGCGGTTTCCGTCCGCCCGGCGCCGGCGTCTGAACTTCCAAGGACCCCGAACGAAAGGCGGAACCCATGACCGAACGGAAGAGGATCTACAAGTGCCAGGTCTGCGGCATCGTGGCCGAGGCCCTCGACGGCGGCGCCGGCGAGTTGGTCTGCTGCGGCGAGCCCATGCAGTTGATGGAGGCCAAGACCGAAGACGCCAGCAACGAGAAGCACGTGCCCTTCATCGAGGCCGTCGACGGCGGGGTGAAGGTCCGCGTGGGCAAGGAGCAGGCCCATCCGATGGAGGCCAAGCACTGGATCCAGTGGATCGAGGTCTCCAGCGGCGGGGCGTCCTACAAGCAGTTTCTCAACCCCGGAGACGAGCCCGAGGCGTTCTTCCCCTGCCCGGCCGAGGGGCTGACGGCCCGTGAGTTCTGCAACGTTCACGGGCTGTGGAAAGGATAAGAGAGCATGATCAGCGAGAAGATGCAGGAAGCGATCAACGACCAGATCAACGCCGAGCTGTACTCGGCGTATCTGTACCTGTCGATGCAGTCGTACTTCGAGGCCGAGAACCTCCCGGGCTTCGCCACCTGGATGGACTGCCAGGTGAAGGAGGAGACGGCCCACGCGATGAAGTTCTTCCACTACGTCAACGAGCGCGGCGGGCGGGTGCTGCTCAAGCCCATCGAGGGCCCGGACACGGAGTGGGACTCCCCCGAGGCGGTCTTCCAGGCGACCCTGGAGCACGAGCGCGTCGTCACCGGGCGGATCCACGCGCTGGTCAAGCTTGCGCGCGAGGAGGTCGACACCGCCACGGAGATCTTCCTCCAGTGGTACGTCACCGAGCAGGTCGAGGAAGAGGCCTCCGCCGAAGACATCCTCAACAAGCTCCAGCGCATGGCCGGGGCGCCCGGCGGGCTGTTCATGCTCGACCGCGAGCTGGGCCAGCGGTCCTTCGCCGCGCCGCCCGAAGGAGAAGAGTGATGCCCGTCACCTTCCAACCGAACGAGATTTACACCATGGCGGTGCAGATCGAGCGGAACGGCTCGGAGTTCTACCGCAAGGCCGCCGAGAACGCCACGGACGCGTCCCTGCGGCAGACGCTGCTGGATCTGGCGGCCATGGAGGACGACCACGAGCAGACGTTCCAGCAGATGAAGGATCGCCTGCCGGGCCCGGGCACCGCCACGGCCGACCCCATGGGCGAGGGCGGGCTGTACCTCCAGGCGATGGTCGAGGGCAAGATCTTCGACCTGTCGGTCAAGCCCGCCGAGGGCCTCACCGGCGCCGAGACGACCGAGGACATCCTCGACCGCGCCATCGGGCTGGAGAAGGACTCGATCCTCTTCTACGTCACCATGAAGGGCATGGTGCCCGTCAATGGAGGCAAGGAGAAGATCGACGCGATCATCGACCAGGAGGTCGGGCACATCGCGACGCTGACCAAGAAACTCCAGGCCCTCGGCAGCGCGCAGTGACCGGTGGCCGGCGGCCCGTCGGCGGGCGGCGCGCGGGCCGCGGAGCAGGACCGGGGCGCAACCCCGGCGGAAACGGGTATTGGGCGAGCTTATGTAGGGCGCGCGGCAGGACGGCGCCGGCAGCGCACGAGGCAGCACACGATGGCTGAGAGTATCACCGCGACGAAGGTGGCCGACGACGTCTACTGGGTGGGCGCGATCGACTGGGCGATCCGGAACTTCCACGGCTACGCGACCAGCCGGGGGACCACCTACAACGCGTTCCTGGTCCTCGGCGGGGAGCGGACCGCCCTGATCGACACGGTCAAGGCGCCGTTCGAGGGCGAGATGATGCGGCGGATCGCGTCGGTGATCGACCCGGCGAAGATCGACGTCATCGTCTCCAACCACTCCGAGATGGACCATTCCGGCTGCCTTCCGAGCGTCGTCCGCACCGTCGGCGCCGAGACGGTCTACTGCTCCCGCATGGGCGCCAAGGCCCTCGAGGCGCACTTCCACGGCGCCGTGCCCCTGACCGAGATCGCCGACGGCGACGAGATCGACCTCGGCGGCGACCGGCTGAGCTTCTTCGAGACCCGGATGTGCCACTGGCCCGACAGCATGGTCAGCTACCTCCACGGGCGGAAGCTGCTGTTCAGCCAGGACGCCTTCGGCATGCACCTGGCCTCGACCGAGCGCTTCGACGACGAGCTGCCCGGCTGGATGCTCGACCACGAGCTGGCCAAGTACTACGCCAACATCCTCATGCCCCTCGGCCGGCCGGTGGGCAAGGCCATCGAGAAGCTCGCCGGCTCGGGGCTGGCGTTCGACCTGGTCGCGCCCGATCACGGCCCGCTCTGGCGGACGCGGTTCGACCGCGTGCTGGAGCTCTACAAGCGGTGGCAGGGCGCCGCGCGGGGCAACCGGGCGGTGGTCCTGTACGACACGATGTGGCACACCACGGCGCACATGGCCGAGGCCATCGCCGACGGGCTCGCCGCCGGCGGGACCCCCGCGGCCGTGCTGCCGCTGAACAGCGCCCACCGCAGCGACGTGGCGACCGAGGTCCTCGAGGCCGGGGCGCTGCTGATCGGCTCGCCGACGATCAACAACCAGATCTTCCCCACCGTCGCCGACGTGCTCTGCTACCTGAAGGGCCTGGCCCCCGAGGGCCTGATCGGGGCGGCCTTCGGGTCCTACGGCTGGAGCGGCGAGGCCCCCAAGCAGCTTGCCGCCGAGATGGAGGCGATGGGCGTCGAGCTGGTGGGCGACCCGCTGCGGCTGAAGTACGTTCCCGAGGCCGACGGCCTGGCCGCCTGCCGCGAGCTGGGGCAGACCGTCGCCGCACGACTGGCCGACGCCTACGGCCCCGCCACGCCCAAGGAGTATTGACCCGCCGCCCGCGGCGCGACGATCCCATGAGCGAACCGGCCAAGGACAACACCGAAGGCAAAGACAGGCCCGAGGGCGATTCCGCGCCGAAGCCCAAGGCCAAGCCCAAGCCCCGCAAGCTCATCCAGCCCCAGCGGCCGATGAAGCGAATGCTGTCCGCCCTGGCCCCCGTGGCGGTCTCGGCGGTGTACTTCTTCGGCTGGCGCGTCCTGGCGGTGCTCGGCGCCTCCCTGCTGGCCGGGGCGGTTACCGAGTACATCATGACCAGCCGACGCGGCAAGCCGGTGAGCATGGCCTGCTTCGTCACGGGTACGCTCTACGGGCTGAGCCTGCCGGTCACCACGCCCATCTGGGTCGCCGTCGTCGGCGCTGTCGTGGCCGTGCTGTTCGGCAAGGAAGTCTTCGGCGGTTTCGGCAAGAACTTCGCCAACCCCGCCATCGTGGGGCGGGCGTTCGTGTACATCTGCTTCCCCGTGGACCTCACCAGCCGCTTCGTGCCCGCCTTCAGCGGCTTCCCCGGCGGCTTCGCGCGGTGGTCCTTCGCCGCCCTCGACGAGCTGCCGGCCTCGCTGGCGGCCAGGCTGGAAGGCACCGGCCGAACCGTCGCCGACGCCGTCACCATGGCCTCGCCGATGTGGGTCTCCGGGCAGTACGGCTTCGACGCCGTCCGCAACGCCGGCAACGGGGCCAACCTCTGGGACATGTTCCTGGGCACCATCGGCGGGACGTTCCAGG
Source organism: uncultured Planctomycetaceae bacterium (assembly GCA_964385465.1). Classification (GTDB taxonomy): domain Bacteria; phylum Planctomycetota; class Phycisphaerae; order SM23-33; family SM23-33; genus CAYLPJ01. The sequence goes on along the minus strand of CAYLPJ010000036.1, from coordinate 26,307 downwards.
CCGCCGGCGAGACCGGCCAGCGGATCCTCGCCGCCGGCTCCATGGGCGAAGGCTGCGCCGCCCTGATCCTCCTGGCCGGGGTGTACCTGCTGTGGACCAAGACCGCCAACTGGCGGCTGATGCTCGCCGGGGCCGTCGGGCTGGTTTTCGCCAACCTGCTCTTCCGCAACCTCGCCGGCTTCGACGGCGTCGGCGAGGTCCCCCCCGTCGCCTGGCAGCTTCTCAGCGGCACGACGCTCTACGCCCTCGTGTTCATGTTCACCGACCCCGTCTCGGCGCCCAAGAAGCACCCCGCCCAGTTCGCCTACGCGTTCCTCATCGGCTTCCTCGTCGTCTTCCTGCGCTGGCGGGGGGTGTTCGTCGCGGCCGCGTCGTTCTCCATCCTCCTGGGCAACCTCACCGGCCCGCTGATGGACGTCGGCGCCGAGCAGTGGGCCGCGTGGCGGAAGGCCCGCGCCAAGGCCGCCGCCGAGGCCTCCAGCCCCAAGCCCGCCGCCGAGGCCGCCGGGCCGGAGGGCGGATCATGAAGCCCCGCATCGACAGGCCCGGGTACGTGCTGGTTTTCGCGGCCGTCGTGTCGGCGGTGTTCACCGCGGGGATCATGACGCTGCACGCGGTGACCGAGCCGATCGCCCTCCGGGCGGCGAAGCTGTACGAGCAGCGGTCGATCGTCGAGCTGTTCCGCGCGGAGCTGGGCCTCGGCGCTGGCGAACTCGGGGACGCCCGCGTCCGCGAGGCCTGGCGGGAGAGCATCCGGGCGGTCGGCGAGCGCGTGGCGGACCCGAAGACGGGCACGGTGTACAACGCCCCCGGGGACCGGCCCAACGCGCCGCGCGTCTACCGCGCCGTCCGGGTCGTCGGCGGGGCCGAGCAGGTCGTCGGCTACGCCGTGCCGGTCTGGGGCGTGGGCTTCTGGGCGCGGATCGACGGCTACCTGGCCGTCACGCCGGAGGTGGACGAGGTGATCGGCATCACCTTCATTCGCCATAGCGAGACGCCCGGCCTGGGCGGGCGGATCAGCGAGAAGCGCTGGCGGGAGGAGTTCGACGGCCTGACGCTGGAGCCGGCTTCGGGGGGCGGGCAGACGGTGTACATCGGGGGCGAGCCGCCGTCGGGCCCGGCGAGCCCGAGGCACGGGCGATACGTGGACGCCATCACGGGTGCGACGGGCACGTCGCGTGCGGTCGAGGCGTTTCTCAACGAGCGGATCCCGGAGATCCGCCGCGCCCTGGCGGCGTGGAAGGGAGGTCGGTAGCGACATGGCCGAGGCGCCCGGCATCGAGGAGATCACGCGCCCCGGGCAGGCGTTGTGGATTCAGTTCTGGCGGGAGAACCCCATCTTCCGCCAGGTGCTGGGCATCTGCTCGGCGCTGGCGGTGACGAACCTGATCTTCAACACCGCCCTGATGTGCGCCGGGCTCATCTGGACCACCACCATGAGCTCGCTGACCGTCAGCCTGCTCCGCAAGTTCATCCCCAAGCGCGTCCGCGTGATGGTCCAGGTGCTCATCATCGCCGTCTACGTCATCGTCGTGGACATCGTCCTGCGGGCGTACTTCTTCGAGACCCACAAGGACATCGCCGCCTACGTCGGGCTGATCATCACCAACTGCATCGTCCTCGGGCGCCTCGAGGCCTTCGCCAGCAAGAACCCGCCCCTGCTCGCCGCCGCCGACGGGCTCGGGGCCGGGCTCGGCTACAGCCTGCTGCTGCTGGCCGTCGCGCTGGTCCGCGAGCTGCTCGGCTTCGGCACGCTGCTGAAGAACACCGCCTGGGAAGTGATGGTCCTCCGCGGCTGGGAGCCCGGCGTCTACGAGACCTGGTGGCGGAACTGGACCATCATGGTCATCCCGCCCGGGGCGTTCTTCGTCCTCGCCCTGGCCGTCTGGGCCGCCCGGGCCTGGGCGCTGCGAACCGAGGCCGCCGAGGAGGAGGGGCCGTCATGATCGCCGCCATGCCCGCACTCGCCGCCGCCGTCGCACAGGCCGCCGACCCCGCCGACGCCGCCGTGCCCTCCACCGCGCTGGTCCTCGTGCTCCTCTCGGCCGCGCTGACCGACAACATCCTCCTGACACGCTTCCTGGGCATGTGCCCGTTCCTGTCGGTCAGCAAGCAGCTCAAGAGCGCCTTCGGCATGGGCCTGGCCGTCATCCTCGTGACCACCGGCACCTGCCTGATCAACTACGTGATCTACCGCTACGTCCTGCTGCCCCTGAAGGCCTACGGCGTCCCGGCCGAGAGCCTCAAGCTCATCCTCTTCATCATCGTCATCGCCGCGTTCGTGCAACTGATGGAGATGCTCATCGAGCGGATCAGCATCAAGCTGTACTTCTCGCTGGGCATCTTCCTGCCGCTGATCACGGTCAACTGCGCGATCCTCGGCGCGTCGCTGTTCATGGTCAACAACGTCGCCGCGCGCGGCTTCGGGGTCGGGCAGGTGCTCGTCTACGGCTTCGGCACCGGGCTGGGGTGGTTCATCGCCATCATGATGATGGCCGGCATCCGGCACCGCCTCCGCAAGGCCGACATCCCCCGCGCCCTCGAGGGGCCCGGGATCACGCTGATCATCACGGGGATCATGGCCATGGCGTTCGTTATCTTCCAGGGGATGATCAAGCTGTGACCGTCGCGATGCCCATCCTCCTGGCCGCCCTGGCGGCCATGCTGCTGAGCACCGCCCTGGCCGCGCTGCTGCTGCTGGCCGAGCGGTACCTGGCCAACTACGGCACGTGCAGGATCGACGTCAACGGCGGGGACCGCGTGCTGGAGGTCCCCGGCGGCGAGCCGGTCCTGGCGTCGCTGAAGGGCGAGGGCATCTTCATCCCGTCGGCCTGCGGCGGGCGGGGCACGTGCGCGTACTGCAAGCTGAAGATCCTCGAGGGCGGCGGTCCGGTCAGCCCCACCGAGCTGCCCCTGCTGACCGACGAGGAGGTCGCCGACAACGTCCGCATCTGCTGCCAGGTCAAGCTCCGCAACGACATCGCCATCGAGGTGCCCGAGCACCTGCTGGCCGCGCGGGAGTACACCGGCGTCGTCGAGAAAATCCGCGACATGACCCACGACATCAAGGAGGTCCGCATCCGCCTGACCGACCCGGAGGAGATCGAGTTCGTCGCCGGGCAGTACGTCCAGCTCGAGGCCCCGCCGTATCCGGGCAGCCCCCAGTCGGTCTACCGGGCCTACAGCATGTCCAGCCCGCCCTCCGACAGCGCCGCCGTCGAGCTGATCATCCGCCTGGTGCCCGACGGCATCTGCACGACGTGGGTGTTCACCGTCCTCAAGGAAGGCGACGAGGTCCGCATCTCCGGGCCCTACGGCGACTTCCGCCTCTCCGAGACCGACAGGCCGATGATCTGGATCGCCGGCGGGTCCGGCATGGCGCCGTTCTGGTCCATCCTCCGACACATGAAGGACAACGGCATCGCCCGCGAGGTGACGTACTTCTTCGGCGCCGTCGGCAAGCGCGACCTGTTCCTCGTCGACGAGCTGCGGCAGATGGAGGACGAGCTCGACTGGTTCACCTTCATCCCCGCCCTCAGCGGCGAGCAGGAGCAGGACTGGGACGGCGAGCGCGGGCTGATCACCGAGGTCGTCGACCGCCACGTCGAGCAGGGCACCGAGGCCGAGGCCTACCTCTGCGGCAGCCCGGGCATGATCGACGCCGCCGCCAAGGTCCTTGCCGACAAGGGCATCGGCGAAGACCGCACGTTCTTCGACAAGTTCGGATAGCACCGCGCGGGCTTCGCCCGCCGTCGCCGCCGGCCGGGCCGTGACGCTGTCGGAAGGAAAGGCCCTGACCCATGAAACTCATCCCCGACGAGAAGAAGGTGATGGAGCGGATGGCCCCCGGGGCGCTGTGCCTCGACGGCTTCCTCGGCCACGACCGCCGCACGCTGCACGAGATCATCGAGGCCGATACGAACACCGTCGCCAGGCTGGGCACGACGCACGAGGCCGTCGCCGACAAGCTCGGCGAGGTCGTCCGCGCCGCCATGGCGGGCCTCGGCCGGCCCGTCGAGATTGACGGCGGGCGCATGACGGCCGTGTTCCACGACGGCATGGGGCACATCCCCTCGCCCTGGGCCGACGGCGTGGTCGCGCCCAAGGGCGAGATCGAGCTGACCGTCCGCGACACCGGGCGCGTCCTGCGGTTCAGCCCGCTGTCGGTCCTGCTGATCCGCATGCACGGCTTCTACGAGGGCCACGGCAGCCGCTACCGCCTCGACCCCGGCGAGCTGGCCGAGCTTTTTGGCTTGGCCGGCGAGGGCGAATGAAGGCATAATCGCCCCACGGCAATCCGCTTCGCGGCCGGTGGCCGGCAGTCAGTAGCCGGTGGCCGGTAGCCGGTAGCCGGTGGCCGGTGGCAATGGCCCGTACGTGGTAGTCCGTGGACGGCGGCCCGGAGCCTCGGAGAGGCGTCCGCGAGGAGCCCGCGGGGCGGAAACCCCGACAAAGCCTTGGCCGCTTGGCGGCTTGGCGGCGAGAACAGGTCCCGGGACCCCGCCGCCCGCGGGCGAAGGAAGACGATCGACAACCGAACACACCGAGGGATATTCATGAAGAAGTACGAATGTGACGCGTGCGGCTACGTCTACGATCCCGCCGAAGGCGACCCGGACAACGGCGTCGATCCCGGCACGGCCTTCGAGGACCTCCCCGACGACTGGGTCTGCCCCGACTGCGGCGTCGGCAAAGACGAGTTCTCCCCCCTCGACTGAAGACCGGCAGACCGGCAGACCGGTCGGGCCTCGGCCCCCGCAGATGCCTCCGGCTCCTGCGGCAATCCGGTGATCCGGTGCCCCGGCATTCCGGTCCAACGGTCCACCAGCCCCCGAAATGCCTCTGCGCCCATATCGTGACGCCTTGGAGGGGCACTACCGCGCGTTTACGCGCAGGCGGTACGTGCATCCCGACCCCGTCGAGTTCCTCTATCCCTACGAGGACCCCGCCGATCGGGAGATCGCCGCCCTGCTGGCCTCGTCGCTGGCCTACGGGAACGTCAAGGCCATCGGCCGAAGCGTCGCCGATGTCCTCGACCGCCTCGGCCCGGCGCCGGCCCGCTTCGTCGCCGACGCGTCCGCCACACGCCTGCATCGCACGCTGGCCGGCTTCCGGCACCGATGGACCGCCGGCGAGGACCTCGCCGCACTGCTCGCCGCCGCCGGGCGGGTCATCCGCGGGCACGGCTCGCTCGGGCGCCGCCTGGCCCGGGCTGTCGGGCCAGGCGACGAGACCGTCATCCCGGCCCTGACAGCTCTGGTCGGCGACCTCCGCCGCCGGCGCCGCGGGCGCGACGTCCTGGCCGACCCGGCCCGACGCAGCGCCTGCAAACGCCTCTGCCTGATGCTCCGCTGGATGGTCCGCCGCGACGAAGTCGACCCCGGCGGCTGGGCCGTCGACCCGCGACTGCTCGTCGTACCCCTCGACGTCCACATGCACCGCCTCGCACGCGCCCTGAGCCTGACCGCCCGCCGCTCGCCCGACATGGCCACCGCCCTGGAGATCACCCGCGGCTTCGCCGCCATCGCCCCGGCCGACCCCGTCCGCTACGACTTCGCCCTCACCCGCCTCGGCATCCACCCCCAGGCCCGCCCCTGCGAGTTCCTCCTGAGACTCACCGCCTCCCGCGCATGATCCGCGCGTTCACCTCGGCTGTGGATACCGCGGACCTGACCGTCCAGCACCTCCGCAAGCTGGCCGACCGCTTCCACGTCCGCCCCGACTTGTTCATGGCGTGAACCGCCCTCGCGACAGCTTGACGGAGGGGGCGCCGGGACAGGCAGGACGCAGGTGGTGCGGGGCTACCTCGCGGGGGGGCCGGCGGGGTCGCTGCCGGTGGCGTAGAGGGGTTCGGGGACGGCGAGGCCCATGCGTTCGCAGCGGTCGGCGAACTGCGGGCGGGTGTCGCCGGCGATCCATTCGCCTCGTTCCCGGCCGTTGGGCCCCTCGCCGAGGCGGCGGTAGCGGAAGAGGTCGTTGAGTGCGATGCGGTCTCCGTCGACGCCGGCCAGCTCGGTCATGCGGGTGATCCGCCGCGAGCCGTCGGTGAGGATCTCGTGCTGGACGACCAGGTCGATGGCGGAGGCGATCTGGCGCTGGATGGCCCACATGGGCAGGCTGGGGCCGCGGGCGAGGGACATCATCTCCAGGCGGGAGACGGCGTCGGCGGGGCTGGAGGCGTGGAGCACGGCCAGGCAGCCCTCGTGCCCGGTGGCGATGGCCTGGAGCATGTCGACGGCCTCCTCGCCGCGGACCTCGCCGACGATGATCCGCGTCGGCCGCATGCGAAGGCTGTTCCGCACGAGCTCGGCCAGGCGGACCTCGCCGCGGCCCTCGAGGTTGGCCCGGCGGCATTCGAGGCTGACGACGTGGCGCTGCTGGAGGTGCAGCTCGGCGGTGTCCTCGATGGTGATGATCCGCTCGGTGGCGGGGATGAACTTGCTGAAGATGTTCAGCGTGGTCGTTTTGCCCGTTCCGGCGGCGCCGGCGAAGATCACGTTCGCACGCCCCGCGACGGCGAGGCCGAGGAGCCTGGCCATCCGCTCGCTCAGCGTGCCGAGGCCCACGAGGTCCTCGACCGTCCGCAGGCTGAGGGTGAACTTGCGGATGGTGACGGCCGAGCCGTTCGTGGCGATCGGAGGGATCACGACGTTGCCCCGCGAGCCGTCGGGCAGTCGGAAGTCGGCATAGGGCGTGGCGGAGGAGATGGCCCGGCCGGAGGGGCGGAGCAGGACCTCGATGACGCGGCGGAGGTCGTCCTCGCTGTCGAAGCGGACGTCGGCGGGCTGCATTTGCCCGGCGCGTTCGACGTAGACCTGCCCGGGCCCGTTGATCATGAGCTCGGTGATGTCGGGGTCGAGCATGAGCGGGCGGATCGGCGCGAGCGTCGGGTTGTCGAGGTAGCTGGTGTCCGGCTCCATGACGAGTTCCTCAGCAGGGATGAACGCCGATAAGCGCCGACACGTCAAGTTGATATGCCCGGCGGCTCGCCGTCAAGCCCCCGGGCGGCGGTTTTCCCCCCGCTGCGCCGCCGCCCGGGCACCGGGGGTCCGCACCGGCGCCCGCGCGGAGGACCCTCGCGCCGGCGGGTCGGCAGGGCCAACGCGACGTGTCACCGGGCTCCCCTGCCGTGTCCACCCCCGGACACACTGTCCGACACCGCCGGGGGTGGACAGGGGGTTGGCCAATCTAAATACATTCTAAATATAGACTTAGATTAGCAGTTGCGACTGTGTGTCCCATGTCGGCGGGGTGGACAGAACCGACACACCGCCGCCAGGGCGGCGCAGACGCCGGCCGGTGGGAAGGCGGCGTCGGGTCGAGCGAGAGGGGGGATGGGAGCCGCCGGGCGCCCGGGCAGGTCGGCCCGGGCGCCGGCGGGGTGTTCGGGGTCTGCGGCGGGGTCAGCCGGCCAGCCTCTTCGGCAGCGGGCGGGCGGTTTCGGGGCGCTCGAAGCCGCGGTTCATCTCGGCCTGCATCGCCCGCAGCACGGCGGCGGGTCCGTCCTGGCGGATCACGTGGACGACTTCGTCGTTCGGTTCGCTGAGTACGCGGAGAGCGATCAGCTTCGGCGTCGTCTCACCCTCCATGGCCGCGAGGGAGTCCATCTGGTCTGCGAGCCAGCGGTCGCGTCCGACCTCGACGATGTGCCCGGCGAACCGCATTCGGACGAGGCGTTTGCGGGGCGCGGCGGTGGTGTCGAAGATCGCCTCGCTGTGCGTGGCGGGGATGAGCAGGTCCCAGGCGCCGTGGACCAGGACGATGGGGCAGTCGAGCTGCTGCGCGGCGGCGAGGGTGGAGGCCTCGGCGGGGTTGAAGCCGGCGATTTCCCCGGCCTTGATGACGGCGGACTGGAACTGCGACTCGGTCGTCAGGCAGAGGATGCGGCGGAAGACGTTGATCGCGTCCAGCGGCGGGGACAGGGCGATGACGCCCTTGCAGCGGTCGTCGATGGCGGCGTACTGCACGGCGACGGCCCCGCCCATGGAGGAGCCGAAGGCGTAGACGCGGTCGGAGACGGCCTCGTGGGCGACCACGTGGTCCACGACGGCCTTGACGTCGCGTTTCTCCTTGGCGCCCCAGGTGATGTAGTCTCCCCCGCTGAATCCGTGCCCGCGGAGGTCCATGAGGATGACGTCCCATCCGCGGTCGGCGAGCTGGTTGCCCAGGCGGAGGAACCACGCCTTGCCTGTCAGCAGCGGGTGGAGGACGACGACCGTCCCGCGGGTGAGCTTGGTGGCGAAGATGCTGCCGGTGTTGTCGCTGGCCTCGTCGACCAGGCGGCTCTTGATGACCCAGCAGTCGATCTCGACGCCCTCGTTGGGGTCGGTGGCCACGCGGTAGTGGGCGTCGATCTGCTCGGTCTCCAGCAGGCGGTCTCGCGTGCCCGCGCAGACCTCCATGAATTGCCCGGGCAGCCTCGCCGGGACCACCAGCAGGCGGGCGGTCTGCTCGCTGGCGGTCTCGCAGCCGGTGCAGGCGGCCAGCGCCATCAATCCACAGCCGATCCAGATGCTTCGTCTCATGTCAAGCTCCCCAAGGGCGGGGATCATCCCCGCCCGGTTCGGTTCCCAGCTCGCGACGCGCGCCGGGCTTGAGCGGCGCACGGTGACCTCTATCGGCCTCCGCCGGTCCGCGGCGCCAACCTTTCTTTTTGGGTTGCATGGCTGGGGCGTGCTGGTACAATCGCGGATTCGCATCGTAGGCAAGAGACACAGTATGCCCCCGGCGAGCACGCCGCGCGGGCGATGGATGGAGAGCGAAAGCGTGGCGGTCAGGTTACGACTCAAGCGGATGGGCAGGCGGCACCGGAGCTTCTTCCGCATCAATGCGATGGAATCCCGCTCGCCCCGTGACGGGCGCGTCGTCGAGCAGCTTGGCTGGTACGACCCGCTCGCCAAGGATCCCGAGAAGCGGATCGCGGTCGATCGGGAGCGGGTGGAGTACTGGCTGAGCGTCGGCGCCAAGCCCAGCGAGACGGTTCGCGACCTGCTGGTCGCCAACGGGATCGCCGTCAGCGGCTAGACGCCCCCGGCGGCGAGACCGCGGCGAAGGCAGGCCATGATGCCCCGCATCGACATCGTCACGCTGTTCGTGGAGATGTTCGAGGCGTTCGCCGCGACCAGCATCGTCGGCCGGGCCGTCAAACGCGGGCTCGTCGACCTGCGGGTGACCAACCTGCGGGACTTCGCCCTCGACCGCTACGGCACGGTGGACGACGCCCCGTTCGGCGGCGGGCCCGGCATGGTGCTGATGTGCCAGCCGGTCTTCGACGCCGTCGAGCAGCTCCGCCGGGAAGGCCCCCCGGGAACGGTCGTGCTGATGACCCCCCAGGGCCGGCCCCTGACGCAGAATACGGTCAACGACCTCGCCCGGCGGGAGCGGCTGATCCTCCTGGCCGGGCATTACGAAGGCTTTGACGAACGGATTCGCACGCATCTGGCCGACATGGAAGTCAGCCTGGGCGACTTCGTCCTGTCCGGCGGAGAGATCCCGGCCATGGCGGTCACCGACGCGGTGGTCCGCCTCCTGCCGGGGGCCCTGGGCAAGGACGAGTCGGTCGTGGAAGAATCGTTCGGGCCGGCGGGCCTGCTGGAGTACCCCCAGTACACCCGCCCGCGGGACTATCGCGGGCTGGGCGTCCCGGAGGTGCTGCTCAGCGGCGACCACGCACGCATCGCCGCCTGGCGGGCCGAGCAGGCTCGCATTCGAACGCGGCAGCGACGCCCGGACCTGTGGCAGCAGTACGACAGGGACAACGAAGAGAATGACAACCGCGGCGACCGCCCCGGCCCGGCGAGGCCGGCCGGCAGCGACGCCGCCGATGCGGGAGAGACACCGTGACGCAGGAACTGCTCAACAAGGCCGTCGAAGGCAGCATGAAGGATACGATCCCGGAGTTCGAGATCGGCGACACCGTCGGCGTACACTGCCGGATCGTCGAGGGCGACAAGGAGCGCATCCAGGTCTTCAAGGGCACGGTGATCGCGCGGAAGGGCTCGGGCATCGGCGAGACGTTCACCGTCCGGCGGATCGTCGCCAACGAGGGCGTCGAGCGCGTCTTCCCCATTCACAGCCCCCGCGTCGCCGACGTCGAGGTCGTTCGCCACGGGCGGACCCGTCGGGCCAAGCTCTACTATCTCCGCAAGCGCGTCGGCAAGGCCACGCGGCTCCAGGAGATCAAGGTGCCGCGCAAGGCCCGCAGGGCCAAGGGCGCCCCGGTCGAGGAGGCCCCCGCGGCCGTCGAGCCCGAAGCCGCGCCGCAGGCCGAGGCCGCCCAGGAGTGACCCGGTGTGGCCTTTCGGCCGCCGGGAGCCGCTGGGGCGACGGGGCGAACGCCTCGCCGCGCGGTTCCTCCGCCGCAAGGGCCTGAAGATCCTCGGGCGGAACTACGCCTGCCCCGGCGGGGAGATTGACCTGATCGCACTCGAGCGCCCGCCGCGCCGCGAGGGCGGGGCCGAGACCATCGTCTTCGTCGAGGTCAAGACCCGCTCGTCGGCAGGTCCCGCCGCCCCGCAGTCCGCCGTGGATGCCGCCAAAAAGCGCCGCCTCCGCCGCGCCGCCCGCCACTACCTCTCCCGCCACAGAGCCGCCGGCCACCCCACCCGCTACGACGTCATCGCCATCGTCCTCCCCCCGGACGCCAAGCCCGACATCCGGCATATTCGCGGAAGGGGGTAGGCCGCCTGAATCCCGGGCCCAGCCCGGGGGAAGGGAAGAGGGCGGAACGGGCATGGAGCTCAACCAACCCCCGACCGAGATGTCCTTCGAGGTGAACGCCGCCTTCGATCCTCCCTCCCGCCACTGCGGACGCCACCTCGCGCCCGGGGCCCTGCCGTCTGTGCCTTCTTCTCCGAGCCCCATCCGCCATCCCCGCATCCGGAGAATCCCCGCCCCTGCTCCGATGCGAGCCGCGGGGGGCAAGACGGTATAATGACGGCATGGCGACCAAGAGAGCTGCGGTGCTGGAGGCGATCCGGGAGAAGATCGCCGGGATGCCGGCCTCGCCGGGCGTGTACCTGTTCAAGGACGAGGCCGGGCGGGTGCTGTACGTCGGCAAGGCCAAGACGCTGCGGTCGCGCGTGGGCAGCTACTTCCAGCCGGGGGCGGAGCTGGCGGCGACCCGCGGGCCGGATATCGAGCGGATGGTCCGGGACCTGGTCGCCGACGTGGACGTGCTCGAATGCGACAGCGAGGTCGACGCCCTCCTCCGCGAGAACCGGCTGATCAAGGACATCCAGCCGCGGTTCAACGAGCGGCTCAAGGACGACAAGAGCTTCCCCTACCTCCAGATCACCACCAACGAGGATTTTCCCCGCGTGGCGATCACCCGCACGCCGCAGGGCAAGGGGGCGAAGCTCTACGGCCCGTTCGTCTCGGTGGCGGACCTGCGGGCGGCCCTGCCGCTGATGCAGCGGGTCTTCAAGTTCCGCACGTGCAAGCTGGACATCGACGCCGACGACGAGTCCCGCCGGCGGTTCCGCCCCTGCCTGCTGTACAGCATCGCCCAGTGCACCGCCCCGTGCGCGGCCCACGTGAGCAGGCAGGAGTACGCCGACCAGATCCGCCACCTCAAGCAGTTCCTCGGCTCGAAGGGCTCGCAGCTCCGCAAGGAGCTCACGAAGAAGATGACCGAGGCGGCCGAGCGGCTCGACTACGAGCGGGCGGTCGTGCTGCGAGACGAGCTCCGCGCCCTCGAGGGTCTCCAGGCCCGCGGGCTGGTGCACGAGGACGTTCAGCCGGAGGTGTTCTACGTGGACCCGGCGGAGGGGCTGGCGCGGCTGGCGGAGCTGTTGGAGCTGTCGGCCTCGCCGCGGACGATCGAGGGCATCGACATCGCTCACCTCGGCGGCGGGGAGCAGTGCGGGTCGATGGTGTGCTTCATCGACGGCCGCCCGTTCAAGGACGCCTACCGGCGGTACCGGATCAAGACGCACGCGAGCAACGACGACTTCGCGTCGGTGAAGGAGGTGGTCTGGCGGCGGTACAAGTACGCGGGGATGGACCGCGAGCTGTTCCCCGACGCGATCCTGATCGACGGCGGGCGAGGGCAGCTCAACGCCGCGTGGGACGCCTTCGAGGGCCTGGAGTTCCGCCCGCCGGTGCTGCTGAGCCTGGCGAAGAAGAACGAGGAGCTTTTCGTTCACGGCCGGCCCGCGGCGCTGCGGCTGCCGCGGAACGACCCGGCGTTGCGGCTGCTCCAGTCGGTCCGCGACGAGGCCCACCGCTTCGTGCAGCACTACCACCACATCCTCCGCCGCCGGGCGACGCTCGAGCAGGACGCGCCGGTGAAGCGCAGAGAATAGGGGCGGTGCCATGCTCCGGGCCTCCGCCTTGCGGCACGCTTGCCCGGAACATGGAACCGCCCCTATGTTCCGAACGTCACGAGGAAGGTGCGGATCTGGAAGGGGGCCATGTCGGCCGAGAAGCCGCGCTTGCGGGGGCGGAGGGCGCGCTCGGGGCGCTCGATGAAATCGCATTCGCGTACGCCGGCCACCTCGCGGGCGAACTCGACCACGGCCCGCTCGCGCCCGCCGTGCTGCTCGGCCAGGCGGACGACCGCGGCCCCGCCGTCGGCGGCCCACTTCAGCGCGCCGAGGTGCACGCCGTCGGCCTCGACGCGGACCAGCGACCGCCTCGCGGCCGCGCCGTCGTGGCGGTCGGCGTTGGCGGCGAGCAGGGGGCAGTTCAACTCGTACGCGGCGCGGACGGTCCCTCCGTCCTGCCATCCGCCGGCGTGGGGGAAGAGGCTGTAGGTGAACCGGTGCGTTCCGATGTCCGCGTCCGGGTCCGGGCGGATCGAGCCGCGGAGCAGGCTCAGCCGGATGCGCCGGCCTCGAACGTCCCAGCCGTACTTCGAGTCGTTGAGCACGCTGGCGCCGTAGCCGGCCTCGCTGAGGTCGGCCCACTTCTGCCCGCAGACCTCGAACTTCGCGGCGTCCCACGACGTGTTCGTGTGCGTCGGGCGGGTGATCGAGCCGTAGCCGAGGTCGAACGTCGCCCGCCGCGCCAGCACCGCGACGGGGAAGGCGACCTTCAGCAGCCGGTTGTGCTCCCGCCAATCGACGACCGTGTGGAAGTCGATCCGCGGGGTGTCCCGCCAGATGCGGATGTGCTGGACGAGGCGGCTGTCGAAGAACCGCCGCTCGAACGCCACGGCCGCGCGGACCGGGCCGGACTCGACGACGCGCAGCTCCTCCGGCGGGTCGATGGGCCACTGCTTTTCGTCGAAGGTGGCGACGATGTCCCACGCGTCGTACATGCCGGGCTTGTCCTCGAAGAGCTCCAGGCGGTTGGCCCGCTCGCCGGCGGGCAGGACCTCGCGGACGTGGCGGCGGTCGGTGAGGCGGGCGATCTGGCCGAGCTCGTCGAGGCGGACGTCGAAGAAGGCGTTGGCCAGGCGCGTGGGCGTGGCGACGAGGCGGTCGGCGTCGGCATCGGGGGGCGAGCCGGCGTCGCGGCGGACGTGGATGGTCGCGTAGCCGCCGGCGGGGACGTCCGGCACGCCGACGAGCAGCCGCTCGGTGCCTTCGTCGTCGATCCGCTGGGCGGGCAGGGGCTGCCCGGCGGCGTCGACGGCCCCGGCGGCGGGGGTGTCCAGCTCGACTGTCCCGCGCCGCTGCCACGCCAGCGTGTTGACGACGACGAACGGCTCGCCGGGCTGGGCGTCGGTCTTCGCCTCGCGGGCCAGGCTTCGGGCGGCGGCGTCGCGGATGCTCTCGAACCCCGCCAGCGCCTCGGCGTAGCTGTCGGCGGCGTCGCGTGCGACGGGCTCGGTGTGCGAGCCGGGGAGGATGTCGTGGAACTGGTTGACCAGGACGGTCTTCCAGTGGCCGGTGAGCTCGTCGGCGCGTGCGGCGGCGAGGTTTTCCCCGGCCAGGCAGCAGAGCAGCTCGGCGTCTCGGGCGGCGAGCTCGCAGCGGCGGTTGAGGCGTTTCAGTTCGGCCTTGGTGGTGTGGACGCCGCGATGCATCTCGAGGTAGAGCTCGTCGTCCCAGACGGCGAGGTCCTCGGGGGTGGCGAAGGCGTCGTCGAGGTAGGCCTTTCCGGTGGCGATCCGCGTCTCGGGCAGGCCGGGGAAGCGGCGGATGCGGCGGGCGGTCTCGAGCATCTCGCGGGTGAGCCCCCCGCCGCCGTCGCCGAAGCCGAACATGTTCATCGACTCGCCGACGGCCGTCTTCTCCGCGAAGCCGTCCCAGTTGTCCAGGAGCTGCTGTGGGGTCAGCCAGCTTATGAAGTGCGTGGCGGGCACGCACGCCGCCACCTCGGTGCCGTCGGCCCCCCGCCAGCGGAAGTTGGTGTGCGGGAAGCGGTTGGTGTCGTTCCAGGTGGACATCTTGTTGGAGACGAAATAGCGGATGCCGCATCGGGCGAGGACCTGGGGCATCGCCCAACTGTTGCCGAACACGTCCGGCAGCCAGCAGGTGTCCACGTCCAGGCCGAACTCGCGGAGGAAGAACCGCTTGCCCAGCAGGCACTGGCGGATGAGGCTCTCTGGCGAGGGGGTGTTGCAGTCGCACTCGACGTACGGGCCGCCCACCAGCTCCCACTGCCCGGCGGCGACCTTCCGCCGCACGCGCTCGAACAGCTCCGGGCGGTGGGCCTTGAGCTGCTCGTAGACGTAGGGCTGGGTGTGGCAGTAGCGCATCTCGGGGTAGCGGTCCATCAGGGCGAGCTGCACCAGCGTGGTGCGGGCGTTCTTGCGGACGCCCTGGCGGACCCGCCAGTGATAGGCGACGTCCACGTGGGCGTGTCCGACCAGCGCCAGCCGGCCCGGCGCGGCGAGATGCCCGGCGGCGTAGACGGTCTCGCGGAGGTAGTGCCGGGCGGCCTTCAGCGAGCGGCGGAGCGTGCGGCGGTCGACGGTGTCGCGGTCGACGAGCTTCATCGCGGCGTCGAGGTGGCGGGCCAGCCAGTCGCGGAGGTCCGGGTCGACCCGGTCGCACGCGGCGACGTCCATCGGCACCTGGATGTCGTAGAGGAACGCCTCGACGGCCGGGTCGTACGCGGCCAGGCGAGGCGGGCGCCACGGCTGGAACCACCCCCAGGCCGAGCCGCCCTCGACGCGCATGTCGTCGGGCGCCGACCGCGGGTAGGCCTCCATCTCGATGCGCCAGCTCTTGCCCGCCCGGGCCCGGCGGGCCAGCGGGATGCGGGAGCGGTTGGGGTCGAAGGCGTCGGCATATCGGCCGTCGACGCGGACGATCATCTCCGCCGGCGTCTCGAGCTCCAGGTCCACGGCCAGGCCGGCGAGCGCCTCGCCGACGCGGCAGTCGGCGCGGAAGAAGACCGTCGCGTCCGGCCCGCCCCAGGTCTCGCCGTCGGCGACCTCCCGCCACGGGCCGGTGAACCGCCTGCGCCCGACGCCGACCCATTCGGCGTCCCGCGCCTGCCAGGGCCCGGTCGGCTCGGCGGCGATCAACCGCCACGGCCGAACCTCCGCCAGCCTTACCCGCAGCCACTCCGCCGGCGTGATGGAACGCCGGATCACCGCTTTGTGCCCTCGAGCCATCTCTACCGCCAGAAATAGGGTTTCTCCGTGACCGTCTCGACGACGACATCCTCGCCGAACCGTTCGCGGAGGCGCGGCTGGATCAGGTGGCGGACCATGCGCCCGGCGGCCGGGCAGCGCGTGCAGAGGTGCCCGAGGGCGACCGTGACCCGCCGGCCCTCGACGCCGACGAGGCGGATGTCGCCGCCGTCGTCGCGGACCATCGGGCGGATGTCGCCCTCGATCACCTGCCGCACCGCCTCGCGGGCCAGCGGCGGGGCGCTCTTGCTCGCCTTGCTCTTTGCCACGCATGCACCTCCGCGTCGCCATGGTAGCAGCCCCGTCGCCGGTCGGCCATGCCGGGCTTTGGGCGGCGGGGGCGAGAGGGTAGAATGGTCCCGATCGGCCGGGCGTCTCGGCCGCGAACCCCGACACGAAAGCGAAAGGACGTGCGCTCATCCACCCCAAGAGCAACTCCGGGATCTACGTCCACGCCAAGTACAAGGAGAAGGGCTGGCCCCTCGACCAGGGCTGCGAGGCGCAGATCTGCAGCAACAACTACCACGATCCGCGGAAGACAGGCAGCATCTACCGCAAGGCCGACCTGAAGAAGTCGCCGGTGAAGACCGGCGAGTGGTTCGACTACACCATTGTCGTCCGCGGCCGCACGATGACCACGTACCTCAACGGGAAGAAGGCGGCGGAGTGGACGGATGCGAAGGACCCGTCGAAGCGACGCCTCAAGGGCGGCCTGATCGCCCTCCAGGGCCACGACCCCAAGAGCCGGGTGGAGTTCCACACCATTCGCGTGCGAGTGCTGGAGGGGGAGGAGTCGAAGGACAAGGAAGCGTCGTAGGGTCGGTCGGACCGTTGCGTGAAGGCTCGGAGTGCGGCGAGGGGATCGCCGCACTCCGAGCCTTCGGCGCGTTCGGGGGCGTCAGTCGGATTTGTCCTCGGATTCGCCCTCGCCCTTGCCTTCGCCCTTGTCGTCCTCGGCTTCGGGCTTCTCGTCGGATTTCTCGGCGGGCCCTTCGGGCTCGGCGGGCCTTTCCGGCTCGGGCGTGGCCTCGGCGGCGGGTTCGGCGGGGGGCTCGGCGCCGAAGACCTCCTCCTCGGGCTCCTCGACGTAGACGTCGTCGAGGTCGGTGGCATCCACCTGGCGGCGGAGGAGGTAGTAGATGGCCGTGGCGGCGCTGGAGCAGTAGGACCACAGGAACGCCAGCACGGCGGCGGCGACGATGCAGAGCCACAACTGGATCAGCCAGGCGCCGACGGGCTCGAAGCCGCCCATGGCCTCGATGCGCGGGGCGGGGTTGAGGTTCTCGAAGACCGGCGCGGGCCAGAGGACGTCGAGCTTGTCGGCCTCGGAAGAGACGGTGTCGCCTCCGCCGATGACCCCGACGGCCACGAACGTCCGCGTCGCCGCCAGCGCCAGGAAGGCGAACAGCCGCACGAACAGGTAGCAGATCGTCCCGTGGACCACGGCGGCACCGGCGTAGAGCAGCGCCCGCCACGGCCGGCCGAAGATGTAGGAGTAGCTGCGGCTGATCGCGTCGAAGCTGTCGGAGCTCTCGACGGCGATGGTGGGGTACATCAGCGCCCATCCGCCCGCCAGGCCGATGGCGAGGAAGGCGATCAGCAGCCCGGCCGCGATCGCCAGGGGGAACAGCAGCCCCATGAGGATGCCGCCCAGCCAAGTGCCCAGAAGCAGCCCGCCGACCAGCAGCAGGATGCCGATGACGAGAATGATCGCCATCGGGATCAGCGGGGCGAAGTAGAAGCTGAGGAACTTCCCGGCCGCGAACTTCAGCGACTGGCCGATGGAGATTTTCTCATCGCGGGCGAAGTGCAGCGCGGCGATGCGGTGGACGGCCCCGCCGAACAGCGCCCAGATCGCCAGCGCCACGGCGAGGAAGATCAGCGCGAAGAGCCAATGCTCGCCGAGCATCCAGCAGAAGCCGTGGGCGGCCATGAGTGCCCAGAACAGCAGCCCGGGCGGGTTGTCCGCGGGTGCGGGCGAGGCGCCTCCGAGCCCGTGGCTGGCCGGGGGTGCCGGCAGCAGGCGGGCGCGGTTCTGCATGGCCTGTCGGTAGTTGTCGAGCCCGCCGGTGAAGTTGGCGTAGCGCACGGCGAGCAGGGCGTTCTGGAGGCACTGCCCCTCGTAGTCGAGGAAGCTGGCGAAGACGGTCTCGCCGCGGAGCCGCTCGAGGCGGTCGCTCACCTGGATGCGGCGGAGCGTCATGGCGCGGCGGGCGGAGTCGAGGTCCTTCTCGAGCTCCTCCTCGGCCTGGTTCTTTTTCTCGGTCGTGTCGAGGGTGGCGTCGGCGGCGAGCTTCTTCCAGGCGCTCTTGGGGTTGTCCTCGTCGTCGGCGACCTCGATGAGCCGCTCGATGCGGGCGACCTCGGCCTCGTGGAGCTCCTCGGCCTTGTCCATGGCCTCGAGGGGGTCCTCGTCGATCAGCTCGGCGCGGTCGTCGGCCTCGGGAAGCTGGCTGGTCGCCGCGGTGTCGGCGTTCTCGTCCCGCAGGGCCTCCTTGAAGGCCTCCTCGAAATGCCCCCCCGTGCCGTCCTCCCCCGCGAGGATGGTCAGGAACGCCGTGAGCGACTGCTTCTGCTCGTGAGCCTGCTGCCAGAGGTCGTCGATGCCGTTGTCTCGCTCCCTGGCGGCCTGCTTCTGCCATTCGTCGAAGGCCTCGGGCGACCGGGCGGCATAGGCGGCGATCTCGCCATGAGGCACGTACGCGCCGCCCCAACTGGTCACCTCGTCCATCACGCCGCCCCAGACCCAGATCAGCACGACCGCCGCGAGGGCCAGGGCCAGTTTGCTGAAGTGAATCGCCATCCGGAAGGACTTGAAGACGTGAGTGAAGCCGAAGACCTCGCCCCAGTCGATACGCCTGACCTCGTGGTGCTCGTCCGCCATCGCTGTCGTCCTTTCTTTCCTGACCGCCCGAGGCCGCCGTCAACGGCCGCGCAACGCGAAACGCTCGCCGTTCCAAGTCGGGCGGTAGTATACGACGCCTCGCGGCCCGGCCGCAAGCGCGACGAATCCTCGGGGTGACGAACTGGTGACGAAGGTGCCCGACGCCGTTTCGCGTCGGCATCCGCCGCGGAGAAGGAGAAAAGGCCAGCGCCCCGCCCCCGCGGGACCGTCCCTCACGCCGAGCCGACGGGCCCGGGGGCCCGCCCCGCGGAGCGTCTCGCGCCCCGCCGCGAGGCCCCCGCGGGCGGCGTCAGTCCCCGGTCTTGGCCGAGGCCTTGGACGTGGCGTCCTTCTTGGACTTGCCTGCCTTGTCGGACTTCTCGCCCTTGGCGTCCTTGCCGTCCGAGCCGGATGCGGCGCTCTTGTCCTTCTCGGCCGCCTTCTTGTAGGACTCGCTGCGGTAGTCGGTCTGGTAGAAGCCGCTGCCCTTGAAAATCACGCCCGCGCCGGTGCCGATGAGGCGGCGGACCTTCCGCTTGCCGCACTCCGGGCACGTCCGGATCGGCCTGGCCGTGATGGACTGGAACTTCTCGAACTCGTGACCGCAGGCTTCGCATTCGTACTCGTAGGTCGGCATGGTCTGGCTCCGGGGCGCGGGGGTTACGTCTCGTCTTCGGCGTCGTCGCCGGGCTCTTCCGGCAGGCAGGAGACCACCACGCCGCTCGGGCGGATGGTCCGCTCGCGAAGCTGGTAGCCGCGAACCAGCTCGGTCAGGACGGTCTGGGGCGGGTGCTCGGCGCTGGGCTGCTGCATCATGGCCGAGTGGAGGTCTGGATCGAAGGGCTTTCCCTCGGCGTCGATGACGGTGACGCCGAACTTGCCGAGGGTGTCGATGGCCTTGTCGTGGACGAGCTGCATGCCCTTGAGCAGCGGGTCGTCCTCGTCGTGGTTGGCGCGCGCGGCGGCCAGGGCCCGTTCCATGTCGTCCAGCACGGCCAGCAGGGCCTTGATGAGCTCCTCGTTGGCGTACTCCCGCGTCTGCTCGATGTCCCGCTGGACGCGCTTCTGATAGTTGAGATAATCCGCCGACAGCCTCTGCAGGCGTGCCAGCAGGTCGTCCCGTTCCTTCGTCACGGCGGCGAGGGGATCGTCGGGCGTCGGCCCGCAGTCGTCGGGCGTCTCGTCCGGCGCGTCGGCGTCGGCGAGGGCGTCGGCCTGCGGGTCCGACCGGGGGTCTGGCGAACGGCGTCGGGCGTCGTCGCGTTTCTTTTTGCTCTGCCTGCTCATGCGTCCATCCTCGGCTGGGCGGCGTCGGGGCGTCCGGTGCCGCCGCTACCCGGAGAAATACTCCTTGAGCTTGTCGAAGAAGCTCTTTCGCTCCTCGGAGACGTGCGCGTTCTCCGTCTTGGCGAATTCCTCGAGCAGCTCCCGCTGCTTCTTGTTCAGCTTACGCGGCACTTCCACGAAGATCTGTACGTACTCGTTGCCCGGCCGGTGCGTTCGTGCGTTGGGCAGGCCGCGCTGCTTGAGCGTGATGACGTCGCCGGTCTGCGTGCCGGCGGGGATGTCCACGTCCTCCGGGCCGGTGAGGGTGGGCACCTGCACGGTCCCGCCGAGGGCGGCCTGGGTGAACGTCACGGGGACCTGGCAGACGAGGTCGTCGTTGCGGCGGGTCAGCAGGGGGTGGTCGGCGACCTGGACGTAGACGTGGAGGTCTCCCTTGCTGCCGCCGGCCTTGCCGGGCTCGCCCTCGCCGCGGATGCGGATGACCTGCCCGTCCCGGATGCCCGGGGGGATGTGGACGGTCAGCACGCGTTTCTTTCGCATCCGCCCCGTCCCGTCGCAGTCCTCGCAGGGATCGGTGACGATGTGGCCCTTGCCCCGGCATCGCGGGCAGGCGGAGACGCGGATGCTCACGCCGAAGAAGCCGGGCACCTGCTGCTGGACCTTGCCATACCCGCCGCAGGTCTCGCAGCGCTGGGGCTCGGTGCCCGGACGGGCGCCCGATCCGCTGCACGCCGGGCAGTAGTCCATCCGCTCGAATTCGAGCGTCTCGTCCACGCCTGTGGCGACCTGCTCGAGCGTCAGCTCGACCTGCGTCTCGAGGTCGTAGCCGCGGTCGGCGCGGCTGCGTCGCCCGCGCCCGCCGAACCCGCCGGCGCCGCCGAAGATGTCCTCGAACATGGAGAAGATGTCGCCGAAGCCCATGTTCGAGAAGTCGTGGACGCCCTGTCCCCTCAGGCCCTCGTGCCCGTGGCGGTCGTAGATCTGGCGCTTCTGCGGGTCCGAGAGGACCTCGTAGGCCTCCGAGAGCTCCTTGAAGCGGACCTCGGCCTCGTCCTTGTCGCCGTCGAAGTTGTCCGGGTGGTACTTCAGCGCCCCCTTGCGGTAGGCGCGCTTGACTTCGTCCGCACCGGCGGTGCGTTCGATCCCGAGCACCTCGTAGTAGTCACGTTTGACGGCCATAGTGGGCATTCGGCCGGGTTGTCCGCCGGGGCCCCGCTGAAGGCGTCCCGTGCGGAACACAGGGGCGCCCGGGTCGTCTCGGCCCGGGCGCCCCTGCGTGGGTCACGGCGTGGGGCCCGTCGGCGGGCCCGTCGGTCGGTGGTCGCGTGTCGCCGCGGGGTCAGACGACGGCGCCGACGGCGGCCTCTTCCTCGTCGTCGTCGCTCAGCTCGGTGACCATCAGGTCGGTGGTCAGCATGAGCCCGGCGACGGAGGCGGCGTTCTGGAGGGCGCTGCGGGAGACCTTGGCCGGGTCGATGATGCCGGCCTTGACCATGTCCACGTACTCGCCCGTGCCCGCGTTGTAGCCGATCTGGCCGCCGCGGTCGAGGATCTCGGCGACGACGACGTCGCCGTCTTCGCCGGTGTTGTCGACGATCTGTCGGGCGGGCGCCCGCAGGACGTCGAGGATGATGTCCACGCCGACCTTCTCGTCGCCGCGGGCCTTGCTGCGGGCCTTCTCGACGGCCTCGATGGCGTGCAGGAAGACGACCCCGCCGCCGGGAACGACGCCCTCTTCGGCCGCGGCTCGCGTGGCGTGGACGGCGTCGTCGATGAGGTCCTTCTTCTCCTTCATCTCCGTCTCGGTGGCGGCCCCGGCGTTGATGACGGCCACGCCGCCGGTCAGCTTGGCCAGCCGCTCGGAGAGCTTCTCGCGGTCGTAGTCGCTGGTGGTCTTCTCGATGGCCTTGCGGATCGTCTCGGCGCGGGCGGTGATGTCCTTCTTCTTCCCGCCGCCCTCGACGACGGTGGTGTTGTCCTTGGTGATCGTCACCCGCTTGGCCGTGCCCAGCATCTCCAACTCGACGCTATCGAGCTTGACGCCGAGGTCCTCGCTGACGACCTGCCCGCCGGTGAGGATGGCGAGGTCCTGGAGGATGGCCTTGCGGCGGTCGCCGAAGGCCGGGGCCTTGACGGCCGAGACGTTCAGCACGCCGCGGAGCCGGTTGACCACCAGGGCGGCGAGGGCCTCGCCCTCGATGTCCTCGGCGATGATCAGCAGCGGCTTGCCCGCCGAGGCGACCTTCTCCAGGACGGGCACGAGGTCGCGGAGGTTGGCGATCTTCTTCTCGTGGAGGAGGATGAGGGGGTCCTCAAGCTCGCACTCCATCGTGTTGGGGTTGGTGACGAAGTAGGCGCTGATGAAGCCCTTGTCGAACTGCATGCCCTCGACGAGGTCGAGCTCGTTGGCCAGGCCCTTGCCTTCCTCGACGGTGATCACGCCGTCGGCGCCGACCTGGTCGAAGGCCTCGGCGATCAGCTTGCCGATGTCCTCGTTCCAGTTGGCCGAGACGGTCGCGACCTTGCGAAGGTCGTCGTTGTTCTTGACCTTCTTGGCCTGGTCGGCGATGGACTGGACGGCGGCCTCGACGGCCAGGTCGATCCCGCGCTTCAGGGCCATGGGATTGGCCCCTGCGGTGACGTTCTTGAAGCCGCGGCTCATGATGGCCTCGGCGAGGACGACGGCGGTGGTGGTCCCGTCGCCGGCGACGTCGGAGGTCTTGGAGGCGACCTGGTTGGCCATCTTGGCGCCCATGTTCTCGAAGGGCGTCGGCAGGTCGATCTCCTTGGAGACGCTCACGCCGTCCTTGGTGACCTTCGGCGAGCCGAAGGATTTCTGAAGCAGCACGTTGCGCCCGGTCGGGCCGAGGGTGACCTTCACGGCCGAGGCCAGCTTCGATACGCCGGCCAGCATCGCCCCCCGGGCGTCGACGTCATACAGCATCTGTTTGGCAGCCATGTCTTGCTCCTTGGCTTGGTGCGGTCGGCGGGGCTATTTCTCGACGACGGCGAGGATGTCGGACTCGCGGAGGATGACGTACTCATCGCCGTCGATCTTGATCTCCGTCCCGGCGTACTTGCCGTAGTACACCTCGTCGCCCTTCTTGACGCTCATGTCGCCGCGCTCGCCGCTGTCCAGCAGCCTGCCCGGGCCGACCGCCTCGATCTTGCCCCGCTGGGGCTTCTCCCGGGCCGTGTCCGGCAGGACGATGCCGCCCGCCGTCGTCTCCTCCGCCTCGCTCTGCTTGACCAGCACCCGATCATCCAACGGTTTCACTGCCATCGTCTCTATCTCCTTCAGCGCGTCTGCTCTTGGCTAGCTGTTCCTGAGTTCGTGTGGATTCCTCGGCCGGGCTACATCATGCCCATGCCGCCGCCCATGCCGCCCATGCCGCCCATGCCACCCATGCCGCCCATGCCGCCCATGCCGCCGGGCCCGCCCGGGCCGCCGGGGCCGGCCTCGTCCTCGTCCTTGGGGATCTCGCTGACGGCCGCGTCGCAGGTCAGCAGCAGCGTCGCGACCGACGCGGCGTTCTCCAGCGCCACGCGGGTGACCTTCGCCGGGTCGATGACGCCGGCCTTGAGAAGGTCCTCGTACTCCATCGAATCGGCGTTGAAGCCGAAGCCCTTGCCGTCGCCGGCGACGACCTTCTTCAACACGATCGCCGGGACCTCCCCGGCGTTGGCGGCGATCTGGCGAAGCGGCTCGGCGACGGCCTTGGCGACGATCTCGATGCCTGTGGCCTCGTCGCCGGAGGCCTTCAGGCCGTCGAGGACCTTGCGGGCGCGGACGAGGGCCACGCCGCCGCCGGGGAGGATGCCCTCCTCGATGGCCGCCCGCGTGGCGTGCAGGGCGTCCTCGATGCGGGCCTTCTTCTCCTTCATCTCGGCCTCGGTGGCGGCCCCGACGTTGATCTGGGCCACTCCGCCGGCGAGCTTGGCCAGGCGCTCCTGGAGCTTCTCGCGGTCGTAGTCGCTCGTGGTGGTCTCGATCTCGCCGCGAATCTGCTCGATCCGCGCCTGAATGGCCGAGGTCTCCCCCGCGCCCTCGATGATGGTGGTGTTGTCGTTGTCCACCGAGACGACCTTGGCCGTGCCGAGGTCGCCGATGGAGATGCTCTCGAGGTCGATGCCGAGGTCCTTGGTGAAGACCTTCCCGCCGGTGAGGATGCCGATGTCCTGGAGCATGGCCTTGCGGCGGTCGCCGTAGCCGGGCGCCTTGACGGCGCAAATGTTGAGGATGCCGCGGAGCTTGTTGACCACCAGGGTGGCCAGCGCCTCGCCCTCGACGTCCTCGGCGATGATCAGCAGCGGGCGCTTGGCCTTGGCGACCTTCTCCAGCAGGGGCACGAGCTTGTTGACGGTGGAGATCTTCTCCTCGTGGATGAGCACGAGGGGCTTCTCCATGCGGCAGACCATCTCGTCCTGGTCGGTGACGAAGTGCGGCGAGAGGAAGCCGCGGTCGAACTGCATGCCCTCGACAACGTCCACCGTCGTGTCGATGCCCTTGCCTTCCTCGACGGTGATCACGCCGTCGCGCCCGACCTTGCTCATCGCGTCGGCGAGCATCTTGCCCACCTCGGTGTCGTTGTTCGCGCTGACCGAGGCGATGTTGCGGATGTCGGCGTCGTCCTTGACCGGCGTGGAGGCCTTGGCGATCTCGGCGGTCAGGGCCGAGACGGCCTGACGCATGCCGCGGGCCAGGGCCATCGCGTCGGCGCCGGCGGTGAGGTTGCGGTAGCCCTCGCGGAACATGGCCTCGGCAAGGACCGTCGCCGTCGTCGTCCCGTCGCCCGCGGCGTCGGAGGTCTTGCTGGCGGCCTCCTTGACCAACTGGGCGCCCATGTTCTCGGTCTTGTCGGTCAGCTCGATCTCTTCGGCGACGGTCACACCGTCCTTCGTCACCGTCGGGGAGCCCCAGCCCTTGTCGAGGATGGCGTTGCGCCCGCGGGGGCCGAGCGTGCTCTTGACCGCCCGCGCGAGCTTCTCCACCCCGGTCAGCAGGCTCTCCCGCGCATCCTTCTCGAATACCAACTGCTTGGCCGCCATGGGGAGTTTCTCCTTTCGCTTCCTGTTCCAGAAACGTTGCCGCCCGCGGAGGGAGGTCTCCCGGCGCCCCGAAAGACGCCGCCGGGCCGGCTTGGCCTGTAAAGTCCTTCTCTACAACACGTTCCGATTACCCGGCGCCGCCGATCGGCCGCGAAAGCCGCCCGGAATGCGAACACCTGTTGCGCAGGCGCCGACACCCACTTCTCGTGCAAGCCACGTGCCGTAAACCCTAAGGCACTTCCAGTAAATGGATTGGAGTGAACGCGACTCCGAGGCGCCCTACGTCCCCGCCTGCCATCCCTGCACGTTCGGCACCTCCGGCCGCACGATTTGACAGCATGGCAGGCCCGACGTATCATCGCCCACGCATCCTCGAATGGACACGACACCATGAAGAGCGGAAGCTGGCAACTCAAGGCCGCCATCGCCGTCGTCGGCATCGCCGCGATCGCCGCTGCGCTGCTGCTGGGCCCGCGGATCATCCTCTGGCGGGCCCGCGCCAACGCCCGCGAGCAGATCGCCGCGCTCGACGAGCGGGGCCGCCGGGCCCTGGCCGCCACGCCCGAGGCGGACATCCTGGCGCTGCCGGCACCGAACCAGCCCGAAGACGTGCACACCTGCCGGCGCCCCGCGTTCCGATACACGTTGCCCCGCGGCATGTTCCGGCGACTGCCCGAAGAGCCCAATCGCCCCGATCAGCCGGCCTTCGCCACCGAGCGGCTGCGGCTGATGCTCCTGGGCGAGGTGGCCATGAGCCCGAAGTTCCGCCCCGAGTACAGGCCCACCCACGACGACCTCGCCCGGTGGCTGCGCGAGGCCGACCCGTACGACCTTCTCTCGGCCGCGTTCGCCGCCACACCGGAGGACGTGGAGGCGGCCGAGGACGGCAAGGCGATCCAGAAGGCGCTCTACCTGCTGATGATCAAGTCCCTGCTGATGCCGCGCAGCGCCGAGGACCGCTGGCAGCGGATCGAGGGCGGCGGGCGGCGGGGCTTCCTCGCCGGCGACGCGAACAGCGAGGTCTTGATCGCGGACTTCTACCTCCCCGAGACGCGCCAGTTCGCCGGCGTGGTCGTCCACCCCGGCCCCGAGGCGGACATGGCCGACATCGCCGGCGCCCTCGGCGCGATCCGCATCGCCCACGACCCCAACGCCACGGAGTTCCAGTGGCAGCCCGGGAACGAGCAGAGCGTATCCCCGGGGGTACCGGCTCAACCCGACGCGCCCCGATAACCCGCGGACAGCCGAGGACCGCCGCATGCTGACCGACAACATCCTGGACCTGATCGGGAACACGCCGCTGCTGAAGCTCAACGGCGAGAGCATCTACGCCAAGGCGGAGTTCCTCAACCCCGGCGGGAGCATCAAGGACCGCGTGGCCCTGGCCATGCTCGAGGGGGCCGAACGCGAGGGCAAGCTGAACCCCGATTCGGTCATCGTCGAGCCGACCAGCGGCAACACGGGGATCGGGGTGGCCCTGGTAGCCCGGCTGAAGGGCTACCGCGTGCGGATCGTCATGCCCGAGGGGATGAGCGAGGAGCGCAAGAAGCTCATCCGC
>CAYLPJ010000035.1:0-68820 GCA_964385465.1 uncultured Planctomycetaceae bacterium | reverse complement strand
GTGGAGTGCGATGCCGACGCGCCGCTTCGACGGGACGCGCGGGGCGCCGCCGCGCAAGGTGCAGCCACGCTCGCCGCGACGGGCCCGCTGTGTAGCCGGCCGGTGTCGGCGAGAAGAGGCGTCGGCGAGGGGGCTGGCCTTCCACGGCCGGCGAAGTCCCCGCTCGGCCCAGGCGCTTGCCTGGTCCGCGCCGGCGGCTTGGCGCTTGTGGGAGGGAATGTGCAGGGCGCAGACTGTCCGCGGTCGGGTATCATGGAGAGCCCATGCGACGGACAGCGATCATCCTGGCGGCCGTCGGGTCCCTCGCCGCGTGCGCGGCCGGGGGGGGCGGCGCGTTGGACACCTCGGCGCTCGATGCGCCGCTGCTGTTCGTCAAGCGGCAGCCGTACATGGCCGGGCACATCTATGACGACTACTACACGTGGCGGCCGGGCGGGGGCATCTACGTGGTGGAGAACCCCGCCGACCCGCCGGGGGCGCATCGCGTCCGTGCGGTAATCGACGCGAACACGCCGGAGACGCTGGGCGCGGGCGTCTACCGCGACCCGGACATCTCGTGGGATGCCCGTCGGGTGCTCTTCGCGTTCAAGGGCGAGGCCGGGGGCGAGACGAGCATCTACGAGATCGGGCTTACCGGGCGGGGGCTGCGGCGGCTGACCTTCCCCGCGCGGGACTGCACGGCGGAGATGCCGGTCCGCCACGTCGGGCGTGGCCGACACGACATCACGCCCTGCTACCTGCCGGACGGGCGGATCGCCTTCACCTCGACCCGCCAGGGCGCCCGCGTGCCGTGCTTCAACTCCGAGGTGGACACGCTTCACGTGATGAACGCCGACGGCAGCGGCATCCACGCGATCTCGGTCAACAACGTCAACGAGTTCGACCCGGCCGTGCTGCCCGACGGGCGCATCCTCTACGGGCGCTGGGAGTACGTGGACAAGACGGCGCTGTACATGCAGAGCCTCTGGACGGTCCTGCCGGACGGCACGCACGAGACGGCGCTGTTCGCCAACAACCTGGCCAGGCCGACCGCCCTGCTGGACGCCCGCCCGGTGCCCGGCACGCACCTGGTGGTGGCGGCGCTGACCCCGCACAACGGCCAGGCCGTCGGCGCGATCGCGATGATCGACCCGACGTCGAGCAAGAACGGGCTGTCGGCGGTGACGAACTTCACGCCGGGGTACCCCACGAAGATGGACCAGGGCCTCCGCCGGGGCCCCAGCGACCCCTGGCCGCTGTCGCGCGACCTGGTGCTCATCGCCAACAACGCCGAGGGCGACGGCGTCATCGAGCTGATCCACCGGGACGGGCGTCGCCGTCTCATCCACGCCGCCGAGGGCATCTCCTGCTACTCGCCGATGCTGGTCAAGCCGCGCCCCCGCCCGCCGGTGCTCGGGCGCTCGGCGGAGGCCAGCGCCTCGACGGCGCCGCCCGGTGCGACGGGGCGGTTCTTCGTCCAGGACGTCTACGAGGGCCTCGAGGGCGTCCGCCGGGGCGAGGTCAGGCGGCTTCGGGTGATCGAGGAGACCGCGCGGGTCAGCGGCATCCCGCCGGGGGGGCGGTGGTGGAACCAGGCCTTCCTGGTGAGCTGGCAGGGCGCGTACGTGGTCAAGAACATCCTCGGCACCGTGCCGGTCGCCCCCGACGGCTCGGCCCACTTCCAGGCCCCCGCCGGGCGGGCGCTGTACTTCCAGGCGCTCGATGCCGACGGGCGGGCCGTCCAGAGCATGAGGACGTTCGTCCAGGCCGCCCCGGGCGCCACGCGGTCGTGCATCGGCTGCCACGAGGACAAGCTCACCGCCCCGCCGGCCCGGCCGAGCGCGACCGCACTGGCCCGCCGGGCGGACCGCCCGCGCCCGGAAAGCTGGGGCAGCGGCTTCGTGGACTACCCGACGATGGTGCAACCGATCCTGGATGCCCACTGCCTTCGCTGCCACGGCGGGCGCGAGGGCATCGCCGCCGGGCTGGACCTCTCCGGCGGGTGGACGTGGGGGTTCAGCCTCAGCTACGAGACGCTGCTCAAGAACACGCTGGTGGGCTTTCTCAACTGCCACAACGCCGCCGTGAGCACCTCCCGGGTTCTGCCCCCGCGAACGCACGGCTCGGGGGGCGCGCCGCTGGCCGAGCTGCTGCTGGCGGGGCACGAGGGACGCATCGAGAAGCTCACCGACGCCCAGCGCGACCTGCTGCTGGCCTGGATGGACACCAATGCCAACTACTACGGCACGTGGAACTGGACGCCGCGGGCAACGTGCGAGGCGTACCTGACCGCCGCCGGGGAGCTGTCGGCCGTCATGGCCGAGGCCGGCTGCTCGCGCTGCCACCGCGGCCCGGTCGGGGACGACTGGATCAACCTCCGCCGCCCGGAGGCCAGCCGCATCCTGCGGGCGCCGCTGAAGCCGCAGCCCGGCGGGTGGGGCCTGGGCTGGTGCCGCGACCGCAAGGCTCGCAAGCGCCCCGGCCCGGTGACGCAGCGCCGCCAGCCGCCGGACGTCTTCCGCCCGAAGCGCCTGGCCGCGCCGGACCCCGAGGGCCCGCCGGTGACGCCCTTTGAATCCCCCGCCGACCCCCACTACCGCCGGATGCTGGCGAGCATCCGGCGGGCCAGGTCCGAGGCGCTCGCCAGGCCGCGCGTGGACATGCCCGGTGCCGAGATCATCCCCGGGCGCGTCCGACGCATGGTCCCCTGCCCCCTGCCGGCCGAGCCGCCCGCCGTGACCGCGCGCGTCACCGACGCCGCCGGCGTCCGGCTCGCCTGGCCCCGCTCCGCCGAGGCGATCGGCCTGGCGTTCGAGGTTCACCGCGGCCCGGCCGGGGGGTTCGAGCCCTCGCCCGAGACGCTGCTGGCGACCACCACGCGGTTCGCCCACGACGACCCCCTCCCGCCGGTCGGGCCCTGCCATTACGCCGTGGTCGGCGTCTCCGCCGGGCGGCGCGGCCCGGTCGGGCGGGCCTCGGTCGCCGTGCCCGAGCCGACCCCGCCGGCGGCGCCGGCGAACGTGACGGCCTCGGGCGAGCCCGGGCAGATTGCCCTGCGATGGCAGGCCCCGCCGGCCGGGCGGGGGGTGCGGTACGTCGTCGCCCGCCGCGAGGGGCGGCGGTTCGTGCCCCTGACCGACGAGCCGATCGCGGGCTGCGCCCACGTCGACCCCGCCGACCCCGGCGACGGGGAGCGGGCCTACCGCGTCCGGGCCGTGGACCGCCGGGGCACGCTGGGCGAGCCGTCGCCCGTCGTCCGGGCCGCCGCGCTGCGGCTGCGCCGCGAGCCGACGTTCGCCGCCTTCGCCGGCGGCGGGGGCAAGGGCGTCAAGCTCCACGGGCGCGCCGCCGTCGCCGACGGCGGCGTGCTGGACCTCGCCCGCGGCGGGCACGCGGCGTTCGCCCACCGCCCGGCGTTCGACGTGGGGCTGCGGCTGTCGGTCGCCTGCCGCGTCCGCTTCGACCGCCTGGCGAAGATGCCGGTCGTGCTGAGCTGCGGGCACTACGGGGACCGCGGCTGGTTCCTCCAGGCCTTCGGCGGGCGGTGGCGGTGGCACGTCGGCGGGGTAAGCTGCGACGGGGGGCGCGTGCGCAGCGGGCGGTGGGTGCGCCTCGTCGCCACCTTCGACGGGCGAAGGGCACGCCTCTACCAGGACGGGCGAAAGGTCGCCGACGTCCCCTGCCCCGCCGACCGCCGCCCCCGCCCCGGGGCGCTGATCGTCGGGCAGTACTCGGCCCCCGCGGCCCACTACCAGGTGCTCGGGCGCGTGGCCGACGTGCGGCTGTACCGCCGCGCCATCCCCCCGGACGAGGCCGCCACGATGACCGCCCCGCCGAGCGAGAGCGACTGACCCGCATCCCCCATCGCGAAGGGACCTGCCGATGAACAACTTCGATGAGCTGCTGGCCGAGGTCGAGCCCCAGCCGCTGCGGACGGTGGCCGTCGCGTGCGGTGCCGACGAGGCCGCCATCCGCGCCGCGGCCGAGGCGCTGCGGCGGAACATCGCCCGCGTGGTGCTCGTCGGCGATGAGGGCGAGATCGCACGCATCGCCGAGGGCGCCGGCGTGGAGCTCGCCGGCAACGAGATCGTCCACGAGCCCGACGCCCTCGGCGCCGTCCGCGCCGCCGTGCGGATGGTCTCCACCGGCCAGGCCGACATCCTCATGAAGGGCTACGTCCACACCGACGACTTCCTCCGCGGCCTGCTGGACAGGGAGCACGGGCTGCGGACCGGCTCGATCATGAGCCATTGCTTCATCGCCGAGATGACCGACCCCCGGCGGTTCCTGTTCATCACCGACGGGGCGATGAACATCGCCCCCACCCTGGAGCAGAAGGCCGCCATCCTCCTCAACGCCGTCTTCCTGGCCAGGCACTTCGGCATCGAGCAGCCGCGTGTGGCCGTCCTCGCCGCCGTCGAGCTGGTCAACCCCGCCATGCAGGCGACCGTCGAGGCGGCCGTGCTGGCCAAAATGGCCGACCGAAGCCAGTTCCTGCCCCCCTGCGTGATCGACGGGCCGTTCGCGCTGGACAACGCCGTCAGCCCCCGCGCCGCCGAGCACAAGCAGCTCGGCGGGCCCGTCGCCGGCCGGGCCGACATCCTCCTCGTCCCGGACATCGAGGCCGGCAACATGCTGGCCAAGTCCCTGGTCTACTTCGCCGGGAGGCGCCAGATCGGCCTGCTGGTCGGCGCCGCGGCCCCGGTGGTGCTCACCAGCCGCGCCGACACGGCCGAGAGCAAGCTGATCTCCATCGCCGGCGCGGTCCTGATGGTCAACATGAAGCGCCGCCTCCAGTTGAAGGTCGGCAAGGTCCGGTACTGAGGCTGACGTGCTGTTCGCTGTCGGGAAACCGTCAGCAGGGCCTCACTTCGCTCCCGCGATTGCCGGGGGCCCTTCCTCCCCAGCCCCGGCCCCGGCCGCAGGCCCGGGATTGCGCTCTCTTGACGCATCGGGCGGGGGAGCGCACAATGCCGGGATTGGCTGATCCCCGGTACCAGAAAGGAATACTCATGCAGGATCGCATGCGAGCTGTGCGCTTGGGAATCGTTGTCGCGGCCGTGGCGCTGCTCGGCGGGCGGGGCGTCGCCCAGACCACCCAGCCGGCCGAGGGCGACGGGCCCAAGCTGGTTCCCGTCGAGGTCGAGCAGGGCGGCGAGCCGGCCGGAGAGCCCGCCCCCGCCCCGACGCCCGGCGGGGCCGGGCCGGCGGCGACGCAGGACGCCAACGCCGTCGGGCGGCGGACCGACGAGGGAGGCATGAACCCGATGTGGTTCTACGTGATCCTCCTCGGCGGCTTCGTGCTGCTGTACTTCTGGATGGGCCGCAGCCGACGCAAGCAGGAAGCCAAGCGCAAGGAGATGCTCGCGGCGCTGAAGAAGGGCGACAAGGTCACGACCATCGGCGGGATCGTGGGCACGGTGATCGAGACGCGCCCGGAAGAGGTCACCATCAAGGTGGACGAGAACAACAACGTGCGGATGAAGTTCGCCCGCTGGGCCGTCCGCAACACCGGCGAGGGCGCCAAGGAAGAGGGCCAGAAGAGCTGACCGCCCCCCGCCCGGGCCCGCCGCGCCGGCCCCCGCCGGGACGCCGGACCGCGGTTCGCCGCACCGTTGAGGCCCGGAATTCCGGGCATCAACGGTGCGGCGCTCGCGTGCGGGCAATCGCCTACTCAAGCGTGCGGTAATGGGCCGCTGTACGTGTAGGGTGCACCCCTCGCACTTCCTCCCCGCCCGCATGTCCCGCCCTGTGTCCACCCGGGACACATTGTCCAGCCGTCCGGCGGGGTGGACAAAGCACTTGCAGGCATAAGCGACTTATAGATAAGTATTTATGGATCACAGCCGGTCGTGTGTCCGGTGTCCGGCGGGGTGGACAGAACTGGCACATCCGCCGGTCGGCGACCGGGGGGGCGGGCTCGACCCGGTTGGCGGGGTGCCGGGGAGGGCTCAGCTAGGCGGTGACGGCCTTCCAGCCCTCGTTGAGCTCCTCGAGCAACTGGATGACCTCGTTGATCCGCTGGGTGTCCCGCTGGGCGTTGGCCTCGCTGAGGTGGCGGCGCATGAAGCCGTACAGCCGGCGGAGGTTCTCGGCGATCTCCCCGCCGGCGCCCATGTCCAGGCAGTTGTCCAGCTCGTCGACGATGGCGGCGGCCTTGTTGATGTAGACCCCCTTGGCCGACCAGTCCTCCCGCTCGATGGCCGCGACGGCCTGGCGGAGGAACTTGACGGCCCCCTCGTAGAGCATGACGATCAGCCGCCCGCGGGACTGGGTGGCTACGGCGTTTTCCTGGTAGGCGTCGATTCCGCTCATGGGTTCACCTGCGTTCGTGCCGCCGCGTGGCGGCGGGACGTCATGAATCGTTTTTCTGCGAGCCGCCGACCTGCGCCAGGGAGCTGACGAGGGCATCGACGGCCGCCCGCATGGAGTCCAGCCTGGCCATGTTCGCCTCGAGGCGGGCGTACTTTTCGCGAAGGGCCTCTTCGCGGGTTTCGAGGCGGTCCTCCCACGATTCGATCCGGTCGTCGAGGTCGCTGATGGCGTTCTCGTATCGCTCGACCTTCAGCGCCAGCGTGCCGTCGACGGGATCGAGCATCTCCTCCATCTCGTCGTAGATCCCCCCGGCGAAGCCCTGCTGCACGCGGACCTCGGCGGTAATCGGCGAGGCGGTCACGCCGTCCCATACGAACGTGGTGGTCAGGCCCTGCTCGGGGTTGCCCGTCGCGCCGGTAATCACCGTGCCGTCCACCGTCGCCTCGCGCCACTCGGTCTCGCCCTCGCCGCGCATGTACGCCGAGGTGATCGCCCCGGCGCCGTCGAACTCGACCTTCACCTCGTAGTCGCCGGCGGTGGTGCTCGACGAGGCGCTGTTGAACTGGATCGCGCTGTCCGACGAGCCGCCCGTGCCCACCGCGCCGACCAGCGAGAGCACCGCGAAGTAATTGTCCGTCAGCGCCTCGTTCAGCGTCTCGGTGTCCAGGCTCAGGTGCCCGTCGCGGTCGATCTCCAGGCCGATGTCGGAGGCCATGGTATACGTGTCGGAGCTGCCGTCGTAGCCCGGCAGCGGCTGGGTGAGCAGCGTCCGCACCCGCCGGGCCAGCAGCGTGATGCCCGAATCGCCGATCAGCACGCCGGCGGTCTCGGTCGCCTGGTCGTAGCCCGCGTGGTCGTCGATGGCGTCCACGATGCCGTTGTAGATCTCCACGAGGTTCTGGAGCCGGCTGCGCAGGGCGAAGGTGTCCCGCGTGAGGTTGACGGTCACCGGCTCCATCGAGCCGGTGTCGGACTCCGCCAGCGTGATGCTCGTCGTCCCCGTGCCGGTCAGCGTCACCGTCGCGCCGGGCACGACGTCGGTCAGCGTGTTGCTGCCGCGGGTGATCCAGTCCCCCCCCGGCGGGTAGCCGTTGACCTTCACCTGGGCGTCCCTGGCGGCGGTGGCGGCGAAGTCCGCCGCGCCGAAGCCCGACAGCGTTGTCGCCGCCTCGATCGTGATGTCGTAGTCCGAGCCGGTGTCCTGGCCGTCGAGGACGAGGTGGTAGGTCCCGTCGTACTCCAGCACGCTGGCCACCACGCCGGGGTTCGAGGCGTCGGCGTTGATCTGGTCGCGGAGATCCGCCAGCGTGGTCGTCGCGTCGGTGGTGATCGTCCGCGTCGTCCCGTCGTAGGTGTACACGAAGTCGCCGACGCCCACCGTGGTGTCCGCGGAGGCCAGGCCCGCGTCGTGGGCCTGGCGGGCGGCCGCGGCGAGCTGGTTGACCTGGAGCTCCCAGGAGCCGGCCTCGGCGGTGGCCCCGGCGGCGACGGTCGCCACGTCCGTGCTGCTGGACGTCGCCGACAGCAGCGAGCCGCCGTCGGCCTGGTAGAGCTTGAGGGTCACGCCGGGGATCACGTCGGTGACGGTGTTGCTGGCCTTCTCGATCCAGCCCTCCTGCGGGTAGCCGTCCACGCGGATCTGGGCGTTGCGGGCGGTCTGGGTCTGGGACCAGGTCGAGGCCTCGAAGCCCGAGAGGGTGGTGGCGGCCTCGAGGGTGATGCCGTAATCCGCCCCGGTGTCCTCGCCGGTGAGCACGAGGTGGTACCGCCCGCCGCTGACGCCCTCGTACTCGAGGATGCTGGCCTGGACGCCGGGATTCTCGGCGTCGTTGTTGATCATGTCGCGGAGCTGGCCGAGCGTCGTCTTCTCGGTGGTGGTGATCGTCCGGGTCACGCCGTCGTAGGTGAAGACGAGCTGCCCTGCGCCGACGAACGCGTCGGTGCCGACATCGCCGTCGACGGTCTGGGTGAAGGTGCCCGTGCCCGCGAGCGTCTCGACGGAGCTGTCGTCGGTGATCGTCAGGTCCTTGCCCCCGCCGGCGGCGGCGGCCTGGATGCGCAGGGCGAGCTGCCCGTCGGTGTCGGCGGCGCCAGCGGCGGTGTAGCCGGCGGCGGCGTTGATCTCGTCGATCAGCTCGCCGAGGGTGATGCCCGTGGCGTCGTAGGCCGAGAGGTCCACGCTGACCTGGGCCTCGCCGTCGAACTGGAAGACGAAGCGGTAGTCGTCGCCGGTGGCGTCGGAGATGTCCTCGGCGGCGATGAGCTGGCTGTCCAGGGCGGCGACGGTCAGGTCGTGCGTCCAGGCCTCCGTCGGCGTGACGCCGTCGTGGACGTGGCGGTCCGAGGAGGCCAGTTGGTTGACGAGGATCTCGTGGGTGCCCTCGACGGCCCCGCCGGTGGCGACGGCCTCCAGCACGTCGCGGTTGCTGCTGGAGGCCTCCACCTTGCGGAGGTCGGCCTCGTCGCGGATGTCGTCGACGAGGCTCCGCAGGTCGCCCATCCGCCGCTCGATGTCGTCGACGGCGGAGATCTTCTGCTGCCAGGTGCTCTTCTGGCTTTCGAGGCGGTTGATGGGCCCGCGTGCGGCGGCCATGGTGGCCGCGACGAGCGTGTCGGTGTCGATGCCCGAGAAAACGCCGGACATGGCAAAATTGCTGGCCATGGTTCGCTCCAGTCCGGGCCGGCCTGGTTGGCCCGCCCTCCGCATCTCTTATCGAGCAACGGCGGCGGAGCTTGAGTGAATTGCGGGGGTTGGCGCGCGGGAAACGAAAGAGGGCGTCCCACCCGGGTTCTGGGGTGGGGCGCCCTCTCGGCAAAGCACGCCGGATATGGTCAACTGAAGGCGAAAGCCCGACCGGGCGGGGCGTCCCCGAACGCCCCGGCCCGGTGCCCGTGGCCTCCTGCCTTCAGTGAAGGAGGCTGCGTCAGCCGCCCAGCAATTGCAGGGCCATCTGCGGCATGGTGTTGGCCTGGGCCAACATCGAGATGCCCGCCTGGGCGAGCACCTGGCTGCGGGTCATCGCGGCCATCTCGGTCGCGACGTCCACGTCCGAGACGCGGCTCTCGGCGGCCAGGAGGTTCTCGGCCTGGATGTCGATGACCCGCCCGGCAGCCTCCAGGCGGTTCATCATGTAGCCCAGCTTGGCACGGAAGGAGTCCTTGGTGGACACGGCCGTCTCGATGGCGGAGATGGCCGCCTGCGTGCCGAGGGTGAGGCTGTCGGCACCGTCGGTGTTGGTGAAGCTGGCGGTGTC
Source organism: uncultured Planctomycetaceae bacterium (assembly GCA_964385465.1). GTDB lineage: Bacteria > Planctomycetota > Phycisphaerae > SM23-33 > SM23-33 > CAYLPJ01. The sequence goes on along the minus strand of CAYLPJ010000035.1, from coordinate 59,272 downwards.
GACCGCGTCGCCGCCGAGGTCGGCCGCCCACGTCGGCGCGCCGGTGTCGCTGACGGCGAAGGCGACGTCGCCGGCGGTGTGGTGGGACAGCTTCAGCGTGTACTGACCGGTGTCGCTGTTGTAGGCCGCCGTGGCAATCTCCCAGCCGGCCTCGGCCGAGCGGCTGGACTCGTTCAGCGCCGTGACGACCTCGCTGAGCGTCTTGCTGCCGGCCCCGATGGTCATCGTGGCGCTCTCGGAGCCGTCGAACGTGAAGGTCACGTCGTCGGCGGCATCGTCGCCGGTGAAGTAGTTGTCGGTCAGGGCCCCGACGCCGCGCCCGGAGGCGATCTCGACCGCCCCGCCGACGCCCAGCGTCTCGGCGGTCATGTCCTGCTTGTCGATCTTGATGGTCTGCCCGGCCACGAGCCCGCCGCCGAGGGCGATGGTGAACGCGTCGGAGGCGGTGCTGTCCAACAGGTTGTTCTCGTTGAACTCCGTGTTGGACGCGATCCGGGTGATCTCCTCGGCGAGCTCGTCGAACTCGGCCTGCATGATGGAGACCTGGGTCGGCGAGTAGGAGTCCGTGGCGGACTGCTCGGCCAGTTCCCGCATGCGGACGAGGATGTCGTCGATCATCGACAGCCCGCCCTCGGCGGCCTGGATCATCGAAATCGCGTCGCGGGCGTTCCGCGAGCCCTGGCGAAGGGCCGCGACGTCCGCACGAATCAACTCGCGAACCGCCAGCCCGGCGGCGTCGTCCTTCGCGCTGTTGATGCGAAGGCCCGAGGACAACCGCTGGACCGAATCGGCCAGCGAGTCGTAGCTCTGCCCCAGGTGCCTGGCGGCCCCGTCGGCCATCAGGTTGTTCTTGATTGCCAGCATGAGACTCTCCTGTTTCCTTAGAAAGGTGCCGGTATTCGTCCCGGCCCTCCACAGGCCGCGGACCCGTCTGTGTCGATCACACGCTGCTGTCGGTCCGCCGAACCGGACGTCCCGAGCACCCTCCGCAGGTTCCGCCGCCGGTGCCTGTTTCCCTCACGCATCCGACGGCAAGGGGATTATCGTAGGGGGTCCCCGGAACTTGAGGCCCACAGCGGCGGAAAACACTCCGAATACCCCGACAGAGCCGCCAGTTGTCTAGCCGAACCGGGATCCCGCTCCGGTCGATCTGCGGGCAATCTCGCGATTAAACCCTTTGAATTAATGAGCCTATGAAAGCATACAAAGAAAGGAGACATGCGCTATATGAATGGATTTGTCAGTCTGGGTAGTTTGTAGATTCTGAGAAGAAAAATCTGAATAAGCTGTCTGGATCGCCCCCAGCCCCCTGGCATCCGCGCATGAAGAAGGCGGGCCCACCAACCTGATCGGTCGGCGGGCCCGCCTTGGGTGAGCGTTTCGCCTCCGGCTGGGGCCCCCCATCAGCCGGCGCGATCAGCTATGTCTGCCTGACGGTCAGCCGAGAAGCTGAAGCGCCATCTGCGGCATGGAGTTGGCCTGGGCCAGCATCGAGACACCGGCCTGGGCAAGAACCTGGTTGCGGGTCATCGCGGCCATCTCGGTCGCGACGTCCACGTCCGAGACGCGGCTCTCGGCGGCCAGGAGGTTCTCGGCCTGGATGTCGATGACCCGCCCGGCAGCCTCCAGGCGGTTCATCATGTAGCCCAGCTTGGCACGGAAGGAGTCCTTGGTGGACACGGCCGTCTCGATGGCGGAGATGGCCGCCTGCGTGCCGAGGGTGAGGCTGTCGGCACCGTCGGTGTTGGTGAAGCTGGCGGTGTCGACCGCGTCGCCGCCGAGGTCGGCCGCCCACGTCGGCGCGCCGGTGTCGCTGACGGCGAAGGCGACGTCGCCGGCGGTGTGGTGGGACAGCTTCAGCGTGTACTGACCGGTGTCGCTGTTGTAGGCCGCCGTGGCAATCTCCCAGCCGGCCTCGGCCGAGCGGCTGGACTCGTTCAGCGCCGTGACGACCTCGCTGAGCGTCTTGCTGCCGGCCCCGATGGTCATCGTGGCGCTCTCGGAGCCGTCGAACGTGAAGGTCACGTCGTCGGCGGCATCGTCGCCGGTGAAGTAGTTGTCGGTCAGGGCCCCGACGCCGCGCCCGGAGGCGATCTCGACCGCCCCGCCGACGCCCAGCGTCTCGGCGGTCATGTCCTGCTTGTCGATCTTGATGGTCTGCCCGGCCACGAGCCCGCCGCCGAGGGCGATGGTGAACGCGTCGGAGGCGGTGCTGTCCAACAGGTTGTTCTCGTTGAACTCGGTGTTGTTGGCGATCCGGGTGATCTCCTCGGCGAGTTCGTCGAACTCCGACTGCATGATGGAGACCTGGGTGGACGAGTAGGAGTCCGTGCCGGCCTGCTCGGCCAGCTCCCGCATGCGGACGAGGATGTCGTCGATCATCGACAGCCCGCCCTCGGCGGTCTGAAGCATCGAGATCGCGTCGCGAGCGTTCCGCGAGCCTTGCTGGAAGGCCGCGACGTCCGCGCGGATCAGCTCGCGGACCGCCAGCCCGGCCGCGTCGTCCTTCGCGCTGTTGATGCGCAGGCCGGACGAAAGCCTCTCGACCGATGTGCCCAGCTTGTCATAGCTGGTGCTCAGGTTCCTCGCGGCACCATCGGCCATAATGTTGTTCTTGATTGCCAGCATCGTCTCTCTCCTCTAAGAAATTTGACGGTCAGCCTCGCGCCATCCCTCTGGCGTGAGACATGCAGGGGTGAGAGCCCACCGCAGGCCCGCCACTCCTCCAGGTACCCCGGATCAACGCGACCCGTGGAACCGCCTCTGCTTTGTCCTCTGGGAATCTGTTGTGCCCGACGGCCGAAGCCGTACCCACGCTATCGAACCGCAGAGGGGGCGACTTAAGTAGCGCAGAGGAATCCCCGGAAAAACCTGAGAGGGTCGAATAGACCGCACGCCCCGCCGGCCGACCGGCGAGGCGAGGGGAGAGAGGTCAGATACCGCGATCCAGGAGGGCTTCGGCCGCGCGGGCGGCGGCCTCGGGGGTGTCCAGCGTGCCCGCTTCCAGCATGGCGCGGGCGGCCTCGACGACCTCTGTCCGCACCGCCGGGGCCGCGGCGGCCTCGTCGATCAGCTTCTGCTGGGAGGCGATCACCTCGGCGTCGGGCCCGATGCTGCCCGCCGCGCCCGCCCCGCCGGCACCGGCCGAGCCGGGGGCCTGCTCGTCCGAGGCCCGTCGTGGGCCGGGGCCGTATGTTCCGTCAATCCGCACGCTCGAAACTCCTTCAGGACCGTTCACGTTCATCATCGTGCCTCCGGGCGGATTCTTGAGAGAGTTTTTCCAGGGCCCACCGGCGCCTCGGGCATCTCGACCCGCCGCGGGGCGACGTCCGCCGGCTCCCGCCGGTCCGCCGCCGTCGCCCGCGACGCCTTGCGGCGCGACCGCGCCCTGCCCTCGGGCAACGTCCCGGCCGCCTCGTGTGAGACAAACCGCTGGAACGCCCGGGGGCTCTTGAGCACGAGGTCGTGGCCGATGGGCTCGTAGCCGTCGCGGACCTCGGTGCAGAAGTACCACTGGATGCGCCGCTCGACCTCGCGCTCGGTGGAGTCCCACACGTGGTCCACGCCCCAGGCCAGCATACCTTTCTTGAGGTCCAGCAGCTTGACGTAGAGCCCGAGCTGCATCCTCGGGAAGGGCGCGAATCGCGTGATGCGCCCGAACATGACGGCGTCGCAGCGGAGCGTCTTGCGGATCAGCGAGAGCTCCTCGAGGGTCAGGGCGTCCAGGCGGTCCAGGGGCAGGTCGCGGCAGGCGGCGTCCTCGCGGTGGAGGACGTCGACGTGGAAGAGCTTCCGCGCCGCGACGGCGTCGGCGAGGGCGTGGGTGGTGCTCCGGGCGATGCCGGGCGAGCAGGCCCGCCCGCCGTGGAGCTCGACGAACACCACGCGGCGCAGCCCCGCGACCACGCGCGGCGAGGGCAGCGCGAAACCGATCGGCGCAACCCGCGGCGGAGGCGGCGGCTGCGAGCAGCCGGCCAGGGCCCCGGCAAGGGCCAGGGCGGCGATCAGGATGGTCTTACCGCGTCGAGGCGACATGGCCGGCGTCCTTGGCGTTGGCGCCTGTTGAGGCCGCCCGGCGGGGGACCTCCGCGCCGAGCAGCACGAGGACCTTCTTGATGGCCTCCATCTGGGCCTGCTGGGCACCGAGCATCTCCTCGCGGTAGCCCAGGACGTGGCGCTTCCACTCCTGGAGGCGCTTGGCCTGCTCGACGACCATCTCGTTGGCGTCGGACAGCTCCTTCTGGGCCTGCTCCAGCTCCATCCTCATCCGCGCCGCCTCGGCCAGCAGGCGCTGGTTCTCCTTGGCCAGCTCCTTGCTGGACTGCTGGGCAGCGAGGAGCTGCTCGGCGGTGCGGGCGTACTTGCGGGACCATTCCAGCGCCACGTCCACCGCCCCCTGCCCGTCGGTCTCCTCGTCGCCGCGGACGGCGGAGTCCACCAGGTAGTCCGCCTGCGGCGGCGGGTCGGCGGGGGGCGGCGGGTCGGCGGGCATCGTCCTGGCCGACGCCCGCGACGGGGACGGCGGGGTGGACGGGCCGAAGGTCATCCGGTCGCAGCCGATCAGCATCAACCCCCCCGCCACCACGAGAACGATCATCACGCGCTTCATCTCTGCTCTCCTGTCTCTGAGCCGTTGTGAGCCTGCATATCGGCCGACGCGCCGGCCGGCCAGGTGCAGCGCAGCCGGGTGACCTGGCCGCAGCCGCAGGTAATCTCGACGACGGCCTGCCCGTCGTCGCGGTGTACGATCCGTGCCGAGGCCGACGGGCCGACAGGCGTCGGGGGCGCGGCGCCGATCTCCCGCCGCCCCGCCGGGCGGGTCCGTGAGGCCTTCAATACGCCTCGCAGCCGTTGAGTCATCGTCCGGTTCCTTCTCTCGCCGGCGCTCTCACGCCAGGTAGTCCACGCTGGGGCGGTCCTCGCCGCGGGCCGGGAGGTTCGAGGGGCTCTCGTCGCCGTCCCCGGCGGGGTCGGCCTCGTCGGCCTCGTCGGGGTCGGCCTCGGCGTCCTCGGCGTCCAGGCCCGTCAGCTCGACCTCGACGCCCTCGTCGCCGGGGCTGTCCTCGGGCTCGTCCTCGCCGCGGCGGCGCTTCTTCCTGCCCTCGGGCCGGCGGCGCGGGGTGTCTTCCTTGCGGTTGGAGACCGCGGGGAACAGCCCGATCTCCCCGGTGCCGGTCGTCCGGTGAATCGCATAATCGCCTTCGGCGGTCATGACGCCTGCTCCTTCAGCCGCATGGACAGCTTGAACAGGGCGGCGGCGTGAATCTGGCTGACGCGGCTCTCGGTGATCCCGAGCACCTCGGCGGCCTCCCGCATGGTCAGGTCACGTTCGTAGTAGAGCAGCAGGACCAGGCGCTCGCGTTCGGGCAGTGCGCCGACGGCGTCGGCGAGGCGTGCGAGGGCCTCCTTCCGCTCGGCGCGGGCGTCGGGCCCGGGCGCGGCGTCGGGTGGCAGGAAGCCGCCGAGGGCCGCGTCCTCGTCGTCGTCGAGGCCGTGGATCGAGAGGAACTGCTGCTTGCGGGCCTCCTGGAGCGTCCGGTAGAGCTGGGCGGTGGTGATGCCCGCGCGGGCGGCGAGCTCGTCGTCGCAGGGCGCCCGCCCGGTCTCGGCGGCGAGGGCCTCGTAGGCCCGGCGCACGGCCCGGACCTGCCCGTGGACGCTGGAGGGGACGAAGGAGCGGCTTCGCAGCTCGTCGATGACCGCCCCGCGAACGCGGATGTAGGCGTAGGTCTTGAACTCCGAGTCGCGCCCGGGGTCGAAGGCGCGGGCGGCCTTGACCAGCCCCAGCGTGCCGGCGGAGATCAGGTCGTCCACGTCGCCGCGGTAGCCCGTCGAGCCGGTGACCTTGTTGACCACGTGGCGGACCAGCGGCAGGTGGTCGAGGATCCACCGCTCCTCCAGCGAGGCCCGCGACTGCTCGGCGTAGGCCGCCGACGCCCGCGCGCGGAGGTGCCGCGGGGTCGTCTCTTCCGCGATGTCAGGAGTTCCCGGGGTCACGTGCAGGTTCCTTCTCTTGCCGGCTGCGGACCATGGCGTCGACGCAGACCTTCAACAACACGTCGCCGGCCGCTCGGGCCAGCACGTACAGCACCACCGCCCCGACGCCCGCGCGCAGGGCGCAGGTCTCGACGGGCACGTCGGCGAGGCAGCCGACGCCCGCCAGCACGAACAGCCCCCCCACCGCGATGGCGACCGCTACGCGTCGCACGAATCATTCTCTCCAGGCCCCGATCACGCCGGCTGAGGCGCCGGCGCCGAGGCCTTCTTCAGCGTCACCGTCCCGACGGACTCGATGTCCGTGCCGGGCACGATCTCGTCGTAGGCGACCACCGCCAGCGGCGGGATCTGCCGCCGCAGCATCCCGGCCAGGTGGGGCCGGAGCATCGGGTCGCAAAGTAACACGGCGCCGTCGTGGCCCTGCTCCATGGCCCTCTTCCACACGTCGGCGGTGGCCCGGGCGATCTCCAAGCCTTTCTCCGGGGGAATCCCGGCCGCGCGGGCGTTGTCCTCGCCGGCCAGCCCGCTGCGGAGCTCGTACTCCAGCGAGGGCTCGAGCACGACGGCGCGGACGCGCCCGGCGAAGTCGCTGTGCTGCTCGGTGATCGTCCGTGCAAGGGACTTCCGCGTCAGCTCGGTGAGGGTCTCGGGGTCCTTGGTCCGCGAGGCGTGCTCGCCGAGGCCCTCGAGGATCTTCGAGAGGTCCCGCACCGGGATGCCGTCCCGCAGGAGGTTCTGGAGCACGCGGTGCAGCAGGGCCAGGGAGACGGCCTCGCCGACGACGGTGTTGACCAGCGTCGGCTGGCGCTCCCGCAGCCGGTCGACGAGCTGCTGGACGTCGTCGCGGCTGAGCACCTCGTGGGCGTGCGTCCGCAGCGTCTCGGACAGGTGGGTGATCAGCACGCTCTCGGGGTCCACCACGGTGTAGCCGCGGATCTCGGCCTCGGTCTTCTGCTCGGGGGTGATCCACAGCGCGGGCAGTTGGAAGACCGGCTCGACCGCGGGCGTGCCCTCGATGGGGTTCTGCACCGTGCCGGGGTCCATCGCCATGAAGTGGTCCGCCTCGAGCTGCCCGGTGCCGACGACGTGGTTGTTCAGGCGGATCTCGTAGGTGGCCGGCTTCAGCGAGACGTTGTCGCGCAGGCGGATCAGCGGCAGGATGAGCCCGTGCCTCTCGGCGAATTTCCGCCGCAACGGGCCGATGCGGTGCGAGAGGCTGCTCTTGCGCCGCGGGTCGATCGTCTTGATCAGCCGGGGGCCGACCTGCACGGCGATGCGGTCGACGTCCAGCAGTTCCTCGACGGGCGGCTCGGCCGACTCGTCGGCATCGGCGGCGGGCGTCGCGGCGGCCTGCCCCTCGGCCCGTTCCCGCCGGGACAGCGCCCTGGCGGTGGCCCCGGCAGCCAGCGAGAGCATCACGAAGGGCAGCTTGGGGAACCCGGGCACGAACACCATGGCGGCGAGGATGGCCGAGGCGATCCACAGCGGGCGGCTCTTGGCGAGCAGTTGGCGGGCGAGGTCCTGGCTGACGTCCCCGGTGCTGGATGTCTTGGAGATGAGGAAGCCGGCGGAGGTGGAGATGACCAGGGCGGGGATCTGGCTGACCAGCCCGTCTCCGACGGCGAGGATCGAGTAGGTCCGCATGGACTCCGAGGCGTCCATCCCGCGGCTCATGCCCATCACGAACCCGCCGACGAGGTTGATCCCGGTGATGATCAGCCCGGCGATGGCGTCGCCGCGGATGAACTTGCTCGCACCGTCCATCGAGCCGTAGAACTCGCTCTCGCGGACGATCTTCTCCCGGCGGTCGCGGGCGTCGGCCTCGCCGATCAGGCCGGCGTTCAGGTCGGCGTCGATGGCCATCTGCTTGCCCGGCATGGCGTCGAGGTTGAACCTGGCGGCGACCTCGCTGATCCGCTCGGAGCCCTTGGTGATGACGACGAACTGGATGACCACGAGGATGAGGAAGACCACGAGCCCGACGATGAGCTGCCCGCCGACGACCATCTGCCCGAAGAACTCGATGATCTCCCCGGCGTCGCCCTGGAGGAGGATCAGGCGGGTCGAGGCGACGTTCAGCGACAGGCGGAACAGCGTCAGGAACAGCAGCAGCGACGGGAAGGTGGAGAACTCCAGCGACTCCCTGGCCGACAGCGTGATCACCAGCGTCGCCAGCGCCACCGCGATGCTCGTCGAGAGCAGCATGTCCATCAGGAAGGTCGGCAGGGGCAGCAGCAGCGTGGCCAGCACGCAGGTCAGCCCGGCGGCGAAGACGATATCGTGGTGTGCCAGCAGCCGGCCGAGCCCGGTTGGGGCCGGCGCGGCGTCGGGCGTCTGTGTCGGGGGGCTCTGACTCATCGGTTCGGCTCCCGTTTACGGCGGAGTCGATAGATCATCGCCAGCACCTCGGCGACGGCGACGAAGAGGACCTCGGGTATCGGCTGGCCGACCTCGCAGGCGGCGAAGACCGCCCGGGCCAGCTCGGGCTTCTCGACGACGGGCACGCCGTGCTCGCGGGCGATCTCCTTGATCCGCTGGGCGAGCAGGTCCCCGCCCTTGGCCACAAGGTTCGGGGCGGCCATCGTGTCGCTGTCGTACTTCAGCGCGACGGCCACGTGGGTCGGGTTGGTGAGCACCACGTCGGCGGCGGGGACGTCCTGGAGCATCCGCTTGCGGACCATCTCCATCTGCACGCTGCGGATGCGCCCGCGGAGCTCGGGAGACAGCTCGTGCTGCTTGCGCTCCTCCTTGACCTCCTGGCGGGTCATCTTCAGGTCCTTCTTGTACTTCCGCCGCTGCCAGATCAGGTCGATCGCCGCGATCACCACGATGCCGATCGCCACGCGAACCATCAGGCCGAAGACCAGGCGGCTGATGCCCAGCACGGTGCCCGCCGGCGTCGCCCATCGCAGGGCCAGGAAGTGCCCCAGCTTGTCCCGGGCGTAGCTCCAGACCAGCAAGGAGATGACCGCCAGCTTCAGCAGGCTCAGGACGAGCTTCATCAGCGACCGGGTCGAGAACAGCTTGGCCAGCCCGCTGACGGGGTTGACGCGGTCCAGGCGGAAGCGGACGGCCTTGGGGGAGAACGCCCACCCGCTGGCCAGCAGGCTGGAGAACACCGACACCCCGGCCGCCAGGGCCAGGAACGGCGCGGCCAGGCCCAGCGCGGCGGCGCCTTTGGCGTGCAGCACGCCGCCGAGTGTCATCCCGCCGGTGAGGGTTCCGGGCCCGAGAGTCAGCGCCGAGCGGACCTCGTCGGCGAAGCCCTGGCAGAGGCGCCCACCGAGGAGGCTGAGGCCCAGCAGCAGCGCCCCGATCATCATCGCCGAGGGCACTTCCTGGCTCTGGGGGATCTGGCCTTCCTCCCGCGCCTTCTTCAGGCGATCGGGAGTCGGCTCTTCGGTGCGTTCGGCTGCGGGCTTTTCGGCCATGGGTCGGGGCTATCTCACAGGAACCGGGTGATCCAGGTGGCAACGTCTTCGGTAAAGGTCTGCAACAGCGGGATGATGGCCATCGCCAGCAGCAGCCCCAGCGCCACGCGAAGGGGCAGGCTGGTCAGCAGGATGTTCATCTCGGGCATCACGCGGGCCAGCACGCCCAGGATGACCGACAGCACGAGGAAGGCCGCCAGCACCGGCGCCGCGAGCTTCAGCGCCAGCAGCAGCATGGTGGTCCCCGCCGAGAGGACCCCCGAGGCCAGCATCCCGAAGTCCACGGGCCCGCCGACGGGCAGGACGGTGAAGCTGCGGGCGATGACCTGCAGCAGCAGGTGGTGCCCCCCCGCGGCCAGGAACAGCAGGATGAAGAGCGTCTCGAGGTAGATCGCGAACGGCTGGGTCTCCTGCCCGCTGGACGGATCGAGGATCGAGGCCATGTAGAAGCCCATCTGCCGCCCGATGAGGATCCCCCCCTGCTGGATGGCCAGGAAGACCAACTGCGCCGCCAGCCCGATGGCCGCCCCGCAGAGGACCTCGCGGACCACCAGCACGCCGGCGGCGATGGGCGTGGCGGCCCAGGCGGGCACGGCGGAGGGCGGCACGCGAAGGGCCATGAAGATCGACACCATCGCGGCGATGCCGGCCTTGAGCAGCAGCGGCAGCCAGCGCGAGCCGAACACGGGCATGACGGCCACGCAGGCGGTCGTGCGTGCGAAGACCAGCGCGAAGGGCAGGATGAGGGCGATCCAGGCGACCATGGCTCAGTGTCCCATCGCCTCCATGTGGTGGAAGATCTCCATGGCGAACTCGCAGGCGACCTCGAGCATCCAGCCGCCGCAGATCAGCAACGTCGCGGCGACGGCGCCCAGCTTGACCACCACGCCGAGGCTCATGTCGCGAATGGACGTGACGGCCTGGATCATGGCCACCAGGAAGCCCGTGACCAGCGTGACCGCCAGGGCGGGGCCGGCCAGGGCCAGGGCCGTCTCGGTCATCCGTCGTCCCAAGTGCAGGACCAGCGTTCCGTCCATCGGTGTCGCCTTTCGTCGGCCGGGGTGTCATCGCCCGGGCGGTCAGTAGTTGAAGCTCTTGACGAGTGTTCTGGCGAGCATGCCCCAGCCGTCGACGAGGACGAAGAGGATGATCTTGAACGGCAGGGAGATGATCGCGGGAGGCAGCATCATCATGCCGGCGCTGAGCAGGATGCCGGCGACGACGAGGTCGATCAGCAGGAAGGGGATGAACAGCAGGCATCCCATCTCGAAGGCGGTGCGGAACTCGCTGACGGCGAAGGCGGGGACGGCGACGTAGGTGGGCACGTCGTCGAGGGTCCCGGGGGCGGTCACGCCGGCGAGGTCCACGAACAGCTTCAGGTCGCTCTCGCGGGTCTGGCGGAGCATGAAGTCCTTCAGCAGTACGTTGGCCGTCCCGGCGGCGTCCTGGAAGCTCATCTCGTCGGCGAGGTACGGCTGGAGGGCCTTCTCGTTCATGGCCGCGAACGTCGGCGACATCGTGAACACCGTCAGGAACAGCCCCAGGCCGATGATCGCCACCGTCGGGGGGATGTTCTGCGTGGTCAACGCCCGGCGGACAAAGCCCAGAACGATGACGATCCGCGTGAAGGAGGTCATCATCACCAGCAGGCTGGGCAGGATCGCCAGCCCCGCGAAGACCACCGCCAGCTTCACCGGCTGGGACCAGTCCGCCTCGCCGGGGCCCGCCCCGTCGGCCGAGGCCTTCTCGATCGCGTCGATCACCTGACCCATCTCCGGCAGGCTGCCCGACGACGCCGGACCCGTCGTCGGCGCGGCGTCCTGGGCCGCCGCGGGCATCCCGGCCGCCAGCAGGGCCGCCGTCGCAATCAGCCACGCCTTGCACCTCATGCCCTGCCCTCCGCGTCGCCTTCGCCGGACGGGGCATCCCCGCCGTCGGCGCGGGTCTGCTCGTAGATGCCGGCGAACGAGGCCTTCAGCTCCGAGACCAGCGAGACGCCGTCCTTGCACGAGGCGATCAGGAACCGCTGCCCGCCGACCTCGATCACCTGCAACTGCTTGCCCGGCGAGAGGTGCAGCGTGTCGGTCACGCGGATCCGCCCGCCCTCGTCCTGCGGGCGGCTGCGGGGGAGAAACCGCCGGGCCGCCCACGCGGCCGCGCCGCCCAGAACCAGGATCACCAGCACGTAGCTGACCATCTGCCCGAGGATGCCGTCGCCGTCGTCGAGTGCCGGCAGCGAGCGGTTGCCCTCGCCGCGCAGGACGAGTTTGCCCCCGCGGTCGGTGGTCGGCTGCGTCCCGGCCGGGGCGGTCGCCGCGGCGGTGGTCTGTGCGGCGGCGTATCCGGGCGACAGCAGCACCGCCAGCAGGGCCACGAGGGCCCGGAGGGCTCGCCGGGTGCGTTCAGCGCGAGGATTGCACAAGCGCAAGCAGCTCATGCCGGGCTTAGTGCATACGATGTGCCAAACTCCCCGCCGAGGCCGCCCCGTCTCCCATCCGCCCGGCCTTATGGCCGTAAGATGCTTTTCAATACATACTTATAGTATTACGAGAATGAAGGGGTTTGGGGGATTCACCGGGGAAGTCGGCGCGGACTCCGGCGCGCGCGAAGTTTCCGCCCCCGGCGCGCCTGAGAATTGAACGTCGCCCGGCCGGTCAGCCCGCGGGGCCTCGCTGCGGCGAGAGGATCTCCTCGATCCGCACGCCCAACTGGTCGCCGACGACCACCAGCTTGCCCGTGGCGAAGCGGATGCCGCGGAGCATCACGTCCACGGGCTGGCCGACCTGGCGGTCGAGGGTCAGCACCGAGCCGGGGCCCAGGCGGATCAGGTCCCGGGCGGGCAGCTCGGCGGTGCCCAGGCGGACGGAGACCTCCATCGACGTGTCCAGCAGGATGTCCAGCTTGCCGTCCCCCCCGGGCGCGGGGGCCTCGGCGGCCCCGGGCAGCTCGGCGTCCCGGACATCGACCGCCTCCTCGGCGGCCCCGGTGTCGGGCGCGGTCTCGGCGGCGGTGTCGGGGGTCTCCAGCGTCGTGGCATCGGCCATGATTACGTCCCTTTCCGGTCGTTCTCGGCCGCGGCGGGGTCGGGTTCCTCGCTCCCGCGGCCGGGGGTTGCGGTAACTTGGATTCCGTAGCGTCCGTCGTGCGTGGCGACGGCCCGGCCGGCGAGCACGCGGGTGTGCTGGACGAAGGCGTCGAGGGGCTCGTCGGCGAGGCGGTCGAGGGGCAGGACGTCGCCGGGTTCGAGGCCCATCACCTCGCGGACGGACAGCTCGGTGCCTCCCACGCGGACCTCGGCGGTAACGCGGGCGCTTCCGAGGTGCGCCCGCATGGCCTGCTCGTCGGCGGCGGGATCGGCCCGGGCCTCTTCGGCGGCGCCGCCGGCTCGGCCGAGGGGGTCCAGCGCGCGACAGGTCAGCAGGAGCCTGACGGCCTCGGGGTCGCCGCCGGCGTCCTCGTCCGCGCCGTCTTCGGCGGCCTCGGCGACGGCGAAGCGCAGTTCGCAGTAGGCGGTTTCGGCCTCGCCGGGCAAGGCGCCCAGCCCGGGGACGACGGGTCCGTCGCGGCCGAACCCGGGGGCGTCCGCGGCCGAGAGAACCTCCGCGGCGGCCGAGGACAGCGCCGAGGCCAGGTCGTCGAGCAGGTCGGTTTCGAGGTCGGACAGCCCGGCGTCGCCCCGCTGGCTGACGTCGGCGCCCAGCAGGGCGGAGATCCATGCCACGGAGCGGTCGGCATCGAGGACCAGCGCGCCGGCGGGCGTCTTACCGACGGTCAGCGGGGCCACGAACGGACGGGCCTCCGTGGACGTCAGGCGGTCGCGGTAGGCCTCGGCGACCTTGGCGGCCGCGAGGGTGATCGGCCGGCGGAGGTAGCCTGTCAGGGCCTCGGCGAGACGGTCGGCGAGGGTGTCGGCGAGCTCTGCAATCCCGGCGAGTTCGTTGGCGGAGAAGTGCCTGGGCACGTGCCAGTCGTACTCCTGGAACTCGACATCTGCGAGGATCGCCTCGCCGGTGGCGCCGGCGGCGCGGGTCAGCATCGCGACGAGGTCTCGGCTGTCGGTGGCGGGTGCGGTCATTGGACGGCGAATTCCTTGAAGAGGACCTGCTCGATCATCGGCTTGCCGTTCGGCCAGAGCTGCTTGTTGCAGGCGTCGAGGATCTCGCGGCGGATGCGGTTGAGGTGCTTGGGCCCGCGGACGTCGTCGAGCGTCCGTCCGGAGAGGTACACCGTCAGCCAGTTCCGCAGTTCCTTCTGCTTCCTGCTGACCTGCTCGGTGACGGCGGCGGCCCGGGCCTTGGGGATCGCCAGCGTGATCGTCGCGCGGATGTACCGCGCCAGTCGCGGCTCGTTGAGGTTCACCACGATCGGCTCGAAGTCGTAGTACTCGTACTCGCCCTCCTTGACCGTCGGGTCCGGCTCGGGAGGCTCGACGGGCAGCTTCTCGGCCAGGGCGTCCTCGGGGTCGTCGGGCGAGCCGCCGGCCAGGGCCGAGCCCAGTCCGTAGCCGCCGGCGACACCGATGAGGATCACCGCCGGAATGAGCGCCAGCCGCACGATGACCTTCAGCCGGCCGCGGCCGGAGGCCCCGTCTGCATTGCTGGCGAACGGGTTGTCGTTGTCTTTAGCCATCAGGGCTGCTTCCTCGCAAGAGGGCTATGGCGATGGAGGTCTTCTCGGGGACGATGCCGGCCTCGCGGCACCACCGCCCGCCGGGCCCGGCCCCCCAGGAGAAGGACCGCCAGGGCGTCGCGGTTCCGCCGGCGGCGGCCTGGAGGCGGGCGTCGAGGTAGGCCTCGGCGGCGCGGGCCCGCAGGGCCGACAACGCCCACTGCTGCGACGGCTCGCCGGCGTCGGCGGCCAGGCCGATCACGTACGCGCTGGCGTCGGAGCCGGCCAGGGCGTCGCGGATCTCCATCGCCAGCTTGTCCAGGACGGCGCGGGCGGCGTCGTCCAGCTCGGCCGAGCCGGGGGCGAACTGCACGCCGGTGGCCTCGAAGCGCACGGGCTGGCGGCGTTCGTCGCGGGCCTTGGAATCCAACTCCTTGCGAAGCCTGGCGAAGGTATGCTGGATCGCCTCGTTGTCGGCATCGAGAAGGCGGTGCGGCGGCGTGTCGGAGGGCTTCTCCTGCGGCTCGGCGGGGTGCTTGACCTTCCCGTGCTCGCGGCGGATCTTGTCTTCCCTCCCGAACATCCACTTGGGGATGCCCAGCCCGGCGATGGCCTGCTTGAACGAGCCCTGCCCGATGAAGAACAGGTCCGGGTCCCGCACGTGGGCGAAGCTCTGGAGCAGCACGAAGAACGCCAGCAGCAGCGTCACCATGTCGCTGAACGAGACGATCCACACCGGGACCTTCGACTCGTCGTCGTTGTCGGTCAGGTTGTGTCGGCCAGGCATCAGTACACCTTTCCGGCGATCAGCGTGACGGCCAGCACCCGGTGGCCGCGGAACCGCGGGGGCACCTCGGCATCACAGGCGCTGACGTTGAACCGCTCGGGCGGGGTCTCGCCGGCGGCGGCGAGGAACCGCATCACCGCGGCGGCGCGTGCGAGGCGGGCCTCGTCGGGCGCCTCGCCGGCGTCGAGCCCTCCGGTGGACTCGGCGATGACCACGCGGCTGGGCAGCAGGTCGAGGAACCCGGCGATCCGCCGCAGGTAGTCCCGCCCCTCGGGCGTCAGCACGGTGCCCTCGCCCCAGAACAGCCAGCGCGAGGGGATGAAGAACGTCTTGCGGTCCTTGTAGACGTCGTCGTCGAGGATCGGCGGGCGGACCTTCGGCGCGTTGTCGTTCTTCTCGCGATTGCGGGTGGGCATCTCGCTGCCGGTATCGGTGATGTGCACCACGCGGGGCACCGGCGGGACGGAGGAGTCCTTGATCTCCCTGGGGTTGGGGAAGATCGAGTCGTGGCTCTCGGTGTCGAAGGCGCCGGCGAGTTTCTGGAGCTCGACCTCGTCGAACGACGAGAACGTCAGCAGCAGCACGAAGAAGCACAGCAGCAGCGTCATGCAGTCGCTGAACGTGACGATCCACTTCCCCGGGCCCCGGGGGGCGTCGTCCCGTGGTTTTTCTCGTCCCTTCGCCATGGCTATCGAATGCCCTTTCGCGGCCCGGGGCGCGGCGTCGCGCCCGCGCGGCCGCTGCCGGTGACTGGTCCCGTCGTCTGCCTACACACTGGGCTTGAGGTCCTCGCGGTTGCGTTCGGACAGGAAGGCCTGCATCCGCTCGCGGACGCCGGTGGGGCTCTCGCCTCGGACGATGCCCAGCAGCCCCTCGAGGATCATCTCCCGCAGCATGGTCTCCCGCTTGCTCCGCAGGCCGAGCTTGCCGGCCATGGGCAGGAACAGCAGGTTGGCGATGAATGCGCCGTAGAACGTCGTGATCAGGGCGACGGCCATGCCGCTGCCGATCTGGCTGGGGTCCTCCAGCGAGCCGAGCATCTGGACCAGCCCGATCAGCGTGCCGATCATCCCGAACGCCGGGGCGCTGGAGCCCATGAACTCCAGGATCTTCTTGCCCTCGGCGTGGCGCTCCTGGAGGTACTGGATCTCCATGTACATCTGCTTCTCCATCGACTCCTCGCTCTGGCCGTCGATGACCATCTGGAGCCCCTTGACGAGGAAGTCGTCGCCGGCTTCGGGGATCTGGCGCTCCAGCGCCAGCGCGCCGTCGCGGCGGTTGATCGCCGAGTAGTTCACCATCTTCTGGATCAGGTCCCTCTCGGCGGGCATGCGGCAGAAGAGGGTCTTCTTGACGACGGCGATGATGTTCAGCACCTGCCCGAGGGAGAAGTGCACCAGCGTGGCGCAGAGCATGCCCCCCATCACGATGCCCAGGGAGGGCAGGTGGACGAACGTCGCCGCGCCGGTGCCGGAGAGCACCGGCAGGGCCACGCACGCCAGACCGGCAAGCAGTCCGATGATTGTGGCGATGTCCATGGCGTCAGCCTTCCTCGCGAACCTTCTGCATCAACCCGGTCAGCCTGGCGGCGAGGGCCTGGTCGGTCATCTCGCCCAGCAGCTTCGCCGAGCAGCGCTCGTTCATGTAGTACAGGATCCGCACGACGTCGTCGGTCTGCTCGTTCGTGCACATGCCGGTGAGGATCTCCGCGCCCCGCGCGGCGTCCATCTTCTCGTACGTCGCCGCGATCCGGACGATGTTCGCCTTCTCCTCCTTGCGGACACGCACGCGGCTGCGCTCCATCCGGGCGATGGCGTCCTTCAGCCGCGTCAGCGGGCCGACCAACTGCATCCGGAGCTTCTCCAGCTCCTTGGCACGCTGGCGGACGGCCTGTTCGGCCAGGTCCAGGCGCCGCGCCCGCTCGTCCAGGCTCCGCGACCGCCGCTGGACCTCCGACAGCCGCAGCCGAAGGTCCTTGATCATCTCCTCGACCGCGATCCGGCTGGGCGGCTTGCGGTCCGGACGCGGCGCGCCCAGGCCCGCCAGCACCGCCTGGCCCTGCGTGAGCGAGCGGTTGGGGTCCTTCCCGGCCGAGGCCTCCGGCCCGCCGCCGCCCAGCAGCAGCGACACGCCCAACGCGCCGCCGAAGCTCAGCAACGCGAGGATCCCCAGCAGCACCAGGTATTTCTTTCCGCTCATGTCGGGGGCTCCGGTCTCTGTCGGCCGCTCATCCGTCCGGCCCGGCCGGGGCCGGGCTCAGGCGGCGGGCCGCGATCATCTCTCGCGTCCGCCCCACGTGGGCGGACTCGTCGAACTGCTTCTGCTCCAGGGCGGTCTCGGCCCGCAGGTGCTCGCGGCGGGCCTGTTCGCGGAGCTTCTCGAGCGTCTCCCGCCGGGTCCGCAGCTCCATCAGGGCCCTGGTCTTTTCCTTTCGCTGCTCGGCGAGCCCGGCCAGCTCGCCCTCGACGCGGCGGATCTCGGCCTCGTGGGCGTCGGTGCACCGCATCAGCTCGCCGTGGCACCCGAGGCGCCCGGCGACGTCCAGCCCGTCCAGCTCGGCGACGAGCTGGCGGACCCGCATCCGGCGGACGAGCACGTCCTGGCGCTTGCGTGCCATCTGCCGCGACAGCGCGAGCACCTCGGCCTGCCGGGCCTGCTCGCGCCGCCCGGTCACGTCCAGCAGCCGCTGCAAGGACCAGTGGAAGCGTTTCATGAGGCCACCTCATCGGGTCGTGGCTCGGCCTCGGCGTCGGCGGGCAGGAGGAAGTCCCAGCTCTCGGTGATCTCGGCGAGTCGGCGGACGGTCTCCTCCAGCGGCGTGCCCTGCCCGATCGGCTGGATGAGGAACTCCCGCACGCGTTCGATCAGGGAGACGGCGCGGTCGATCCGCTGGTTGCTGCCCGGCGCCAGCGCGCCGATGTTGATGAGGTCCTCGGCCCCGTGGTAGGTCGCGTAGATGGCCCGGAACCGCTGGGCGGCCAGGCGGTGCTCGTCGGTGACGATCCCGTTCATCAGCCGGCTGACCGACTGGAGGATGTCCACGGCGGGGTAGTGCCCGCGTTCGGCGAGCTGCCGGCTGAGGACCACGTGCCCGTCCAGCAGGCTGCGGACGCTGTCGGCGACGGGATCGTTCATGTCGTCGGCCTCGACGAGGATGGTGAACACCCCCGTGATGCTGCCGCGCTCGCAGGCGCCGAGGCGCTCGGTGAGCTTGGGCAGCAGGCTGAAGACGCTGGGGCAGTAGCCCTTGGTCGTCGGCGGCTCGCCGGCGGCCAGGCCGATCTCCCGCTGGGCCTGGGCGAACCGCGTCAGCGAGTCCATCATCAGCATCACGTTCTTGCCGGCGTCCCGGAAGTACTCGGCGATGGTGATCGCCAGGAACGCCACCTTGACCCGCTGGATGGGCGAGGTGTCGGAGGTGGCCACGCAGACGACGCTCCGCTGGAGCCCCTCGGGCCCGAGGGACTCCTCGAGGAACTCGCGGACCTCTCGCCCGCGCTCGCCCACCAGTGCCAGGACGTTGACGTCGGCGTCGCTGGTCCGCGCGATCTCGCCCAGCAGCGTGCTCTTGCCCACGCCGCTTCCGGCGAAGATGCCGATCCGCTGGCCCTTGCCGCACGTCAGCAACCCGTCGAACGCCCGGATGCCGAACGCCAGCGGTTCGGTGATCCGGCTGCGGTTCATCGGCCCCGGCGCCGCGGCGTCGAGGCAGCGCGTCTCCTCGCCGAGAAGCGGCCCGCGGTCGTCGAGAGGCCTGCCCAGCCCGTCGACGACGCGCCCGAGCAGCTCGGGGCCCAGGCGGATCTGCCGGGCCCGCGGGGCGGCGCGGACGGTGTCCCCGGGGGCGATCCCGTCGATGCCCTCCAGCGGCAGCAGCACGCGGTGGGAGCCCTGGAAGCCGACGACCTCGGACGGCACGCGTCGCCCGTCGCGAAGGCGGATCTCGCACAGTTGCCCCACCCCCACCGGCGGGCCCTTGGACTCGACGGTCAGCCCGGCGACGCGAACCACCGCGCCCTTGCAGGGCAGCAGGTTCACGTTGTCCAGCCGCATGTGGTATTTGCCCAGGTTCACCAGGGACATCTATTCGTGCCTTTCTTCGTCGGACCGCAGGGCGTCGAGGACCTCGTCGAGGTGCTCCTCGATGGACGACTCGACGACGCCCTCGGACGTTTCCACGACGCACCCGGCCGGGGGGACCGAGGGGTCGGCCAGGAACCGGAGCCCGCCGGGGCGCTCGGCGGCATCGGCGGCGGCCTCGCAGCGGGCGAGGTCCGCGGGGTTCAGGTGCACGACGGCATCGCGGGCGGTCGGCAGGCGCTCGATCGCCTCGGCGACGATCGGGTCGATCTCGTGCCGACCCGCCCGGACCTCCTGCATGAGCACCTTGCGGGCGATGTTCATCGCCAGCTCCGGCAGGTCGCGCTCGATGTCGGCGACCATCTCCCGCCGCGCCCGGTCGAGCTGCTCGCCGGCGGCGACCAGGGCCTTGCGGGCCTCGCCGAGCCCGTCGCGTTCGGCCGACAGGGCGGCCTCGGCTTCCGCCAGGCGTTCGCGGAGTCGCCGGGTCTCGGCGGCGTCCGCGGGCGGGGGCGCGTCGGCGGGCGGGGCGGCGTCGGCGTCGCCGATGTCCGCAAGCGGCGCCGGCAGCGAGATTTCCAGACACGCGTCCACGGAATCAGCCTTCCTCGAATGCCAGGAGATTGTTCTCGGCGAGCTCGCGGAGGGCCTTGAGCAGCTCCTCGCGGGCTTCCTCGATCTCCTCGTCCGTCGGCTTGCCCAGCAGCGAGATCTCCTCGTCCAGCGTGATCAGCAGCCGCTCGGACATGTTCGTTCGCAGCTTCTCGGTGACGGCCTCATCGGCGTCGTACGTCGCCAGCGCCAGCCGGCGGGCGTCGACGTGTCGCAGGGCCTCCTGGAGCGACCGGTCGGCGACGATCCGCAGGTCCTCCCACATGACCATGAGGCGCTGGACCTCGCTGCTGGCGTCGGGATCGGTCTCGGCGATCGCCCCCAGCAGCGCCTGGCGAAGCTCGACGCCGAGGTCGCGGAGCAACACGGCGACCTTCCGGAGTTGCCTCTGGCGGGCCTTCTTGCCGCTGCCCCCCTCGCTGCGGGCCTTCTCCAGCCGCCGCCGGACGACCGACGCCACGCGAAGACGCGTCTCCGGCGCCACGCCGCGCTCGCTGGCCATGCCCCGGACGGCCTCGGCGCGAACCGTCTCGTCCAGCAGCGACAGCACCCGCGCGCTGGTGCGGCTGGGCAGTTCGGCCAGCACCAGCCCCGCCACCTGCGGCGACTCGCCGGTCAGGGCCTCGGCGACCTCCTCCGGCTCGGCCGAGCGGACCGGAAGGAACGGATCGCGCCGGTCCACCATCGAGGGCACCTGCTGGAGGATCTCCCGGGCCCGCTCCTGCCCGAGCGCGTCGGCCAGCACGCCGCGGAGGAACGCCGTCCCCCCCGGCTGGGAGAGGCTCTCCTGCAACTCGCCGACGAACTCGCGGACCGGCTGGACCGTCGCCCCGGCCGTCGCGTCGCCGCTGGCCTCGATGTACGCCAGCTCGGCGGCGATGCGCTTGACCATGTCGGGGTCGGCGGCCTTGAGCAACTCGGCGGCCGCGGCCGGCTCGAGGCCCATCAGCAACAGCGCGGCTTTTCGAAGTCCACTGGCCAACGTTCAGCCCTCTTGCTTCTCGGTTTCGACCCACCTGAGGAACAGCCGCTTGACCTCCTCGGGATTGTCCTGCAGCGCGCGGGTGATCTGGGCGCGGAGCTGGTCGGGATCGGTCTCCTCGCCCCCGCCGGCGGCCACCAGGGCCCCGGCCGCCTGCCCGCCGCCGGCCTCCAGCGCCGTCGGGGCGGCGCTGGCCTCGACGGCCCGCTTGCCCGACCCGCGGAACATCCGCAGCGCCAGCAGCGCCCCCAGCACGAGCACGCCCAGCGACGCCCGCCGGGCGATCTCGAGGATGAAGTCCTTGGTCAGCAGCGGCTCGTCGGCCGGGGCGAGCCCGGCCTCCAGGGCCGGGCGGTGGAACGTCGCTTCCTTGACCACCAGGATGTCGCCGGAGTCCTCGCTCTCCTGCCCCCCCCCGAACCCGCCGGCGGAGCCGCCGGCCTCGGCCAGCTTCAGGCCCAGGGCGTGCGTGACGATCTCCTCGACGTCCGCGACCGCCAGCCGCTTGCCCTCGGCGGTGGCCTCCTGGCTGTTCGGGTCGCTGAGGTCCACCACGACCGAAACGGTCTTGCGCTGGATCCGCCCGGCGATCTGGGTCTTCTTCTCGATGGTCTCCGAGAGCTTGTACTCGGTCTCGATGGTGCTGTCGCTGCTGGTGGTGGCCGCGGCGCCCTTGTCCGAGGGCGGCTCGGATGTCTTGGACTCCTGGACCATCTCCCGGGCGGGCAGGCCCTTGTCGGGCCCGAACTTCCGCGTCTCGGACTGGGTGGCCGTGGTGTCCATCTCCACCGAGACCTGCACCGTCGCGCGGTTGGGGCCCAGGACGAGGGCGAGGTGGCGTTCGGCCTTGCGGGCGAGGTAGGTCTCGATCTGGCGCTTCTGCTCGAGGACCGAGGCCATGCGGGAGCCGAAGCTCTCCTCGGACTCCCCCGACAGCAGCGAGCCGCGCGCGTCCACGACGACGACCTTGCCCGGGTCCAGCCCCTCGACGCTGCCGGCGACGAGGTGCACCACGGCGGCGATGCTGGCGTTGCTCAGCTCGTAGCCGCCCTTGAGCCGCAGGACGACCGTCGCGGTGGACCGCTGCCGCTCCTTGCGGAACAGCGAGCTCTCGGGGCGGACCACGTGCACCCGCGCCGAGGAGACGGAGTCCAGCGTCTCGATGCTGCGGGCGATCTCCCCCTCGACGGCGCGGTTGTACCGCACCCGCTCGCTGAACGGGCTGGAGCCGAACGTGTCCTGGTCGAGGATCCGGTAGCCCGGGTTGTCCCCCGACGGCAGGCCCGACGAGGCCATCGTCAGCCGCAGCGAGTAGACCTTGCCCTCGGGCACGTACACGGCCGTGCCCCCGGACTTGAGCTCGTACTCGACCCCCGCGTCGCGGATCTTCTCGACGATGCGGGATGCCTCCTCGGTCGACAGGCCGCTGTACAGCAGGGCCATGGTCGGCTGGCGTGCCCAGTTGACCAGCAGCGCCGCGGCGGCCACGAGGCCCACGCCGAGGCCGAGGAGGATCACGCGTTGGGGCATGCGGGCCTTCTGCCAGATTTCGCCGATGTTCTCAAGGGCCACAGCGTTGCTCCGAATCGGGGTTCACTCGCGTCCCGCCGGCGGCGGTCAGACCTGCATGTTCATGGTCTGCTTGTAGGCCTCGATGACCTTGTTGCGGACGCCCATCAGGAGCTTGAAGCTCATGTCCGCCTTGGCCACGGCGCTGACGACGGGCATGACGTCGTTGCTCTTGCCGGCGACGAGGTCGCGGATGGCCTCGTAGGACGCCTGCTGCTTGTCGTCCACGTTGTCCACGTAGGTCTTGAGCACCTTGCCGAACTGCCCGTCGTGCTTCTCGCCGGCGGGGGCCTGGTCGGCCCGGGAGGCACCGGTCGCCTGCATCGGGGGGCGTACGCCGTTGATCGGTCCGATTCCTGCCATCGTCTCGTTCCTTCCCGTCTTCCTCGGGGCGCCCGCCGCTAGCGGAGCAGCTCGAGGGACTCGTTGACCGTCGTCACGTATCGCTTGAGGATCGCCGCGTTGGCCTGGTAGGCGCGGCTGGCCTGCATCATCTGGATCATCTCCGCCGGCAGGTCGACGTTGGGCATCTTGACCATGCCCGCGTCGTCGGCGTCGGGGTGCCCGGGCATGTAGAGGTCCTTGAAGTCCGTGGACAAATCCTCGCTGACGCCCTTGACCTGGACCCCCGCGGCGCCTCCGCCGGTTTCGAGGACCACCTCCTTCCGCCGGTACGGCGTGCCGTCGGCGGTCCGGGTGGTCCGCGCGTTGGCGATGTTTTCGGCGATCACCTTCATCCGCATCGACTCGGCCCGCAGGCCGCTGATCGCGATGTCCATCGACGTCGGGGCGTTCGCACCTCGAATACCCATCATGCAGCTCCTCGGCAAATGCCGTTCCACAAAGGGCCGGCAGGGACGCGGGGCATCGGCAAGGGAGTTTCTTCCCCTGCTCTGCCCGAAGGGCCCTGTCCTGTCGCCCGGGTTCCTTGCATTGCTGCTGTTGCTCCTGCGTCCCTACACGCGGTCGCGGATGGCCAGCTCCATCTGGTCGTAGAGCTTGGCCAGCGTCCGCATGTAGACCTTGCCCTTGAGGCCGTTCTGGATCATCTGCCCGACCTCGAGGTCCATGTTCACGTCGCTGCCGTGTTCGTTGATCGGCGTGGTCCGCGGCTGGAAGACCGTCGGCTCGAGGTCGCCGGCGTCGCCGCCGGACTCGATCAGCCGCCGCAGCGTCTCCTCGAAGGCCACCTCGCTTCGGCGGAAGCCGCGGGTGTTGAGGTTCGCGATGTTGCCCGCGATCACGCGCCCGCGCGTCGACGAGGCCTTCAGCCCCGCCTCGATGTAGTGCACTACGTCTGTTCCACCAGCCATC
Organism: uncultured Planctomycetaceae bacterium; assembly: GCA_964385465.1. Taxonomy (GTDB): domain Bacteria; phylum Planctomycetota; class Phycisphaerae; order SM23-33; family SM23-33; genus CAYLPJ01. The sequence continues at coordinate 35,892 of CAYLPJ010000035.1, read as the reverse complement.
TCGATTCTCCTGAGGTCTCGTACGCTCCCTCCCGCCGGTAGCGGCGGAGCTTCTCTCGCAAGGTGCGGTCCGTGATGCCCAGCAGCCTGGCCGCCTTCGCCTGGTGGGACTTCGTCCGCCGCAGGGCCTCGAAGATCGCCTGGCGCTCCAGGTCCCGCAGCGCCAGGGTGGACGTCTCGGCGAGGTCCCCGCCGGAGGCGTCCGCCGCGCCCTCCCCGTCGAGCTGGCCCGGCGCCAGCGAGAGCGTCGGGCCCTCGCCGAGGGCCAGCGCCGTGCGGACGACGTTGCGCAGCTCGCGGACGTTGCCCGGCCAGTCGTGGCACTCGAAGGCGTCGAGCATGTCCTCGTCGAGGCGCTCGACGTGGCGGCGGACCTCCCGGGCGTACTGGTTGACGAAATGCCACGTCAGCGGCGGGATGTCTTCCTTCCGCTGGCGCAGCGGCGGCAGCTCCAGGCGGATGCCGCCGATGCGGTAGTACAGGTCGCGGCGGAACCGCCCGGCCCGCACCTCGGCGGGCAGGTCGCGGTTCGACGTGCACACCACCCGCACGTTCACCCGCACCAGCTCCGTGCCCCCCACGCGCTCGAAGTCCTGCTGCTCCAGCACCCGCAGCAGCTCGGCCTGGAGCCGCGGGGTCGTCTCGGAGATCTCGTCCAGCAGCAGCGTGCCCCCGTGGGCGCGCTCGAAGCGCCCCTTCCGCTGGCGGCTGGCGCCCGTGAACGCGCCGCGCTCGTGCCCGAACAGCTCGCTCTCCAGCAGCGACTCGCTCAAGGCCGCGCAGTTCACCCGCACGTACGGGCCGTCCCGGCGGCTGGACTCGCGGTGAACGAAGTAGCTGACCAGCTCCTTGCCCGTGCCGCTCTCCCCGGTGACCAGCACGGGCATCGACGTGCGGGCGATCTTGCGGGCGGTCTCGAGCACCCCCAGCAGCGGGCCGCTCTGCCCGGCGATCTCGTAGAGGCACTTTCGGCCGCTCTCGGCGGCGGCGGCGAAGGGCACCTTGTGGTTGGGCAGCAGCGTGCGGAGGGCGGCGTCGATGGCGGCGGCGTCCAGGGGCTTGGTGAGGACGTCGCGGCATCCGCGGCGCATGGCGCCGACGGCGGCGGCGACGTTCTCGCCGGCCAGGGCGACGACCGGCAGCTCGGGCGACTCGGCGCGGACCTCGCCCAGCAGGGCCAGGGCGGCGTCGGGCCGGGCGTCGAGGTCCAGCAGGACCAGGTCCCAGTCGCCCTCGGCCAGCAGGTCGCGGGCCTCGTCGGCGTCGCAGGCGATCCGCCCGCGCAGCTCGTGGCGGGCGAGCACCTCCAGCGTCCGCCGCTTCTCCGGCGGAGGGGCCATCGCGATCAATACGTTCCGGTATGGTGTCTCGGCTCGGCTCATCGGTTCGTGGTCGCCTCGGGGGCTCCAGCGGGGCGCGAAGCGGCGGTCTCCGGCTCCCCCCGGGCCGGGGCCGTTGTCGGCCCGACGGTTTCGATACTCTCCAGCAGTGCCTCGGGGCGGTTGACCCGCCGCCACGCCAGCAGCTTGCCCTCGATCGCCGACAGGGCGCCCCAGGCAGACTCGGGGTACTCCCCGGCCACGCGGCGGTACAGCGCCTCCGCCGCGGCCGGGTCGGCCGTGCGGCGGCAGTTGGCCATCTGGTACAGCGCCCAGGCGCGGGGCTCGGCGGCGTCGGTTGCGGCCATCGCCCGCTCGTAGAGCCCGAACGCCGCCGACAGGTAGCCCGTGCGGTAGAGTGCGTCGGCCAGGCGGATCGCCCCGGCCGGGTCCTTCGCCTTGCTCCGGGCCAGCCGCTCGACGACGTCCTTCGGCAGCGTGCGGGTGGGCTCAGCCGGCCCGCCCGCCGGCTGCGTCGCCGCCGGACGCGTGGCCGCCGGCTGGGTGGCCGCCGGCTGGGTGGCCGCCGGGCGGTCCAGGTCCGCGGTGGCCGCCAGCGGGGACTTGCCCCGCGGCAGGGGGAAGACCTCGATCCCCCGCAGTTCTTCGATGGTGCGGCGGAGCCTGGCGGACTTCGCCGTCTCCGGCGGGCGAAGGCTCTCGCGCCAGAGCTTGTGCATGCTCGGCCGCACCGAGCCGACGGGCCTGGTCGTCGGCGCCGCGTCGTTGGCGTCGGCGGGCGCGGCGAGGGCGGCTTCGGCGGTTCCCGCGGCACCGGCGGCATTGGCGTCGGCCGGGAGCCGGGGGTGCAGCTCGGCGGCGTTGGCGTCGGCCGGGAGCCGGGGGTGCAGCTCGGCGGCGTTGGCGTCGGCCGGGAGCCGGGGGTGCAGCTCGGCGGCGTTGGCGTCGGCCGGAGCGGTCGTGGGGGCCGCCTCGACCGGTCGGGGCGCACCGGCGCCGGCGGCGAGGGCGAGGATGGCGGCTGCGAGTGGTTGCGTGCGTGGCGTCATGGCGTCCCCTCCCTGGCGGCGCCGGGGGCGTCCTGTCCGGCGGTCTCGCCGAGCCGGCGAATCGTGGTGGCGGCGCGGGCGAACTCCTTGCGCTGGAGATGGGCCCGGCTGATCAGGTCCAGCGCGCGGGCCCGCAGGTCCTTGGGGGCCTCGGTGCGGAGGACTTCCTCGGCGACGACGGCCGCCTGCTCCGGATCGCCGAGCTCCATGCAGACCTCGGCAAGCTCCAGGGAGGCCTGCCACCCCTGGCGCCCCCCCTTGAGCCGGGCGATCGCCTCGACCAGTGCCAGCCGGGCCTCCCGGGGCTCGCCGGCCTCGCGGAGGCAGCGGGCACGCTCGACGGCCAGCCGCGCCCGCAGCGTGGGGTCGCCGATGGCCTGGCCCCACTCGCGGATGAGCCTCCGCCCCCGGTCGGGCAGGCCCATGGCGCGGTAGACCCTGCCGGCCTGCACCAGCCAGGCGAAGGTCTGCGGTTCGGTCAGGCGGTCCTTCTCGAGGGCGTTGAGTGTCTCGAGGGCGGCGAGGAAATCCTCGCCGGCGACCCGGGTCTCGGCGAGGGCGAGGTGGATCTCGACGAAGTCCTTCTGCTCGGGCTGTGCGGCGAGCGCCCGGCGGAAGGACTCGATCGCCACCGTGCGGTGCCCGCGGGCGGCCTCGCAGCGGCCCAGCAGCGTGAAGGCACGGACCCAGTCGGTATCCTCCCGCCCCTTGCTCTCGACGAGGTAGCGGGTGATCCACTCGGCGGCGTCGCCGAACGCCCCCCGGCGGTAGCAGCAGTCGCCGGCGTCCAGGCAGGCGGTCCGGCGGACGTCGCGGTCGCCGTGGAGCGCGTGGACCTTGCTGAAAGCGTCCAGGGCCTGCTGGAACCGCCCGCCCTGCATGTTGACCTGCCCGATGGTCAGGTAGACTTCGTCGGTACGGGGGTAGTGCGGGAAGAGGTCCAGCAGGTCGCGCAGGTCGGTCTCGGCGCCGGCAAAGTCCCGCAGGCCGACGCGCAGCTCCGCCGACCGCATCAGCGCCTTGGGCGCCAGGGCGCGCTCCTCGTGGTGCCGCCGCCCGATCACCTGGTACTGCTTCATCGCCCCGACGGTGTCGCCGGACCATTCGTAGAGGGTCGCCAAAGCGAAGTGCCCCTCGCCCAGCCGCCCGTCCCCGTCGTGGCGCAGGGCGAAACGCCGCCAGCACTGGACGGACTCGTCGGTGAGCAGTTGGCGCTTCTCGTCCAGCGACGCGACGGCCTGGGGATCGACGATCGTGACCTTCTGCCAGGTGAACCGCGCCATCAGCCCCGCCATGCCGCAGGCGATCTCGAATGCCCGCTGCTCGGAGACGTCGCGGAGGGCGAAGTCCACGGTGCGGCGCCGGGCGACCTCGGGTACGCCGCCCCAGTCGAGGTCCTTGCCGACCTTCCCGGCCAGGAGGTTCAGCATGTCTTCCAGGGCGGCCTTGGCGCAGGAGACCCGCCACCCGTTCTCGCCCTTCTCGATGCGGACCAGCCGCCGGCGGTTCGTCGGGCCGGCGCCGGAGGCGAGCATGCGGCGAATGCGGTGCTCTTCCTGCCCGGCGAACGGATCGGTCAGCGCCAGGCGGGACCAGGGCACGACGGGCTCGGGCGCGTGGTACGTGCGGACCTTCTCGGTGAGGGTGCGGGCGGCGAGGTAGTCGCAGTCGGCCTCGACCCCGCGCCCGAACTCGCCGGCCCGCACAGCCGCCAGGGCCCGGTAGCTCAGCATGCGTGCGCGAAGGCGTTTCTCGTCGGCGGCCTCGATGCGGGCGAGGGCGGCGCAGGTGCAGGCCCGGACGATGGGCGAGGCGGCGCGCTGGAGTGCGGAGAAGATCCTCAGGGCCTCGCCGGTCCGCCCCAGCACCCAGAGGCCTTCGGCGATGCGGTACTGGAAGAACTCCGAGGCCAGGGCCTCGGAGGGCACGCGGCGGCTGGCCAGCAGCAGGCGGCTGTAGCGTTTGAGGGCCTCCTCGTGATCGCCCTTGGCGCGGGCGGCCTCGGCGGCGGCCCACGTGGGCGCGCCGACGGCGGCGCCGACGACGTCCCCGCCGTCGGCGTTGGCGTCCGCGGGCCGGCTGGCCGGGGGCGGCGGGGGCGGCACCGAGGGGGGCTCGCCGACCTGCCGGCTCATCTCCCGGCGGGCGAGGGCAACGACCTCCATCGCCGCGTCGGCAGTGTCGGGGCCCTCGCGGTGGGTGATGACGTACACCACCGCCCCGCCGACGAGGGCCACGAGGAACGTGTTGAGAATGAGCATCGCGTGGACGAGACCGGGCCTCGACGGCGCCGCCGCGGGGGCTGCCCCCGCCGGAACGGGCGCCCGGCTCGCCGCGGCGGCCTCACTTGCTGCCGGGGCCGCGCCGGGCGCCGAGGCGGCTGGGGCGCCCTCGCCGCCAGCCTGAGGCTTCGACGCGCCCGAGCCGATCGGCGTGCCCGCCCCCGCAATGGCGGCCGCGATGGATGCGGCCCCGCCGGCCGGGGCGGCGGGCTGCTCGGCGGACGGCGCCTCGGCGGCCTCGGAGGCGGCGTCCTGCTTGGGCTTCCGGGCCTCCTTCTCGCCGTCGAGGCGGCCCTTGATCTTCGCCCGCTTCTTGGCGATGACATCCTGGAGGCTCACCCCCGCGGGGTCGACGGCCGGGGAGGCCTTGGGTTTCGCCTTCGGCTTGGGCGAGGCGTCCTTCCCGCCGCCCTCGCCGGGGGTGTCCTTGATGGCCGACCGCTGGCGCTCGACCTCCTGCTGAATCCGCTCCAGCAGGGAGGAGCGTTTCTGCGTCTCGCCTTCCTTCGGGGCTTCGGGTTGTGGGGTCTCTTCGGCCATGTTCTCGTCTCGCCGCGGCCGCGACCGCAACCGGCTGGCCGCGGACGACTCTCGTGCGCAGCACAGCGGGCCCGGACCGGGCGCAATGCAATGCGCCCTGCCTTGTGCAACCGCCGTGCCATCGGCCTCCCGCTCCCGCGGGCCGTCCCGCGGCGAGTGGAGGGCACGCGGGAAGTCCGCACGTGTAAGACTATCTGCAAAATAGTCTTAGAGTAACAAACCCCTCGTGAATCCGCCGGAGCGCGCCGCGGATGGGGATGAGAAAGGCGAAAGGTCTCGCGGCCAATGGCGGGGGGACCGTCGGGCGGCGTATGGATTCTTCGCCCCCGGGTGTCTGGATTCTTTACGCCGGGGCCTCGGCGAGCGGCTGCGACTCCCGACGCCCGGTGAAGGCGTTGAGCTTCTTCCCCGCCTCCGGCGGCTGGATGTCGTACCGCTTGAGCTTGGCGTGCAACGTCGCCCGGGTGATTCCCAGCAACGCCGCCGCCCGCGTCCGCTGCCAGCCCGTCTCCTTGAGGGCCCGGAGGATGAACTCCCGCTCGGCGGTCTCCAGGGAAAAGTCCTTGCGGGGCCGGCGGGGGGCCGGCTCCTCGCAGGGCGGCGTGGCGGGCGTGTCGGCCGGGGGCGATGACGGCGGGGCCGGCTCGTCGGCGACCGCCGCGCCGAGATCGAAGGCGACGTGCTCGGCCTCGATCTTCTCGCCGCCGGCCAGGATCAGCGCCCGATCGATGACGTTGCGCAGCTCGCGGACGTTGCCGGGCCAGTCGTGGGCGAGCAGTTTCCGGCGCGCCCCGGCGGTCAGGTCGGTGGCGCGGGGGCCCCGTCGGATGTCGGAGGTGGCGAGGAAGTATTCGGCCAGCAGGGGCACGTCCTCGCGGCGGCGGGCGGCGCGAAGCGGCTGGAGGGCGACGGGAAAGACCGCCAGGCGGTAGTAGAGGTCCTTGCGGAACCGTCCCGCGCGGACTTCGGCGGGCAGATCGCGGTTGCTGGAAGCCACGACGGTCGCCTCGCAGGGCAGGTCCGTCGTCCCGCCGACCTTCCGGAACGTCCGCTCCTGGAGCACGCGGAGCAGCTTGGCCTGGAGGTCCGGGGCCATCTCGCTGATCTCGTCGAGGAAGATCGTCCCCGTCCCCGCCAGCTCCAGCAGCCCCGTCTTGTCCCGGTCGGCGCCCGTGAAGGCGCCGCGAACGTGACCGAACAGCTCGCTCTCCAGCAGGTTCGCCGTCAGGGCCGCGCAGTTGACGGCCACGAACTTCTCCGGGTCGCCGCATCGCCAGGCGTGGACGGCGCGGGCGGCGAGCTCCTTGCCCGTGCCCGTCTCGCCGGTGACCAGGACGGGGTTGCACCGGCTTTCGGCCACGAGGCGGAGCATCCGGAGCGTCTCGGCGGCGCCGTCGCTCCGCCCGACCATCGCCACACCGGGCGGGGCGTCCTCACAGAAGAAGCGCTCCAGCTTGCCGCCGACACGGTCGATGTCTTCGGCGATCCCCTCGGCCAGGCGCCCGAGAACGTCCGCCGACAGCGGCTGCGTGATGACGTCGCAGGCCCCGGCCTTCATGAGCTCGACGGCCTCGCCGGCCGAGGCGCCCGCGGCGGCGACGACCGTCCGCGGCCGGGCCGGGGCCGAAGCCAGCTCGCCCAGCAGCGCCAGGGTCTCGTCGTGGGGCACGTCGTCGAGGATCAGCAGCAGCTCCGCCGAGGCCAGGTCCGCATCCCGCCGGACGTCGGCGGGGCATGGGACTCTTCGCACGCCCGGGCAGAGGGCGGCGAGGTGCTCGGCGACGGCATCGGCCTCGGGGCCCTGCCCGACGAGAACACCGGCCTCAAGCAGGTTTTGTTTGCCGTTGGGCATCCTCTCGCCTCATACGGATGCGATGGATCGGTCGCTTCGGCATCGGGGGAACAACGCGGGCGGCGCGAGATGGGCACCCGCCCGGAGGGCGCCGGGCGGACGGCGCCCGTCCGACCAGCGTGACGTGTCTTGTCGTCCCTGCCTTCGATTCATGGCTGACCCAGGATTCCGTTCCGAGTCGTCGATATCGAGCCGCCACGCCGGTTGCGGGCCGCTTCCGGCATGCGGCATTGGTTGTCTTGTCGGCGCGACCGGACGAATTCCTGCAACAATTCCCGGAGAACTCGGAATACGTCTCTATCCCGGCCGGAGCATGGGGCGATCCCGGACCCCCGCAACGGAAGATCCCTCCGCTTCGACAGGAGGTTTCTTCCGCTGCGCGCGGTTTCCGGGCGCGCCCCGCCCACGCCGGATCGTGCCATCTGTTTTTGCTGGTACTTGAAAATACACGGGTTACGAGAAAAGTCAACGTCGCCTCCCGGTTTCTGGCACGAGGATTGTAGGGAGTCCGGCCCGGGATCGGAGCAGGAAGACAAGCATGACCAACGTGCCCATGACAGGACTTGACCGCCTCCTGCCGAACGTCGCCCCCGCCGGGCGCCAGGCAAAGGCCTCCCCGTCTCCACGCAGCGCGCACGAGCCCGACCGGGCCCACCGCGCGGCCGAGACGCACGAGCCGCCTTCGCGCCCCGCGCGCAAGAAGGACGAGCCGTCCGCCCACGAGGCCGCGGCCGCGGAGCGCCCCGACGCGCCCGACGCCGCCCGCCCGCGGAACGAGCCGGCCGAGGCGCCCTCGCGGGACGCCCGCCCAGGCGGCGTCGACAGCGGCAAGAGCAACGAATCCACTCCCGCCGGCGGCACGGAGACCGCCGCGCGGGAGGCCTCCGGCGCGACGCGAAGCCCCTTCGCGGCCCTGATGGAGCGCCTTGCGGCCGCGGAGAGCGCAGCCGGCACCGACACCGAGGCGAGCGCGGCGGCCCAGACCGGCGGCAAGACCGCCACGCCGGTTGCGAGAGCCGTCGGTGCCGGTGCCGGCCAGGAGGCTCACCCCGCCGCGCCGGGCCCCCACGGGCCGATCGCGTCGCCCGTCGCGGCGAAAGCCGCCCCGGCCGAGGCTGCCGACGCCGCCGTCGCGAAGCCCGCGGGCACGCAGTCGCCCGCGGCGGCCGCGCCCGGCCACGCCGGCCGGGCCGAGCAGGCACAGCCGACCCAGACAACCCCGCCGCAGCCTGATGCGGATGTCCGCCCGCACGCGCCCGACGTCGATCCGGCGGCCCACGCGCAACGGAGTCGGGGCCCCGTGATCGACGTCGCGGCTGCGGCACAGAAGGACGCGACCGACGGGCGGGGCACGAACCCCGCCCGGGGCGCCGAGCCGGACGCCGCCGAGGCGGTCCGAACCCCGGACGGGGTACGGGCGACCACGGTCACGACGGCCGCCAGCGCCGCCGGCGAGACCGCCGGCGCCGCCTCGCCCGGGCGAATGCGGGACGCCGGAGCCCTGGCGGACCGCGCGGGCGAGGCGCAGATCGACGTGACTGCCGGCGCGCCCGGCCCGTCCGCCGATGGCAGCGCGGCGCCCCAGCCGGGGGCCGGAACGGCGCCTTCGGCGGTGGAGTCCGCTTCGGCGGCCGACGCCGCGGCGACGGCCCCGGCCCGCGCGGCCGAGGGGGCGCCCCCGCCGGCGCCGTCTCGCCCGTCGGCCCCGGCCGACCAGGTCGCCGACGCCGTGCGCGTGGCGGCCCCGCGGGTGGGCGAGCAGGTCACGGTGCGGCTGGACCCGCCGGAGCTCGGGCACGTGCGGATGACGCTTCGCGCCGACGGCCAGGCCGTTCGCGGCGTCGTCGAGGTCGAGAACGCCCGCGCGCTGGAGGACCTCCAGCGCGAGGCGGCGACGCTGATCGGCCGGCTTGCCGACGGCGGCGTCGATGTCCGCCGCCTGGACTTCCAGCTCAGCGACCCGGGGGGCCAGAACCTCAACAACAACACCGGCGGGCAGGGCGCCGCCGACGGGCAGGGGACCGCGTCGCGGGACCTGTCCGACAACGGGGGCAACGACGAGGGCGGCTCGGCCGAGGGGCGCTACGCCCCGACCGAGGGCGAGGAGTCCGCGGCCCCGGCCGAACGCGTCGCCGACGAATCGATCAACGTCTGGATGTAGGAGACCAACCGTGAGCACGAGTGTAGGGGCTTCGGCCCAGAGCATTCAGGCGGACTTCATGAAGTTGCTGGTCACGCAGCTTCAGAACCAGAACCCCATGGAGCCGCTGGACAACAACCAGATGGCCACCCAGTTGGCGCAGCTTTCCAGCCTGGAGCAACTGGAGCACATGAACGGGACGTTCCAGGAGGTGCTGGCCTCCCAGCAGCGTACCCAGGCGGCGGCGCTGATCGGCAAGGAAGTGGAGTACGTCGCCGGCGACACGGACAACGTGCTCGTCGGGCGAGTGGACGAGGTAAACGTGTACGACACGGATGTCCGCCTGTCGATCGGGGCCGACGACGTCCCGCTGGACGCCGTGACGTCGATTCGGAACTGACCGGACCGGAGAAGACCTGCCCGGGCGACCGCCGGGGCATGATGAAAGGAACGCAAGATGCCGGACCCAATGCTAGCTGGCGTTTCGGGCATGAAGGCCCATCAGCGCATGATCGACGTGGCGGGCAACAACCTGGCCAACGTGAACACCACCGCCTACAAGGCCAGCCGCGTGCGATTCGCGGACCTGCTCAGCGAGACGCTCCAGGACGCGTCGCAGCCGACGAGCAACCTGGGCGGCACGAACCCCCAGCAGATCGGCAGCGGCGTGTCGCTGGCGAGCGTCGACCGGGACATGACCCAGGGCAGCCTGCTGACGACGGGCAAGCCGCTGGACATGGCCATCGAGGGCGGGGGGTACTTCGTCTTCAACGACGGCGAGAGCGACGTCTACTCCCGCGTGGGCGGCATGGCCGTCGACGCCGACTACTACCTCGTCGACCCCGCCACGGGCTACCGCGCCCAGCGGATCGGCTCCGAAGGCGTCGACGAGGGCTTCCAGTCCGCCAGCAGCGCCGACCTGCGGATCCCCTACGACCAGGCCCTGCCGGCCAAGGGGACCAGCGAGATCCGCTTCAACGGCAACCTCAGCGCCGACGAGGGCCGCGCGACGAAGAACCGCCTGCGCATGGGGATGGAATGGTCCATCGCCAGCGGCGCGGGCGCCTCGGCGGCCACGCGGTTCGCCGACCTCGTCGAGGGCGGCAGCACGCTCGTCGACGGCGACGAGTTGGAGATCACCGGCACGCGACGCGACGGCAGCGCGGTCTCCGAGACGTTCGAGCTGTTCGAGGACGACGGCATGGGCGGGCGGCGCACGAAGACCATCCAGCAACTGCTGGACTTCCTGGACAGCTCGTACGCGAACCCCGCCGACCCGACCGAGAAATGGTCGGGCTCGTCGATGAGCAACGGGGAGATCTTCCTGACGGACCTCGAGAGCGGCTACAGCCAGACGGACGTGGACATCGCCATGAGCGCCGGCTCGACGGGCGCGTTGACCCTGCCGAGCTTCTTCGAGCTCGAGGAGGCCGGCGGCGAATCCGCCCGCAAGACGAACGTGGAGGTCTTCGACAGCCAGGGCGTGGCGCACACGGTCTCGGCGACGTTCGTCAAGAGCGAGGGCGTCAACGAGTGGGACCTGGTGCTCACGTCGATCTCCGGGGACGTGGACGTCACCAAGCGGCGGATCGAGGGCATCAAGTTCCTCGCCGACGGCACCTACGGGGGGATGGACGACCCGACGCTGGCGAACTTCCAGGTCTCCTACGCCCACGACCCAGGCTCCTCGACGCGGATCGACATGGACTTCGGCACGGTCGGCGAGATGGACGGGCTCAGCCAGGTCGGCGGGACCTCCACCGCCGCGCCCAGCGGCCAGGACGGCTACGCCTCCGGCTGGCTGTCCAGCCTCACCGTCACCAACGAGGGCATCCTCGTCGGCGGGTTCAGCAACGGCATCCGCAAGAACATCGCCGCACTCAAGCTCGCCACGTTCCAGAACCCCGAGGCCCTGATGGCACTCGGCGGCAACTACTACGCCGCCAGCAGCAACTCCGGCGACCCGATCCTCACCCAGGCCCTCGCCGGCGGGGCCGGGGCCGTCCACGGCCGAACGCTCGAAAAGTCCAACGTCGACGTCGCCAACGAGTTCGTCAGCCTCATCCAGGCACAGAACGGCTTCCAGGCCAACGCGCGGACCATCACCGTCAGCAACGAGATGCTCCGCGAGCTGACCAACCTCATCCGCTGACCCGACGGGAACGGCTTGACCCACGCGATCGACATCCTGGCCGGCATCGCCCAGCCGATGGCCGGACCGTCGCTCAACGCCGTCGAACGACTCGGCGCGGCGAGGTCGTGGGTTTCCCGCGCCGGCTCCAGCGGGTCGCTCGGGCTGTTCCTGCTGCTGATCGTCCTGGCGATCGCCCTGGGGGCCCTGGCCTGGCTGCTGATCCGCCGGTGGCGGATGGAGGCCTCCCAGCGTGCGGCCGTGGCCGAGCAGGCGGCCCGGCTGGAGCTGACCCGGGCCGAGCAGTACGTCCTCTCGGCGGTCGTCAAGGCCGCCAGGCTGCGGAACACCGCCACGCTGTTCACCACGGACCACACCTTCGAGCACGGCGTGGGCGCGATGACCCGCACCAGCCGCTTCGCCGGCATGGGCGCCGACCGCCGCGAGGAGGTCCTCCGGCTCGTCGCGTCGCTGCGGGCGAAGCTCGGCTTCGCCGAGCCCGGCGCCGAGGCGGCCGACGGCGACGCGCCGGGCGCCCCCGCCGGCGGACACGCGGACCTGCCCGCCCCGCCGCGGATCGCCGCCGGCGACCGGCTGTCGGTCGTCCACCGCGGCCGGCCGGGGGGGTTCGAGGTGCACGTGGCCTCGGCCGGCGACGGGGAGATGGTCGTCCACACGCCCGCCGAGGGCCCCTTCCCCCCGGGGGAGACCTGGCTGGTCCGCTGCGTCCGCGACGGGGCGATGTGGGAGTTCGACACGCCGGTGATCTCCAGCGAGGGCGGCGAGGTCCGCCTGGGGGACGGCTCGCGCCCGCGGTTCGTCAATCGCCGGCGCTTCCCCCGCGTGGGGACCAGCGCGCCGGCGGAGGTGGCGGCGTTCCCGTTCCGCACGTCCGGCGCCCGCCCGGCGGCGAAGGAGTTCGTCGAGGGCGAGCTGGTCGAGATCGCCGGGCCGGGGCTGAAGGTCGAGGCCGACCTGGCTTCGCCCGCCGGCCAGCGGGTGCTGGTGATGCTCCGCTTCGGGGGCGACGACGCCGTCGAGGGCGTCGGCACGGTCCGGCGGGTCGAGCGGCGCGAGGGCGCCGAGCCCAGGCTCGTCGTCGAGCTGACGGGCCTGACCGGCGAGGAGTTGGCCAAGCTGACACAGGAAACGAACCACGCCGCCCGCCGCGGCGCGGCCCCGGCGCCGACGGCGCCGGCGGCGCCGGCCTGGCGGGACGAGCAGGCCCCGGCGGGCAAGGAAGGCTGAACCATGGCCACCACCAAGGCGATCACCTCCTGCATGGAGGCCCTGACGCGCGAATACCGCACGATCACCAACAACCTCGCCAACGCCAACACCCCGGCCTACAAGCGAAAGCGAACGAGCTTCGAGCAACTGATGGACAACGCCTACGCCGACGAGGGCGGCGCGACCGAGGTCGACAGCAGCATCGCCACGCGCAGCGCCGTGGACTTCACCCCCGCGGCCCTGAACGCCACCGGGCGCACGCTCGACCTGGCCATCGAGGGCGAGGGCTTCTTCGCCCTCGAGACACCCCAGGGCATGCTCTACACGCGGGGGGGCAAGTTCCGCGCCGACGCCGAGGGCCAACTGGTCGACCCGGCCGGGAGGCTGGTCGCCGGACAGAACGGGCCGATCACCATCCCGCGGACGGTGAGCACGGCGGACGTGTCGATCTCGCGGGACGGCACGGTCCAGGCGGGGGGCAGGTCGCTGGGCAGGCTGCGGGTGGTCACGTTTGCCAACCCCGGCGTGCTGCACCCGACCGGGGGCGGCTGCTACAGCGCCCCCAGCGCCAGCCGCCCGGAGGACGTCGAGGACCCGCGCGTCCACCAGGGCTACGTGGAGTCCTCGAACGTCTCGGTGGTCGAGGAGCTGGTCTCGCTGATCACGGTATCCCGGCTGTACGAGGCGAACCTCAAGAGCGTACGGATGCAGGACGAGAAGACGCAGAACCTTCTGCGTGTCGTGAGCACCTGAATCGATCGGAGAAGCGGACGATGCTACGAGCGTTTTCCACGGCGGCGACAGGCATGGCGGGCCAGCAGATGATCGTGGACGTCATCGCCAACAACCTCGCCAACATCAACACGACCGGCTTCAAGCGCAGCCAGGTGGACTTCCAGGACCTGATGTACTTGAAGATGTCCGAGGCCGGGCGCGAGAGCGCCGCGGGCATCGTGGCCCCGACGGGCTTCGAGATCGGCAGCGGCGTACGCCCCGCGGCGACGACGAAGGTCTTCACCGGCGGCGAGCTGGAGGCCACCGGGCGGGACCTGGACGTCGCCATCGGCGGCGACGGGTTCTTCGAGGTCACCATGCCCGACGGCTCGACCCGCTACACGCGGGACGGCTCGTTCCAGATCAACGCCAGCCGACAGCTCGTCAACGCCCAGGGCTACCTCGTCGGCGGCGGGCTGACCATCCCCCAGGAGGCCGTCGGGATCGGCATCGGAAACGACGGGACGATCACCAGCCACAACGCCGACGGCACGGTCTCGACGATCGGCCAGCTCACGCTCGTCCGCTTCCCCAACCCCGCCGGGCTGCGCAGCGAGGGCGACAACCTGGTCAACGAGACGGCCGCCAGCGGCGCGCCGATCAGCGGCACGGCGGGCATCGACGGCTTCGGCGGGCTGGAGCAGGGCTTCCTGGAGCGGTCGAACGTGCAGATGGTCACCGAGCTGGTGAACCTCATCAAGGCCCAGCGGGCCTACGAGATCAACTCCCGCGCGATCAAGGCGGGGGACGACATGCTGAACACGGCCAACCGCCTGGTGACCTGACCCCCGGTCGCGAGGCTGAAAGGAGTTCCCCTTGGCCCCGATGAACATCGTGCTGACCGCCGTCCTGGCCGCCGCGCCCCCGGCCCAGCCCGCGCCGCCGCGCGCGCCGCAGCTCCACGTCTACCTGCCGCGGACCGTCGCCGTCAGCGGCGAGGACCTCGCCCTCGGCGAGGTCGCCGTCGTCCTCTGCGACAGCTCCGACCTCGAAGGCCGGGCCCGCAAGCTCTCCCTCGGCCGGGCGCCATGGCCCAAGGAGCGCCTGACCATCGACCGCAAGACCATCCTCTCCCGCCTGGCGGCCGAGGGGATCGGCGGCAAGGGCGTCCGCATCGCCGGCGCGCCCAAGGCGACCGTCACGCGGCGGGAGACGGTCGTCGACGCCGAGACCATCCTCGCCCGCGCCGAGGCGTTCCTCGCCGACCGCGACGCCAACAGCGACGGCACGGTGCTCGAGGCCGTCCGCCCGCCCGACGAGGTCGTCCTGGCCGGGACCGAGGCACCGAGCTTCCGCTGCCGCCTCGACGACGCCCCCCCCGCCGGGCACGTCCGCGTGGCGGTCACGCTCCATCGCGGCAAGCGCCAGATGGCCCTCCGCGAGGTGCTCTTCCGCCGCCGCTACCGCGTTCCCCGCGCCGTCGCCGCACGCGACATCGAGCCCGGGCAGGCCCTCACGCCGTCCAACGTCCGCGTCCGCACCGAGATGGCGAGCCGCCCGGCGGGCAAGGCCTTCCAGCCGCCGTTCGGGCGGATCGCCGCCCGGAAGATCAAGGCCGGCGAGACCGTCCGCGACGGGCACACCGCCTCGGCGGTCACCGCCGCCGCCGTCAGCGTGCGGCGCAGGCAGATGGTCCGCATGCGGGTCCGCGGCGCCGGCTTCGTGGTCACCTGCGTCGGGCAGGCCCTCGAAGACGGGCGCGCCGGCGAGCTCATCAAGGTACGAAACGTCGATTCCCAGCGGGTCGTCACCGCCCGCGTGGCCATGGACGGCTCGGTCGAGCCGGTCTTCCGGAGGTAACCATGAACGCACCCACGCTCCGCCGACATGCCCTCGTCCTCGCCGCCGCGGGCGCCCTGCTGGCCGCCCCCGCCGCCGCGCCGGCCGGGTCCATCTGGGCCAAGGGCAAGCGCCGCACCCGGCAGGTCTACGCCGACGACACCGCCAAGGGCGTCGGCGACTCGGTGACGATCGTCATCGAGGAAGAGAGCAAGATCGAGAACGAGACGACCCGCTCGCTGGACAAGAGCAACTCCCGCAGCGCCGAGGCCTCCGGCTCGGTGGACCTGGGCAACATGGTCAGTTGGCTGGAAGGGCGGATCTGGAAGCTGCCCAACGTGGACGTCTCGCACGAGGCGGGCAACAAGTTCGACGGCAAGGCCACGCTGGACAGCGACCGGAAGGTCACCGACCGCTTCACCGTGACCGTCGAGGACGTGCTGCCCAACGGCAACCTCGTCGTCGTGGGCAAGCGGGAGCGGGAGGTCGACGGCGACAACCAGGTCGTCCAGGCCAGCGGGATCATCCGCCCCAGCGACGTCGCCTTCGACAACACGGTCAGCAGCAAGAAGGTCGCCGAGTTCAAGCTCGTCTACAAGGCCGTCGGGCGGGAGAGCAAGTTCACCAAGCCGGGCTGGCTGGCGCAGATCCTCAACGCCCTGAACCCCGAGTAGCGGAGACGCGGACATGACACGCAGGATACTCCTGGCAGCCGCCCTCGCCCTGGCCGCCGCCGCGCCGACGCGGGGCGAGCGGATCAAGGACATCGTCGACCTCCGCGGGATGCGGAGCAACCCGCTGTGGGGCTACGGGCTGGTGGTGGGGCTCAACGGCACGGGGGACAATTCCCCCGCCAGCCGGCGGGCGCTGACGAACCTGCTCCGCCGCAAGGGCCTGCGCCTGACGCCGGACGACCTGACCAGCAAGAACATCGCGTCGGTGATCGTGACGACCGAGCTGCCGCCGTTCGCCCGGCGCGGCAGCCGGATCGACGTGACGGTCTCGACGATCGGCTCGGCGAGCAGCCTCCAGGGGGGCAAGCTGCTGATGACCGAGCTGGTCGGTGCCGACGGCGAGGTCTATGCCGTCGCCCAGGGCGCCGTCTCGACGGGGAGCTTCTCGGCCTCGGGCGAGAAGGCCTCGATCGTCAAGAACCACCCGACGGTCGGGCGGATCGTCGCGGGGGCCACGGTCGAGCGGGAGGAGCTCGCCGAGGTGATCGAGCAGGGCGAGATCGCCCTGCTGCTGCGCAACCCCGACTACACGACGGCCCACCGCATCGCCGGGGAGGTCAACACGGTCGTCCGCGGCGCCGCCCACGCGGTCGATGCCGGCACGGTCCGGGTCCGATTGCCCGCCGGCGTCACGGAGAAGACCCTCGCGGCGTTCATCGACCGGATCGGCTCGCTGGAGGTCGTCAGCGACGCCCCGGCGGTGGTCATCATCAACGAGCGGACGGGCACGGTGATCGTCGGAGAGAACGTCGGCATCTCGAAGGTGGCGATCTCGCACGGCAACCTCTCGATCGTGACCGAGGAGCGGGAGACGGCCAGCCAGCCGACGCCCTTCAGCCGCGGCGGCTCCACCGAGAAGCTCCGCGAGACCAAGATCAAGGCGATGGAGGAGAAGGGCACGCTGAACGTGGTGAACAAGACCGTGAGCGTCTCGGAGATGGCCCGCGCGCTGAACGCGATGGGCCTGACCCCGCGCGACCTGATCTCGATCTTCGAGGCCCTCAAGCAGGCCGGCGCCCTCCAGGCCGAGCTGAAGATCATGTAAGGAGCCCGCCGCCGTGAGCGACGCGAACCTGCCCATCCCGCCGGCGACGTCGGCCGAGAACGCCTCGGCACTCGCCGGGGCCCCGCGCCTGTCGCCGACGCGCCCCGCCGGGGACGACGCCGCCCTGCGCCAGGCGGCCAAGGACTTCGAGTCCGTCCTGCTGGAGAAGATGCTGTCCAGCATGGGCGAGACGGTCCTGCACTCGGGCCTGCTGGACAGCCCCGCGACCAAGCAGACCGAGGGGATGTTCTGGAGCTACCTCGCCCGCGACCTCGCCGACAAGGGCGGGCTGGGCCTCTGGCGGGACATCTACGACCAGTGGTCGCGGATGGGCGTCGCCGGCGAGACCGACGGCGGCACCGGCGACGCCGAGCCCTCCCCGGCCGAGGGCGCCGCGAGCCTGGAGGTCCGCCGATGAGCGACCTGGAGGCCCTGGCCCCGGACGAACTGACCGCCCTGGAGGGCCTGCTGGACGAGCAGGCGCGCCTGCTGGACGTCCGCCGCAGCCAGTTGAGCTCGCTGTCGGGGGCGATCGTCGACCAGGACGACCGCGCCGTCGAGCGCCTGCTCAGGCAGATCGAGCAGGCCCAGCAGCTCCAGGCGCGGACCGACGCGAGGCTCGCCTCCGCCCGCCGAGCCCTGGCCGGACGGGCGGGAATCGAGCCCGACGAGCTCCGCCTCGGCTGGCTGGCCCAACACCTCCCCGGCGAGCAGGGCGAGCGGATCGCGCGGGCGAGGCAGCGGATCATCGACCTCGCCGAGGCGCTCCAGCACGAGCACATGCGGACCGTGCTGCTGCTGAGCGAGTGCATGCGGATCAACCGCCAGTTGCTCGAATCGCTGCTGCCCGGCGGCGGGGTGACCACCTACGGCGCGGGCGGATCGAGCTGGTATCGCAGCGGCGCGGGGCTGGTGGACACGGAGCGATAATGAACCTCACGACGGCCTTGACGGGATTGCAGACGGCCCAGCGGGCGATCGAGCTGGTGGGGACCAACGTCTCGAACGTCGCCACCGAGGGCTATCACCGCCAGGACCCGGTGATCGAGCCCTACGCCGGGGACGCCCTCCGCGGCGTGCCCATCGCCGGGGCCCAGATCACCGGCTACCGCCGCAGCGCCGACTCCCTGCTCGAGCGCGAGATGCGCCACCAGAACCCCCAGTACGCCCAGGTCTCCCGCGAGCTGGCCGCCCTCAAGAGCCTCCAGAGCGCCTTCGGCAGCCTCGACGCGGGCCTGACCGAGGTGCTCGACTCCTTCTTCGGCTCGCTGCGGGAACTGGCCGCCGACCCCACCAGCCACGCCCTCCGCGAGCAGGCGGTCTGGGCCGGGCAGGCCGTCGGCGACGGCTTCAGCCACCTCGGACGCTCCGTCGCCGCCCTCGGCGACCAGGCCGCCGCCGAGGCGGGCCTGCTCGCCGGCGAGCTGAACAACCTCGCCGACGAGGTCGCCGAGCTCAACGGGCAGATCCAGACCGTCATGCTCCGAGGCGGCAATGCCAACCTGCTGATGGACCGCCGCGACCAGGCCATCCTCGACATGTCCTCCCTCGCCGAGGTCCAGGCCGTGCCCCGGCGCGACGGCAGCGGCATCGTCGACGTGCTCGTCTGGCAGACCCCGGTGGTCAACGGCAACACCGCGCGGGACCTCGCCGTCCAACGCGTCGCCGAGGGCACCCTCGGCGTGGGGCCCGCCCAGACGAACATCCGCGAGAGCCACCACCGCGGCGGGAAGCTCGGCGCCATGCTCTCGCTGCACAACGAGCTGCTCGCCGGCGTCGGCGACGAGCTGGACACGCTGGCCACCGCGGTCGCCGGCGAGATCAACCGCCTCCACGCCCAGGGCGTCGGCGCGACCGGGCCCCACGAGCACCTGACCGGCTGGCGGAGCGTCGACGAGAACGACGCCATCGCCACCTGGTCCGACACCGTCACCGCCGGGACCATCCACCTCCGCCTGACCGCGCCGGACGGGACCGTCACCCGGCACCAGGTGGCCGTCGATCCCGCCACCGACACCCTCGCCGACGTCGCCGCCGCGATGGATGCGCTGAACCCCGCCGGGCTGTCGGCGTCCGTCGCCGAGGGCAGCCTGGTCATCGAGGCCGCCGACGGCTGGGGCTTCGACTTCCTGCCCGCCCCGGAGGTCTCCGCCGCCGGGTGGACCGGCTCGGCCGGGCCGACCGCCCACGGGGTCTTCGAGGGCTCGGCGAACGAGACGTTCACCTTCACCGCCGTCGGGGACGGGCAGGTCGGCGTGACGGACGGCCTGGGCGTCGAGGTCCGCAACGGCGCCGGCGAGCTGGTCCGCACGCTGGCGGTGGGCACCGGCTACGCGGCGGGCGAGCGCCTGGACGTCCGCGACGGGCTGACGGTGGCGCTGGCGGCCGGCACGCTGGTCGACGGCGAGAGCTTCACCGTCGAGGCGCGGGCGTGGTCGGACACCTCCGGCCTGCTGGCCGAGGCGGGCGTGAACACGTTCTTCCAGGGCACCACGGCTGCGACGCTCCAGGTCGCGCCGGCGCTGCTGAGCGACTCCCGCGGCCTGGCGACGGCGTTCGGCGAGGAGATGGTGGACAACGCGGCCACGCGCCGCATGGCGGGCCTGGCCGAGCGGAACCTGGCGGCGCTGAACGAGCAGTCCACCAGCGACGCGTTCCGGCTGATCGTGACGAACCTCGGCCAGAGCGTCTCGCTGCGGGAGGCCCGCCGGGACGGCTACGAGAAGATCATCCAGCAGTTGGAGAACCTTCGCGAGGAGGTCAGCGGCGTGGACCTGAACGAGGAGGCGGCCAAGCTCATGATGTTCGAGCAGATGTACACCGGCCTGGCGAAGCTGCTGCAGGTCCAGCAGCAGACCCTCCAGACCCTGATCGACGTCCTCTAGCGGCGGGAGCGAACCATGAGCAGTTGGGGCACGATCTACAACAACACGCGGGCGGCGCTGGCGGTCCAGTCGCGGCGGCTCAGCGAGCTCCAGGAGCAGGCCGCCAGCGGCGTGCGGGTGAACCGCGCGTCGGACGACCCGCCGGACGCCTACCGGATCATGACGCTGCGGGCCCAGGCGCGGGCGCTGTCGGAATACACGTCCAACCTCGACGACGTGACCGGCACGCTGGAACTGACCCACGGCGTGGTCGAGGAGGTCACCGGCAACCTCGCCGACGTCAGCCAGAAGCTCCAGCAGGCCGCCAGCGGCACCTACAACGACCAGAACCGCGCCATCCTCGGAGAGGACATCGACGCCATCCTCCGCCAGGTCTACGCACTCGCCAACACCGCTCGCGCCGGCAGGCACCTGTTCTCCGGGGCCGCCAACGACACCCCCGCCTTCGCCGCCGAAGAGCACGACGGACGCATCGTCGAGGTCGCCTACACCGGCTCGTCGCAGCCGCTGCCCGTGCCCGTCGCGCCCGGCGTCGAGATGCCCGGAGCCATCGTCGGCCGGGAATTCTTCGGCGAGAACCAGCGCCGCCCCCCCGAGCTGTCCGGCTCGACGGGCGCCGCCGCGGGGTCGGGCACGTCGACGGTGCGGGGCAACTTCACGCTGGAGCTGACCCACGCGGGGACGTCCATCCAGGCGGACCCGGACGGCTCGGGGCTCCAGGTCAGCGGCGAGCCCGGCGTGGTGGACACGCTGCTCGGCGAGTTCAGCGTGGTGGTGGACGTCGGTGCCCGGACGATCGCCATCGACGGCGGGCCGGCGACCAGCTTCACGGGCACGGAGACCGCCCTGGCCGTGGCGGGGCCCGACGGCGGCTTCCTCCACTTCGACGTGACCGCCCTGAACATGGGCCTCGGCGCGCCGGCGACGGTCACCGTCCGCGCCGACGCCAACGCCAGCATCGACGGCGGCCCGGCCACGGTGATCGACGACTACGGCCCGGCCAACCTCGCCGTCGCCGACGCCGACGGCCGCGTGCTGTACCTGGACACGACGGGCATCGAGCGGACGGGCACCGCCGCCGGCCGCGTGCCCGGCACGTTCGACGTCTTCGGCACCCTGATCGAGGCACGCGACGCCCTCCTCAACGAGGGCGGCCTCAGCCGCGAGGAGCAGATGCAGCGCCTCTCCGGGGCGCTGGAGGGGGTCGAGGCGGTGCTCGATCACGTCACGCGGGGAATGACGTCCGTCGGCGGGCGCCTGGCGGCGCTGGACACCCTCGGCGAGAGCCTGGCGACCATCCAGGCCAGCGCCGAAGACCAGGCCGGGGCGATCGAGAACGCCGACCTGGTGCAGGTGGCCTCCGAGCTGTCGCGGATGCAGACGCTCTACGAGATGACCCTCGCCAGCACCGCCCGCCTGCTGAACACCTCGCTGATGAACTACCTCTGATCGGACCCGGAATGCCGGAGGACCGGAAGACCCCCGACACCGGCTTGCCGCAAGCGTCGGCTCCGGGAGCGGCCCGGTGTGGGGGCATGGGGAATCGGCACGTCGCGCGACACCGGGAGCCCGCCCGTCGCCCAATTGACCGCCGCCGCGCCCGATATCTTTACGCGTGCCGCCTGAAACCGCCCCGAAACGCCTCCGGCACGGGGTTTGCACTCGTCTGGCGGCGACGCTGCGCGGTCCCCGACCGCCGCGCCGGCATGGACCGTTCGACAACATGACCCACCACCGACGACAACACGACGCCTGCCGAAGGGCCCTGGAGCTGGCCTGGGCGGGGAGCCACGAAGAGGCACTCGAACTGCTCCGCGAGCACCTGCTCGCCCATCCCGGCGACGGCGAGGCCCTCAACGACGCCGGGGCCCTGCTCTACGCGCTCGGCCGGTACGACGAGGCCGCCAGGCACCTCGCCCGCGCCGCCGACAGGCTGGGCGACGACGCCGTTACCGCCAGGCAGAACCTCGCCGAGGCCCTGCTCGCCGAAGGACGCACCGCCGACGCGGGCGCGATGTTCGACGAACTGGCCCCCGACGGGCTGCTGACCGGCGACTTCCTCCGGCGATGGTCGGCCGCCCGAGGCGGCGAGGCGGCCGGCGTCAGCGTCATCTGCGCCGCCGAAGACGGCGAGGAGCCCGCCGAGGCGGTCCGCTCGGCGCTGGCCCAGACGCACCGGGCCGTGGAGGCGGTCCTGGCCGCCCCGCCGGCGGTGCTGGCGGCGACCCGCCAGGCCGTCGGCGACCGGCGCCTCCGCACCGCACCCGTTGCCGAGGGCACGACGCACGCCGCGGCCTGGAACGCGGGGCTCGCCGCGGCGGCCGGGACGTACGTGGCGTTTCTCGCCCCGGGCGACAGGCTGGCCGACCGCCACGTCGAGACGCTCGTCGCCGCCCTGAGCGGCTCGCGGAACTGCCTCGCCGCCTACGCCGACGCGTGGCGCGTCGTCACCCGACGGGTCGCAGGCCGGCGGCTGACCCTCTGCCGCACCGTACCCGACAGCCGGCCGTTCGACCGGGCCACGCTCCGCCGCCGCCCCTACGTCCCCCGCCCGGGCCTGCTGGCCGCCCGGGAGGCCCTCGACGCCGCCGGGCCGTTCGACCCCGCTGACGCGCCGCTGTCGGTGTGGGCCCTCCACCGCCGCCTGGCGCGGCAGGGGGACTTCCTCCACGTCCCCGAGCCGCTGGCCGTGACGCTCGTCGACGAACGCGACCTGCCCACCGCCGAGGACCTCGCCGGCGAACGCGCCGACCCCGCCGACGACGCCCCCCGCGAGCGCGCGATCCGCCGCGCCGGGCACCTCGAGGCCGACGGCTGCTGGCGCCAAGCCGCGGAAATCTACCGCGCCCTCGCCCGCCGGCGCCCCTGCGACGCCTGGCTGGCCGAGGCCGCCGCCGTCGCCGGCGCCCGCGCCGACCACGGCGAGGACGAGGCCCTCGCCCTCTGCGAGGCCGTCAACCGCGACCGGCCAACCCCGCGGTCGCTCCTGCTGGCCGCCAGGCTGCTGCGACAGCACCACCGCGCCGACGAGGCGCTCGACCTGCTCCGCCGGGCCGAGGCACACCTCGCCGCCACAGACAAAGGAAGGGAACCCCGTGATCAGCGTTCGTGACGTCCGTCCGCCGCACCCCGGCCGAGAGGACCCCGGGCAGCGACTCGACGTCCTCCTGGAGCTGGCCGATACGCTCGCCGCCGCCGAGGAGGTCCACGCCGCCCGAGACTGCTACCGCCAGGCCGCGGCCGTGTATCCCGACGCACCCCAGCCGCACGTCGGGCTGGGCGTGATCGCCCTCCAGCTCGGCCGGGCCGACGAGGCCGAGGCCGCCTTCCGGGACGCCGTCCGCCGCGACGCCTCCAGCGCCGAGGCCTACGGCGGGCTGGCCATGGCCCGCCAGCAGGCCGGCGACGACGCCGGCGCGTTCGACATGCACCTCCGCTGCCTCCAGCTCGACGGCGACAACCTCGTCGCCCTGCTGGGGCTCTTCCAGACCTCCTGCCGCATGGGGACCTTCGCCAAGGTCACCCACTACCTCGAACTGTTCCTCGAGCGCCACCCCGGCGACACCTCCGTGCTGTTCTGCCTGGCCACCCTCTACGCGCGCGACGGGCGGCTGGACCGCGCCCGCGACGCCCTGCGCAACGTCCTGGCCCTCGAGCCCGACAAGGCCGAGGCCCGCGAGCTGCTGGAACAGGTCGAGGCCGAACGCACCGGCCTGGCCGCCGACACGGTGACCGCGCGATGACCGCCCCCGCACAGCAAGCCGCCCGCTGCCTGGGCGAACTGGAGACCGAACTGATCGAGGCGGTCGCCGCCGGCGGCGACCTCGCCGGCGAACGGGTCGACCGGATCGCCGCCGGGCTGGACCGCCTCGCCGGCATCCTGGCCGAGCTGCCCCCCGGCGCCGCCCAGCCCGTCCGCCGACGCCTCGGCGACATCCAGGCCGCACTCGACCGCCTGCGCCTCGCGCTCGAAGGCCAGCACGCAGACGCCCGCACGCTGCTCGCCCGCCTCCGCAAAGGCCGCACCGGCCTGCGGGCCTACAGCGAAAACGCCTGACCGGCCGCCGGTCAGCCCTTCTTCCACCGCCCCGGCGGGCGCAGGCCCTTGCCGCGGACCTTCCCGGCCGAGTCGCCCAGCTCCGCCCGGGCCTTCTCGGCCAGGGCCTCGAGGCGGGCGACGACCGCCGGGTGCTTGTCGGCGACGTTCGTCGTCTCCCCGATGTCCGCCTCCAGGTCGTACAGCGCCAGCGGCGTCTTCTTCTGGATGTACCGCCCGGGCTTGCCCCCCGAGCCGAGCTCCTGGCCGTCCATGCTGCGGTAGGCGTGCGGGAAGTGCAGCTTCCACTTGCCGCTGCGGATCGCCTGGAGGTGGCGGCCCCAGTAGAACAGCAGCGCCTCGTGGGGGCTCTTCGCGCCGGGGCGCCCCTCCATGACCGCCAGGATGTCCTTGCCGTCGATCGGGTGGTCCGGCAGCTCGACGCCGAGCAGCCCGGCGATGGTGGGCACGATGTCGATGGTCATCAGCGGCTGGGCGCAGACCTTCCCGGCGGGGATGCGGGCGGGCCAGCGCATCAGCGTCGGCTCGCGGACGCCGCCCTCCCAGACGGTCCCCTTGCCCTCGCGGAGCGGCAGGGCGCAGCCGGCGTGGTCGCCGTAGCTCAACCACGGGCCGTTGTCGCTGGTGAACATCACCAGCGTGTTCTCCTCGAGCCCGTGCCTGGCCAGCGTCTGGAGGATCCGCCCGACGCCCCAGTCGATCTCCTGGATCACGTCGCCGTAGAGCCCGCGCTTCGAGACGCCCTTGCGCTTCTGCGAGACGAACAGCGGCACGTGGGGCATGCTGTGGGCGACGTACACGAAGAACGGGCGGTCCTTGTTCTTCTCGATGAACGCCACCGCACGCTCGCTGTAGTCCGTGGTGAGCTTCCGCTGGTCCGGGTTCGTCTCGATGACCTTCTCGCCCTCGATCAGCGGCAGCGGCGGGTAGGCGTTCGGGCGCTGCGGATGGAACGGCCACATGTCGTTGGAGTACGGCAGCCCGTAGTACTCGTCGAAGCCGTGGCGGGTGGGCAGGAAGCACTTGCGGTGCCCGAGGTGCCACTTGCCGTAGATCGCCGTCGCGTAGCCGGCCTTCTTGCAGACCTCCCCGAGGGTCATCTCCCCGTCGGCGATGCCGTGCCTCGCACGGTGGCTGGGCGCCCCGAGCATGCCGATGCGGTTGGGGTAGCAGCCGGTCAGCAGCGCCGCCCGGCTGGCGCCGCAGACCGGCTGGGCGACGTAGAAGTCCGTGAACTTCATCCCCTTGCGGGCGAGGCGGTCGAGGTTGGGCGTGCGGATGTCGGGCGAGCCGAAGCAGCCCACGTCCTGGTAGCCCTGGTCGTCGGTGAACACCAGCACGATGTTCGGCGGTCGGCCGGCGGCGGCCTCGCCGTCGGCGGCGCCGAGCGCCCGGGCGCCGACCGCCCCGGCCGCCCCCGCCAGCACCCCGCGCCCGATCATCGAGAGAAACTCGCGTCGTCTCATGGTTCGATGTCCTTTCCCGCCCTGTCCGGGCGTACGCGTCGCATTGTCGCCGCCGATGCGGTATCATTCTCGGCATCCAGCCGCGTCAGAGCAAGGAGCGCACGAACCGATGGCCGGACCGAACGTCGTGTTCATCATGGCCGACCAGCACCGGGGCGACTTCCTCGGCTACGCCGACGGGGGCCGCACGCGGACGCCGAACCTCGACCGCCTCGCCACGGCGGGCACGCGGTTCGACGCCGCCTACTGCCCCGCCCCGCTGTCCAGCCCCTCGCGGGCGGCGATCGCCTCGGGGCGGTACGGCATGAATACCGGCTGCTTCACCAACCTCCACGAACTGCCCGCGGGGACCGAGACCTTCGTCACCCGCCTCCGCGGGGCCGGCTACACCACGTGCGCGATCGGCAAGACGCACATGGAGATCCACGCCTACGACTCGGACCTGCACGGCAAGGCACACCGGGAGTTCATGGACTCCCTCGGCTGGGACCAGATCTGCGAGGTCTCGGGAAACGGCATGCTGCGGACGGGCATCCGCTGCGGCTACTCGCGGTTCCTCATGGACCGCGGCGCGCTCAACGAGGTCACCGAGTTCTACCACAACTGGCGGTACTTCATGGACCCCGCCCGCGGGGGCGACCCGGCCTTCACGCCGCACCCCTGGCCGCTGGCGGAGGAGCTCCAGGAGACCGCCTTCATCGGCCGGCGGGCCGTGGACTGGCTCCGTGCCTACAACGACCCCAAGCCGTTCTTCCTGCACGTGGGCTTCGCCGCGCCCCACTCGCCGATCGAGCCCAACGGCGCCTTCCTCGCCGCCTACGGCGACGCCGACGAGCCGGCGCCGATCGACCACGACGACCCGCCGACGTGGCTCGCCGACGGGCGGAAGGGCTACCGCGCGATGATCTCCCACGTCGACGACTACGTCGGGAAGATCCTCCAGGTCATCCTCGAACGCGGCGAGATGGACAACACCGTCTTCCTCTACACCGCCGACCACGGCGAGCTCGCCGGCGACCACGGGCGGTTCGGCAAGACCACCTTCCACCAACCCGTCGTCCGCGTGCCCCTGCTGATCGCCGGGCCCGGAGTGCAGCTCGGGCGAAGCTCCGACGCGCTCGTCGAGCTGATCGACCTCGGGCGGACCGTCTGCGACCTCTGCGGCGTCCAGCCCCACCCCCGCGACCAGGGGCGAAGCCTCGCCGACCTCCTCGCCGGGCGAACGGACACGCACCGCGACACCGTCTACGCCGAAATGGGCTGCGACCGCATGCTCTTCGACGGCCGCTACAAACTCATGGCCGGCGACCCGGCGGCCGACACGCGCCAGCTGGGCAGGATCCACCTCGACCGCCCGGCGAACGCGCCCCCCGCGCCCACGCGGCTGTACGACCTCGCCGAGGACCCGCACGAGACGCGCGACCTCGCCGCCGACCCGGCCCGGCGGGACCTCCTGGCCGACATGCAGGCCAGGCTCCTCGCCCGCATCGCCGAGAACACCCAACCCCTGCCCCTCAAGGACCGCGGCCCCTACCGCCCGCTCTGACGCGGGAACGTCCGCGGGAAGGAACGCGGGCACCGGAAGCAGCACCGGGGATGCGGGGATGCAGGCGACGGGACGCCCCGGATCTGCGAACTCGCAGACCAGGGCTCCAACAGCGGATCGCATATGCCCGGTTCCGGATATGCGCCGCGAGGCGCGAGCTCCGCGTTCCGTCGTATCGCTGTTCATCCGGGCGCATGCCTGCTATGCTGTCGGGCAGACGGGAGGTGGCGATCATGGCCTGTCGGCAACGTCGCGTGGGATGGATCGCGGGGGTCCTTGTCGTCGCGGGCGTGGCGGCCGTCGCGGCCGCCGAGGTCGAGAACCTCGCTCGCGGGCGCCCGGTGCGGTTCGCCCCGCCGCCGAACTATCACCTGACCGGCAAGGGCGGGACGGACGCCAACGACCTGACCGACGGGAAGCTCTCGGCCCGCGAGGACCACAAGCTCTGGTTCGATCCCGCCGCCGTCGGCTGGTCCTACGCCGGGCCGGCCCAACTGGCCGTCGACCTCGGCGCCGCCAGGCCCGTCGGCGAGGTCGCCATCCGCCTCCAGGCCGGCTCGCCGCAGAACGCCGGCATCACCACGCCGGTGTGGGTCCGCGTGCTGGCGTCCGACGACGGCCGGCGGTTCCACGCCGTCGCCCGCTACAGCCGCTTCGAGCCGGACGCCGCGGCGCGCTTCGGCCTCGGGCGCGACGACGGTACGGCGAGGGTGGTCACCCTGCGCTTCGGCGAGCTGAACGTCCGGGCGAGGCACGTCGGCATCGAGCTCTACGGCGCGAGCCTGTCGGTCAGCGACGAGCTGTTCGTCCGCCCGGCCGCGACGAAGGGCACATGCAAGCCCGCCGGCGCCTTCCCGCCGGATGCGTTCACCGTGACGGCCCCGCGGCTGGCGTTCCACAAGCCCGTCCTCCACGTGCCGGTCAACCTCGATGCCCCCACGCCGGTCGGCTGGATCGTCCCCGACGGCTGGAAGAGCAGGAAGGTGGCCGTCACGCTGGACCTGCCGCCCGGCGTGCGGTTCACGGGCGGGCGGATGGCGAACGTCGAGCTGGCGACCGCGGCGGGCAAGGACGTCGGCGGCGGCTACCGCCGGTACGCGTTCACCTTCCACGCCGGCACCGGGGCAAGGTGCTGGCGGCGGATGTACCTCCGCGCCGACGCCCCCGGGCCCCTGCCGCCGCTACGCTACCGCGTGGCCGAGCCGGGGACCGACGCCCCGCTGCTGAGCGCGGCCATGCGCGGCGTCCGCGTCGATCCCGTCCGCCCGCCCGAACGCCTGATGACCGGGCTGGGCTGGTTCTCCTTCCGCCACACCCGCGACTGGCCGGGCGCCATGACCGCCTGGCGGACGATGGGCCTCAACACCGTCCCCTGCTTCGCACGGTGGCTGGACCTCGAGGACCCCGACGTGCTCGCCGACCTCCGCCGCTTCCGCGAGGCCGGCTTCGGCGTGATGAACATCGACTCGACCTTCCACCACATGCTCGCCAAGGCCGGGCCGCGAAAGGGCGAGCTGCTCTGCCGGCTCCCCGGAGGCAAGGCCGGCGGGGCGCTCTGCCCGAGCTACCGCGGCGAACTGTACGAGCGGGAGCTGGACCGCGTCGCCAACCAGTGCGCCCGCGTGCGCGCGAGCATCCTGAGCTGCGACATCGAGCTGTGGGGCTGGCGCGGGCCGACCGACTGCCGGAGCTGCTCCCGCTGCAAGGCCCATCACCAGGCCGCCGGGGCCGAGGACTGGGACGCATGGAAGCTCGACCGCGGCGAGGAGATGTGGCGCGACCTCGCCGCGCGCGTCCGCGCCGCCTGCGCCGCGGCCGGCACGGACCCGCCGGAGATGGGCGCCTACGACTTCCGGCCCGGGAAGGCCTACCAGAGCGTCTGGCCGTTCGACCGGCTGTACCCGATGCTGATGGACAACTCGCAGGTCTCGACGTACACGCCGCTGTACCCGTATCACCTCGGCCTGATCGGCGACGAGGTCCGCGCCGACCGCCGGGGCCTGGCGAAATCCGACGTCCTGCCGTGGATCACCCCCGGCGACGCGGGCACCTTCCCCGGCGAGGCCTTCACCCACGCCCTGCTGGAGTGCTACGCCAACGGCGCGCGCGGCGTGCACTTCTGGTCCGGGCGCGTCTGGGATACCGAGTCTCTCGCCGCGCTGGCCCGCGCGATCCGCATCGTCGCGCCCGTCGAGGACGTGCTCGTCGACGGCGAGCTGATCGACGGCGTCACCACCGACCCGCCCGTCCGCGTCTCGGGCATGCGCTGCGGGCGAGAGGCCTTCCTGCTCCTGGCCGACTACCGCTCGCCGACGCCGCGGACCGTCACGGTGCACCTCGGCGGCGACGCGTCACGCACGGAGGTCGTCGACGCCGAATCCCGCCGCCCCGCGGCCGTGCTGACCGGCGGCGAGCAGACCTTCGAGATCACCCTCCCCCCCCGCGGCGCGCGGGCGCTGCACGTGAGGAGGAGGTAGAGCGGCGGGGTGCGCTCGCGTTCTCCGTGTTCGGGCTGTGCGGCTTGGTGCTTGGCGATGCATGCCCGGTGCTTGCCGCAAGGTTATACGTGCCCCACTTGGTTCTGCTGCATGCCCGGTTGCGTAACAGCCCACGGCTTCAGCCGTGGGGCCGTATCCGGACGTGAACCCGATGCGTTCGCTGACGCCACGGGCCAAAGACCCATTTCATTCGCCGGCGCCTGCCCACGATGCCGATCGTGGCAGGCTGGCGCCGTCGAAGGCCATCGGTCATCGGCCGGGGGCGCCATCGAGTTTTCAGGGCGCACCGCAATGAACCCACGGCTGAAGCCGTGGGCTGCTACACGGCAAGAGGCAGGGCGGGAACGCCCGAGAACCAACCGGAATGCGTATTACTCCGCGATGCCGCTCGGGTGGTTTTCGAGGAACTCGGCGTGCTCTTCCCGGCCGGTCTCGCGGAGGCGTTTGCAGTAGCTTGCGACGTTGTCCCGCGTGTGGAACGGGCCGCCCTCGCGGAGGACGGTCCAGAGGGGGTCGGTGTCGTAGTCGCTGCGGGTCATCATCTCGTCGTGCCACCGGCACAGCAGGGCCTCGCCCTCGAGGGCCTTCCGCGGCTCGGCCTCGTAGAGGTCGTGGAGCTCGTGGGGGTCCTCGGCGACGTTGAAGAGCATCCGCGGCCGGAGGTTCTTGAGCCCCGTGTGGTAGGAGCGGACGAACAGCCAGTCGTCCCACCGCACCGACCGCATGCAGGACCAGCAGTTCTGGCTGACCACGACGTGGTCGCGCCCGGCGTCGCGCCCGGCGCCGAAGGCATCGGCGAAGCTCTCGCCGTCCCAGCAGTCCGGCACCTCGCCGCCGAGCATCTCCACCAGCGTGGCCGCGACGTCCGTCTGGTAGTGCAGCGCGTTGTCCACGCGCCCCCGCCCGCCCGTCCCGTCCGGCCAGCGGACGATCATGGGCACGCGGTTGGTGACGTGGTCGGCGACGGCGTGGTCGCCGATGACGCCCAGCTCGCCCATGTTCTCGCCGTGGTCGCTGGTGACGATGACGACGGTGTCGTCCAGCACGCCCTTGTCGGCGAGGGCGTTGAGCACCCGCCCGCACCAGTCGTCGGCGTAGCGGATGCCGCAGTCGTACCCGTCGATCCACCGGCGGTAGTCGTCCATCGAGGCGATCTGCGCCGGCTGGCGGTCCGTGCCCTTGTTCCGCCCGTAGCTGCCGCACGGCTCCTGCGGCGTGCCCGGCCCGAAGCTGCCCCACTGCCGCTGCCGCAGCTCCTCGGTGTACCAGTCCTCGATCGGCTCGTCGGCGAACGGGTTGCCGAACTCCGCCGGGGCGCGGTAGTTCGTGTGCGGGTCCCAGCAGTTGACATGCAGCATCCAGTCGTCCCGCTCGGCGTTGCGCTCGATCCAGTCCAGCGCGGCCGGGAAGACCTCCTCGGCGCTCTCGCTGCCGCGCTTGCCGGTGTTGACCATCTCGCGCCAGCCGTCGCAGAACCACCACGCCGAGTGGCGCTCGGCGAAGGGGCTGATCGAGACGGGGTAGACGCCCTGCCCGCGGAGGAGCTGGATGAACCCGGGGCGCTGGGCGGCCCAGTGGAAGCTGCGGTCGCGCCCGATGGGGCGCAGGTCGGCGTTGAGCCCGCCGTGGTTGACCACCCCGGTGTGGATGCCGAACCGCCCGGTGAACATGCTCGCCCGGCTGGGCAGGCAGGGGGCGTCGGAGACGTAGCAGTGCTCCATCCGCACGCCCTCCGACGCCACCCGGTCGATGTTCGGCGAGGTGTCCCGAAGGTAGCCGTAGCAGCCCAGGTGGTCCGGGCGAAGCGTGTCGATGTCCAGGTACAGGATCCTCATGCCTCTCGCTCCTCTTCCAGTCGTCGGGGATGTAAGCCCGAGAGCATACGCGCTCCACGCGGCAAACGCCAACCTTCAAACGCGTCGGCCGACGCGACGCGCCCGCGGCGGATTCGCGGCGCCCGCGACTCGCCGCTTCGAGCTTGCCGTCTGCCGTCCGCTCTTTGCCGTTTGCCTCTTCCAATCGCCCCCGACTCGTGCCAGAATGGCCCGCGGCCCCGTGGCGGAGGATGCGGGGTGGAACCGGAGCGGGCACCGTGGCCATGCAGGAACGTCTGTTCACCGTCAACCAGGTCGGCGACCTCCTCGGCGCCACCCCCGCGGAGGTGCTCGGGTGGGTCCGCAAGGGCTGGCTGGACAGCCAGCGCCTCCCCGACGGGCCGATCCGCATCTCCGAGCGCTCCCTCATCCGCTTCCTCAAGGGCCGCGGCATCGACATCATGCAACTGATGGTCTCGACCGCCGTGGGGGGAGGCAAGCACGCGGCGGGGGGCGCCGGCGCCAACGGCGGCGAGGCGCCGCGGAGGCCCGCCGGCCTGCCCGGGCCCGAGGAGGCGCCCGGCCCCGCCGGCCCCACGGCCGACGAGCTCACCGAAGAGCTCGCCGCGAGGGACATCCTCACCGGCCCGGCCGCGGCGAGCGACGACGGCCCGGGCCCGATCCCGTCGCTGGACGAGATGCCCCGCCGCCCGCGCCCGACCGACCAGGGCGGCGCCGAGCCCCCCCCGCCGGCCGACGAGGACGAGCCCGCGCCGCCCGGCGACGACGAGGACGCCGCCCCGCCGCCCGGGCCGGACTTCGCGGGCCTCGGCGACGACGGCGACGACGAGGGCCCCTTCAAGCCCGGCCTGGACGAGCTGTTCGAGCGGACGGTGCTGGCCGACCTGCCCGCCGCGGCCGACGGGCCCCCGCCGCCCGGCGACGACGAGGACGCGGGGCGCTGCGTCGCCGCCGACGCCGACGATCGCGCGCCCGACGACATCCCCCCCGCCGCCGAGCAGGTCGCCGAGGCCATCCTCGAGGACGCCGTCGTCCGCGGCGCCTCGCACGTGCACCTGGCGATCGGAACCGAGGGCCCGAGCCTCAGGCTCCGCGTCGACGGCGAGCTCCGCGCCAAACCGGGCTTCGCCCGCCGGCTGCGGCCCGGGCTGGCCCCGGCCGTCATCGAGCAACTGCTCCGCTGGGCCTGCGGGGGCGACGCGGACGCCGCACGACCCCGGCGCGGCGCGTTCACCCGCACGGTGGACGGGCGGGACATCGGCTTCGACCTCTCGGCCCTGCCGGCCGGACGGGCGCCGCGGGTGGTGCTGGCCGTCCGCGACACCGACGTGCCCCCGCCGTCGCTGGGCGAGCTCCAGCTCCCCGCCGCGGCGAGGGAGCGGGTCGAGAGGGCCCTCTCGGAGCCGGGCGGCGGGCTGATCCTCGTCGCCGGCCCGCCGCGCCAGGGGCGGCAGGCCGCCCTGGCCGCACTGGCCGGGGCGCTCGCCGAGGCCGGACGCGACGTCGTCGCCATCGGCCTGCCGCACGAGCCCGCCGTCCCGGGCACGCTGGCCGCCGCCGTCGATCCGGTTCACGGCTATCCCGTCCGCATGGCAGCCGAGACGCTGACGGACCAGGACCCCGACGCCGCCGTGATCAGCCAGCTTCGCGACCCGGTGACCGCGGCGTCGGCCGTCGAGGCGGCGCTGGCGGGCGCGACGGTCCTGGCGGGCCTGACGGCGACGACGCCCGGGCGGGCCGTCGCCGCCCTGCTCGAGGCGGGCGTCGAGCCCTGGCCCCTGGGCGAGGCGCTGCGCGGCGTGATCCTCTGCCGACGCCTGCGAAAGCTCTGCGACGCCTGCAAGCAGACCGTCCGCGTGCCCGGGGGCAACCTGCCCGACGCGATCCGCGCCGGCGACGGCGACGACGAACCCGCCGAGGCCACCCTCGCACGCGCCGTCGGGTGCGACCGGTGCGGCGAGAGCGGATACGCGGGCGCCGTGCCCCTGACGGCCGCGGCGATGCTCTCGCCGGATATCGCCCGCGCCGTCCGCCGCGGCGCCGGCGCCGCGGCGCTGGACGCGGCCTTCACGGCCGCCGGAACGCCGGACGTCCGCACGCTGGCCGCCGCTCACCTTCGTGCCCGCGCGACCTCGCTGGAGGAGGTCCTGGGCGCCCTGTCGCCATGAGGAGCCCGCCATGAGCCGCACCGCCTCGCTCGCCGCGCTCGCCGCCTGCCTGCTCGCCGGCTGCTGCCCCGCATGCATGCCCTCGGACAAGCCCTCGACCCGCCCGGCCGGCGGCACGCTGGGAGGCGGCGGCGACCGCGGCGGGGACGCCGACCACCCCGCCCTGCTCTCCCCCCGACAGGCCCACCACATCCTCAAGACCGACCCGCGCGTCTTCCTGCTCTGCGTGGCCACGCGGGACGAATACGACGACGGGCACATTCCCGGCAGCGTCCTGATCCCCGCCCGCGCGATCCGCTCGAAGATCGCCGACAACGACCTCTGGCCCGAGATCAACAAGGGCCGCACCCCCCGAAAGGACCAGCCGATCATCGTCTACTGCTGGTGGAAGCCCTGCGACTGCCCCTGGCTGGCGACCAACAGCGACGCCGCCCGCGCCGCCCTCAAGGACCTGGGCTACTCGGACGTCTCGGTCATCGACGGCGGCATGATCACCTGGCTGGAGGCCGGCCTGCCCTCCCAACGCTCCCGCAAATAGCTCCCGCCGGCGCCCCGTCGAGGCCCGACCGACCGCCGCGACGGCTTGACAGAACGGGCCTCTGCTGCGATGATGGATGCTTCAGGAGGGGCGGACGAGATGTCCGTCCGGAGGGTTGCTCACCTTCCACATGTGCCGATGCTCAACCCGGCGGTTGAACCCGTCGGCGGCGCGTATGGCTCGGCCGATGGTGTACCCGGCCGGCTCAGGCCGACGGGCGTTCCCGACAGACTCGCGGGAGCGGCCCGACAGGAGCTCGACATGTCGGATGTGAGAAGGTCCGCGGCCCGGTTCCTCCGGTCCGCGCGACGCGCGGCTCTGATTTCGCTCGCCCTGCTGACGACGGTGGCCCCGGCCCCTGCGCGCGCCGACGTCTCCCTCCCCGAGTGCACGCCGACGCGGATCGTCGAGGCCGACACCGGCGAGCTGGTCGGCCTCGACGAGATGGTCGTCGCGGGCGCGAACCTCGACCTGATCGGCGTGCCCGCGATGCGCGGGCAGTACCCGTTCCTGACCGGCGCGGGGCAGACCATCGCCGTGATCGACACGGGGATCGACTACACCCACCCCGCACTCGCCGGGCGGTACCTCGGCGGCTACGACTTCGCCGACGACGACCCCGACCCGATGGACCCGTTCGGGCACGGCACGCACGTGGCCGGCATCGCCGTCTCCACAGACGCCACCTACGCCGGCGTCGCGCCGGGGGCCAACGTGGTCGCCCTGAAGGTCTTCCCCGACGGCAGCGGCACCGCCGACGGGCTGGACATCGCCCGCGCGATGAACTGGGTGATCGACAACGCCGCGACGTACAACATCACGGCCGTCAACTTCTCGCTGGGCAGCGAGGAGGTCCTCCAGGAGTCGGACGTGCCCTCCTCGGACATTCGGGAGGTCTTCGCGGCGGAGCTCCGCGACATGGGGATCTTCGTCGCGGCGGCCGCCGGCAACGGCGGATACCTGCACGGCCAGAGCTACCCGGCCGCGAGCCCCGAGACGGTGAGCGTCGGCGGGGTCTGGGCCAGCGACGAGTACAGCAACTACCTGGTCTACTGGGACGACGAGCAGCAGTGGAACCCCGACGGCAACTACGTGGACGCGCGGATGGGCGACAACGGCCCCGACGCCGGCGACATCATGGTCATCTCCAACCGCTACAAGACCGACGACGACGGGCAGACCGACCTGTTCGCACCCGGCGGGCCCGTCGTCTCCACCGTGCCCCTCGCACTGGACAACGACGACGACCCCAACGACGGCTTCGGCGTCAAGCTCGGGACCTCGATGGCGACCCCACACGTCGCCGCGGCGTCCATGCTCGTCCGCGAGGCCCTCGACCGCAACGGCCTGCTGGACCCGGACCCGGCCAACCAGGTCGATCAGATCCTCGGCATCCTCCAGGCCGAGGGCGAGGCGGTCCACGACTGGTACGAGACCCTCATGCGCCGCGAGGGACTCGGCGACCACAGCAACATCGTCCAGGCGCCCAAGGACCCCAACGACATCTACGCCAACTGGTACCTCCGCCAGGGCAGCGACGCCGTCTACTCGAGGATCGACCTCGCACGCGCGATCGCATCGATCGACCCCGTCCCCGAGCCCGCCTCGCTGGCCCTGCTGGCCGCCGGGGCCCTGCTGGCCGCCTGTCGCCGCCGACGCAACCGCGCGTAAGCGCCCCGGCGCCCCCCGCGCCCCGTCGAAACGGACCGCCGGCCATCGCCCTCCAAGGCCCACGCCGCCAACTATGGAGTGCGGCGGCAACGACGCCGCTTTTCTTCGCCGACGGCGTTGGCCCACACACCCGCCACGTCGCGGCGAGCGTGCCCGCGTCGGCCCTCGATGTCGCCCCGCGCGTCCCGTCGAAGCGGCACCCCGGCCATCGCCCTCCAAGGCCCACGCCGCCAAATATGGAGTGCGGCGGCAACGACGCCGCTTTTCTTCGCCGATGTCGGCCGCCGACACACCATGCACGTCGCGGCAAGCGTGCCACCGTCGGCCGCCGAA
>CAYLPJ010000034.1:20211-70161 GCA_964385465.1 uncultured Planctomycetaceae bacterium | reverse complement strand
TGTTTTGAACGTAAACAAAGAACTTACGAACGTAACTGGCGAACTTGGGGTAGCGGGCGATGAGGAAGCTCGCCGCCGGGACGATCAGGCAGCAGGCCAGGAAGAACGTCGCCACGGCCGAGAGGGGAACGTGGAGGTGGCGTTCGGCGATGCGGCTGAAGTCCATCCAGTGCCCGCCGCCCTTGGCGGCCTGGTAGGCGAACCGCTCGGCCGGGCAGACGATCAGACCATAGGCGAACCGCACGTCGCAGAGGAGCATGAAGACGCCGCACCCGGCGTACAGCGGACGCTCGATCCCGCGAAGGATGCTCCGCCCCGACAGTGCGCGGTACAGGAACACCCCCGCCAGCACGAGCTCCATGCCATGGCCCATGAAGAGCATGAGCACCTCGTGGGCGCCCGTGAACGCCAGGGCCGCGTGCGCCCCGGCCCCGGCGGTCAGGACCGCCAGCGTGACGCGGTTGCGGCGGTGGCGGAAGGCCCCGGCGACGGTCAGGCCGTACACGGCCGCGAGGATGTACCACCGCCGCGTCAGGTGCCACGCGACGCCCCCTCCGTAGCGGAAGTCGAACGCGGGGACCGACGGGTAGCCGAACAGCCAGCCTGTCAGGGCGTGGCCCATTTCGTGGATGATGATCGTCAGGTAGCTGAACACGAACCGCAGCGTGGGCACGGCGAAGCAGATCAGGCCCAGGGCGGCGCCGACGCCGAGGGCGATAAGGCCCTCGCGCCCGATCCGGCAGGGGGCCGGCGGGCAGGGCGCCCGCGTCGCGGCGGGCGCGCCGCCGGGGGGGTAGAGAACAGGGGACTGCCGGGACACGTCGACCTCCGCGAAATCGCAAACCATCCTCGACCGGATACCTCCCCCAGTGCATCGGCCGGATCGGGGGTCGTCGTGAGCCCGATCACCCGGCGCCGGTCCCCGCGGCCGCCTTTCCCTCGGCCGCCCAGCGGGTGCCCCGGACCTGGATGGTCAGCGCCTCGGGGACGTCGAAGTCCTTGGCGACGTGCCCCAGCGACGAATAGAACACGCGCCCGGCGCCCCAGGTGCGCTTCCACACCACCGGCATGGTGCAGCCGTTGCACTGGAACGTGGTCGTCGCCAGCACGTGGTTCGACGGGTCCACGTGCATGTAGTACTGCTCGCTGTGCATGCGGAAGTGGTCCAGTCCGGCCGTGATCGGGTCGGCGTGGTCCACGACGTGGACCGTGTACTCGACGATCCCGCCCGGATGCGCCACCCACTGCCCGCCGCACATGAACTGGTAGGTGGTCGCCTCGCGGAAGGCGTCGCCCATCCCGCCGTGGAAGCCGGCGAGGCCCACGCCGCGGTTGACGGCCTCGCAGAGGTTGGTCCCCTGCTCGCCGGCGAGGGTCCCCATCGTCCAGATGGGCACGATCACGTCGAAGGCCAGCAGCGGCTCCAGTTCGTTGAAGGCGTCCAGCGTGTCGCGGCGGTCGACGGCGAAGCCCGCGTCGGTCAGGGCCGCGTCGATCACCTCGCTGACCGGCCCGGGCTCGTGGCCGGGCCAGCCGCCGTAGACGATCAGTGCGTTCATGGGGTCACTCGCTTTCGGCCTCGGCCGCCTTCCGCACGGCTTGGGCGACGGCCTGGTGGGTGGCGAGGTCCATCATCTCCGGCAGGAAGTCGCCGGCGGGGACGATGGCCGCCAGGCCCTCGGCGGCGGCCATCATCATGTCGATGGTGATCGCCCGGGCGCCGGCGTCGAGCGCGCCGCGGAAGATGCCCGGGTAGGCCAGGGCGTTGTTCATCATCCGCCCGTCGGCGGCAACGGACGCGCCGGCCTCGTAGGCCTCCGGCACGCTGATCTCGCTGACGGGATTGGCCAGGGCGAAGACGATCGGGTCGGGCGCCATCGAGCGGACCATCTCCTGGCTGACCAGGTCCGGGCGGCTGACGCCGATGAACAGGTCGCGTCCCTTCATGGCGTCGGCAAGCGTGCCGGTGATGTTGTCCTTGTTCGTCCGCTCGGCGAGGGCGGCCTTCTCGGGGTTCATGTTCTCGGTGCGGTCGCGGTGCAGGACGCCGCGGGAATCGCAGAGCACCACGTCGCCGACGCCGGCGCGGGTGAGCAGGTCCGTGATGGCCGTGCCCGCGGCGCCCGCGCCGCTGATGGCGCAGGTGAGCCCGTCGATCTCCCGCCCGACCTTCCGCAGGGCGCTGAGCAGCCCGGCCAGGACGATCGTCGCCGTGCCGTGCTGGTCGTCATGGAAGACGGGCACGCCGAGGCGTTCGTCCAGCGTGCGGGTGATCTCGAAGCAGGCCGGCGCGGCGACGTCCTCGATCTGGATCGCGCCGAACGTCGGGGCGATCTTCTCGCAGACGGCGATGAACTCCTTGGCGTCGTGCGTGTCGATCAGGATCGGCTCGGCCGAGATGCCCACGAACTCCCAGAAGATCGCGCTCTTGCCCTCCATGACCGGCAGTCCCGCGACGGGGCCGATGTCGCCGAGGCCCAGGATCGCCGTGCCGTTGGTGACGATCGCGACCTTGTTGGCGAGGTTCGTGTACTCCCGTGCCAGCGACGGATCGGCCTCGATGGCCTTGCACACGCGGGCGACGCCCGGCGTGTAGACGATCCTCAGGTCCGTGTTCGAGCGGATGGGCGAGCGGCTGTGCATCTCGCAGGCCCCGCCGCGGTGGGTCTCCATCGCCATGTCGGTGACGGCGAGGACCTCGGCGCCTTCCTCGGCGGCGACGGCCCGGCGTACGGCTTCCATGGCCGCGTCCGAGGCCACGAACACCTGCAACTCGTAGACCGCGCCGTCGGCGCCGGCGTCGGCGAGGCGGACCTCGTCCACCGCCGCCCCGGCCTGCGTCGCGGCCGCCAACGCTCGCCCCAGTGCCTCGCCGGCGTCCGCCAGCCGCACCGTCAGCGCGAACACCACGTTCCTGCCCAACCGATCCTGCAACGCGTCGAGAGAAGCCATGATCGTCTGTCCTGCCTCCGTAGATTCCGTGGGAATGCGAAGCGGGCATTATATGCTGCCCCTGCCGGCGGGGAAACCTC
This sequence comes from uncultured Planctomycetaceae bacterium, assembly GCA_964385465.1. Classification (GTDB taxonomy): domain Bacteria; phylum Planctomycetota; class Phycisphaerae; order SM23-33; family SM23-33; genus CAYLPJ01. The sequence goes on along the minus strand of CAYLPJ010000034.1, from coordinate 67,129 downwards.
GGGCGTCCGCGGGAATTGGTGCTTCCGACCGCCGGGCGCATGGGCTAGGCTTGGCGGCGCGATGGCAGACAACGCGCTTCATCACGTGACGATCGTCGGCGTCGGGCTGCTGGGCGGCTCGGCCGGGCTGGCGCTGAAGGCGCACGATCCCGGCATTCGCATCGCCGGGGTGGGGCGGCGGCAAGCCTCGCTGGACGCCGCGCTGGCCACCGGCGCGATCGACACCGCCCACCTCGACGCCGCCGAGGCCGTCGGCCGGACCGACCTGGTCATCCTCGCCACCCCCGTCGGCGCCTTCGAGAGCCAGATGCGTGCCCTCGCCGACGCCCTGCCCGCCGAGGCCATCGTCACCGACGTGGGCTCGACCAAGGCGGCCGTCGTCCGCTCGGCCGGGCGGCGGCTGGGGCACGCCCGCTTCGTCGGCTCGCACCCCATGGCCGGCAGCGAGCAGAAGGGCGTCGCCTACGCCCGCGCGGACCTCTTCGCCGGGGCGACGTGCATCCTCACGCCCACCTCGAAGACCCCCGACGCCGTCACCGAGCGCGTCGAGCGGCTCTGGAAGCGAATGGGCATGCGCGTGCTCCGCATGACGCCCGGGAGGCACGACCGCGCCGTCGCGCGCGTCAGCCACCTGCCCCACGCGCTGGCGAGCCTGCTGATGAGCCTGCCCGGGCGGCGGGAGCTGGACGTCTCGGCCACGGGGTTCCGCGACGCCACCCGCCTGGCCGGCGGAGACCCGGAGATGTGGCGGGACATCTTCCTGACCAACCGCAAGCAGGTTCTCGCCGCGCTGGACGACTTCGACGAGGCGTTGATGGCCCTGCGGGACCTGGTCGAGCTGGCCGACGCCGATGGCATCGAACGCTTCCTCGCCCGCGCCAAGCGGCGCCGCGACACCACCATCGCCCGCATCATCCAGGACCGCCGCGTCGCGCTGGAATAGCCCTTGCCGTCCCGGACCCGCGGCCGGGCGGAATCCGCCAGCCCGACCGGCCGGCGGGCGCTGTCCGACGGGCCGGCGGAGCTATCGTCGGACGCGAGCGTTTCCTTCCCAGATGCTCCAGATCTGCTCCTCGTCTGCGGGGTTGGCGTAGTCGGTCAGCAGCGTGGTGACCAGCGCGCCGGTCGCCCAGCCGAACTGCGCCCATCTGGCCGGCTCCCAGCCGCGGAGAATGGCGTAGAGCATCCCGCCGACGAAGCCGTCGCCGCCGCCGATGCGGTCGAGGACGGCGATCTCGCGCGGCTCGATCACGTGCCACTCCTGCCCGCCCCACATGATCGCGCCCCAGCGGTGCAGGTTCGTGTGCACCACCTCCCGCAGCGTGGTCGCGAAGGCCTTGGCGCCGGGGAACTGCTCCCTGGCCCGGCCGATCATGCCCTTGAACGCCTCGATCTTGGCCGCGAGGTCCTTGCCTCCGGCCTCGGGGCCCTCGAGGCCGAGGCAGAGCTGGTAGTCTTCCTCGTTGCCGACGAGGATGTCGGCAACGCCGGCGATCTCCAGGAAGATCTCCCGCAGCTCGGCCTCGCGCCCTGCCCAGAAGCTGGCGCGGTGGTTGAGGTCGAAGGCGATCCGCGTGCCGTACTTCTTCGCCGCGCGGGCGAGCTCGAGGCAGAACTGCCCGGTCTCCGGCGACAGCGCGCCGATGAGCCCGGAGATGTGGATGACCTGGACGCCCTCGTCGCCGAAGATGCGGTCGAGGTCGAAATCCTTGGCGTTGAGCGTGCGGGCGACCTCGCCGGCGCGGTCGTTCTGGACGCGAGGCCCGCGGGCGCCGATGCCGCTGTCGGCGAGATTGAACTGGTGGCGGTAGCCCCAGGGCCCGCCCTGGTCCACCTCGGGCCCCTCGCAGACGATGCCACGGCGGGCGAGGTCGTCCTTGATGTACCGCGCGACCGGGCTGCCCTTGACGAACGCCGTGAGAACCTTCACCGGCAGGCCCAGGAAGGCCGAGACGCTCGCGACGTTCGACTCGGCGCTGGTCGCCTGCATGGTGAACGTCTGGCTGCAATGGAAGGGCTGGCCGTCGGCGGGCGTCAGCCGCGTGCCCATGCTGGTGGGGACGAGAAGGGCATAGTCGCAATCCTGGCGGAGGTCGATGGCTGTCGTCACGTGAAGGCTCCTTTTCGGGTTGTCTCATGCGCGGGCGGGACGCTGCCCGCCGGTTTCCAAGCACCGGGCACCGGATCCCAAGCAAACCACAAGCGCCAACAGCCAAGGCCCCGAACGCCGGAAGCGCGACCGGAGGCGGCGCGGCTTCTCAAGGCATCTGTCGGCCCCCGGAGGTCGCCGCGTCTGCTGTTCGGTATCTGGTCCTTGCTTGAGATTCGGTGATGGCGCTCCGGTTCTTCCGGCGCGTCCGCGCGCCGGTCATTCCGCCGTCGGCAGGTACAGCTCGTCGTGGGTGGCGGCGTGGGCGTAGTGGTGCAGCTCCAGGACAGACAGGATGTACGCCAGCGTGGACTCGGCGCCCTGGTTGGCGTTGACCCCGTTGGCCTCCAGCCCGTCCTGCCCGCCGCCGGTGGCCGGGTCGTACAGCGCCTGGCCGATGTCGTTGCGGCCGGTGAACCACTCGAAGCACCGGCAGGCGTGGTCGGCCCATTGCTGCTCGCCGGTGACCGCCGCGGCGGCCAGGCAGGTCTGTACCATCCCCTTGGCCTCGATGGGCTGCTGGGCGAACCGCGCCCTCTCGCTGCCTCGTACGTACCAGCCGTTGTTGCCGACAATGGAGAGCTGTCCGCCGTCGCCGGTCTGGACGTCCACCAGCCAGCGGAGGCTGCGGACGGCGTCGTCGATCATGTCCGGGCGGTTGAGCGTCGCCCCGGCGACCAGCAGCGCGTGCGGCAACTTCGCGTTGCCCCACGTCAGCCAGTCCTCCCACCAGGGCCAGTCCTCCTTGGCGTTCTCGCGAAGGATGCCGTGGATGTGCTCGGCCATGCTCCGCAGCACGTCCCGCATGTCGTCGTCGTCGGGGTGGACCATCAGGTACTCGACCACGCCCAGGAGCGAGTAGGCCCAGGGGCGGAGGTACTGGAACTCCCGCACGGCCGGGAGGGCCTCGCGGATGAGGTGGTCGGCGAGGCCGAGGATGTACTGGTTCGGCGCGAGCCGGACCGCTTTTCCGAGCCCCCAGACGGTGCGTGCGTGGCTGTCCTCGCTGCCGACGGTCTCCAGCCAGGTGCGGTCGTACTGCATGAAGTTCCGGAAGCGGCGGGCGTCGGGGTTCCAGGCGTAGGCCAGGAAGGCGAGGTAGCGCTGGGTGGCGATCAGCAGGCGGTCGGGGTCGGAGGCGATGGTCTGGCCCTCGGCCCAGAGCTCGCGCGACAGCGAGCAGACCTTCACCGCGGCGATCAGCGCCCGGGCGTTGTCGTCGGTGCAGTAGCCGTGATGCAGATCGGGCGTCGAGAGCGTGGCGTGCTGGAGGATACCCGTATCGTCGGTCAGCACGAACAGGTGCCGCAGGTCGATCGCCGGCAACGGCGACAGCGGCAACGGCGGGAGGTCGCTTTGCGATGTCATCGATCGTCCAATGGTGGTCGAAGGGCTCTGGCGGGAGTCACCGCAGGCCGCCGGTCTGCCCGCGGGAGCCAAGGTAGACGTTTCGCCCGGTGGGGATGGTCAGGTCGCGGTCGACCTTCCGCGCCAGGGCCTCGGCGGAGTCGGCGTACAGCGGGCAGACCTCGATGGCCGAGGCGACCTGCCCGTCGGCGTCGCGCGGGACGTGGATGCCGGCCTCTTCCAGCCACTCCGCCGCCCTGCGGACCTGGTCGTGGAGGCAGGTGGTCGGGCTGTCCTCGCCCTCGGCGTTCTTGACGGGGCTGAACTCCTCGCTGCGATCGGTCTCGAGGATGACGGTCTCCTCGGCCAGGGGCATGGCGTCGAAGACGAACATCTCCAGCTTGACGGCGTTGGGCTCCTCGGGCTTGACGGTCTCGCCGTTGGCGTTGACGTAGGAGACGGCCTTGTCGGCGCGATGGAAGGGCAGCGCGCACTCGCCGCCTTCGGTCAGCCGCTCGACGAACGCCCGGCCGAGCACGTGGATGGCGATCGACCCGGCGCTGAACTTCAGCCGCCCGTCGTCGGTGGTGGCGCGGGCGAGATCCTCCGGCATGTCGGAGTACTCGATCACCCGCACCTTGCCGTCCACCACGCAGAAGTTGCCCAGCTTCTCCATCGGGTCCCGCTTGGGCAGGCACTTGGCGCTCATCTCCGCGCCCTGCAGCTCGTGCAGGCCGAGGAACAGCGGGTCGACGCAGTGCACCAGCGGGTTGTCCACCTGGAAGTAGCTGATCAGCTCCACGCCCCGCTCGGCCATGTCGTCCAGGGCGCCGCTGTTCCGCATGGCCGGCAGGCAGCCGCCATGCCCGTCGGGGCTGAGTGCGAGGTGGCCCTTGTCGGCCAGCAGGAGCTTGCCGTCGTACCCGATGGCGGGCAGCATGCCCTGGGTGAAGAAGAAGACGTCCTTGGGGTTGAGCCCGAAGAAGTCGTGCCGGCGAAAGAACGCCCGGGTCTGGACGTCGTTGGCGCGAGAGGTCATGACGTACCAGGGGATGGGCGTCTTGGCCCGGCGCCCGGCGGCGAGGATCTGCTCGGCGAAGACCTGGAACAGCGGCTTGTGCGTGACGGGGGTGACCTCGAAGCAGCCCTTGGGCCCGTCGTAGCCCAGGCGCGTGCCCTGTCCGCCGGCGACGACGAACGCCGCCACCTTTCCGTCGGCCAGCAACTGCTCGCCGCGCTTCCGCGCCCGTTCGCACAGCTCGGCCTGCTCGCCGGTCGGGCGGGCGGGGACGATCTCCGGCGGCTCGATCCTGGCGGGGATCTCCACCTCGGGCCTGTTCTTGACGTACCGATCGATCCAGCGGTCCAGCCGGTCGAAATCGATCGCCGCCAACTGCTCCAGCAGGGCGTTGCGGCGCGGCTCGTCCAACTCGTCGTAGAAGGCCAGCACGTGCTCCTGGCCATGTTCTGAGAGCGTCTGGCGGATGGCGTCCACGTCGGCCATTGCGTTCTCCATGGGCAAGCGGTCCACTGCGTCGCCAGAAGCCTAGACGCACATCGGGCGCCTGTCAACGTCAAGACGCGCCGGGCGGAGCGGGCCGCGGGGGTCTACCCCCGGCCCCGGCCGAGGTCGTTGGCGACGAGGTACTCCAGGCTGTCGGCGCAGGCGCGGAGCATGTCGTCCTCGCAGCGGTCGATCTCGACGATGAGCCACTGGGTGGTGTCCTCGTCGAGGGCGTCGACGACCGAGGGGATATCCATCTTGCCGGCCCCGACGGCGGTGTGCGGCTCGCCCTCGACGAGCGGCCCGTCCTTGATGTGCACCAGCGGGCAGCGGCTGCCCCATGTGCGGAGGAAGGCGGGGACGTCGACCTCGCCGAAGCGGCAGGCCCAGTAGACGTCCAGCTCGGCGGCGGCGTCGGGGGCCTGATCGAGGAAGACCTCCGTCCCCCGGCGCCCGTCGAGGTCCTGCAGCTCCCACCAGTGGTTGTGGTATGCCTGGATAATGCCGTGAGGCTTGAGCAACTCGGCGGACTTCTGGAACGCCTCGGCGATCCGCTTGACGCCGTCGACGCTGTCCCAGTCCTCCCGAGGCTTCCAGCCGGAGACCGTGACGCTGACGTCAAAGAGCCCGGCGAAGTCGACGATCTCCTGGAGGTTCTCCTCGGTCGCCAGCGACCAGTGCGCCGACGACGCGCGCAGGTCCAGGTCGTCCAGCACCTTGCGCATCTCCCGCGGCTCCCGGCCGTGAAAGCCCGAGAATTCCACGCCCGCGTAGCCCATCTGGGCGACCTTCGCCAGCGTGGCCGGGAGGTCCTCCTTGGCGTACTCGCGTACGCTGTACAACTGAAGCGCGACGGGTCTCATTCGCTGCGGTCCTTTCCGATGGGGGCGCCGCCGTGACAGACGCCGGATGCGATGCTACGGGGCCTGGGGATGCAGGGCGCCGAACAGGTCGCGCAGGATCGCCCGCTCGACCTGGTGGTCGTACTCGACCGTCCGCCAGGACTCGTTCTGCTCGACGGTCGTCGCGGCCGTGCGCTCGGCGGGCGTGCGGTTGGGCACGGTGGTGTAGTTCTCCTCCTGTGCGGGCATGCCGCCGAGGACCTCGCCGCCCTGGCGCTGGAGCGCCACGGTGGCGTAGGCGATGACGGCCTTGCCCTCGTCGCGGAGGCGCAGCGTGGCCAGGTGGCGTGCGGGCGATCCGCCGAGGATGCGCTCCTTGGGGGCGTCGGTCGGCTTGGGGCGGGCCCGGATGATGCCCTTCTCCGCGTCGGCGGACGCGACGGAGTAATACTGGCTCATCACGTCCTTGCCGGCCACGAAAGCCTTGGTGTACTCCACCGCCCCCAGCGAGCGGCTGGTGCCGGGCGTGGCGGTGTTGCAGCCGACCGTCGCGGCGGCCAGGATCGCAATGGCGGCCCAAGCGGTCCGGGATGTTCGTCTCATGGTTGCTCTCCGTTGCCTGTGCGTGCGCCGGCCCGCGGCGCCCCGGCCGGGGGCCCGGCGGGCTATTCCTCATCCATCGTGATGGGGATGGTGTAGTTCGGCGCCTCGTGGGTGATCTGGATGTCGTGGGGGTGGCTTTCGGCCACGGTGGCGGCGGAGACGCGGATGAACTTCGCCTCCGTCCTCAGGGCGTCGATGGTCTCGGTGCCGCAGTGGTCCATGCCGCTGCGGAGCCCGCCGAGGAGCTGGTAGACGAAGTCCGCCAGCGGTCCGCGGTAGGGCACGCGGCCCTCGACGCCCTCGGGCACGAGCTTGCTGCGGTCGTTGCCCGCCTGATTGTAGCGGTCTGCGGAGCCCGAGAGCATCGCGTCCATCGAGCCCATGCCCCGGTACGTCTTGAACCGCCGCCCGCGGTAGATGATCATCTTGCCCGGCGCCTCGTCCAGCCCGGCGAACAGGCTGCCCATCATCACCGCCGACGCGCCCGAGGCCAGGGCCTTGGTCATGTCCCCGCTGTGGCGGATCCCGCCGTCGGCGATCACCGGCACGCCCGATCCGTCGGCCGCGCCGACGCACTCGCTGATCGCCGTGATCTGCGGGACGCCCACGCCGGTGACCACCCGCGTGGTGCAGATCGCCCCCGGGCCGATGCCCACGCGGAGCCCGTCGGCGCCGGCGTCGATGAGGTCCCCGGCCGCGTCGGCGGTGGCGATGTTGCCCGCGATCAACTGGATGTCGTGCCGCGACTTGATCTGCCGGATCGTCTCCAGCACGATGTCCTTGTGCCCGTGCGACGTGTCGATCACCAGCACGTCCGCTTCCTTGGCGACCAGCGCCTCGGCCCGCTCGAACTCCAACAGGCCCACCGCCCCGCCCACGCGGAGCCGCCCGCGCCCGTCCTTGCAGCTTCGCGGGAACTGCCGGAGCTTCTCGATGTCCCGCATCGTGATCAGCCCCGCCAGCTTGCCGCCCCCGTCCACCAGCAGCAGCTTCTCGACCTTGTGGCGGTTGAGGATCTTCTCGGCCGCGTCGAGGGAGGTCTGCGGCGCGGCGGTGACGAGGTTCTCGCGGGTCATCACGTCTTCAATGACGGTGTCCTCGGAGAGGAACTTCATGTCCCGGCGGGTGAGGATGCCTACGAGCTTCCCGCCCTTCTCGACGATGGGGAAGCCCGAGACGTTGTGCTGGTTCATCAGCCGCCGGGCCGTCTCGGTCGAGGCATCCGGCGGGAGGGTGACCGGGTCGGTGATGATCCCGTTCTCCGACCGCTTGACCTTCTCGACCTCCCGGGCCTGGGACTCGATGCTGAGGTTCTTGTGGATCACGCCCAGCCCGCCCTCCTGGGCCAGCGCGATCGCCAGGGCCGCTTCGGTGACCGTGTCCATCGGGGCCGAAACCAACGGGATGTTCAGACGGACGCCCCGCGTGAGGTTCGTGGACATGTCCAGCCGATCGGAAACGACCGCGGAACGGGCGGGGACGAGCAGCACGTCGTCGAACGTGATTCCTTCGCCAAGTACTCGGTCCAGCATGAATTCCTCCCGGGCAGGGGCCCTTTTTCCGATTAGAGCGAGCCCCCCGGCCGATCTCAAGCCGCCGGGGAGAAAAATCGTTCCCGCCGGCTGCCGCGCCGTGCTGAACCTGCCGCCCCGAGCGGCCGATATGTCCTCGGGCGCCCCCGCCATCGCGGGTCCCCGGGCGCCTGGGCACACAGGCGACCGCTCATGGACATCACGCTGCCAGACGACATCCTCCGACGGGCCGAGGCCAACGAATCCGACGTCCGCCTTGCCGTGGCGGTCCAACTCTACGCCGACAACCGCATCGACCACGCCGATGCCTGCCGACTGGCCCGGACCTCGACCAGACAGCTCAACCGCGCCTTGCTCCGCAGCGGCCTGGGTGTGCAGCTCTACCCCGGCCGCGCCGCAACGCGAAACGAAGCCGGCTAGCCGCCGCAGGCCCGGAGCTCGCCGCGGTTGACTTCCCCCCCGCCGGGGCGACAATGCGCGTGTCATGAGCGAATCCCCTTCCTCTGCACCTGAGAAGCCGGTGATCGGCCTGGCCGGCGGGATCGGCGCGGGAAAGAGCCTCGTCGCCGCCGAATTCGGCCGCCTGGGCTGCCGCGTGATCGATGCCGACGCCATCGGGCACGAGCTGCTGGAGGACCCGGACGTCCGCCAGGCCGTGCGGCAAATGTGGGGCCCGGGCGCCTTCGACGAGCATGGAGACGTCGACCGCCCGGCGCTGGCGCGGCTCGTCTTCGCCGACGAGGCCGAGCTGGCCAGGCTCAACGCCCTGCTGCATCCGAGGATCCGGGCCGAGATCGACCGCCGGGCCGCCGACGCCCTTGCCGACCCGGCCGCCGCGGGGGTGGTCCTGGACGCCGCGGTGCTTTTCGAGGCCGGCTGCGAGGACGCCTGCACGCACTGCGTGTTCGTCGACGCCCCCGCCGAGGAGCGGAAGCGGCGGGTGATGGCCGGGCGAGGCTGGACCGAGCGAGAGTGGGAACGCCGGGAAAAAGCGCAATTTTCACTGGACAGAAAACGCGCACGGTGCGACTATACTATCGAGAACGGTTTCAGCGTCCCACGCCTGCGGCAGCAAATCCGCCAGCTTTTCCATCGAATCCGTGTCGATGTGGATTGACCTTGCAGGACCCTTGTCTGCCGATCCCGACACGATCCTCCTCCAGCCCCAGACGGAACCAGCCATGGCAAAGACAGCGAAGAAGGCCGCCAAGAAGACGTCCAAGGCCGCCAAACGCAAGACCTCCCGCAAGGACGAGCCGAAGCCGGCCGAGCAGGCCGAGCCGGTCGAGCAGGCCGAGCCGGTCGAACAGGCCGAACAGGCCGAGCAGGCTCCCGAGACCGACGAGGCAGCCGTCTCGGAGGGCCAGGCCGGCGACGCCGGCGGGGAGGAGTCCATCGCCAGCTTCGACGAGGAGATGCACCAGAAGTACGAGCGCGTCAAACGAGGCAATCTCCACATCACCGACCTCCAGAAGATGACGGTCGCCGAGCTGCACGAGATCGCCAAGGAGGAGGACCTCGCCGAGTACGCCGGGCTGGGCAAGCAGGAGCTGGTCTTCAAGATCCTCAAGAGCCGGATCCAGAAGGACGGGCTCATGTACGGCGAGGGGGTCCTGGAGATTCTCCCCGACGGCTTCGGGTTCCTCCGCAGCCCGGACTACGACTACCTTCCCAGCCCCGACGACATCTACGTCTCGCCCAGCCAGATCCGCCGCTTCGGGCTGCGCCAGGGGAACATCGTGGCCGGGCAGATCCGCCCGCCGAAGGAGTCCGAGAAGTATTTCGCGCTGCTCCGCGTCGAGGCGGTGAACTTCGAGGCCCCCGACCAGCTCACCGAGAAGGTCAACTTCGAGGACCTCACGCCGACCCACCCCGAGCACCGCGTCTTTCTTGAAGCCCAGGCCGAAGAGCTCAACATGCGCGTGGTCAACCTCGTCACGCCGATCGGCTTCGGCCAGCGGATGCTCATCGTCGCGCCCCCGCGGACCGGCAAGACCGTGCTGCTTCAGAAGATGGCCAACGCCATCGCCTACAACCACCCCGAGACGTTCATCATCATTCTGCTGATCGACGAGCGGCCCGAGGAGGTCACCGACATGAAGCGGAACACCACCGCCGAGGTGATCAGCTCGACGTTCGACGAGCCGGCCAGCCGGCACATCCAGATCGCCGAGATGGTCTCGGCCAAGGCCAAGCGGATGGTGGAGTACGGCAGGGACGTGGTGATTCTGCTGGACAGCATCACGCGGCTGGCCAGGGCGTACAACACCGAAGCGCCGCACTCGGGGAAGATCCTCACCGGCGGCGTGGACGCCTCGGCCCTCCAGGCACCCAAGCGGTTCTTCGGGGCCGCACGGAAGATCGAGGAGGGCGGCTCGCTGACGGTCATCGGCACGGCGCTGGTCGACACCGGCAGCCGCATGGACGAGGTCATCTTCGAGGAGTTCAAGGGCACGGGCAACAGCGAGTTGCACCTCGACCGCCGCCTCGTCGACCGCCGCGTCTGGCCGGCCATCGACATCAGCCGCTCCGGCACACGCAAGGAGGAGCTGCTGCTGGACCCCCAGGAGCTCAAGCTGATCTACCGCCTCCGGAAGGTCCTGGCCGACATGCAGCCCGTCGAGGCGATGGAACTGCTGCTCAGCCGCCTGGCCAAGGCCAGGAGCAACGCCGAGTTCCTGATGTCCATGAAGCTCGACTGACCCCCGCGGCGACGGGCACGCATCTTGCGGACGGGACCATATCCACGCTACACTCCCCCCGCGGGCGCGGTGTGCCCGTTCCGCCTATGCCCGTTTCGCGGTCGAGCTTGCTCGACGCTTCGCATCGGAGCGAAGCGACCGGTGCGACCACGCGCCGCGTCGGCGGGACGTCAGCTCCGCGTCCCGCCGCCGAAAGGGTGCGGGCTCACCGTTTCGCTTCGTACGCGGCAAGCCGCCGCTGCCGCAACGGAACGCGTCGCGGGCGACGCCGCCAGACAGGCGAATGGCCCCCGTTCCGCCCGGCGGGAAAGGACGACCGATGATCACGTCCATGCACATCGAAAACTTCAAATGCTTCAAAGACTTCGACATCGACCTGGGCCCCTTCAACGTCCTCGTCGGCCCGAACGACTCCGGGAAGACGTCGCTGCTCCAGGCCATCCGCGTCGCCTCGGTTCTTCGTACGGAAATGAAGACCCAGGACCGCGAGATACATGACCGATCGGGCGTGCGCGTAGGACCAGAGACTTTGTATCAGGGGGAGCGCGTAGAGGACAGAATCCGCATCAGCGTGCGCCATCGTCCAGCGGGCGCCTCGGGAGACAATGTGTTCGAGGCCGTGGCTGATTGCTACACGCAACCTCCTGGGAACGTGCGCAACGTGTGGGAAGCCAGGGCGGAAGCCGCAGAGAGGGGTGCAACTCTCGGCGAAGTCTCTTTCTGGCGATTGGATCCGAAGGCCTTGAGGGTCCCCACTCCACTTGTGGAGAAGCTGGCGCCCGACGGCGCAGGGCTCCCTGGCTTGGTTGCCCGGATGGCGATCAGGCGGGATGGCTCAGTGGATGCCCTGGAGAGGGACTTCCGTCAGAGGTTCCCCTTCTACACAGCTATCATTGCAGCTCCAAGTCAGAGAGGTGATGTTGCGCATCTCAGGTTTCGCACCTCCCAGGGCGGAGAACTCCCGTGCACTCACGTCTCAGATGGAGTGATGCTCTCCTTGGCATTCATGGCCATCCGTCATGCCATGCGTTCTCCTGAAATTCTACTGATTGAGCAGCCAGAAGATGGCGTGCATTATGGCGCATTGAAGGATACGGTCGACACGCTTGCACATCTAAGTGAGAATGAGCAGGCTCAGGTTATCCTCACAACACACTCGCCATACCTCCTCGACTGTGTTGAGCCGGAGCAGGTCCATGTCTTCTCGAAGAACGAGGAGGGGGCGGTGCAGGCAGGCAGGTTGGCAGAGCATCCTGAAGTGGACTCCTTGCGGCGCATATTCGGCACGGGGGAGATATGGACGGGATTCGAAAGCGAGCGGGACATCGTCACGAAGACGGGGCACTTCGAGTGAGTGGCAAACGAGTTGCTGTGTTCGGCGATGGCGAGTTCGACCTGAGACGGCCACTCGATGTGGAACGGTCTGCTGAGGAATCCGGCGCCCTGCCGCGGGTTGTACATCGGCTTCTCGACGGCCCGGCCAACGTGGCCTATGCAGCCAAGAAGTTCCCGAAGACCGGTCATGTGCCGGGACGGGGCAGGAAGTACGCACGGAAGGTCCAATGGGCCGTGCGAGAAGCGGGAAACAGCCGCTTCGACGCGGTTGTTGTGGTGATGGATCGCGACCGACGATCAAACCGCGGGACCATCGACGCCCTCCGTGCCGGTCGGGACGCAGCCACCGTCATTCCCGCCAGCCCACCTTGTGCCGTGGGCATGGCGGTCGAGGCATTCGACGCGTGGATGATCGCCGACGGCAATGCCGTTTCCGCTGCGGGAGGAGACGGCTCGCGGTCTCACCCCGACCCCGAGAAACTCAGTGGTAAAGAGGGCACGGGTAGTCATCCCAAGGATCGCGCGGCGGAGATCTTCGGTGGCCATGCCAAGCTGACGGAGGCCTACATGGCCGTGGCCGACAATGTGGACCTCGAAGTTCTCGCCAAGGCCTGTCCGAGGGGATTCGAGCCGTTCGCTGAGGACGTGCGCGAGAAGATCAGGCCGGCGGTGGGTCAGGCCTGAGCAGTGGGAAGGGCAGTTCGATGAGACGTATGATTCTGACGGCGGTCGTGAGTTCAGTGGTGTTCTCGCACTGCGCGTTCGCCGCCGGGCTTCTGGAGCGCGCCGAGCCGCTTGTCGGGAGGGGGGTCGTCTTTGTGACTACAGATCTTCGGCGGTTCGCGCAGCGGACGCCGAAGGATATGGACGTCCATCGATTGTCCTACATCATGCTGGACCGCTGCGCGGCGGCCAGGCCGGGAAGGGGGATGTATCTGCTGCGGCCGCCGCTGGGGAAACCACAGATCGTCCCGCTCGTGGAAGGCAAGGGCTGGGTCGCGGGGCCGGAGGTGAGCTGGGACGGCCGGCGGATCGTCTTCGCCATGTGCCCGACGGGCGAGAGCTGGTTCCACATTTACGAGCTCGACGTGCCCGCTCCCGGCGAGGAGCCTGCGCCGCCGCGGCAGCTCACGCGCGGCCCGGTCGATGACGTCATGCCCGCCTACCTGCCCGACGGGCGGATCGTCTTCAGCTCCAGCCGCAACGGCTACCGCGACGAGTATCACGCCCACTTCGTCGAGAACCTCCACACGATGAACGCCGACGGCTCGGACATCCGCCAGATCAGCTTCTACAACAACGACGAATGGGAGCCCTCGATCGCCGCCGACGGGCGCATCCTGTTCTCCCGCTGGCAGGTGTTCAACATGACCAACAAGGTCGAGCAGCAGATCCACGCCTGCTTCCCCGACGGCACCGGCGACGATGTGGTCTTCGGGCCCGAACTGCACCTCGGCCGAAACTTCTACAAGAAGATGCACTACACGCAGCCGCGGCAGATGCCCGACGGGCGGATCGCGTGCATGTCGGCCGGGGGGATCAACCTCGTCGCCAACGACGACGACCGCGAACTGCTCCGCGGCGGCGTACTGCGTGGGCCCGGCGGCAAGGAAAGCAAGGTCCGTTGCGGCACGCCGTACCCGCTGGGCGACGGGCTGCTGCTGGTCAACACCGTCGCGGCCGACTACGCCGGCAGGGCGGCGAAGGGCAAGCCGGAGAAGAAGCGGACCCCCAGCGGGCGGACCGGCCTGGGGGTGCTGGACGTCGCCACCGGCGAGCTGGGGTTGCTGCACGACGATCCCGCGGCGGCGTGCTTCGATCCCGTCGCCGTCGCCCCGCGCCGCCGCCCGCCGAACCGCGTCAGCCGTGTGCAGCCGGGGCAGCGCACAGGGCGGCTGCTTTGCCTGTCCGCCTACGACACGCGGGAGGACTGGCGTCGCCCGGCCGAGCCGTACCGCGTGCAGGTCGTCGAGATCATCCCCACGACGTATCGGGCGATCGACAAGCACCACGTCGGCGGGCTCGGGCGCGTGCTCGGGCGGGCGCCGGTGGCGGGGGACGGCTCGTTCTTCGTGGAGATCCCGGCCGACACGTCGGTCGCGCTGGAGCTGACCGATCCCGACGGGCGCGTCATCGCGGCGATGCACACGTGGATCTACGTCCGCCCGGGCGAGAGCCGCACGTGCGTCGGCTGCCACCACGTCCGCAAGGTCAGCGGCCCGCCTCGGTCGTATCCGCGGGCGGCGGGGCATCCCCAGCGGCTTTACGCGGACCGCCCGCTGCACCGCTACCGCATGTGGTCGGCCCAGAACGGCCTGGCCATCGGGCGGATCGCCTCGGAGGAAACCCGCCTGCTGCGCACCGAGGGCTTCAACCGCACGTGGATGGAGTTGGACGTGTTCCTGCGGAGCCTTCGCCACCCGGACGCCCCCGTACGACAGTCGGCGGCCGAGGCGGTCGGCCAGCTCGGCGCGACCGAGGCCGAGGCGGGCCTGATCGCACTGCTGTCCGACCCGGCCGAACGCGTCCGCCGCGAGGCGGCGATGGCCCTCGGCGCCTGCGGGGGCCGGGGCGCCCTCGGCCCGCTGGCCGAGGCGCTCGGCGACGAGGCCTGGGCCGTCCGGCGCGCCGCCCGGGGGTCCGTCGTCTGGCTCGTCGGGCGGGAGATCGACTACGACGCCGACGCCCCGCCGGCCGAGCGAAAACGCCAGGCGGCCACCGTTGCCAGGGAACTGGCCGGCATCGGGCATGCCGACCGCGACCGGCTGCTCGATGAGCTTGCCTCGGGCGATCCGCTCCGCGCCGCCCCCGCCGCCCGGGCCCTGGGGCGGCTGGGCTTCGCGGCCGCGGCGCCGGCGCTGCGGAAGCTCCTGCCAGACGCCGCCACTGAAAAGCCTGGGAGCTACGACGCCCTCCGCCTGGACCTGGCCGTGATCGACGCGCTGGGCCGGCTCGGCGACGCCGCCGCCGTCAAGCCACTCCTGGCGATGCTGCCGGCGAAGGGGCGGCTGAGAGACCGCGACGCCACGCGGGAGCGGGCGATGGCCGCCATCGATGCGCTGGCCCGCATCGGCGACTCACGGGCGATCGGCCCGCTGACGCGCCTGGCCGCCGACCCGCCGATCGTCAAGCGCAACCGCACGGACACCAACGCCCCCGAGGTCGGCTTCGCGGCGATGGCGGCGCTGACCCGCCTTCCCGCCCGGCGGTGCGGCGAGCACCTCGAGAAGCCCGCCCTGCTGGGCTGCTTCGGCAGCGACCGCGACCGGATGCTGGCCATCGAGAACGACGACGCCCAGCGCTACGCCGGCTACCTCACCCGCCGCGAGGGCCTCGCCGGGCCGTTGCTGGACGACGCGCTGAAGGACCTCGGCATCGGCGGGAAACGCAGCAGCAGCCGAACCCGTCGCGCCGCACGCCGCGTCGCCGTCCTCGCCGATGCCCCCGACCTGGCCCCCGAGCTGCTGGCCGCCATCGCCGAGAACCGCCGCGACCGCTGGGCGACCGTCTACCTCTGCCGCGCCCTCGGGCGGCTGGGCAACCGCGAGGTCGTGCCCGGCCTGGTCGAGCTGTTGGCCGAGACGCCCCCCGAGGCCGAGGCCGGCTTCTCCGCCAAGGCGTTCCTGGAGCGCAACGGCTGGAGGCAGGGCGGCTCGGAGCCGGACGACTACAAGGCCCACACGCCCCGCGTGAAGGCCGCCTACTGCTACGCGCTCGGCCAGATCGGCGACCCCCGGGCCGTCGAGGCGCTCTGCGAGGTCCTCGCCGACGGCCGGCACATCCTCGACACCCGCCACGCCGCCGCCACGGCGCTGGGCATGATCGCCGCTCCCGCCGCCAACCCCGCCCTCCGCGAGGCGGCCGCCAACGACCTGACGCACATCGTCCGCCGCACGTGCACCGAGGCGCTGGAGGCGATCTCCGGCCGCCGGCCGTACGGCGGCATCTACGCCGACTTTCCCGAATAGCCCCGCGGCCCGGCGCCGCAGACGTAAGGATCCCCGATGACGCACCGCGCCGTACTCTTCGACCTCGACGGGACGCTGCTGGACACGCTGGCGGACCTGACCGACGCGATGAACGAGGCCTTGTCGCTGCTGGGCCTGCCGACGCACCCGCAGGAGGCCTGCCGCTATTTCGTCGGCGACGGGCTGCGGGCCTATGCCCTCCGAGCCCTGCCCGAAGACCGCCGCGACGACGAGCCCACCGTCCAGCGATGCTGCGAGGCCTTCCTCGCCGCCTATGCGAGGTACTGGCACGTCAAGACGAGGCCGTACCCGGGCATCGCCGAGATGCTCGACGGCCTGGCCGACCGCGGCATCCCCGCGGCCGTGCTGTCGAACAAGCCCGACGAGTTCACTCGCATGGCGGTCGAGCGGCTGCTGGGCCGCTGGGGGTGGGCGGCCGTGCGAGGCGTGCGCGACGACGGCGTGAAGAAGCCGGACCCGTCCGGCGCGCTGGCGATCGCCGCGGACCTCGACATCGCCCCGGCGGAGGTGCTCTACGTCGGCGACACGAACACGGACATGCGGACCGCCAACGCCGCGGGCATGACCGCGATCGGCGCTACCTGGGGCTTCCGCACGCCCGAGGAGCTCCGCGAGCACGGCGCCGTCCGCCTCATCGACCGCCCACCTCAGCTCCTGGAGCTGCTCTAAGCGGCCTCAAACAAGCTATGTTACGTTCCTGCTGGTCCCCGGCCCGCCCGGCCGCGTTGGCCTGCATCGCCTGCTTCGGCCGCCTCGCCAGACGAGCCGCGTCCGGCGCAGGAACGGTAACGAACGTATCTGAGACCGCTTAGCCGCCGCGGCTGGGGGAGAACGAGGACGTACTCGACGGCCCGGTCGGGCAGACCTGCATTCGCAGCGCGAGTGTGCGACCTCAACTGCCGATGCCCCGACCGTTCCGCCGTGGCTTGGCCAGGGTTGAAGGGAATACCGTCCCGGCCGGGGCCGGGCAGGCTTTCCAGCGAGGTGAACGCGATGCGACGGATCAGCGGTTTGGCGGCGATGGTGCTCCTTGCGGCGACGGCAGCAGGTGCCGAGACGGTCACCCTCCACGTGGCGCCGGGGGGGAAGGATGCGTGGTCCGGGCGGGCGGCCAGGCCCGCCGACGACGGCAGCGACGGGCCGCTGGCGTCCATGGAAGGCGCCCGTGATGCGATCCGTACGCTTCGCAAGAAGGGCAAGTTGCCGGGGCCTGTGCGGGTGGTGTTCGCGGCCGGGCGATACGAGCTGGACCGACCGGTCCTGTTCACCCCCGCCGACAGCGGCTCGGCCGAGTGCCCCATCACCTACGAGGCCGCCGAGGGCGCCCGCGTGGTCCTCGACGCCGGGCGACCGATCACAGGCCTCCGCCAGACCGCCGACGGCCTGTGGGAGGCCAGGCTCCCGGCCGTGGCGAAAGGCGACTGGCGGTTCGAGGAGCTCTACGTCAACGGGCGACGCGCCGTGCGTGCCCGCGAGCCGGACGAGTTCTGGTTCTACGCCGACCACCGCGCCGGCGAGGCGGTCGATCCGCTGACCGGCAAGAAGGCCGACCTGTCCAAGCGGGCGTTCTACGCCAAACCCGAGCAGCTCGCCGACATCGCCGGCTTCTCCAGGGACCA
Organism: uncultured Planctomycetaceae bacterium; assembly: GCA_964385465.1. Classification (GTDB taxonomy): domain Bacteria; phylum Planctomycetota; class Phycisphaerae; order SM23-33; family SM23-33; genus CAYLPJ01. Next base: position 49,507 of record CAYLPJ010000034.1, on the reverse strand, counting down.
GCTCGCCGACGTCACCATGGTCGCCTACCACTCCTGGTCCGTCGGCGTCCACCGCCTCGCCAAGGCCGACGCGAAGACCGGCCTGCTCGTCACCACCGGCGGGGTCTCCTGGCCGTTCTTCAAGTGGAAGAACATCCAGCGGTTCCACCTGGAGAACTACGCGGCCGCGCTGGACGCGCCGGGCGAGTGGTTCTGCTCGCGGGACGGCGTGCTGCGATACAAGCCGCTGCCCGGCGAGGCGCTTGCCGACGCGGCCGTCTACGCCCCGCGGGCGAAGGGTTTCGTGACCATCGCCGGCGAGCCGCACAAGGGCCGGCTGGTCGAGCACCTCACCTTCCGCGGGCTGGCCTTCCTGCATGCGGCGCACATCCTGCCGAAGGACGGGCGGAGCAACTTCCAGGCCGCGGTGGGCACGCCGTCGGCGGTGACGGCGAACGGCGCGCGTCACGTGGCGTTCGAGGGTTGCGAGCTGGGTTTCATGGGCGGCTACGGGGTGTACTTCCACAACGGCTGCCGCCACTGCCGGCTGACGAAGTGCTACATCCACGACCTGGGCGCCGGCGGGGTTCGGATCGGGGACACGACCTGGAACAAGTTCCCCGCCGAGGCCGACCGCACCGGGCACGTCACGGTGGACAACTGCATCATCCGCTCCGGCGGGCACCTCTTCCGCGGCGCGGTCGGCGTGCTGATCGCCCACGCGGCGGACAATGCCCTGACCCACTGCGACGTCTCGGACTTCCGCTACACGGCGGTGTCGGTGGGCTGGCTGTGGCGGTACGGGGACAGCCCCGCCAAGCGGAACGTCGTGGAGCACAACCGCCTTCACCACCTCGGGTACGGCATCCTCAGCGACATGGGCGGCGTGTACACGCTGGGCGAGAGCCCCGGCACGCGGGTGTGTCACAACCTCGTCCACCACGTGCACTCGTTCGATTACGGCGGCTGGGGGCTGTACACGGACCAGGCCTCGACGGGCATCCTGTTCGAGAAGAACCTGGTCCACGACGTGAAGACCGGCACGTTTCATCAGCACTTCGGCAAGGAGAACGTGGTCCGCAACAACATCCTGGCCTACAGCCTGGACCCGCAGCTCAAGCGGTCGAAGAAGGAGGATCACGTCTCGTTCATCTTCGAGCGGAACATCGTGTACTGGAAGGAGGGCGACCTGCTCGGCGGGCGGTGGAAGGACGACAACGTCGTCATGCGCAGCAACCTCTACTGGAAGGAAGGCGGGAAGGAGTTCGACTTCGCCGGGATGAGCTTCAAGGAGTGGAAGGCGTCCGGCAAGGGCGAGGGGTCGATCATCGCCGACCCGCTGTTCGTCGCCCCCGGCGAGCGGGACTTCCGCCTCGAGCCCGGCTCGCCGGCGAAGAAGATCGGCTTCGAGCCGTTCGACGCCCGCGAGGCCGGCGTCCGCAAAGACGATCCCGCCTGGGTAAAGCTCGCCGAGACCTACGAGTACCCCGAGCTTCGCATCACGCCGAAGCCGATCCTCACCTTTCACCAGGATTACGAACGCTTCCCCGTCGGGCGGCTGCCCGGAGGGCCGATGTACTTCCCCGGCAGGAAGGGCAGCATCGGCGTGACCGACGCCATCGAGGCCGCCGGGGGCAAGCGGTGTCTGAAGGTCGCCGATTCGCCGGACATTCGGCCGCGGTACAACCCGCATTTCTTCTTCGACCCCGGCCACGTCGACGGCGTGACGACGTTCGCGTTCGACATCCGCATCGACGAGAAGACCGAGCTGTTCCACGCCTGGCGGGACGGGGCGCGGGACTACAAGGTCGGCCCGCGGCTGCGGATCGCCGGCGGCGAGCTCCTGGCCGACAAGAAGAAACTCCTGGACCTGCCTGCAGGCCGGTGGGTGCGCGTGGCCGTCCGATCGGGGATCGGCTCGGCCTCAACGGGCACGTACGACGTGACGGTCACGCTTGCGGGCGCCAAGCCGCGCGCGTTCCCGGCCCTGCCCAACGTCAGCGGCGAGCTGAAGGCCCTTCACTGGCTGGGCTTCGCCAGCCTGGCCGAGACGGACGCCACCTGGTACCTGGACAACGTGGAGCTGACGTTCGAGAAACGTTGAGCGTCTACATCGCCGCTTCGCGGCGGCGTTTGGCCTCGGCGAGCTTTGCCAGGAACGTGCCTCCCTTGAAGGCGATGGTCCACTTGCGGAGGGTCAGCCAGCCGCCGGTGCGGTAGAGGCGCGTCAGCCAGTGCTTCTGCCACCGCTGCCAGCCGCTCCGCACCCGGTGGAAGTACAGCAGGATGGTCGGCAGGGCCAGCACGCTGAGCGCCACGGCCAGGAGATGGCGGGGCTGGTAGAACCGCCCCATGATCTTCCGCACGCCGTTCTGCATGGCCTCGGCGGTCAGCGGCGGGTCGGGCTCGAAGACGGGGAACTGCCCGTCGTGGTACTCCAGCCCGATGCAGTCGGTGGAGTAGATTCGCCCCTGCTTTTCCAGCCGGGCCGTCAGCTCCGTGCCGGGCAGGGGCACGGGCAGGAGGACCTGGACGGTGTCCAGGCGCGTGCGGCGGATGAACCGCCGGAACCGCCGGACCCGTTCGGCGACGGGCATGTCGAACGACCGCCCCTCCGGCAGCGGGTAGCCGAAGATGAACATCCCGTGGATGCGAAAGCCCGCCCGCCTGTACAGGCGGGTCAGCGCGACCATCTCCTCGGGGTCCAGCCGCTTGTCCATGGCCTCGAGCTCCTCGCGGATCGGGGACTCGAAGCCGATCGCCAGGATCGAGATCCCCGCCTCGCGCATGGCCGTCAGCAACTCGGCGTCGCGGGCGCGGTCGAGGCGGATCTGCACCATGGTGCTGAACTGCACGCCGACCTCGCGCTGGTAGTCCCGCAGCATGCGGCAGAGCTCGAGCGCCTCGCCGCGGTGCTGGCCGAACAGATCGTCGACGATGAAGAAGACCTTCCCGCCCCACCGCTCGTGGGCGGCGGCGAACTGGGCCAGCATCCGCTGGGGGGTGGCGCGGCGGGGCTTGCCCTTGACGGCGCAGAACTCGCAGTTCATCCCGCAGCCGCGGACGCCGGAGACGGGGAAGATCGACAGCTTCGCGTACCGCAGCACGCCGAAGTCCGGGATCGGCAGGCAGTCGAAGTCGGTGATCGGCGGGCGGTCGGGCGTACGGACGACGCGCCCGGCGGCATCGAGGAACGCGATGCCGGCGATCTCCGCGAGGGCCTCGGGCGTGCGGTCGGACTGGAGGATCTCGCCGATGGCCTGCTCGCCCTCGCCGATGACCACGATGTCCACCCCGCCGCGAAGAGCTCGCTCGATGTTCTCGCCGACGAAATGCTGCCCCCCGACGACCACCGTCGCGCCGAGCCGCTTGTACGTGCCGGCGATGTCCATCAGGCGCGGGATCGTGCTCGTCAGCCCGCCGTAGAGGCCCACCACGTCCGCCCGGCGAGAGGCCTGGATGGCGTCATGGTCCGGCAGGGCGTCTTCGCCCCGCGGGCCGTTGCGGTAGTTGTTCTCGTCCACCAGCTCGGCGTCCCAGCCGGGCAGGTCGTGAGCGGCCGTGGCCACGCAGACCGGCCCCAGCGCCGTCGTCGCCCTCGCCGGGCGCGAGTAGATGTTGAAGGCCGGGTAGGCCGGGCAGATCATCCGGAGGAGCCCCCGGCCGGAGGGGGCGTGCTGCGCGTGCGTCGTCTGTGAGACCATGGTCGCCTTTCTCAGGGGGGCGACCGTCACGATCGATCACGGACACCCGTGGGGGAAGGTACCACAATACTATAGTCGAACCGGTCGGGAGGAACAACGGGGCGCCGCCGGTTTACTGCGCGGCGGAGCGGATGAGCTCGGCCACGGCGCAGGCGGCGGCGGCGACCGGCGAGGACATCGGCGAGCCGAAGCGCACGTCGGCAGGCTGGACGGCGAGGATCACCACCGGGCAGGGATGCACCATGCGGAGCATGCCCAGCATGGCCGAGATGCCCGGACCGTGCGTGCTCGGGCCGGCGCGGCGGACGGCGGCGGGGGCCAGCAGGCGCGCCTCGCCAGGCCGGCCGCCGAAGTCCGCGCAGTCGATCACCAGCAGCGTGCGGGGGCGGGCGTCGGCGATCTTGACCACGAAATTCTCCGGCGCCGTCTCGGCGCAGAAGACCGGCCAGGGGCAGGCGCCCCGCAGCCTCTGCCCGATGACGGCCCCGACGGCGTCGTCCCCGCGCTGCTCGTTGCCGACGCACAGGACGGCGGGGCGGTCGGCGAGGAGTTCCCGGACCTCGCGGGCGACGGCGTTGCCCAGCCTGGCCGGGGCATGGGGGGCCGGCGGCGTTTCGCGACCGGCGTGTTCGGCGCCGTCGGCGTCCGGGCGGGGCGGGGCGCCGGTGGGCACGGCGCCGGGATCTGTGGCATCGGCGGGCACGCTACTCTCCCCAGAGCTCCCGCACGACGGTGGTCCGCCGGCAGGCGGGGCACTGTATGCGCATGGTGTCGTTCCGCGCCAGGGCGGGGGCGCCCGGGCGGGGCGGCTCGCGTTCGACGAGGCGGAACGTGCCGTCCCCCGCGAGGATGAGCGTGGGGTTGGCGTAGGCCTTGGCGCCGAGCTGTCGCGCGACCCAGGCGAGGTGCTTCCTGGCGCCGACGATCGCCCCGCAGACCTCGCAGAGGATCAGCTCGTGGTCGATGTGCTGGCGGCAGGCGCCGCGGTCGAGCGTGGCCAGGTCGTACTTCTTCGTCAGGCGGATGCCTTCCTGCGTGGTGCAGTAGAGCTCGCACTGCCCGCAGAAGATGCACTTGTCCCACATCTGTTCGATGCGGCGGGTGGGTTGCTCGTCGCCGGCGGTGTCGCTGACGCGGATGGCGACCGCGGGGCAGACCTCCGCGCAGGCCCCGCAGCCGACGCAGCCGTCGGAGTCGAACTCCGGCTTGCCGCGGAAGCCGTCCGGCGGCTCGTGCGGCTCGGCGGGGAACCTGGTGGTGTAGGGCCCGCGAAGCACCGCCCGGACGGCCTCGGCGAGCTCACGAAGCTTCGGTTTTCTCATGGTCGGTCCTTTCGGCGTCGGCCTCGGCGTCGGCGATCTCGCGGCGGATGGCCTCGGCCCGGTCGGCGAAGGCGTCGGTCACGCTGCCGGCCCAGAGCCGCACGCCGGAGAGGTACGCCCCCCGGCAGACCGCGTGGGCGGCGACGGGACTGGTCAGCAGGATGAAGGCCGCACACAGCAGCGCCTTGACCGCCATCGGCCAGGTCCCCCCGCCGGCGGCCTGGACGGCGACGCCGAGGAGGATCATGCAGGTGCCGAGCGTGACGCACTTGGTGGCGGCCTGGGCGCGGTTGTAGACGTCGGGCAGCCGGAGGAGGCCGATGCACCCGAACAGGTCGAACGCCAGGCCGACGCCGACGAGCAGGTAGGCGATCTCATGCATCGTAGGTCCTGCCTTCCAGGTACTTTGCCAGCGCCAGCGTGCCGATGAAGCTGATCAGCGCCCAGGCGATGGCGATGTTCATGTAGTAGTCCCGCCCGGTCACCATGGCCATGATGCAGCAGAAGCCGACGATGAGGGTCCCGAGGATGTCGATGGCGACGGTGCGATCGGGGGCGGTGGGCCCGCGCCCGATGCGGACCAGGCACAGCAGGGACCCGAGGGCCAGGATGCCGAAGGCGATCTGCTCGAAGACGGTCATTCGAAGATCCTCCGCAGCAGCGGCTCGAAGCGCCCGCAGATCTCGCCGGTCCGCCGGGCGGCCTCGTCGGTGTCGATGTTGATCCAGTGCACGTAGACGTCCTCGCCGTCGAGGTCCAGCGTCAGCGTGCCCGGCGTCAGCGTGATGCTGTTGGCCAGAAACGTCCGCGCCATGTCGCTGGTGAGGGTGGTGCGGACCTTGACGATCCCCGGGCGGATGGGCACGTCGGGGTGGACGACCCGCAGCGCCACGTCCAGGTTCGCCCGAAGGACGTACCAGAGGAAGTAGGGCAGGTAGAGCAGCAGCCAGACCCACCGCATCGGCTGGAGGACCTTGCCCACGCCGTCGGGGTAGATGCTCCCCAGCGCCGCGCCGACGATCAGGGCGAAGAAGGCCCCCGTCCCGAGCACCCAGGGGTCCGCCGACCAGAACAGCAGCACCCACAACGCGAACGTCACGACCACGCACAGGACCCATTTCATGGCTTGCCTCCCGCCAGCCGCGTCGGCTCGGGGCCCATCAGGGCCTCGACGCCCGGGCCGAGAAGGTGATCCCGAAGCGGCAGCATCGCCAACCCCGCCAGCAGGCAGACCGCCGCCAGCACGCCCACCGCCGCACGCATCGTCCACGCCGGGTCGGCCGCGTCCGCCGTCGCCGCGACCGGCTCGCCCTCCAGGGCGTACCGCTGAACCTTCACGAACGACAGCAACGTCATCAGCGCCACCAGCGCCGCGACGGCCGCGAGGATCGGCCGGCCCGCCAGGGCGAACGCCAGGAGGATGATCAGCTTGGAGAAGAACCCGTTCATCGGGGGCACGCCGGCGATGCTCAGCGCGCCGACGCGGCAGCAGAAGCTGGTGAACCGCATCCGCCGGGCGAGCCCGCCGAGCTGCTTGAGCTGGCGGGTGTGCGCCTGCTGCTCGATCGCGCCGGAGGACAGGAACAGCAGGCTCTTGAAGGCCGCGTGATTGACCAGGTGGAACAGCCCTCCCAGGAGGCAGAGGCCCGCGAGGGCGCGGTCGGGCGCGGGGCGTGCAAGCAGCTCGGCCGCGACGCCGAACGCGGCGACCACGTAGCCCATCTGGGAGATGCTGTGGTAGGCCAGCAGGCGTTTGAAGTCCCACTGCCCGACGGCGAGAAAGACGCCGACGACCATCGACAGGGCCCCGAGGACGATGAGCACGCCGGCGAGCCGCTCGTCGGGGCCGAGGACGTTGAACACCAGCCTCGCCAGCACGTAGACGCCGGAGGCCTTGATCAGCACGCCGGAGAGCATCGCGGAGATCGGCGCCGGCGCCGACGGGTGGGCGTCGGGCAGCCAGGCGTGGAAGGGGACCATGGCGGCCTTGAGGCCCAGCCCGCTGAGCAGCGCCGCCGCGGCCAGCAGGACCGCCGGGGAGGCCAGCCCCGCCGCCGGCAGGCGGAGGGCCACCTCGTGCATGTTGAGCTGCCCGGTCATGGCGTAGAGCAGCCCGACGCCCAGCAGGATCAGCGCCGAGCCGACCGTGCCCAGCACGAGGTACTTGAACGCGGCCTCGAGCTCTTCGGCCTGGCAGCCGAAACCGACGAGGGCGTAGGAGGCGATGGCGGCGACCTCCAGGAAGACGAACAGGTTGAACAGGTCCCCGGCGAGGACCACGCCGTTCATCGCCCCGGTCATCAGCAGGAACAGGGCGTGGAAGAGCCAGACCTTCGTGAACCGCCGCATGTACGACGCGGAGAAGACGATGCTCACGAGGGCGACGAGATTGATCGTCACGGCCATCAGCTTGGCCAGCCCGTCGCAGGTCAGCTCGATGCCGAGCGTCCTCTCGCCTCCCCAGCCGCCGACGTAGATGGGCCCGACGCGGACGAACAGCAGCACGACGGCGAGGACGAGGTTGAACGCCATGGCCAGAACGGCCAGGATGCCGGTGGTTCCCGAGGCGGCCTCCTCGGCGTTCTCGCCGGCGTGGCGGGCGAGAACGGCGCTGAGCAGCACGGCCACGAAGGCCGCCGCCAGGGGCACGACCACCAAGAGCGGGACGAGGGCTTCCATGTCTGCTCCTTCGTTCGCGGGGGGGAAGGCTCAGCCGCGAAGGCGTCGGATCTCGCTCATGTCGAAGGTTCGGTAGCGTTCGTAGAGCCGCAGGCCCATCGCGACCATCAGGGCGGTGATCCCCAGCGAGATGACGATGCTGGTCAGCACCATCGCCTGGGGCAGCGGGTCCACGCCGGCGGCGGCGAGGTCGGCGGAGGTCTCCCCGGCCGAGAGGATCGGCGCCCGCCCGCCGGAGCGGTAGCCCATCAGGACCAGCAGCAGGTTGACGGCGTAGTCCAGCGCGAGCACGCCGATGATGATCTTGACGACGTTCTTCCGCGCGATGACGGCGTAGAGCCCGACCAGCAGCAGGGACAGGGCCAGGACGTAGATCGCGGTGCTCATCGCGGCGCCTCCCGCGGGTGCCCGTGGGGCATGCCCGCTCTGCGGAAGGCGGCCAGGGCCAGGAACCCCCCGGCCAGGCCGGCGGCCACCTTCACGAGGATCGACAGGTTGGAGATCACGATCGTCCCCCCCGAGTAGAGATGCCCGACGCGTCCGGGGTGGGCCTCGGCGACGAAGTTCACGAAGAACCCGCCGGCGAAGTACCCGCAGACCGCCACGGCCAGGAACAGCCCCGCCCCGGCGGCGTCCCAGGCGTGGCAGCGGGCCTCGTCGAGGATGTCCCGCGTGGCGGCCCGCCCGAAGGCGAGCACCACCAGCACCGCCGCGCCCGCCAGGATCACCCCGCCGGCGAACCCCCCGCCGGGGCTGAGGTGCCCGGTCAGGGCGATGTAGATTCCGAAGATCGCGATGAAGCCCGTCACCAGCCGGGCGGTGTTCTTGACGATCGAGGTCATCCCGCTCATGGCCCGGCCTCCCCGGCCGGCTCGCGCCGGCCGACGCGACGCAGCAGGGCGTACGCGCCGAGAATGGACACGAAGATCACCGTCGCCTCACCCAGCGTGTCGTAGGCGCGGTAATCCAGCAGCACCGCCATCACCGCGTTGGCCGCGCCCGTCTCGGAGGCGGCGTTGGCCAGGTAGTCCTTCGCCACGCCGGGCCCGACGGCGGCGTCCGGCGCGGCGGTCAGGAGGGGCCGGCCGAACTCCGGCAGCCCGGCCTGGCCGCCGAGACCGCCTGCGGCCAGGAAGATGCCCGCCAGGATCACCCCGCCGGCCAGCAGGGCCGCACCGGTGCGGAAGGCGTCGCGGTGGCTTTCGCGGCTGGTGTCCTCGCGGGTGACGACCAGCCGGATCAGCAGCACCAGCGCGACGGTCTCGACGACGACCTGCGTCAGGGCCAGGTCCGGCGCGCCCAGAAGCAGGTCGACGACGCTGAGGGCGAAGCCGGCGGCGCCGAGGGCGATGACCGAGCTGAGCAGGTCGCGGGCCTCGACGGCAATCAGCACCGCCAGCAGCATGAACACCACCAGGATCAGGACCAGCGTTTCGACACCCATGGTTCAGGTCCCCGATGCGATCAGGAGGTACGCGAGGGTCACGGTCAGGCCGATGACCACCCACGCGACGTAGAGGCTCAGCAGACCGGTGTGCTGGGCCCGAAGCACGTCCACGATCCCGCGGCCGTGCTTGCCCGACCAGTGATACAGGTCCATCGCCCCGGCCTGCCCGTGGGCCAGCAGCGGCCCCAGGCCGGGCAGGCGGGCGATCGTCTGGTAGAAGTGCGTTCCCGGCACGCGGAAGCGCCCGTCGCCGGCGGCGGGCACCTCCCCGCCCAGGAAGGGCCGGACCACCCGCACCTTCGCCGGGCGGGTCGCCAGCCAGCGGAGCAGGGCGCCGAGGCCCAGGCCGATGAGGATCAGCACCGTCGCGCTGGCGGGGTTCCACAGGCCCGCCTCCGCCGCGCCGGCGCCGCCCACGGCGGGAAGCCCCTCCAGGCCGGCCTCGGCGGCGACGCCGGCGAACAGCCCCTCGACGGCCGCCTGAGGCGCCAGGCCCAGGGCGATGCACGCCACCGCCAGCAGGACCATCGGCGCGGCCTGGACGAACGACTCCCGCGGCGGGCGAGCGGCCATCGCGGCCGACTGCGCCGGCGGCGCCGGCGAGAGGAAGGCCGAGTGGATCACCTTCACGAAGCTCGCCAGCGTCAGCGCGCTGCCGAAGACCGCGACCGTCACCACCGCCACGGCCAGGCCGCGAGGGGCCACCCCCAGCGTGCCGTGATACACCAGCCACTTGCTGGCGAAGCCGTTCAGCGGCGGGATGCCGGAGATGGCCGCCGCGGCGACCAGGGCGCTGGTGAACGTCAGCGGCAGGTAGCGGGCCAGCGAGCCCATCTGCTCGATCTCGTCGGTGCCCGACGCCCGCTCGACGACGCCGCTGACCAGGAACAGGTCGGACTTGTAGATGGCGTTGTTGAGCATGTGGAACAGCCCGCCGATCACGCCCGCCGCCGTCCCCGTGCCGATCCCCAGCACCATGTACCCCACCTGGCTGACCGCGTGAAACGCCAGCAGCCGCTTGAGGTTGTGCTGCATCATCGCCATCAGAACCGCCGCCAGGATCGTCACCGCGCCGACGGCCATCATCACCACCTGCATCGCGCCGTCCGGGCGGAACATCCGAAGCGCCACCGTCGCCAGCAGGTAGATGCCCAGCAGCTTGTCCAGCGCCGCAGGCAGCAGGGCCATCACCGAGACCGGCGCGTCCTTCGCGGCCGAGGGGATCCACGTGTGCAGCGGCATGGCGCCGGCCTTGGCCAGCGCGGCGACCATCAGCAGGAGGTAGACGACGTAGCCCGTGGCCCCCAGCTCGGAGACGGCGCGGGGCCCGGCGGTCAGCGACAGCGCGTCGGTCCCGCCGCCGGCCGCCGCCAGCAGCGCCACGGCCAGCAGGAGGCAGGCGTCGGCGAAGCCGAGCATCCCGTAGGCCTTGGCCCCCGCGGCGGGGGCGTCGCGCGGGCCCTGGTTGATCATCAGGAACAGCATCAGCGTGACGATCTCCCAGCCGACCAGCAGGACCAGCAGGTTGCCCGCCAGGCCGACCATCGCCGCCCCGCCGACCGCCCAGAGCAGGTAGGCATGGAACTTGCCCTCCCAGTGGTTGCCGGCCATGGAGCGGAGGCTGTAGACGGCCACGAGCAGCCCGAACGCCGCCGAGCCGATCGCCACCAGCAACCCCGGGGCCGACGGCGCCAGCTCGAAGGCGAAGGTCACCCCGGCGGGCAGGTCGATCCATACCTCGCGCAGCGGGGGCACGTCGACGGCGGCGGCGTGGATGCCCGCCGCCAGCGCCGCGGCCGAGCCGACGACGCCGAGCACGCGGCAGATGCCCGCCGCCGGTCGGCTGAGCACATAGGCCAGCGCCCCGGCGAGCATGCAGACGGTCACCGGCAGCACGAGCGGGTCGGTCAGCAGTGCGATGGCCTTGTCCATGGCTGCTCAGCCCTCCTTCCGGAGCCGTCGCGTCTCGGCCTGGGAGAGGTCGACGAGCTCGGCGAACGAGTAGGATCGGCGGTCGTCGGCGCCGACGACCGAGCACATCCGCTCGGTGCAGGAGTAGCAGGGGTCCACGCTGGCCAGCGTGATGGCCACGTCGGGGATCTTCATCCCGATGCAGGAGGCCTTGAAGGTCGGGATGTTGACGAAGCTCGGGGCGCGGACCTTGTGGCGGACCGGGCGGTTGGAGCCGTCGGAGCGGACGTAGTGGAACGTCTCTCCCCGCGGGGCCTCCACGTGCCCGACGCCCTCGCCCGGCGGGATGTCCCGGACCTTCGCGTCGATCGGCGCGCCGTGAGTCTTGCGCAGCTCCCTGCAGCACTGCCGGATGATCTTGACGGCCTCGAAGTTCTCCAGCAGCCGCACCACCGCCTTGCCGAAGACATCCCCCCCCGGCGCGGTGACCACGTCGAAGTCCACGCGGTCGTAGGCGGCGTAGGGGTCGTCGCGGCGGACGTCGATGGGCACGCCGCTGCCGCGGGCGGTCGGGCCGGTGGCGCCGTAGGCCTTGGCGTCGGCGGCGCTGAGCACCCCCACGCCCTTGAGCCGCGCGTGGAGGACCGGGTCGTCCAGCACCGCGTTGGTGAGCAGTTCCATCGGCCCGCGGAGCTCGCCGACGACGCGGTCCACCTCGACGAGCTGCTCGTCGGTCATGTCCCGCCGGACCCCGCCGATCTTGCAGTTGGCGTAGTTGACGCGGCTGCCCGTGGCGATCTCCAGCACGTCCAGCACCGGCTCGCGGGCCTTCCACGTCCACATGAACACCGTGTTGTAGCCCAGGAAGTGCCCGGCCAGGCCGACCCAGAGCAGGTGGGAGTGCAGCCGCTCGAGCTCGTTGACCACCGTCCGCAGGTACTGTGCCCGGTCGGGCACCTCGACGTGGGCGATTTCCTCGACGGCCTGGATGTACGCCAGCGGATGGCTCGCCGAGCAGATGCCGCAGACCCGCTCGACGACGAACGGCACCTGGTCGAACGTCTTGGACTCGTCCAGCTTCTCGATCCCGCGGTGGTTGTAGGAAATCCGCACGTCGACGTCGACGACCGTCTCGCCCTCGACGTAGAGCTGGAAGAACTCCGCCTCCTCCTGGAGCGGGTGGTACGGGCCGATGTTCACCACCGTCCGCCCGGCGTGGCGGACCTGCCCGGCCGTGCCCGGGCCCGGCGCGCGCCGCGGCTGGGGGAACACGTCCGGGGGGACCTGGTCGGGCGGGAGGTCCGGGCGGTCGGCCACCTGGTCGAAGTCCTTGCGCAGCGGGTGGACGCCCTCGGGCCAGGAGTCGTCGAGGATCAGCCGCCGCATGTCCGGATGCCCGGTGAAGCGAACGCCCAGCAGGTCGTGCATCTCCCGCTCGATCCAGTCCGCGGCCGGGACGGCGTTGGCGATGGACTCGATCTCCATCGCCGGCCTTGCCGCCAGGACCTTGAGCGTCAGCACGACGCCGGCGGGTTCGACGGCCCAGTGGTAGAGCACGTCGATGCCGTCGCGGACCTCCAGGCCGGTGGCGGTGGCCAGGCGGGCGCCGTCGGCGGCGAGCATGGCCTCGGCGACCTCGACAGTCCTTGCCGGGTCGATTCGCGCGATGCCCCGGCGGGGCAGGCACTGCTCGACGTCGACGACGGCGCCGCCCAGGTCGCGGAGGAGCTCCCCGATGACGCCCTCGAGGGGCACGTGGGTTTCCACGGAGACGACGGACATCTTTCGGCTCCTTACGGCAGCGTCCCGGCGCCGCCCCGGCGCGGCGGGCGCGGGGGGTTCACAGGTTCTTGAGGTACTCCATCGCCCGGGCGGCGGCGGAGATCATCGCCTCGGGTTTCGGCGGGCAGCCGGGGACGTACATGATGATCGCGTTGGGGTCCACGGCGCCGATGGCCTCGTCGACCTTCGCGCCCATGTGGTAGGCCTCGGTGAAGATGCCCTGGTCCAGCGCGCAGGAGCCCACGGCCATCACCACGCACGGCCGCGCGGTCTGGAGGTAGACTTCCTGGAGGCGTGGCATGGCCTGGCGGGTGCAGACGCCGGTGACGGCGAGCACGTCGGCATGGCGCGGCGAGCCGACGAGGACCATGCCGAATCGCTCGATGTCGTACCGCGGCGTGAGCAGCTCGACGACCTCGATGTCGCAGTTGTTGCACGCGCCGGTGTTGACGTGGTAGACCCAGAGGCTCTTGCGGAGCGCCCAGTTCTTGATAGCGGCTAGAGCCATGACCGACCCTCCGCGGCCCCGACAAGCGCCAGCACCACGGCGAGGATCGCCAGCGGCGTCAGGGCGAACCAGAAGAGCTTGACCGCCTGGTCGATCCGCAGCCGGGGGTTCGTGTTGCGGATCAGTGTCACCAGGGCGACCAGCAGCACGTACTTGCCCAGGAAGGTCAGCGCCCCCCACCAGGTGGGCGTCAGCCCGCCCCAGAAGACCACGATCAGCAGCAGCGGCAGCAGCGCCAGCAGCATCGCGCGGGTCAGCAGGAACATCGCCAGCGGCGGGCCGGAATACTCGACGTACACGCCGGACATGATCTCGCACTCGGCCTCGGCGACATCGAAGGGCACCTGCCCGAGCTTGGCCTGCATGCACACGATCGCCACGACCATCGCCAGCACGCCGGAGACGCTGAAGACCACCGGCGCCGCCTCCTGGGCCGCCACCAGCCCGCCGAGGCGGAACGTCCACCCGCAGCGCGCGACGGCGACCATGACGGCCACAAACAGCGGCAGCTCGTAGCTGAGCAGCAGCTTCATCTCGCGGGCGGCGCCGACCGAGGCGTGCGGGTTGCCGCTTGCCGAGGCGCCCACGATGGTCATCACCGCCGGCAGGGCCAGCAGGTAGAGCACCACGATCAGGTCGCCGAGGAACGTCGCCTCGGGGCGGAACACCGCGTGCCAGAGGATCGCCGCCGTCACGCCCGTGGCCGAGAGGGCGATCAGCGGCGCCAGCAGGAAACCCGTGCCCCGGGCCGTGACCGGCAAAAGGGTTTCCTTGCCCAGCAGCTTCAGCAGGTCGGCGGCCGGCTGGTACCACGGCGGGCCGACGCGGTACTGCACGCGCGCCGTGACCAGGCGGTCCACCCATCGGAACGCCAGCCCGAGCACGACGGTCCCCGCGGCGGCGAGGACGAACACCACGATCATCAGGGCCGCTTCCATGGCTCACCTTCGCTTGAAGAGGTCGTCGGCGAGGGTCCGCCCGCCGATCAGGCACAGCTCGTCGCCCTCGTGCTCGTCGAGGAACCGCAGGGCCCCGGAGGGGCAGGCGGCGACGCAGCGAGGCACGGCGTCGGGGTCGTCGCCCAGGCGGTCCTCGCACAGGTCGCACTTGCCCACCCGCCGGCCGGTGATGCGGTCGGGGCTGCGGCAGGCGGCGGGCTCCCCGGCCAGCTCCGTCGAGATCACGCCGAACGGGCACGCCCGGGCGCACGAGCCGCAGCCGATGCAGCGGAACGACGCCCGCCGGACCACGCCGCGGTCGTCGCGGACCATCGCCTCGACCGGGCAGGCCTCCACGCACGCCGCCGACTTGCACTGCCGGCAGATCAGCGGCAGCAACGCCCAGCCCCCGCCGGCGAAGCCCACGGCGGGCATGTTCGCGTGGCCGTAGTAGCACGCGGCCGCGCAGGAGCGGCACTCGATGCAGCGGTCGAGGTCGACCACGACGCGTGCGGCGATGTCCGTCGGCGGCGGATGGGTCTCGGTGGTCATGGGGCAGCCTCGATGCGCACGGACCGCAGCGGCGCGGCCAGGACGTTCCGTTCGGGATCCACTTCGCAGGGGGACAGCTCGCGGGCGGCGCAGAGCCCCTCGGGCAGGACGGCGACACCGTCGGCGGCGCCGCGCTCGATCCGGAGGCTCACCCGCAGCGACCGCTGCCCGGCGCGGACGTCGGCGGCGGCGCGGTCCTCCAGGCCGAGTTTCTCCGCCGTCGCGGGGGACAGGTGCAGCTCGGGGACCGGTTCGCGGGCGGCCTGCCAGGAGGCCCGCGCGGTCAGCGCCCCGCAGCCGGCGTGGGCGGCGCGGCGGGCGTACAGCAGAACCGGCGGGGCGGGGTCGACGGCGGGCTCGGGCTCCGGCGGCTCGCCGGCGTCGACGCGGCCGGGCGGCTCGGCCGGCGCGGGGCCGGCCGGAGGGCTCCCCCCGGCCGAGACGATCGACGCCAGCACATCCGCCGGGGCCGCCACGCCGGCGGGGGGGGGCATCAGCGCGGCGGCCTCGACGCACCCGCCGCCGGTGACCAGCGTGCCCCCGACCTCTTCGGCCAGCGCGGCCGGGAGGACGACTTCGGCGGCGTCGGTGGTGGCGTTGGGCATCGCCGCGGCGGCGGCCAGGACGCGAAGGTCCGTCCAGCCCAGCATACCCAGCAGGTCGCAGCCGAGGACGACCCAGCCCCCCGGGTCGGTGGCGAGGGCCTCGGCCAGCGAGCACAGCTCGGCCGAGGCCGACATCCGCACCGCGCCGAGGGCGTTGGCCCCGGCGGTCTGCACGGCCAGGCCCCCGCCGAGCTTCGTGGCGATCCGCCCGGCCAGCCATCCGATCTGCCGCCACGGCGTGCCCCGCCCGTACTCGGCGGTCAGCAGCACGCCGAGCCTCTGGCAGCCGGCGAGGGCATGCCCGGCCGCCTCGGCCCCGGCGGGATCGAAGTCCGGCGCCTGCACCTGCGGGGCGTCGGCGCCGACGGACCGGGCGACAGCGGCCAGGGCGGCCAGCTCCTCGCCGGGCCCGACGGCGACCGGGGCGGTGGCGAACTTCCCCGAGGTTCCCCCGGCCGGATCGATGACCACGAGGGGCATCCGCCGACCGGCGGCGCGGGCCTCGAACACGTACCGGCTGGCGGCGGGGTTGGCGGCGAAGGCGTCGCCGACGATCAGCACGCCGTCACAGCCGGCGAGGTCGGCGTCGGCGAGGTACTCCGCCCCGCAGGCCTCGGTGCCCATCAGGAGCTGCTCCTCGGCCGGCTCGACGACCAGGCACAGCCGCGCGTCCGGCAGGGCGTCGGTCGCGGCAACGGCGGCGGCGAGCTGCTCGTGCGGCAGCGAGCCGTCGAGGAAGAACACCGCCCGGCGGTCGGCGAGGGCGTCGGCGACGGCCGACGCGGCGGCGTCGAGGCTCAACGGGCGGCGGTCGGGCCCGGCGGCCGCCGAGACGATCCGCCGGCGGTCGGCCAGCAGCTCCCCCAGCGCCATGCCCCGCGGGCAGATGCCGGGGCCGTCGGCGCCCGCCGGCTCGACGCGGAGCTGGTCCGGCCCCGGGCGGAGGACGCTCACCCCGCAGCCGGCCGGGCAGAGCGTACACCGCGGCGCCGCCTCGGTAGCCTGTTGCGTGCCGACCATGTGGCCTCCTCTCTGCGGGCGGGCGTCCGACGGGCCCGCCGGCGCGTCAGAAGACGTTCGGTGCGTCCTGGATCAGCGCGTAGTTGATGTCCGGGCCGTCCTTGCACAGGTAGTACTGCCCGACGTTGCACCGCCCGCACAGGCCCATCCCGCAGCTCATCCGCCGGTTCATCGACAGGTAGAGCTGCTCGGGGGCCAGCCCTTCGCCCAGGAGGGTCTGCGTGGTGAACTTCAGCATCACGCCCGGCCCGCAGGCGAACGCCAGGCAGTTGGACTTGTCGACGTCCAGGTCCTTCAGCAGCGTGGTGACCACGCCGGTGCGCCCGTCCCAGCCGGGCTGGGGGCGGTCGATGGTGACGGAGAAGTCGACCTTGTCGTGACCGGCCCAGGCGTCGTACTGGTCGCGGTAGAGCAGCTCCTCCATCGAGCGGGCGCCGTACTTGATGCTGACCCGCTTGACGCGGTCGAGGTCGGCCAGCAGGGCCAGGATCAGCGCCCGCAGCGGCGCCAGGCCGACGCCCCCGCCGACGATCAGCACCTCCTTGCCGTCGAGCTTCTCCAGCGGGTAGCCCTTGCCGAACGGCCCGCGGAGGCCCAGCGTCGCCGGCGGCTCGGCGGCGTGGAGCTTCTCGGTCACGCAGCCGGTGCGGAGGATGGTGATGGCGATCCGCCCCGGCTCGGCCGGGGAGCCGGAGGGGGTGAACGGCGCCTCGCCGACGCCGGGCAGCGTGAGTTGGACGAACTGCCCGGCGCGGAAGGTCATGGGCGACTCGGGCTTGAGCACCAGCGTCTTGATCGTCGGCGTCTCCACGACGGACTCGATCAGCTCGGCCGGGGCGGGCAGGAACGTGTTGGCGGAGATCATGACGCGGGCCCTCCCCGGGCGGTCGCGGCGTCGGGTTCGGCGGCGAGGTCCGAGACGACCTCTCGCAGGTCGATCGCCCCGAGGCAGGCGTCGATGCATCGCCCGCAGCCGACGCAGCCGAGCCGGCCGACCTGCTTCGGCGACCAGGTAAACTTGTGCAGCACGCGGTTGGCCAGGCGGCTCCGCAGGCGCGGGCGCGGCGTGGGCTTCAGCTCCGGCGACGTCCCCGCCATGCGGTGGTACGTACCCGTCAGGCAACTGTCCCACGTGCGGACGCGCTCGAACCGCCCGTCGCCGAGTGTCTGGTCGAACAGGTAGAAGCAGTGGCAGGTGGGGCAGATGTTGGTGCAGGCGGCGCATTCGACGCAGTCGCCGGCGAAGGCCTGCCAGTCCGCCCGCTCCTCGTCGGGCAGGTCGAGCCCGGCCCCGGCGTCGCGGACCGGGATGAATCGCGCGTTCTGCTCGGCGAGGCGCTCGCCGGCGGCGTCGCGGGCGCCCTGGCGCTGCCGCACGTGGTTCTCGTCGGCCTCGACGGCGCCGCCGACCCCGTCGAGCCAGGCCCGCCCGGCCTCGGTGGCGACCTCGACGACGAACCCGCCGTCGACCGGCGTGAGGTTGGCGTCGAAGCCCTCGGTGGCGAAAGGCCCGCCGCCGACGAGCGTGCAGAAGCAGCTCTCGGCGGGCTCGGGGCAGTCGGCGGAGATCAGCGTCAGCGCCTCGCGCCGGGCGGCGTAGCGGGGGTCCTGGAAGGGCCCGTCGAGCAGGACGCCGTCGAGGTAGGCGATCGCCCGCAGCTCGCAGGCGCGGAGGCCGAAGGCCACTATCGGCTCGGCGCCGGCCTCGGGCGGGCCGGTGTCGGCGGATGCGCCGTAGCGGCCTACCGACTCGATGGCCGGCAGCAGCAGCGGCTTGATGCTGGCGGGAGCCCGGGGCTTGCCGAGGGCCTTGCCGAGGCCGGGGGATGCTTCACCCCCGCCGCCGGCCAGGAGCATGGTCCTTGCCCGATCGCCCCCGAGCCAGGAATCGAGTTCCGTGCTGGGCAGATAGAACGCGTCCATCGCCTCGCCCCTATCCTGCCCGCGACAGGAGCGGGCATAGCAGGGGCCGTGTCAAACTAACGCGGCCCGGTACCTACGGCTTGGATTCCACTGCGCACGTATTACCAAGGGCACACATATACGAATGACACTGCTGAACGGATGTGACGCAGGACGTCGCGCCGCGGGAAACGGCACACTGAGGACCCGCATTGCCGATACCTACCGCGCGCCCGCCGGGGGCGTCAAGGGAAAAGTCAGGAACAGCGCGTCTTTGGCCCCGAGCGCGACCTGCCCGCCGGCCGCCTCGCCGTTGTTGGTCTCGCTGTCCTGTTGCGAGCTGCCGCGGAGGCGCCGGCAGCGCCTCCCGCCGGTCAACGCCGCCAGGTCGAAGGCCGCCCGGCGCGGCGATGGGTTGGCCAGGACCACGCCGTTCTCGAACACTCGCGCCATCGCGTCCGGCGCGGCGTGGGCGGTGACCGCCTCCAGGCGCACCGCGCCGCCGCCCTCGACGGTGAAGGTCAGGTCCACCGTCTGGGCCTCGCCGACGTCGAAGGCGAAACCGGAGGCGAACGCCTTGGGGCCGGCCCAGGTCATGATCCGCCGCGCGGGGCGCGGCTCGCCGTCTGCGCCGGCGCCGACCACGCGGACATCGCCCCAGTAGCTGTGATCGGTGATGCAGTGATCGGCCGGGCCGCAATCGGCCACGAACCGCAGCCGCACCCGCCGCCCGGCCCAGCGCGACAGGTCCACGTCGTGCGGCGTCCACTGGTGGGCGGTCTGCGTGTGGCGGAAGATCGGTTTCCAGGCGTCGTCGTCCGGCTCGCCTCCGGCGGCGAGTTCGGCCAGCTCGACGCGGAAGACCACGCCGTCGCTCTTCTCCGGCGACTTCGGGCCCATGCCCAGGTGCATTCGCAGGCGCCCCGCCTCGGGGACGGTCACGTCGCGCCACCACGCCACCCACCCGGCCGTGCCGCGGTACGGCGGGTGCGTGAAGACCGCCCTGCGGCGCTCGCCGCCGATGGGGTACCGGTCGATGGTGCGGACCTTCGCGCCGGTTTCGGGGTCGAGGGGCCCGGCGGCCCGGCCGCGGAGGCGCATCGCCGTCGGCGGCGGCTCGACGCGGGTGAGCAGGCGCTCGTCGGCGGGCAGGCAGACGTGGACCAGCCGCGGCATCTGCGGGGGGTAGTCGGCCTGCGCCTCGCCCGCGAGCGTGACGCGGAGGAACAGGTCGGGACCGTCGCAGGGCACGCCGAGCAGGCGGAAGGTGGTCTCGGCGGCGTTGGGGTCGGCCGCCGTGACGGTGAGCCCGTCGGCCGTGCGGCCGAAGCGAACGCCCTCCCCGGCCCAGCGGAAGCCGTCGGCCCCCCTCGGCGCCGTGCCTCGCCCGGCCAGCAGGTCCGGCGCCCGCATCGCGAGGCGCACGGCGGGGCCCTTCGGCCGGCCCAGCCAGCCGACGCGGCGTGCGCGGCCCATGCACAGCTCGTCCCAGATGCCGATCCGCTCGCCCGGCTCGGGCGGGGGGAGGTAGGCGTAGGTCACGGCGGCGTCGGTGAACACGCTCGCGGCGAAGACCAGCCGGTGAATGCGCCAGGGCACGTCGGGGCGGCGGAGCACGCCCGGGCTGCCGGTGGGCAGGATGTACTTGTGGTTGATGTAGTGGAACGTCGGCCGGGCGCCGTGGGCGTTCCAGTACGCGTGCCGGTTGATCCCCCCGGACCAGTCCTCGACCGTGTGGTCGCGGAGGTCGGGCCAGCCCTCCGACTCGATCCCGTTGAGCACGCCGAAGCCGCGCTGATGCCGCTCGTTGTGCCCGTCGGCCAGCAGGAGCTTGCCGGGCAGTCGCTCGCGGAGGCGGGCGAGGAACGCCAGCACGCCGAGGCCGTAGGTGTTCACCCCGCCGAAGACGCCGTTGTCGCCCCCGCCGTCGGCGTCGCAGTCCAACGCCCGCCGCGGGCCCGCGCCGCCCCGGCGGTGGTAGAGCACGTCGAACTCCATGCCGTCGAGCGCCGCCAGCCGCCCGCCGGGGGCGAACTGCCGGGCGATGTCGTCGGCGAGGACCTCCCAGCATCGCCGCCCGGCGGCGTCCGCCGGGCAGCGCGTCGAGTAGTTGTAGTACCACAGCAGGTGATTGCGGCGCCCCCACGGGCCCTCGGTGGCGTGCACGGCCGCGGCGCTGCCGGCCGGGAAGGCCCGCGGCTTCGTGCCGTAGCACCCCCGCCTGACGCGGACCACCCCCCGGCGGACGTCCGCGGCGACGAGCTTGACCTGCTCGCTGCGATGCCAGTCCAGCCGGCCGGCGGGTGTGCGGAGGCAGAGCCCGACGTCGTCGCTGCTGGTGCGGTATCGCCCCATGCCGGTGCGGAAGCGGCGGGCGTCGTCGACGCGGATGTCCGTCTCGCCGGCCTCGGCGGGGACGTCGGCGAGGATCGTCGCGGGCGGGTGGTAGGCCCAGTGCCCGGCGAAGAACGCCTCCCGCTGGTAGCGCGGGTCGCGCGCGTTGCCGTTGATGTGCACCAGCACGAGCTGGCGCGGGTGGTCGGCCTTGAACCGCGTGAAGAAGGCCGGGTTGCGCTGCTCGCAGCCGATCCGCTCCTCGTCCATCGCCTTGCCGATGAAGCCCATCAGCCGGTCGAACATGCCCTGCCATTCCTCGTAGCCGACACGCCCCTTGACGGCGAACCCTTCGGCGTGGCGGAAGAAGAACGCCCGCGGGTAGCCGGCCGTGAGCACGTCGAGGCGCGGCGCGGGCGGTTCGGCGGCCGTCGCGGCCGCGGCGGCGAGAAGCGACAGCGAGAGGGCGAACGGGATTCGGCGCATGGTCGGTCCTTTCGATGAACGCCATGACTGTACCGCCCCGCCGGCGGGTGGAACACGCAAAAGGCCCGCGGGGGGGGGCCGTCCCCGCCGGGGCGGGTTGACGGCGGCGCGGCGCCCGCGTATGGAAGGGCGATGGACGGCGAGCACGTGAACGTGGAGATCAAGGCCGCCTGCGACGATCCCCGGCGGGTGCGGGCGGCGCTGCGCGCGGCCGGGGCGGAATGTCGCGGCACGGACCGGCAGGTGGATACCTACTTCCGCGTGCCCCGCGGGCGGCTGAAGCTCCGCGAGGGCGACATCGAGAACCACCTGATCCACTACGACCGCCCCGACACCGCCGGGCCGAAGCGTGCCGACGTCCTGCTGGCCGACGCTCGGCCGGGCGGGGCGCTGAAAGCCCTGCTGGCCCGGGCGCTCGGCACGCTGGTGGTGGTGAGCAAGCGGCGGGAGATCTGGTTGGCGGGCAACGTGAAGCTGCACGTCGACGAGGTCGACGGGCTCGGCTCGTTCGTCGAGATCGAGGCCCGGGCACCCGCCGGCGAGCGGGGCGAAGCCGAGCTGCTCGACCAGTGCCGCCTCTGGATGGCCCGCCTGGACATCCGCGACGAACACCTCATCGACCGCTCCTACAGCGACCTCCTGGCGGACCGGGGGGACGATTGAGCGGGGAAGGATACTCCCGCGGCGATGACGCCGCGATCCGGGGGAATGCAAGCTAAGAGCGTTCCATCAGTTCCGGGCAGATGGAGTCCACGTCGATCCCGTGGTCGGCCAATGCCTCGCGGGAGATCCACCAGTCCGTGTCGGATGCGTTGAGGATCCTCGGGCTGTGTCCGCTGGCCACGGCGACCGCCGCGTACTTGCGGTCCGAGGGATCGAACGAGGCCAGTCGGGGATCCCGGGGGAACTCGGCGAAGTCCCTGTCGTCGTGCGGCAGGGGGTGGATCGGGACGCGTTCGCACGTTCCTTCGGTGGCCTGATTCCGGTGCAGCCAGTACATGAACTCGTCGCCGACGCCGGGCTGGCCGCTGAGGGACAGGTGCCTGCGGTACTCGGCGAGAATCCGCCCCCCGTCGTCGAGACAGATCAGCCCCCGTCTGGCCTGGCGAAGGGCACGAATGCATGCCAGCCGGCATTGGGGCCCGGCCGGCGGATGCCGTCCGTTGGCGACGATCGGGACGTTCACGTCAACGACGGCCGCCGACACTAGCGCTGCCCCAGTTGCCGTTGAAGCGCCGCCTCTTCTCGGGCGGCGGTCTCGCCGAATCGGTCGCCGAAGAAGTCCTTGGGCCAGTTGTCGATGTTGCCGTACAGGTCGAGCTTCAGCGGGACCAGGCGGGTCGCATCGTCCTCGGGCTCGCAGAAGTAGAGCGCGACATCCTCGTCCGGGACCCCGGCATCCGTCTGCGCGCCCTCGGCGACTCTCCGCTGAAGCCGCTGGAGCAGGTGCTCGCTGTGGCTCTCGAAGATGATCTGCACGCCGCGCTTGCGATGGGCGTCGATGAAGACGTCGGCCAATCCCGCCTGCACGGAGGGATGCAGATGGATCTCCGGCTGCTCCAGCAGAATGGTCGAGCCCTCGGGCACATAGAAGCACAGCGCCAGCACAGGGAGAATCTGGGAGACGCCGAAGCCGACATTGGTGATGAGCACCTCGGCCGACGAGGGAGTACGCTGAACGCGGACGCGGTAGAGATTGCTGCCCTCGGCGATCTCCTCGATCCGGAACGAGTAAATGAGGCCGAGCTCCTTCAGCCACGACGCCACGTACGCCTCCAGCGACATCTTCGGCCGTCCTCGGCCGCGGCCTATCGGCGCGTGGTGCCGGGCGGCAAGCAGCGCGTCGACAACACGTTCGCCCCGCTGGCCCATATCGGCCGGTTCGGCCCCGGCCCAGGGATACTCCGGTTGGGGGTACTCCCGCAACGGTCCGAGGTAATAGCAGTGCCCGAAGAGCCGCTCCAGCGCGAGCTGGAGAAGGGCCAGGAAATCGGCATTCTGGAAATAGGCACGAGTCTCGTCGGGGAAGCCGTAGCATTTGGTCGGTGCCGGCAGGTCCCATGGTCGGCCACGCGTTCGCAGAAATGCGAACGGCCCACCTTCGGCCGCCAACTCGTATTTGTCTCTGCCTTCGCCCTTCCGCTGCATCCGGAACTCGTAGTCCGCGAAGGAGTAGGACATTCTCTCCACCTTCACGCGTCCGGATTCGAGACCCAGCCGGGAGCGGAACGCCAGGTCGTCCCCGGCGAAGAGCGTGGTAGTGGGGTCGGCGGGCATCTTGATGGTAAGCCGCTTCGCCAGTCGCCATCGCAGCTCCCAGGCAAGCCTCCGCTTGGCGTCGTGTCCGTAGATGATCTCCTCGAAGCCCCCGAGGTTCACGGGGGTTCGCTTGTCGCCGAAGATCAGCGCCTGGGCGCGGTCCGGAGACTCCACGGTCTGCTTGAGCATCAGCAGCAACTGGAGGATGCTCGTCTTGCCCGAGCTGTTGGCGCCGAACAGGCCGGTAATCGGGGCGAACTGCATCTGGCGGATCTCTCGCCAGGACTTGAAATTCGTCAGGCTGAGCTGCGTCAGCACGGCCATCCCTTTCGGCTGCGGCATTGCTGCATTCCGGACGCTATGGCATCATCCACTTTGGTCGTGCCCCGGTCAACTCCTGCTTGACCGGACGCCCCGTTCGGGCGTCGGCAGGGCTGAAGCCGCGTCAAGGGATGGAAAGCAGACGAGCAAGAGCACATGGCGGAACCGTACGGAAACCCCGGCCCGTCGGTCGGGCGGGTGGTGCGGACGTTGCGGGACGGGTTCTGGGACCGCACGGACGTGATCGAGCTGCCCGGGGGCCAGCGGCGGGTGCGCAAGGCGTCCAAGGGGGATCCCGGCGCCGGCCCCTGGGGGGCCGAGACGCTGCGGCGCGAGATCGCCTATCTCCGCGACATCGATCCCGCCGCGGGCGAGTGCTTCCCGCAACTGCTGGCGGCGTGGGACGACGGCGAACGCCTCGGCTACGAGATGGCGTATCTCGACGGCACGACGGACGTCGGGGCCCTCGCCGCGGCCGGGGAGGTCGATCAGCCCTGGGCGGACGCCCTCCAGGACCGCCTGGCCGGGATGGTCTTCGGGCGCGTCCACGTCCCGGCCGAGGACGGCGAGCCGCTGTCCGCCCACGTGCGGCGGTCGCTGGCGGACGTGCTGGCCGGGCTGGCCGACGACGCCATCGCCGGCCCGCTGCTGGCGTCCGAGCGGATCGAGCTCAACGGCGAGCCGGTCCTGGCCCCCGCGGCGGCCGTCGCCGAGCTGGACCGGCGGGGCGGCATCCTGGCCGAGCTGGACCGTCCGCCGCGGGTCCGCCTGCACGGGGACCTGTTCCTCGAGAACGTGGTGGTCCCGGGGGTCCCCGGCGGCGGCTGGCGGGCCGAGCCGGTCCTGCTGGACCCGGTCTCCGTCGCGGGCGTATGGCGTGGGCACCCGCTGTTCGACCTGGTCAAGTACGAGTCCTACGCCACCGGCGAGCTGCTCGCCCTGCGGACCGAGCGGCTGGACGCCAGCGGCTTCGACGCACCGGGCGAGCGGCGGTACACCTGGGGCGTCCGCTGGGAGGACCCCGCCATCGCCCCGTTCCGGCGGATCGACTGGTCCGGCCGGTTCTGCGCCGCCTACGAGGCCGCCTTCGGCCCGCCCCTGCCGGCTGCCCGCGAACTGCTGGAGGCCTACTTCGCCCTCGTCATGGCCGCGTGCACGCACGGCACGCAGCGGAAGGGCCGGCTGCTGCGGGGTACCGAAGCGCTCAACGCCGCCCTCGCCGGCGCTTAGACTGTGTCTGACGTATCCAATCCGGGCTTCGAGCGTGCTGGATCGCGTCTGGCGGCGTCCGCCTGCGTCGGCGATTCGCAACGGAATCGCCTGCATCGGCGTCCTTGCCAGCCACGAACCAGCCCGCTCCCGGGCCGCGGAGCGATACATCAGACACAGCCTGCGCTCCGCCCGGGAACCACTTCCCGGTACCGAACAGCGCCTTACAGTTCCTCCCCCTCGGTGTTTTCCCAGAGGTCCGGGGGATCGAGGCGCGTCCGGCCGGTGAAGTTCACCACCTTGGCGGCGTTGAAGCAGGTCGGGCCGGTCCATCCGCCCAGGAGGATCGCGCCGCGGAGGTCGCCCATCGGCCAGTGATCGTCCAGGCCGACCAGCGAGGCCTTGCCCTCCCAGCGGATCAGCGGCTCGTCGTTGAGGTTGACCGCCACGGTGGCGTGGTCGCCCTGGACGAACACGGCCACGTCCAGGCGGTGGAAGCGTTGTGTGGGCAGGGCGGGCGCGGCGACGGTGAAGACGTCGGAGCGGCCCTTGGGGTCCTTGATCGGCTCGGGCAGCGGTTCTTCGGTGGGGAAGGACGTCGCCTGCCGGACGCTCGAGGGCGGCACCAGCAGCAGCGAGACGGTCGAGGCGTCCTCGGTGGGCACGATCGAGACCGCCAGGTGCTCCTTGCCGACCGGGAAGGCCACGTCCAGCCCGCGCTGCTCGGCGATCTTGCGGTCCAGCCACTTCTTCCGCCTGCGGCTGACCCGCAGCGTGCCGAACTTGCTGAACCGGTCCGGCAGCGGGATGCGGTGGTAGTTGGCGAACTGGAGGCTCAGCCGGTAGCTGCCCGTCACCCGAGCCGGCAGGCGGAAGTACGCATGCCCGCCGCGAGGCCAGACCGTCAGCGTGCCCTTGACGAAGTCCCACACGCCCTCCCAACGCGTCGTCTCCAGGTCGATCGAACGCAGCAGGTCCACGTCCGCCGCGCGGTCGCTGGCGGCCGGGTGCATCACCAGCTCCTCGAATTGCCGGTGCACCTCGGCGAGCTTCTGCCGGATGGCTTTGCCCTCGGCGTCGTCGGCCTCGTGGAGGATGTCGGCCCGCCGCAGGCAGGCCCTCGCGGCCGCGAGGATGCGCATCTGGGAGAACTTGCTGGCCTTGGGCAGCAGGAAGGCGTGGTACCAGATCCCCAGCTCCTTGGCGGCGGCTTCATCGAGCGTGTCGGGGTCCTTTTCGGCGAGGGGGAGGTAGGCCTGCCAGGACTGATCGACGTCGGCGGTGACGAGTGTTCGGGCGCGCGGCACGTTGTCCAGTTCGGCGACGAGCTGGCGGAGGGCCTCCTCGCGCACGGCGGGGTCGTCCTGGCGGGCGAGCCCCTCGACGGCGGCCCGCACCTGCTCGGCGACCTCGGCGTAGTGCCCGGCCCGCGCCCGCTTGTAGGCGACCTGCTCGACCAGCGGGCTGCGGATGGCGTAGGCCACGGAGTACGCCTCGCGGTAGACGTCCTGCGCCGCGGCCCACTGGCGGTCCGCCTCGAGGGCGTCGGCCCGGTTGAGCAGGAACTCCAGGAACCCCCGGGCGGCCTGCTCCCGCTCGTCCCGTGCGGCATAGCGCCACGCGGCGCGCTCGACGTCCAGGCGCTTCCCCTGCCAGTGGTCCGCCCTGGCCGGCTGGCGGTCGATCAGCAGGTCCGTCGCCTCGCGGCCGGCGTCGACGGCCTCGGCCTCGCGCGGCGCGCGAAGGGCGTAGTACACCGCCCATTTCAGCAGGTCCCCCGCCGTCTCGCCCTCGGCGGCCTTGCCGGCCGCCAGCAGCTTGACGGCCCGTTCGGCGTCGCTCCGCGTGCCCTTGACCGCCTGCCGCACCGCCGGGCCGGGCCTGTCGATCCCCGAAGCGGCGACCGCGGCGGCGAGCACGACCAGAGCGACGATTCTCGCATAGCGCATGAACAACTCCTGCGGCCGTTGCCGCGTTACTCGATCAGACACCCGTAGAACGTATCGGTTGGCGGCGGGGTTCGGTTTGAGGGATGTGCGGGAGGAGGGTACGACGCGCCCCGCCCCGAGCCCCGCGCGAGACGGGTGATTCCGCGGGCGGTTCATGGTATGGGGGGTCATGAAGCGACGCGCGAAGGGAGATGCGATGACGACTTCTCATCGGTGCGGACTGGTGTGGGCGGCGGGCGCGGTGCTGGCGCTGGCGGGGGGGACACGTGCGGGCGGGCCCGCGGCGGTCCGCGCCGTCGTCGGCGAGGCCGGGCTCGATGCGCTGACCGTCGCCGGCGCGGACGTGCTCGGCGACGGGGCGTTCGTGCTGGAGAAGGTCGTCTTCCGCGACGAGGACGGGCGGACGCGGCTGGGCGAGAAGACATGCCGGCTCGCCGCCGACGGGCGCGTCGTCCGGCGAACGTACCCGTGGGGGACCATCGCCTGCGAGTACGCGCCGAAGCCCGGCCGGTGCGACCTGGCGGTGACGGTCGAGAACGCGTCGAAGGCGACCCTCCAGGAGCTGTGGTCCCGGCCGCTGTCGCTGAAGCTCGGCACGCGGCGGCGCCGCCCGCGGGCGAGGACGAACATCGGCGCGCCGTCCGTGCTGGCCCTGCCGTTCGACGCCGGCGTGCTCGCGGCGGTCAATCCGGACATCGACCGCCCGCTGCACCTCGGCCTCGGCCGGCCGCGGGGAAAGGACGCCGCCATGCCGATCCAGCTCCGCGCCGGCGGGGACCGGATGATCTACGACCGCCTCGGCATGTCGCGCCCCATCCCCCCGGGCGGGAAGGACACCTACCGCCTGTCGCTCCGCTTCGGCCCGGCCGACGGCGACGCGCACGCCTTGGCCGAGGACGTCTACGCCGCGTTCGCCGCGGCGCACCCGCCGAAGCTGGACTGGGCGGACCGCCGCCCGATCTGCCGCGTGTTCGTCAGCGGCGGGGTGCCCGAGGCCCGCGCGATCAGGAACCTCGCGCGGGGCGAGGCGTTCGAGCCCTCGCCGGCGCCCGAGGCGTTCCGCACGCGGATGATGGACAGCGTCGCCCGGGCCGTCTACGCCTGCCGGCAGATCGACGCCCAGGGCATCGTCGTCTGGGACATCGAGGGCGACGTCGTGCCCCAGATCACCTACGTCGGCGACCCGAGGATGACCCGGTTCCTCAACCCCGCCATGGACGCCGTCGCCGACGAGTACTTCCGCGCCATCCGCGACGGCGGGCTGCGGTGCGGCGTGTGCATCCGCCCCACGCAGGTCGTCCACGCAAAGAGCAAGGGCAAGCTCGTCCACTCCTACACCGACGCCAGGGACCCCTTCCTCGCGATGGACGCCAAAATCGCCTACGCGAAGAAGCGGTGGGGCTGCTCGCTGTTCTACATCGACACCAACTATTTCTGGCGGCCGCGGGGGCCGGAGAAGAAGTGGTCGGCCGGCATGATCGTCGCGGACGTCTGGCGGCGGCTGCACGCCAGGCACCCCGACGTGCTGCTGATCCCCGAGCACAACTACTGCGAGTACTGGGCGGTGACGGCGCCGTACAACGAGATGGACCTCGGCTACGCCGGCGTGCCCGGCTGGGTGCGGCGGATGTACCCCGAGGCGTTCTGCGTGGCCGTCGTCGAGGACGCCGACCCGCACGAGCACTGGGACCGCCTGGTCCGCCTGGGGCGCGAGGGCGACTGCCTGATGACGTTCACCTACGGCATCACGCGGAACGCCCGGGCGATCCGCGACGCCCGCACGGAAGGCAAGCTTCTCGACGCGGGCGCGCCGGAGAAGGTCGCCTCCGCCGCCCCGCCCGAGCTGGTGGCCATGCTGCGCGACGAGGCCCTGGCCGTGCGGTTCCACGCCGCCCGGCGGCTGGGGGAGGTACGGGCCCCGCTGGCGGTCGAGGCCCTGATCGCCCGCGTCCGCGACGGCGACGAGCACTGGCTGGTCCGCAAGAACGCGGTGCTGGCGCTCGGCGAGCTCAAGGCCGCCGCGGCCACCGAGGCCCTCGGCGCGGTGCTGAACAACAGGAAGGCCGACCTGGCCCACTTCGCCACGCGGGCGCTGAAGCGCATCAGCACCGTCGTCACCCCCACGCAGCTCGACGACACCGACCCCGCCGACGACGGCCTCGGCCCCCTCGAGCTGCCCTGAGAACAATGGGGACGGTTGCATGGTCCAAGCCGCCGCTGTGCGGCGAGCCTGCTTGGAAACGCAGCCATTCCCATCCCTCGCCCGGTCCTGTCCCGCGACGTCTTCGCCCGATCTTGTTGTGCGCCAGCTCGCGGCTTCAGCCGCGGGCTGGTCCGTCGCGGCGGGCCGGCGGCCGCTTGTCGTGTGTCAGCCCGCGGCTTCAGCCGC
>CAYLPJ010000034.1:0-20111 GCA_964385465.1 uncultured Planctomycetaceae bacterium | reverse complement strand
CGCCTCGCGGGCCGGCGGTTCGCTGACCGTCGCGGCGGGCCGGCGGTTCGCTTGTTGTGCGCCAGCCCGCGGCTTCAGCCGCGGGTTGGTCCGTCGCGGCGGGCCGGCGGTTCGCTTGTCGTGTGCCAGCCCGCGGCTTCAGCCGCGGGTCGGTCGCGGCAGCGCGCACAAACGCCGGCGTGCGCCACCGGCCGAAGCCCAATGATCGCCTCGCGGGCCGGCGGTTCGCTGACCGTCGCGGCGGGCGGGCGCATCGGAACGCACGCGGTCCTCGGCCCGTGGCGCATGCCATACGTTTCTCCCGGCTGCCCCCGTCAACCCACGGCTGAAGCCATGGGCTGTCACACGGCGAAGGCCGTCCCCGTCAACCCTCGACGCCGACGAAGCTGTAGTTGCCGTTGTTCTCCTCGGCGATCTGTTTGAGGACCTTCTCGCCGGCGGCGCTGCGTTTGCCGAACAGGAGCGTGTGGACGGTGACGTCCTTGCGGGCGTTGCGGCGGCGGATGGCCTTGAGGACCATCTCGTTGTCGAACGCGCCCCGCTCGTCGGAGAAGTCCCCGTCGGTCAGCAGGAAGACGAGCTTGCCCGGGCGGTTCACGTCGGCCTTGTCCAGCACGTCGAACGCGCGGCGGATCGCCGGCATCGGGTTGGTGATCCCCGAGGCCGGGATGCCCTTGAGGAAGTCGATCACCTGCCCCTTGTTGGTGTCGTTGGCGTCGATGAGCTTCCTCTCGGGGTACTCGACCGGACGCCGGCCTCCGAAGAAGATCACGTGGAAGTCCTGCCGCGGCTTCAGCGAGCCGATGGACTCGACGAGCCGGTCGCGGACGACGTCGAAGGAGGCCACCATCGACCCGCTGCGGTCGATCAGGTACACGACGTGGTAGGCGCTGCCGGTCGCGCCGGAGAAGGTCGTCTCCGGCTTGGGGCCCGCCGCCACCGGCGCGTGGTCCGCGGCGGCGCCGCCCTCGCCGGCGGGCGAGGCCAGCGGGGGCAGGTCGGCGATCTCCTCGAACAGGACCGTCTCGAAGCCGGCCTCCTTCGCGGCCGCGACGGCCCGGACGACGGACTCGGCCCGGACCTCGTAGGCCGGGCGGATGGTCACCGGCGCGGCGGCGCCGATGGCCTGCTGCCTGGAGGCCAGGCGGTCTTCCAGGGCGGTGGCGGTCTTGAGGGAGGTGGCGCCGTCGACGAGCTCGTAGATGGGGCTTTCCCCGTCGGCGTCGAGGCGGACCCACAGGCGGGTCATGTCGGCCTTCTCGGCGATGAGGCCCCGGACGTGTCCTTCGGCGGGCATGGCGACGGGCTGGCCCTTCGGGCGGGCGGCCATGGTCGCGGTGGCGTCGCCTCGGGGCACGGCGAGGGTGAACCGCTCGGCCCCGACGGCCGCGGCCGTGCGGATGACCGGCACGATGTGCTCGTACCGCGCGAAGGCGGGGCTGAGCACGTCGACGACGAGCGGGCGGTCGCCGGCGGCGGCCTTGGCGGCGGCGAGCGCGGCGCGGAGGGCGGTCTCGTCGGCGTCGATGCCCTGGCCGTCCACGCGGTAGCGGGTGACCTGGAAGACGCCGTCGGTGGTCACGCCGGTGACGTCGACATAGACGGTCTTGGGCGGCGGCCCGGCGGTCTCGGCCTCGTCTTTGGAGCAGCCGGCGAGGGCGGCGGCAAGAAGCGTCGGCAGCAGGAGGGCGACTCGTCGAGACATGGCGGGCTCCTTTCGATCGGTGCGGTATCCCCTGAGCATACGCCGCCCGGTCGCGGCGCTCAACCGCCGTCCGCGGCGCCGCGCTGCCGCAGCCCCCGCAGGATGTCCCAGTACGCCCCGCGGGCGCCGGCGGCGATGGCGCGGGTCAGCGCGTCGTTGGCGTTGTAGTTGTGGTCGCCGGATGGCTGGGCCCCGCCGTCGCCGGGCTCGTTCGCGCCCCCGCCGCCGGCGTCGTCCTGCGGCTCGAAGAACCGCTCGTCGCCGGCGATCAGCTCGCGGACCACGCCGGCGGGGCGGTCGCCCAGTGCGGCCGAGACGTAGAACGTCGGCTTCAGCAGGTCCACCGGCCCGTCGTAGAGGCGGCGGACGGAGGGGTTGGCGTCCATGGGCCCCTCGCCGGCGACGACGCGTTCGGCCGGCGTGGCGGGGAAGATCCGCATCCCCAGCGCCGCGCCCACGCGGTCGGGCTCGATGGACTTGAAGAACGCGATGCTCTCGGCGAGCGTCTCGGGCGTCTCGCCGGGCCCGCCCAGCAGCAGGTCGAGCATGACCGCCAGGCCGCGGTCGCGACAGAGGCCGACCGCCCGGGCGAGGTCCGCCCGGCGGTGGGGCAGGCGGTAGCTCCGCAGCATGGCCTCGGCGGCGGTGTCGGAGGTGAAGTTCACCCCCACGCACCCGGCGCGGGCGAGCCGGTCGGCCAGGGCGGCGTCGAAGGGCACGACGGTCATGTAGGTGTACCATCGCAGCCGCCGGCCGAGGCCGCGGGCGATCAGCTCGTCGCAGACCGCCGCGGCGTGGGCGTAGGGGATGTTGAACTCCCCGTCGCAGAGGTGGAGGCAATCGACGCCCTGTGCGAGGAGGCTCTCGGCCTCGTCGGCGACGTCGGCGGGCGGGCGGCAGCGGAGGGCTCGCCCCTTGGCGACCGGGTCGGCGCAGTAAATGCAGGGCCGATCGCAGCCGCGCTTGGTCTCGATGCCTCCCTGCCCGCCGCGGCGGAAGTATTCGGCGTTGTCCAGCGTGTCGCGTGCGGTGGGCACGTCGAGCTCGGCCGGCCAGGCCGGGGCGTTCTCGCGGACCTCCAGGCCGTCGCGCCAGACGAGCCCGTCCACGCGGTCGAAGCGCCGCCGGCCCGCGAGCTCGCGGGCGAGGGCGGGCAGGGCCTGCTCGCCGTCGCCGCGGACGGCGAAGTCGGCCCCGACGGCCTCGAGGACCCGCCGGGCGAAGACCGACAGCCCGACGCCGCCGAGCGCGACGGGCGCGTCGGTGAGCTCGCGGACGCGGCGGACGATCCGGTCCAACTCGGGCAGGAAGCTCTGCCCGCTGGGCCAGAAGCAGTCGTCGACGTTCCGGAACGACAGGCCCACGAGGGAGGGCCCGGCCTGCTGGAGGTGGTGGGCGAGGGCGGCATCGGGGTCGTCGGCGAGGCAGAGGTCGATCAGCTCGACGTCGAGTCCGTCGGCCCGCGCGGCCCCGGCGACATACTCCAGCCCCAGCGGCGCGATCGGCGGGGCCATCCGGTTGGTGTTGATCAGCGTGACCATGGCTGGTCGGGGTCTATGTCACCGCCATGACGGCGGTTGCCTCGTGTCGGCCGGCGAGGCCGAGCGTGCGGTCGCCGAGGATGCGGCGGTGGGTTCGCAGGGCGGCGGCGGGGGTGTTGTTGTCGCCGGAGAGATGTCCCAGGCAGGCCCAGCGGAGGCTCCCGCCGGCGGCGGCGAGCAGCTCGGCGGCCTCGACGTTCGACAAGTGCCCGCCGTCGCCGCGGATGCGGCTCTTCAGGGCCGCCGGGTACGGGCCGTACTCCAGCATCTCCTCGTCGTAGTTGCTCTCGATGAGCACGGCGTCGAGCGTCGCCAAGGTGGCGGCCAGGCCGTCGAAGACGTGGCCCAGGTCGGTCAGGATGCCCAGGCGGGTCCGCCCGTCGTCGACGATGAAGGCCACGCCGTCGACGCCGTCGTGGGGCGTTGGCAGGGTCTGGACGGTCACCTCGCCGAATCGCAGGGCCTCGCCGGCGCGGAACGGGCGGGTGTCGCTGAGCCTGCCGAGACCGTGACGGGCGTCGGCGGCGTCCAGGGTGGCCTCGGTGGCGTGGATCGGCAGACCGAACTTCCGGTGGAAAACCCCCGCCGAGCGCGCGTGGTCGCCGTGATCGTGGGACAGCAGCAGCGCGTCGGCCTCGCCGATGTCCCGACCCCGAGCCGCCAGGCGCAGCGCCGCCTGCTTGCCGCTGATCCCCGCGTCGATCACCAGCCGCACCCCGCCGGCCTCGACCACCACGCAGTTGCCGTTGCTGCCCGATTGCAGTGCGATCACGTCCATGGCCGCATTGTAGCGGCCGGCCGGCGGGGGAGGTAGGCGTTTCGCCCCCGGCGGTCAGATGCCGCTGCCCTTCTCGTGCAGGCCGCATTCCTTGCTGCCCTGCTCCCACGGGAACTTGCCCGCCCGCTTGCCCAGGTCCTCGCGGACGGGGATGTGGCAGGGGCGGCAGCCGATGACGAAGTACCGCTCGCCGTACGGCGAAACGTAATCGTACAGGGCGTTGCGGGGCACGGCGTGTTCGCGGGTGTAGGCGTCGATGGCGTCGGCGTCCCAGTCGAGCAGGGGGTTCAGCTTGAGGATGCGTCGCCCGGCGGCGGTCTCGAACCACTCGGCCTTGGCGGCGTGCTCGCGGCGGTGGTCGGACTGGTCGCCTCGCAGCCCGGCGATCCAGCAGTCCACCGTCTCCAGCGCCCGCCGCAGGGGCAGCACCTTGCGGACGTGGCAGCACGATCGGCGGGCCAGGAAATGGGCGTACTGGCCCGCCGAGCGGTGAAGGCCCTCGATGTCCTCCTCCCGCGGCTGGAACCGCTCGACCTCGATGCCGTACCGCTGCTGGACCGCCTCGAGCAGCTCGTACGTCTCCTCGTGGTTCAGCAGCGTGTCCACGAAGAACACGCGGAAGCCCACGCCCAGCCTCGAGGCCAGGTCCACCAGCACCAGGCCGGTCTTCTGGAGGCTCGTGCCGATCGCGGCCCGTCGGCCGAACGTCGCGAAGGCGAAACGCAGCAGGGCCTCCGGCGAGAGGTCGGCCAGCGCGTCGAGGTCGATCCCGTCGAGTGTGGCGGCGGGGGCGGTCATGGTGCGTCCTCGCTTTCCCGGCGCGTCAGGAGGTCGGATACGGTGTCGGCGACGGCGTCCGCGGGGACCTTTCCGGCCGCGGGGCGTGCCAGGGCGGGGCCGCGCCCCATCGCCCCGCCGAGTGCGACGTGGAAGGCCTCGATCCGGCGGTTGCCGTCGCGTGCGAGGCACCCGGAGAGGCCGACGTCGGCGACGGCGGAGTGAGCGCAGCCGTTGGGGCAGCCGGAGACGCAGACGGTGGCGTCGGCGGGCAGCTCGCCGGCGAGGCGCTCGGCGAGGCGGTCGGCGACGGTCCGGGTGTCCACCAGCGCCCGGCTGCACCAGTGCGTGCCCGGGCAGGCGACCACCGCCGGGGCCGGGCGGGCGGCGCCCGCCAGGGCCGGCTCGGCGGCGAGGCGGTCGTCGATCAAGGCCTCGCCGGACGCGAAGAGGGCGACGCGGTGGTCGTTGGCGACGCGGACGGCGAGGTCTCCGGGCCCGGCCAGGCGGGCCAGGGCCTCGGCGGCGGCGGGGGGCACGTCGCCGTGGGCGAACGTCAGCGTCCGGCGGGCCGCAAAGCCCGGCGCCGCCGGCGGCAGCGCGGGGGCGGGCCCGTCGCCGGCCGCGACGATGGCGCCGTGCCGCTCGGTCAGCAGCCGCGTGAACTCGGCGTCTCCCAGTCGCTCGCGGACGTGACGCAGCCGGGCTCGGCGGCGGTTCCGGCGGTCGCCCAGCTCGGCGAACAGCCCCACGGCCGCGAGGGCCAGAGGCACGACGTCGGCCGGTTCGACCCACTCGAACAGCTCGATCCCGGCGGCCGGGCGGGCACCGAGCGAACCGGCGACGGTGACGGCGAAGCCCCGCCGCCCGTCGCGGCGGCGGGCGACGAAGCCGAGGTCGTTGATCCAGGGCTGCCCGCAGCGCCGGCCGCAGGCCAGGGCGATCTTGAACTTCCGCGGCAGCTCGGCGATGCCCTCGACGTCCTCCAGCCGCCGGCGGAGCCCCCGGGCCAGCGGCGCCAGGTCGACCGAGCCGGGCGCCAGGCCCGAGCAGGGACAGATCGTGATGTTCCGCAGCGTGTCGCCGCAGCCGCCGGCGCCCGAGAGGCCCAAGGCGGCCAGGCGGCGCTGGGCCTCGGGGGCCGTCCCGGCGTCCAGGTCGTGCAGCTCGATGTCCTGCCGCGTCGTCAGGTGCAGCGGGGCGGTGGGGGTCAGCTCCTCGGCCAGGCGGCCCAGCCCCGACCACTGCTCGGGCGAGAGGCGCCCCCCGAGGACCTTGACCCGCTGCATCCAGAGCCCGTCGCGGCGCTGGGGATAGAGCCCCAGCAGCCGTGCGGCGCCCGGGTCGCCGGGGATGGCCTTGCAGGGGAATGGGATGTCGATGGGCATGTCGGTCTCCGGTGGGGCCGGGGCCGGTCGGGGCGTCGCGCCCGGCCGGGCGCCGCTCGCTCAGATGATGTACTCGTGGACGTAGGGTCCTTCGGCTTCGGCGTCGGCGACGAGGTCGGCCAGCGTGGTCCGGTCGTAGACGTCGGCGAGGGCCCGCTCGGCCCGCTCCCACAGGCCGGCGAACGCGCATCGGCCGCGGAGGGAGCATTCGGCGTCGCCGGCCTCGCCGAGGCAGCGGACGGGCGCCAAGGGCCCCTCGACGAAGCGGACCACCTCGCCGACCGACAGCCCCCCGGCCGGGACGGCCAGGGCGTACCCGCCTCGCGGCCCGCGGAAGCTCTCGACCCACCCGGGCTGCTTGAGTTCCTTGAGGATCAGCTCCAGGAAGCGCCGCGGGATGTCCTGTGCGGCGGCGATGTCCGCGGCGGGCACGGCCCCGCGCCCCTCCCGGCGGGCCAGCTCGAACAGCGCCCGCAGGGCATACAGGCATTTCTGAGACAGGTTCACGGCCTCGACTCCATCTGTACCAAAGTTACCTGATCGATATAGTATTGTATTTGGCGCGGCGTTGTCAAGGCGTTGCCCGGAAGCGAGCTGAATTGCCGTTTCCCCCCGCCCGACGGTCACCGGGGCGACGCCCCGCCAGCGGACGTCTCGCCCGCCCGGCGGCCTCGCCGCTGGGGCCTGCGAATCCCCCGCCGCCGGCTGTCCACCCCCCGGGACACCCGGGACACGCCTGTCCACCCGGACAAGCCGTTGGAC
This sequence comes from uncultured Planctomycetaceae bacterium, assembly GCA_964385465.1. Classification (GTDB taxonomy): domain Bacteria; phylum Planctomycetota; class Phycisphaerae; order SM23-33; family SM23-33; genus CAYLPJ01. Next base: position 13,160 of record CAYLPJ010000034.1, on the reverse strand, counting down.
ACGGGATACTAAACATAAGAATATTATATATAAGTATTTACACCAATTGTTTGCTCGTGTGTCCACTGTCCGAAAGGGTGGACAGAACCGACACACCCGCCCTGCCGGGCGGGATAGAATGATCCTTGCGGGGCGGTCGGGCAGGTGGTAGGGTTATCCCTTCCGCTGCCCGGCGCCAGCCGGCGCGGCGGGCTGTGGCGGGGGAGGGCAAAGGCATTCGGGAGTGGACGGCATGGCGAAGACGACCCCCTTGTTGGAGGCACATCAGCGGCTCGGCGGACGCCTCGTGGAGTTCGGCGGCTGGCGGCTGCCGGTCCAGTACGAGGGCATCCTCGCCGAGCACCGCCGATGCCGAAGCGAGGCGGTCGTCTTCGACACCAGCCACATGGGCCAGTTCCTCATCACCGGCCCCGACGCCCCGGCGGCGTTCGCGAAGGTGGGCACCCAGGACGCCGAGGGCCTCCGCGTCGGGCGGTGCAGGTACGGCTTCCTGCTGAACGACGACGGCGGGGTCATCGACGACACGATCCTCATGCGACCGGCCGAGGACGAGCTGCTGCTGGTGGTCAACGCCGGCACGGCGGAGGGGGACCTCGCCTGCGTCCGCGACCGCCTGCCGGCGGGCGTGGAGGCGGTGAACCTGATCGACCGCGGCTGGGGGAAGGTGGACCTCCAGGGCCCGGCCTCGGCGGACGTGCTGGCGACGCGGACGGACGTGGACCTCTCGGGCCTGCGGTACTTCGGCGTGGCGCGGGGGACGGTCTGCGGGCGTTCGGTCACGCTGGCCCGCACGGGGTACACGGGGGAGCTGGGCTACGAGATCATGGCCGCCGGGCCGGACCTGCCGGCGATCTGGGAAGACCTGCTTGGCGACCCCCGCGTCGCCCCGGCCGGGCTGGGGGCGAGGGACTCGCTGCGGCTGGAGATGTGCTATCCGCTGTACGGCCACGAGTTGAGCGAGCAGCACAACCCGATCGAGGCGGGCCTGGAGTTCGCGTTGGACCTGGACCGGGAGTTTCCCGGGGCGTCGGCTCTTCGCCGGGTGGCGGGCGCGGGCCCGTCGCGTCGGCTGGCGGCGCTGCGGTCGGCGACGCGCCGGCGGGCCAACCCCGGCGACGCGATCCTCCGCGACGGCGTGCGGGTCGGCGAGGTCACCAGCGGGGCGTTCTCTCCGAGCCTGGAGGTCTCGATCGCGATGGGCTACGTCGAGCCCTCGGCCGCGGAGGCCGGGGCCGAGCTGGTGGTCCGCACCGCCCGGGCGGAGCTGGGCATGACCGTCGGCGAGAAGCCGCTGTACAAGGAAGGCACGTGCCGGCGGGCGCTGTGATGGCGGCGCCGGCCTGATTCAGGAGACGCAGGATGGTACCGGACGATCTGAAGTACACCGAGCAGCACGAGTGGGTTCGCGTCGAGGGCGGCGTGGCGACGGTGGGCATCACCGACCACGCCCAGGAGGCGCTGGGCGACGTGACGTTCGTCGAGCTGCCCCCCGAGGGCGCGGAGTTCGCCGCCGGCGACGAGGCCTGCGCGATCGAGTCGGCCAAGGCGGCGGCGAGCATCTACGCGCCGGTCGGCGGGAAGGTCGCCGCGGTGAACCCCGCCGTCGAGGACGACCCGGCGCTGGTCAACAGCGACCCGTACGGCGCCGGGTGGGTGTACAAGCTGGAGCTGGCCGACGCGTCGCAACTGGACGCGTTGATGGACCCGGCCGCCTACGAGACGTTCCTCTCGCAACAGGAGCACTGATGCCCTTCATCGCCAACACGGACGCCCAGCGTCGCGAGATGCTCGCGGCGATCGGCGTCGAGAGCCTCGACGACCTCTTCGCGGACATCCCGGCGGAGCTTCGCTGCGGCGAGCTGGACGTGCCGGCCGCGCTGACCGAGCAGGAGGTCCGCACGAAGATCGCCGCCCTGGCCGACCACAACACCACCGGGCTGGTCAGCTTCCTCGGCGGGGGCTTCTACGACCACTTCATCCCCGCCGCCCTCGAGGCGCTGGTCGCGCGGAGCGAGTTCTACACCGCCTACACGCCGTACCAGCCGGAGATCAGCCAGGGGACGCTCCAGGCGATCTACGAGTTCCAGTCGGCGATCTGCCGGCTGACGGACATGGAGGTCGCCAACGCCAGCCTCTACGACGGCGGGACGGCGGTGTACGAGGCGATCATGATGGCCCTGCGGGTGACCCGCCGCAGCCAGGTGATCGTGGACGACTCGGTCAGCCCGATCTACCGCAAGATGGTCCGTTCGTACACGACGAACCTGGGGATCGACCTGGAGGAGGCGCCGTCGAGGAACGGCCTGCCGGACCGCGAGGCGATCGCGGCGAAGCTCGGCGACGACACGGCGGCGGTGATCGTCCAGAACCCCAATTTCTTCGGCTGCATCGACGAGCTCAGCGACCTGGCCGAGATGGTCCACGCCGCCGGCGGGCTGCTGGTGGTCTCCTGCTACCCGACCGCCCTGGGCATCCTCAAGACGCCCGGCAGCATGGGCGCCGACATCGTCGTCGGCGAGGGCCAGAGCCTCGGAATGCCCGTCGCCTTCGGCGGGCCCTACCTGGGCTTCATGGCCTCGCGGGCCAGGCACGTCCGCAAGATGCCCGGGCGCGTCGCCGGGCGGACCGTCGACGCCGACGGGCGCGAGGGCTTCGTGCTCACCCTCCAGGCCCGCGAGCAGCACATCCGGCGCGAGAAGGCCACCAGCAACATCTGCACCAACGAGGGGCTTTGCGCCCTGACGGCCATCGTGTACCTGAGCCTGCTGGGCAAGCACGGACTGCGGGAGCTCGCCGAGCTCTGCGCCGCCAAGGCCGACTACGCCCGCGAGCGCCTCACCGCCGTCGACGGGGTGACCATGCGGTTCCCCAAGCGGTGGTACTTCAACGAGTTCGTCCTCAACCTGCCCATGGCCGCCGACAAGGTCATCCGCGGGCTCTTCCAGCGCGGCATCTCCGCCGGCTTCCCCCTCGGGCGGTACTGGCCGGAGATGAGCAACTGCCTGCTCGTCGCCGTCACCGAGAAGCGGACGAAGGAAGACATCGACTACCTCGCCCACGCCCTGGAGGTGATCCTGTGAAGCTGATCTTCGAGAAGTCCGTTCCAGGCCGCCGCGGCGTGCGGGTGATCCCCAAGGACGTCTCCCGCCCGGTGCCGATCAAGCAGGAGCTGCTGCGCGAGACGCCCGCGGAGCTTCCCGAGCTCAGCGAGCTGGACGTCGTCCGCCACTTCACCGAGCTGAGCCGGCGGAACTTCGGCGTCGACAACGGCTTCTACCCGCTGGGCTCCTGCACGATGAAGTACAACCCCAAGGCCACCGAGCGGGTGGCGCACTACCCGGGCTTCGCCTACCTCCACCCGCTGCTGCCGCAGCTTCCCGGCGGGCAGATGCGCGTCCAGGGCGCCCTCGAGGTCCTCCACGAGATGGACCGCCTGCTCCGCGAGATCTGCGGCATGGCGGCGTTCACGATGCAGCCGCTGGCGGGCGCCCACGGCGAGCTGACCGGCGTGATGATCATCGCCGCCTACCACGCCGACCGCGGCAACGACAAGACGACCATCCTCATCCCCGACAGCGCCCACGGGACGAACCCCGCCAGCGCGGCCATCGCCGGCTACGACGTCAAGACCATCCCCTCCGACGAGCAGGGCGTGATGGACCTCGACGCGCTGGCCGGGGCGATCGACGAGAAGACCGCCGGCGTGATGCTGACCTGCCCGAACACGCTGGGGCTGTTCAACCCGCGGATCAAGGAGATCGCCGACCGCGTCCACGCCGTCGACGGGCTGATGTACTACGACGGGGCGAACCTCAACGCCCTGCTGGGCAAGTGCCGCCCCGGCGAGATCGGCTTCGACATCGTCCACGTCAACCTGCACAAGACGTTCGCCACGCCCCACGGCGGCGGCGGGCCCGGGGCCGGGCCGGTCGGGGTCGTCGAACGCCTCGTCGAGTTCCTGCCCACCTCCGTCATCGCCGCGCGGGAGGACGGCTCCTACTGGCTGGACTACGACAGGCCCAAGTCCATCGGCTACGTCGCGCCGTTCTACGGCAACTTCGCCATCGTCCTGCGGGCCTACGCCTACCTGCTGATGCTCGGGCCCGACGGGCTGCTCGGCGTGGCCGAGAACGCCGTGCTCAACGCCAACTACCTGATGGCCAGGCTCAAGGAGCACTTCCCCGCCGCGGTGGACCGCATCTGCAAGCACGAATGCGTGCTCTCGGCCGCCCCGCAGGCCGAGAAGGGCGTCCGCGCGCTGGACGTCGCCAAGGCGCTGATCGACCGGGGCTTCCACCCGCCGACGGTGTACTTCCCGCTGACGGTGCCCGAGTCGATGATGATCGAGCCGACCGAGACCGAGTCCAAGGAGACCCTCGACGCCTTCGCCGACGCGATGATCGAGATCGCACGCCTGGCCGAGACCGACCCCCAGCAGCTCGCCGCCTGCCCGCGGACCACGCCGGTCGGCCGGCTCGACGAGACCCGCGCCGCCCGCAAGCCCGACCTGGCCTGCCTGCCCGGCGGGGAGGGTTGACGTGGGCGAAGGCAGCTACGACGTCGCCGTCCTCGGCGCCGGCCCGGCCGGCAACGCCGCCGCCGTCCGCGCCGCCGCCCGAGGCGGGCGGGTGTGCCTGATCGAGCGGTCCGCCATCGGCGGAGTGTGCCTCAATGTCGGCTGCATGCCCACCAAGGCCATGCTCCACGCCTCCGACACCCGCTGGCGGATGACCCGCGCCGGCTCGCTGGGGATCGCCCCGGCCGAGGGACGCGTCGACGGGCCCGGGCTCATGCGGCGGGTCAAGGACGTCGTCGGCGAGCTTCGCGGGCGGGCCGAGAAGGGCATGGCCGGCAAGAAGGGCATCGACGTGATCCGCGGGCAGGGGCGGCTGACGGGCCGGGGCACGCTGGAGGTCGCGACCGACGACGGCCCGCGGACGGTCCACGCCAAGAACGTGGTGATCGCCACCGGCTCGTCGCCGGTCCGCCCGGAGGGCCTGCCCTGGGACACCGGCCTGCTGTGGACGACCGACGAGGCCGTCGTTGCCGACGACGTGCCCGCCAGCGTCCTGGTGATGGGCGGCGGGGTCATCGGCAGCGAGTTCGCCACCATGTACGCCGAGCTGGGCGCGCGGACCGTCGTCGTCGAGATGCTCGACCGCCTTCTCGGCGTGCTGGACGAGGAGGCCGGCGAGGCCGTGGCGGCCTCGCTCGCCGAACGCGGCGCCGAGGTGCTCTGCGGGCGGAAGGTCGTCTCCATGACCGCCGGCGCCGGGCAGGTCTCCGCCGAGCTCGACGACGGGAGGACCGTCACCGCCGAGCGGGCCCTCGTGGCCGTGGGACGCAAGGCCAACGTCGAGGGCATCGGCCTCGGGGCCGCCGGCGTGCACCTCGCCGACGGGATCATCCCCGTCGACGACCGCTGCCGGACGAACGTCGAGAACGTCTACGCCGCCGGCGACGTGGCCGAGAAGCTCCAGTACGCCCACCTCGCCGAGCGGATGGGCAACGTCGCCGGGGACAACGCGATGGGCTACCACACCCGCGACGACCGGACGGTCGTGCCCGTCGGCGTGTACACCCACCCGGAGGTCGCGTCGGTGGGGCTCACCCACGAGCAGGCGAAGGAGAAGCTCGGACGCGTCGGCGTCTTCCGCTACAGCTACGCAAGCAGCGGTACGGCGCTGCTGTACGAGGAGACGGCCGGGCAGGTCCGCGTGCTCGCCGACCGCAACACCGGGCGGCTGCACGGGGCGCTGTGGATCGGCCCCCACGCGACGGACATGATCCACGAAGCCGCCCTGGCGCTGCGCCAGGGCCTGACGCTGGAGCAGATCGCCAATACGATCCACGCCCACCCCACGTTCCAGGAGGCCCTGGTCGTCGTGGCCGAATCCTGGCTCCGCCAGAAGCGCCGCCGCAGCCGGTAGGCGCTTCGCGGCCGAGGATCAGCAGAGGTCCAAGGGAGGCAGGCGATCCCGAGCCAACGCCCGGAGCAACGGGCCGCCGGGAAGCAACTGCCCTGAATCCCTGCCGCCCCCCCGGTGTGCGGTTGCCGACGCCGCGTATGTATTTTATGCTTTTTATGGTTTTGGGATCATCGGGGACGCGCCCCCGCCGATATCGTAACAAAGATGTCGGCGGGCCGAACCGCGAACGAGTTACGGCCCCGGATTTGCGGAAGCGTTGGCTTTTGGGCGATTTCCCCAGCTTTAGCGCTGGCGTTTGGGCCGTAAGTTCCGTACCATGTCCGCGATCGGACGTATGCCATCTCCCCTTGGGCCGTAGTATGAGACGAACGCTTTCGACGACAGCCGTTGCGCGGATGCTTGGCGTGGCGGTCGCATCGGTCTCGAACTGGATCGATCAAGGCAAGCTCAAGGCCGGGCGTACGCCCGGAGGGCACCGCCGGGTCGAGGCCGAGGACCTCGTCGAGTTCCTTCGACGCCAGGGGCTCCGCATCCCCGATGAACTGCTGCCCTCCCCCCCGAAGGTCCTCATCGTCGACGATGAGCCCGGGGTGACCACGCTGCTGTCCGACGAGATCGCCTCGGCCTTCCCCGATTTCGAGGTATCCACCGCCCATGACGGCTTTTCCGCCGGCGAGGCGGTCGGCGCGACCCATCCCGACGTGGTCATCCTCGACATGCGGATGCCCGGCATGGACGGCCTGGAGGTCTGCCGGCGGGTCAAGGAACGCAAGGACACCCGCGATACGGTGATCATCGGCATCACCGCCGATCCGTCCGACGAGCTTCAGGAGGCCATCCTCTCCCGCGGCGCCCGCTGCCTGATGCACAAACCCCTGAACATCGACGCCCTGCTGGACGAGATCGCCGACGCCCTCCACGACGCCGGCCGGACTGTCCGAAGGGACACCAACTCCGTCAGTCGCTGAGCCAACACCTCTCCGGCGAACACCCCATTCCCTCTTAACCCGCTTTCTGCGCACTCTTACACTAAAATACACCCAAAAGCTCAAAAAATATAAAATCACTACGCGGTTGGAAACGCCAAAACCGATAAATACAATAGAGGTGAAGCGTTTGACGTGGGCCGCAGTATCGGGTTGGTTCCACTGACAACGTCTTTCGGCAGCGTGTGGGACACGGGCCGTGGGAATCGGGATATGACCGTACTTGTTGCTGACGACGACGCGGTTTCACGAGCGCTGCTGACCGAGGCGCTCAGTCAGAAGGGGCTGGCGGCGCTCGCCGTCGCCGACGGACGCGAGGCGTGGGAGGTAATCCGCTCCCGTCCGGACATTCGTGCCGCGATCGTCAATTGGTTGATGCCCGGCATGGACGGCTACGAAATCTTCCGCCGCATCCGCCGCATTCCACTCCGCGGCGTCGGGCTGGCCCTGCTGGCGCCGAGGCATTTCCTCTGCGGTGTCGTCAGGCAACTCTGCCCGGACGCCGACGTCTACATCGCCAAGCCCTTCCGTCCCGACGAGCTCGCCGACGCCGTCGCCGACATCGCCGCCATGGTCGCCCCCGCACCGGGGGCGGTCGTGACCGGCCAACGCCCGGGCGCCTGAGCCGCGCCGCCCCGCCATCGGCTCGACCGACACGCCCCGGGCCGGGGCGCTGTTGAAGGACGTGGAGTCCCCGAGCACGCGAATGCCCCCAGCCCCGCGCCTGGAGCCGCCATGGCAACCGTCGGCCGCCTGGTTTCCTGTGCCGTCGTCTCGATGGCCGCACTCGCCCCGGCCGCCGAGCCGGACCCGCCGCCGGAGAGCCCGCGGATCGAGTCGGTCGTTCCCCTCCCCCGCCAGCCTCACGAGGACGACCCGGCGGTGATCTGGTACGACGACTTCGACGGCCCGCCCAGGCGGTACACCGAGGGCCGCAACGCACCGACAGACGAGTCGGCGTTGGGGGGGTCGGGCAAGTCCCTGCCGATGATCTACGAGAAGGGGCGGCGGGGCACGGGCAACCGGAAGGTGTTCTTCGGCGACAGCCCCACCGGGCGGGTGGTCCGTCGCGGCGAGCGGTTCACGGACGTGTACTGGCGGATCTACGTCAAGCACCAGCCCGGCTGGACGGGCGGCTCGCCGGCGAAGATGTCGCGGGCGACGAGCATCGTCTCGGGGCGGTGGAACCAGGCGATGATCGCCCACGTCTGGGGCGGCGGGGGTCTGAAGTTGACGCTGGACCCGGCCGGGGGCGTCCGCGGAGGGCGCGTGGTCACCCGCCGCTACAACGACTTCGCCCGGCTGCGCTGGCTGGGCAACAAGCCGCCGGCGGACTTCCCCATCCACGCCCGGCGCGAGAGCGGCTGGTGGGTCTGCGTGGAGGCCCGGGCCAGGCTCAACACCCCGGGCAAGGCCGACGGGCTCAACCAGCTCTGGATCGACGCCCGTCTCGGCTGCCAGCGCAAGAAGCTCAACTGGGTGGGCACCTACACCGCCCGCGGCATCAACGCGGTCTTCCTCGAGGCCTACTGGAACAAGGGCTCGCCGGTGACCCAGACGCGCTGGTTCGACAACTTCGTGATCTCGGCGCGCCCGATCGGCCCGGTGGTCTGCCCGCCCAACCCCGTGCTGATCAAGACGCCTTTCCGCGGGTCGGGCGAGCGGGGACCGTGGCAGGTCGAGCTCGCCGCCGACCCCGAGGGGCGAACCGTCGTCTGGCGGTCCGGGCCCGTCACCGCCGCCGGCCGCGTCCGCGTCGACGCCGAGACGGGGCGGTTCGTCGCAACCCGCGCGGGCAAGGCCCGCCTCGCCGGCGGGGCCACCTACTGGGCCCGCGTACGCGAGAAGCCCGCCGACGGCACGTACGGCCGGTGGAGCCGGTGGCACCAGGGCTTCGCCGTCGTCGGCGAGTCCACGAAGGAGCCATGATCATGCCCCACCGTGCGCGCCGCTTCCTGCTGTGCTGCGTGCCCCTCATCCTGGCGGCCCCGGTGATGGCCGCGCCCGCCGCCGAGGACCCGCCCCGGCGGCCCTGGCAGCCGGCCTGGCCGGGCGCGGATGCGCCGGTCGAGGCCGTTCGCTGCCGGATCGTCAGCTACGCGGGCAAGTGGACGCGGCACGGGCTGAGCAACTACATGGTATGGCGGCATCCCAACGGGCCGCTGGCGCCCCGCACGCCGCGGGACGAGCTGTTCCGCATCACCCACGATGTGGACGTCGACGGCGACGCCGCCACCGACGACGACTACGTCGCTTCCCTGCCCTTCAGCCTCGCCGAGCCGCTGAGCAACCCGGACTGGCCCATGCACATGGCCCTGCCCAACCGCCGCAGCGCGCGATTCTACGGCGGGGTGAGCTGGTACGTGGCCAACTCGACGCCGCAGGCCTACCCCTTCTACGCCGAGATGGGCTACAACCCCGACCACAGCCCGCCGTGGTACGACGGGCGGGCCGAAGACCACCCCCTCCACGGCCAGGCCAACGAGCGCCGCGCCGACAGCGTCCACCGCAACGCCTGGGCGATCCTGTGGCGGAAGGCCGACTTCCTCAACGCCGCCGACCGAGGCCGGGTGAGCCTCGACGAGTCCAGCCGCCTGGCGTCGATTACCGCCCGCGACTACTGGATGGGCTTCGACGACGTGCGGATGATCGTCGGCGACCCCTGCGGGCTGTGGATCTCCGACACCGAGCAGTTCGACATTCCCTCGGCCGGCTACAAGCCCGCGAAGGGCCGCGTCTTCCTGCTGCGCCCGACCGAGGCGACCTGGGCGCCCTACAAGCCGCAAGGCCACCACATCCTCTTCGACGCCGACGCCGCCGACTTCGCGCCCCGGCGGTTCGACGACGTCCGCGCCGTCGGCTGGTACGTCGCCAAGACCAACCTCGAAGGCAAGCAGAGCCACCTGAAGTGGTACGGCTTCGAGGCCGACGCCGTCGTCCGCCGTCCCGCCGTGCCAAGTGTCCACCAGGCCATGGTCCCCGTGCCCCACCGCGAGGGCGTACCCGCCTTCCACCTCGCCGCCTGCGAGACGCCCTATGCCCTCTGGAAGGACATCCACCGCTACGGCGACGCGCCGTTCCACACCCTCGAGGCCCGCTACGTCTACACCAAGGCCGGCGACATGGGCAGCATGCTGCTCGGGGAGCACTCCCACGGCCCCCACGAGCCGGCCACCAACGTCACGTGGTACGACGCCCTGGCCATCTGCAACACGCTGTCGGAGATGGAAGGGCGCCGGGCCTGCTACTACGTCGATCCGAACTTCCGCGAGCCCTTCCGCAACATGCACATCGCCACCCGGGCCGTCGCGCCGCCCTACGAGCGGCGGAACCTCCTGGGCCCGACCTGCGAAACCGTCCCGCCGGCGAGCGTGTACGTGGACTGGGCCGCCGACGGCTACCGCCTGCCCACCCCCGCCGAATGGCTCGCCGCCTGGCGGGCCGGAAAGAACCGCGCCGCGCCCGCCGCCGCATGGCTGGCCGACAACAGCGGCCGGCGGACGCACGACGTCGGCACGCGGAAGGCCGACGCGCTCGGCCTCCACGACCTGGCGGGCAACGTCTGGGAGCTCACCTGGCCGCACGGGGACGTCTACGACCCCGCCGCCGGGCCGCCGCAACTCGCCATCGGCGGCGGGTTCGATCACCCGCGGGACCCCACGGCCGGCGGGCAGGCGGCGTCGCCCTACGGGGATGCGCCGCACGACGGCAGTTGCCGGATCGGCGTCCGCATGGTCCGCCGACGCGCCGGCCTGGCCGCGCCGGCCCGAGGACCCGTGCCCGACGAGACCGGCGTCGGCGAGATCGACGGCGCGCCCGCCTGGCGGTTCGGCCCCGACACCCGCACCGCCGCCCGCCGCAAGCCGGCCGAGCCCGCCGGCGACGCCCCGGAGATGATCGACCTGCCCGGCGGGACCTTCCACCGGTTCCCCGACCGCACCGAGATCACCGTCTCCCCCCTGGCCGTCGCGCGGACCCACACCACCTACGCGCAGTGGAAACGCGTCCTCCAGTGGGCCGAGGCCAACGGCTACGCCTTCGCACGAACCGGCGACATGGGCAACATGTACTACTTCCTCCACCGCCACGGGCCCGATGAGCCGGTCACGCGGGTCACCTGGCATGACGCGGTCGTGTGGTGCAACGCCCTCTCGGAGATGCTCGGCCGCACGCCCTGCTACTACACGGACCCCAACCGCACGAGCGTCTACCGCCGCGCGTTCGCCTGGCGGGCGCTGAAGGTCTCGGGGCCGGAGACCGTCTCCGCCGAGCCGCACCGCTACAGCGCCTACAGCCACCTGCTTCCCCAGCCGTGGGTCTTCACCCGGTGGGACGCCGACGGCTTTCGCCTGCCGACGGCGGCGGAGTTCGAGTACGCCCTCCGCGCCGGCGGAGACACGCCGTACTTCTGGGGCGACAACCCGGCCGAGCGCGACGCGCATGCCTGGCACCTGGCCAACGCCGGCGGGCGGACGCACCCCGTCGGCCGCAAGAAACCCAACGCCTTCGGCCTGCTGGACATGCAGGGCAACGCATATCACTGGCTGCACTCGGCGCGGCGTGGGGCGGACCCGACGCGCCCGCCGGAGCTGGACGTGCGGAACCCCAAGGCCGACCCGTTCTGGAACCACGGCAAGCCCAGGGAGATGTACGGCGGCTCGCCGTCGGCGCGGATCGTCGGCGGCTCGTGGCTGTGCGGCGGCGCCAGGCTGTCGGGCTCCCACGGGATCTCCTGCGACAGCCAGAACCGCGTCAACCTCACCTTCGCCTACGCCGACCTGGGCTTCCGCGTCGTGCGATGCGAGGCCGGCACGCACCCGCGCGACGGCCTCGAGCCGCTGGCCGATTGGCCCGTCGTGCTCGACATCGACGCCAACGACTACGATCCGCTGGCGGGGGCAGCCTACCGCGGCTCGCTGGCGCGCACGGGCTGCCACGCCACCCGCGGCCCGCGCGGGGGCGAGGTCGCCGCGAGGTGGACCTTCGACACCGGCGGGGCCGTGCGGTCCTCCCCGGTTGTCGTCGGCGGGGTGGTCTACGTCGGCAGCGACGGCGGGCACTTCCACGCGATCCGGGCGCGGGACGGCGAGGAGCTCTGGCGCCTGGCCGTGCCCGGCGGGGTGACCGGCTCGCCCTGCGTCGCCGGAGGCAGCGTGTACTTCGGCGGCAACGACGGGGCGCTCTACGCCGTCGAGGCCGAGACCGGCGAGGTCCGCTGGCGCGCCCCCGGGCGGGGGCAGGCCCTGGCGACCTCCCCGGCCGTGGCGTACGGCACGGTGTTCGTCGAGGGCTGCTGGGGCTTCGATGCCGCCACCGGCCGGCAGGTCTGGGCGACCACCAAGGGCCGACTCCGCGGGGGCGGGACCAGCCGGCTCAGCTCGGCGGCCCTGGTCGGCGGTCGGCTGTACCACGACGGCTCGGCCGCGGAGATCGCCACCGCCCGCTACGCGATCGGCCGGGGGGACGCCTGGGCCGGGCACAACACCGATCCGGTCGCCGGCAGCGTCATGCTCGCGCTGAACAGCGGCCTCGGCGGGGCCGTGAACCTGCCCGACATCCGCGCCCTCGACGCCGACAGCGGGCGGCTGCTCTGGAGGCGGCCCGTCGCCGCGCCGGGTCAGTCGGTCAACGTCCGCAAGGTCCTGCTGACCAGCCCGGCCGTGTGGGACGGGCGCGTCTACCTCGGCTTCGACGGCGGGCTGCTGTTCTGCCTGGACCTGGCCGACGGCCAGCCGAGGTGGACTTTCGACGCCGGCGCGCCCATCCGGTCCTGCCCCTCGGTCTCGGCCGCCGACGGGGGCGTCTACTTCGGTTGCCACGACGGCACGCTGTACGCCCTCGATGCCCGCACCGGCCGGCGACGCTGGACCTGCCGCACCGGCGGGAAGATCCTGTCCAGCCCCTGGCCCGCCGCGGGGACGGTCTACGTCGGCAGCGACGACGGCAAGCTTCACGCCGTCTCCGCGGCGCCCTGACCCGCCGGGGGGGGGTCGTTTTGCGCCGACTCGTGGGGTTTTGCCCGGATTTGCGATTGCGGGAGATTTTCCTCGGACAGACGCGCACCCGGTCCCGGCGCGCAGGTCCGGCGAGGGCAAGGAGAAACCCCTCCGGCCGGCGGCTGCCGGCGACGCCCAGGCCGCGGACGGCGGCCGCTAATCCTTGACGGATGGGCAGTTGTGTGTTAAGTTATCCTGACTTCAACATGGCGATGAGATTCGTCTGTAAGTCCTTGTCTGACAAGGGG
>CAYLPJ010000033.1:0-72496 GCA_964385465.1 uncultured Planctomycetaceae bacterium | reverse complement strand
ACACCCCGGCCGTCGCGGCAAGCGTGCAAACGGCGGCCGCGAAGGCGCCCCGCGCCTCCCGCGAAAGCGGCGTCGTTGCCGCCGCACTCCACAGGGCGCGTAGCGAGGTCTGGAGGGCGTAGGCCGCAGCCGCGGGTTCCTCGCCGACGCCGGGCCCTTACACACCCCGGCCGTCGCGGCAAGCGTGCGGACGGCGGCCGCAATCGCCTCTTCCAGCCGGCTGCCGGCTGCCGGCCATTGGCCGTTGCTCACGGGTCACCGGTTGCTGCCCACCGGTGACCGCCGCCCATTACAGGTCCTCGAGCTCGGCTTTCCGCCTTTCCACGATGTCGCGTTTGTCGGCGGGCAGGTCGTCTTCGGCGAGGAGTGCGTCGCAGCCGTCGATGAAGAAATCGCGTGCGAAGTCGGTGGTGAAGACGCGCTGGTCTTCGGATCGGGCCTCGACGGTCTGGAGGAAGCCCTCGAACTCGTCGAAGTAGCTGCCGTAGATGTGGAAGCTGTCGGCGATGTGCATGTACTCGCCGGGCTCGACGCCGACGGCGGCGGCGACGTCGCGCTGGAGCTCGGTGAAGGCGAACATGTTCATGAACGAGGCCTTGAAGGCGTCGTTGGAGCGGATGTGGATGTTCATGTGCAGCTTGCCGCCGGAGATGCGGAACCACAGCCGCTGGAGGCAGGCGGGGTCGTCGATGTTCATGTCGTTCCACACCTGCCAGGTCACCGCCTGGGCCCGGCGGGTGAAGGGGACCTGTCTGAGCTTCTCGATGGCCCCGGCGACCTGGTCGACCACGCCGACCGAGGGCACGTCGTAGGCGAACAGCCGCTCGTGGTAGGTGTACTCCCACTTGCCCACCGTCGGGTCGATCCAGTGATCGTGGACGCCGTAGAGCACCTCGGCGCGGTACTTCTCGAGGTCCTCCAGCCCGCCGGGGAACGCGCGGTGGATCCGCGGCTCCTCGAACGGGTGGGTCACGTGGATCAGCGCCGAGACGTCCCGGCTCTGGGGGTCCTCGGGCTTGTCATACTCGGTGGGGAACCGCTCGCCCTGCTCCCAGCAGGCGATCACGGCCTTCTCCCAGGCGATCGGCAGGTGCCGCTCGACGACGTGGATCGACTTCATCGCGACCTCCTTGTGCGATAGCGGAGATGGGACACGCCGAACGCCTTCCTTGATACGCCAACAACCCACGGGAATCAAGAGGCGGGGGAGGGTTCACGGGAAACGGCAAATCCCCAGCATTGGACACGCCGCCCTGCGGGCGACGACAGAAGAGCCCGCGGAGAGGCGGCTTCCCGCCGCGCGGCCTCCCGCGACGCCCACCGGATGCTCTGGTCTGAAGCTTGCCGTCTGGTGCTTGCCGTTCGTCTGCTTCCCGGTGCCTGATGTTCGGTACTTGTTCCCAGCCGCTACCCCCCTGCCGGCGGGGTGTTTGAATACGGCAAGGGAACCCCGACGTGCCGGGGACGTAGTATGACCAGAGGTTTGCCATGCAACCGCGCACCATCTTTCGACCGACGCTCGCGGTGTTCCTGGCCGCGGCGTTTCTCGCGCCCGCCGTGCCGCCCGCCCGCGCCGGGCGGCTGAAGGCGCACCACTCGAGGTACTACGTGATCCACACGAACCTCGACGCCCGGGCCGTCCAGGAGGCGTCGGCGCGGATGACGGCAATGGCCGAGGAGTACCACCGCCGGACGAAGGGCTTCGGCGGGGTGATCCGCAGCCGGCTGAGCTTCTACCTGTTCGGGGACGCCGAGGCCTATCACAAGGCCGGGGGCACGCCGGGCAGCGCGGGGATGTACATCCCGTCGGACCGGGCGCTGATGGCCCTGGCCGACGACGGCGTGGACGAGCGGCTCTGGCACGTCGTCCAGCACGAGGGCTTCCACCAGTTCGCCCACATGGTCATCCGCGGGCGCCTTCCGGTGTGGATCAACGAGGGGATGGCGGAGTACTTCGGCCACGGGATATGGACCGGGGACGGCTTCGTCACCGGCGTGATCCCGCCCCGCCGGCTGCGCCGCGTCCAGGCCATGCTGCGGTCCCGCCAACTCCTGCCGTTCGAGGAGATGCTCACGATGAGCTACGAGGCGTGGAGCCAGGCCGTCCGCGACTCGGCCCCCGACGAGAAGGGCGTACGCGGCCCCCGAGGGCGCCCGGCCGGGAAGGACGACGCCGACCGCGCCCGGATGAACTACGACCAGGCCTGGTCGATGATCCACTTCCTCGTCCACGCCGAGAACGGCCGCTACCGCAAGGCGCTGTCGCTGCACATCCGGGACATCTCCCGCGGAGCGAACTGGAAGCGGTCCTGGGCGGGGCGGTTCGGGCGGAACATCGACGCCTTCCAGCAGCGATACCGCGCCTGGTGGCTGGCCCTCGAGGACAACCCCACCGAGGGCCTCTACATCCAGGCCGTCGTCGAGACGCTCACCAGCTTCCTCGCCCGCGCCGTCAGCCAGGGCCAGGCCTTCGACTCGGCCGAGGACTTCCTGCGACAGGCCCGCGCCGGCGAGCTCAAGAGCCACCCCGACCAGTGGCTGCCGCCCGCCCTGCTCAACAGTGTGCTCCTCAAGGCCCTGCGATGGCGCGGCGCCTGGTCGCTGGAATCCACCGCGCGCGTGCCGCGCCTGGTCCTCACCTGGGGCGAGCGGACCTACACGGGCACGTTCATGCACGGCCGGGGGCGGTGCGCGAAGGTCAACGTGGCCGTCACGCAGAAGCAGCCGGGGTAACCGCGGGGGTCCCCGCGAGACGCGGGCGTCGAGGATGCATGCCGCCCCAACCCTTCACCTTCGGCAGCGGGGCCTTCCAGAGCCCCCGCAGCGGCGGCCGACAGGTTCTGCCACGCCATCGTTCACCCTCGGTTCGCCCTCGAGTCCCGGACCCGCCCGGGCCCAAAGGTGAGACCCCAGGCACGAACGGGCGGGAGGCGCGGAGGCTGCATGTGGACGACATGACCCTCGGCCTCTACACTGGCGGCATCGCCCGGTCGGAATGCCGGCCGGCTGGCGGGCCCGACCGCAAGCGGAGACCGGATGGAACCTGAACCGAACAGCGAGGGCGTTCCCGAGCGTCACCTGTCGGTCACCGACGCGGTGAGCATCATCGTCGGCATCGTGCTGGGCGCGGGGATCTTCGGGTTCCCGCCGCTGGTGGCCGGGGCAACGGGCGAGGCGTGGGCCATGCTGGCGGCCTGGGCGGCCGGGGGGCTGCTGTGCTTCTGCGGGGCGCTGGTCTACGCCGAGTTGGCCACGACCTACCCGCAGGTCGGCGGCGAGGTGGTCTACCTCCGCCGGGGGCTGGGCCGGCCGGTGAGCTTCCTGTTCGTCTGGTCGCGGGCGACGGTCATCCAGACCGGCTCGATCGCCGCGGCGGCGTACGTCTTCGGCATCTACATGGCGCGGCTGGTGGGTCTGCACGACCCGGCTGCCGAGGCCTCCGGGATCAACCCGGCGCCGACCATACTGGCCGCCGCGGCCGTCATCGTCCTGGCCGCGTGCAACGCCATCGGCCTGCGGGCGGGCAGGTGGGCGCAGAACACCCTGACGGCCACGAAAGTGCTCGGCCTGGTCGCGGTGATCGCCGTCGGGCTTCTGCTGGCCGATCCGGCCCCGCCGGTGCTGGCCCAGCCGGCCGGGGAGCCGGGCCTGGCGGGCTTCGGCTTCGCGATGATCTTCGTGCTCTACACGTTCGGCGGCTGGAGCGAGTCGGCCTACGTCGCCGGCGAGCAACGGGGCGGCCCCCGGCACATGCTCACCACCCTCGTGGTCAGCCTCGCGCTGCTGACGGGCCTGTACCTGCTGGCGAACCTCGCCTACCTCCGCGTGCTGGGCATGAAGGGCATGGCCGGCTCGCGGGCCGTCGCCGCCGACGTCGTCGCCGCCGCGCTGGGCAGGTGGGGCGGCGCGGGCGTCAGTCTGCTGGTCGCCGTCTCGGCCCTCGGGTCGATCGACGGGTGCATCTTCACCGGCGCCCGGGCCGTCTGCGGCGGAGGGATGAACCATCGCGTCCTGGCGCCGCTGGCGAAGTGGCATCCGCGCCTGCGCACGCCGATCCGCGCCATCGTGGTGCAGGCGGCGCTGACCGTCGTGCTGATCCTCCTGCCGGCCCTGACGCCGGGCCTGCGGGAGGCCCTCGGCCGGGACCTCGAGGCCGCCGTGGCCTACACCGCGCCGGTCTTCTGGCTGTTCCTCATGCTCGTGGGCATCGCCGCGTTGATCCTTCGCCTGCGGGACCCCGCCCGCCCCCGCCCCTTCCGCGTGCCGCTGGCGCCGCTGATCGTCGGGGTGTTCTGCCTGACCTGCGGGTACATGCTCGTCCGGGCCGTGATGTACAAGACCGTCTCCCCCATCGTCGGCCTGTGCGTGCTCGCCGCCGGCCTGCCGCTGTACCTGCTCGACCGCGCCCTCGCCCGGCGAGCCGACTGACCCGGCCGAGCCATTGGTCCGCCACGGCCGCGTTGGTAGAATCGCAAACGACACACGAAGGGAGATCCCGCATGCTCCGCGACGCCACCGTCCGTTTCGCCGTGATGCCGATTGCCCTCCTGGCCGCCCTGACCGCCCGAGCCGGCGCCGATCCGGCCGCCGGGGGCGCCCGCCTTCCGGACGCCGCGAAGGCCCGCCGCGGGCTGATCGTCCACCTGGGCTGCGGCGACGGCCGGCTCGCAGCGGCGCTGGCCAGGCGCGAAGGCGTCGTCGTCCGGGCCCTGGACGCCGACGCCGCGAACGTGGCCGCGGCGAGGCGGCGGTTCCACGACGCCGGCGTCGCCGCCCGGGCGTCGGCGGGGGTCCACGCCGGCGGGCCCCTTCCTTTCGCCGACCGCTTCGTGAACGTGCTGATCGTCTCCGGCCCCGCCCCGGCCGACGAGGAGATCCGCCGCGTGCTCACACCCGGCGGGGTTGCCCTGGTCGGCGACGGCGACGGCGGATGGGCGAAGACCGTCCTGCCCTGGCCCGACGAGTTGGACGGCTGGAGCCACTGGAATCACGGGCCGGACGGCAACCCGGTGTCGCGCGACCGCGTCGTCGGCCCGCCGCGCCGCATGCAGTGGACCGACGGCCCGGCGTGGTCCAAGAAGCACTGGGGGCCGCGGATCAGCGCCCTGGTCTCCGCCGGCGGGCGGGTGTTCTGCGTGCAGGACGAGACGACGACGAGCGTCTTCAACATCGCCTCCCGCTGGGTGCTGCTGGCCCGCGACGCCTTCAACGGCGTGGTCCTGTGGCGGCGGGAGCTGCCGGACTGGACCGGCCGGCCGTGGGGCCCCGTCCGCCGCCGCGGCGACGCCAACGTGCCCGCGGGGCTGGTCCTCGGCGTCCACGGCGAGATCGGCGGCGGCTCGGGAGCGTTCGACGGGCGCGAGCTGTTGGCGGCCTCGGCCGAGACGCTCTACATGCCGCTTTCGCGCGGCGGGGAGGTCGTCGCCCTCGACGCCGCAACCGGGGAGGTGATCCGCAAGTACGAGAACACCGGCGGCCCGAAGAACGTGGTGCTTGCCGGCGAACTCCTGCTGGTCGCCGCCGGCGGGCGCATCCGGGCCATCCGCGCCGCGACGGGCGAGCCCGTCTGGGACCGCCGCGGGTCAAGCCCCGCCGCGGCCGACGGGAAGTGCTGGTTCTTCGCCGACAGGTGCCGCGAGCTCACCTGCGTGGGCCTGGCCGACGGCAAGCAGCGGTGGACCGCCCCGTTCGTCCCGGCGTTGAAGGCCCTCGGCGTCGAGCCGCCCAAAAAGGACCTCCGCCTCCGCGGCTGGCCGCGCGCCGGCTGCGGCGTGGTCCTCGCCGAGGCGCCGACCGAGCGCCGGCGTGGCATCACGGTGGCGTTCGACGCCGCGACGGGCAAGCCGCTGTGGTCGGGGCAGTTCGGCGGCAAGGCGTTCGGGCGCGGCTCCGAGCCGTTCTTCATCGACGGCGCGATCCGCGTGCTGGACTCCGGCCGCGGGGTCATCCGCATCCTCGACCCGCGGACCGGCGAGCAGAGCGGCGAGGTCCCCGTTCCCGCCATCCGCTACGTCGGGCATCACGCCCGCTGCTACCGGGCACGGGCGACGGCGCGGTTCATCCTGGCCAAGGAGCGCGGGGCGGACTTCGTGAACCTCGATACCGGCGAGGTCTCGTGGCAGAACTGGGTCCGCGGGCCCTGCCACCGCGGTGTGATCCCCGCCAACGGCCTGGTCTACATCGGCCAGAACTCCTGCCGCTGCTACAGCGAGACGGCGTTGCACGGCTTCCACGCCCTGGCCCCCGCGACCCCGCAGCCCGAGGGCGCCGGCGCGGGCAAGCGCCTGGTCCGCGGCCCGGCGTGGAAGGCCCTGGCCGGCGTCCCCGCCGGCCCCCCGGCCGACGCGGGCGGGCGCGACTGGCCCACGTGGCGTCACGACGCCGCCCGCAGCGGCGCGACGCCGTGCGAGCTGCCCGAGCGGATGGACGAGCGATGGGCCGCGGAGCTCGGCGGGCGGCTTACCGCGCCGGTCGTCGCCGGGGGCACGCTCTACGTGGCCGACAAGGACGCCGCCGCCGTCCACGCCCTCGACGCCGCGACGGGCCGGCCTCGATGGCGATTCCTCGCCGGCGGACGCGTCGACTCGCCACCGACGGTTCTGGGTCCGCGCGTCCTGTTCGGCTGCGCCGACGGCTGGGTGTACTGCCTGGCCACCGAGGACGGGCGGCTGGCCTGGCGGTTCCGCGCCGCCCCGGCCGAGCGGATGGTCGGTTCCGACGGCGGGATCGCCTCGGCCTGGCCGGTGCACGGCAGCGTGCTGGTGACCGCGGGTGCCCCCGGGCGGGCCGTGGCGTACGTCACGGCGGGGCGATCGAGCTTCCTCGACGGCGGGCTGTACGTGCTGGGCATCGACCCGGCGACGGGGGAACTGCTGCACGAGCGGCACATCGACGGGCCGTGGCCCGGCCCGGAGGTGGGCGCGGACAAGGAGACGCCGAACCGCGGGTACGTGATCTCGGGCGCCCTGGCGGACGTGCTTTCGGCGAAGGACGGCAGCCTGTACCTCCGCCAGCTCCGCTTCGATCCCGCGCTGGCGACGATGGAGGACATGCAGCCGAACTTCTACAAGTCGCCCGCGCTGTCGGGCGAGAACCGCGGCGGCGACCACAAGTATTGGGACAACCTGGTCGAGGCCCCGAGGCACGCCCTGTTCAGCGACGCGGCGTGGTTCCACCGGTCGTTCTTCCAGAACTTCCCGGGCCTGCGGCTGTACGCGACCACCGGGCTGCTGGACGGGGCGTGGCACCGGCGGATGTACTGGTCCTACGGGCAGGTCGTCGGGCAGTACATCGTCTTCCGCGGGCGGCGGGCATGGGCGGTGCAGGTCTTCGCGACGTCGCCTCGCGAGGGGGGCATGAACGCCGGCGACGGCTATGTCGTCCACGCCGGCGAATCCGCCGCGGAAGAGCAGGATGAGAAGCTCTTCGCCCTGCGGCCCCGGCAGTCGGCGTGGCGCGTCCGCATGCCGTTCCGCCCCGAGGCGATGGCCCTGGCGGGCGGGAGGCTCGTCCTCGCCGGCCCGCCGGACGCCGAAGACCCCGCCGCGGCGTTGGCGGCCCTGGACGGCCGAAAGGGCGCCGTCCTGCGGTGCGTCTCCGCCGGGGAGGGCAAGACGCTCGACGAACGAACGGTGGACTGGGCGCCCGTCCGCGACGGCCTGGCGGTCGCCGGCGGGAAGCTCTACGTCTCGACCCGGGGGGGCGCAGTGGTTTGTCTGGGGGCGCGGTGACCGCCGGGTTCAGGCGGTCGCCCGGCAATCCACGGGGCGCAGCCGCCGGGATCAGGGCAGAGAGTTCCCGTGGCCCGTCGGCGGAACGCAAGGCGCCCTGCCCGCAACGAGCTGAGGCCGGACCGTTGCTTACAGTCCCTGCACGTCCAGGCCGATGCGGTCGGTAAGGGCCAGGACGTCCAGGGGGTTGTCCAGCGTGGCGGCGCCGGTGTCGATCTGGTCGTCGGTCCCGGCCTCGATCTCGGGCAGGTAGATCGGCATGACCGTTTCGGCCAGGGCCCGCGTCCAGACATCGCGGACGAGGCGGTTGACGGCCTCGCCGCGGCGGACGACCAGGCCGCGGTCCAGCGAGACCGGCTCGGCCGGCGGGGCGATGCGTCCGACCAGCGGCGCCGGCGTGAAGCTGGCCAGGGCGGCCTCGGGGCCTTGGGTGGCGGTGAGTTCCCGGACGGCCAGCGGCGCGGCCGGGGCGTCGGCGAGCGGGTCGCTGCTCTCGACGGGGTCGGTCTTCTCGCCGTCTTCCCGGGCCTGAAGCGGTGCCGGCGGGGCGATCGGGGCCGGGGGCGGCACGGTGACCGACTCGCCCCAGGCCGACCGCAGGACGGCCAGGTCGTCGCGGTCGACGTCGCCGTCGCCGTCGAAGTCGCCCTCGGCCGGGCCGACGCCGGTGTCGCCGCAGTGGCGCTTGTAGGTGATGTAGTCGCGGGCGTTCGCCTTGGCATTGCCATCGGCGTCGCCCGGCAGGACGTTGACGTCGAACAGGAACGCCCCGCCGGCGAGGCCGTCGCCGGAGGGGTAGTCGTCCGAACCGTTCGCCCACTCGCCGTCCAGTCGGTTGCCCGAGGCGTCCAGGACGGCGTCGGTGACCGCCAGCGTGATTTCGTCGGCGGGCAGGTCGCCGGCCAGCGTCCACGTGGCGGCGGTGGCGGCGGAGTCGTAGGCGAAGCCCGCCACCGGGTAGGCGCTGTCGCCGGTGACCGTCAGGTCGTGCTGCGTGACGGTCACGTCCTCGTCGAACACGACGGTGACCTGGTCGAGGTTGCCCCAGGCCAGCGGGTCGTACTGGTAGCCCGGGTCGGAGCCGACGGGGATGTGGTAGCCGTAGTCGGCGTCGCCGAGCCCGGCCGCTTCGAGGTCGGCCAGGAACCCGGGGGTCCAGTCGGTCCCGCGGACGAAGACATCCACGACGTGCGGGGGCGTGCGGTCAGCGGCCGTCAGGACGAAGACCATGTCCCAGGACTCCGCCGGCGTGGGCCAGTAGATCGGCTCGCCGTCGACGTAGTGGTCCGACCAGATCTCGAGGTCCGGCATGAGGACGTCGCCGGCGGGCATGTAGGTCTGTCCGCCGTCGACGCTGAGCTCGACGAAGACGTCGAAGAAGCTGTCCACGTGGTAGTCGCCGCCCTCGTCGAAGACGCTCAACGAGCCCGTGGCCGGCTGGGTCGGGTCCAGCCGCAGAATCCACCCGTCGCCCTCGATGGGGGCCATCGAGAGGATCTCGGTGGCGTAGGTGTTGTCGCCGGTGTCGGTGATCTCCATCTCGACGAAGACGTCGAAGAAGGAATCGGCCGACCCGCCGCCCTGCCCGCCGATCTCGATCTCGACGAAGACGTCGAAGAACGAATCCACGTGCGTCGTCCCGCCGTCGATGGGCAGGTCCACCGTGCCGTCGGTGCCGCGCTTGACCATCGTGAACCCGTGCAGCGTGGCTTGCTCCTGGTCGCCGAACGACACGGGGCCGTCGGACACGTACGCGCCGTTGGGCACCGGGAAGACCGGCGCGCCCGTCGACGTCGAGCCGCCCTCCTCCCCGGGCAACCGCGGGGCCGTCGGGTCCAGCAGCCGCACCGCGTCGTCGGGGGCCGGGCTGGCCGGGTCCCGCGGGCGCGTCTTGATCCCGAACGGGTGCTCCACCTCGGCCATGCCGCCGTCGTAGACGGCCGCGACGCTCAGCCAGTAGATGTTGTCGCCCGGGTCCTGGTGGAACCAGTGCTCCCGGGGCAGGTCCACACCGAAGGCGAAGGCCCGCTCGGGGATGGGCTCGTCCATGCGGGGATCCCAGTCCCAGCCCATCGGCAGGGCGTGGTAGCCCTCGTACTGGCCCCAGGCGGTGTACTCCCAGAGAAGCTGCTCGGGATGGCTGAACTCCGTGCCGGGGTCGTCGGTCCAGATGCCCAGGTGGAAGCCGTCGGGCATCCGCTGGGGGAGGTCCGGCTGCCGCCAGTCGAGGAAGGAGCCGATCCAGTGCACGCCGGTCACGGGGTCGGCCGTGGTGCAGAGCCAGTCGTCGGCGACGACCTGCGGCCCGCCGTAGACGCTCAACTCGTCCCATCCGTGGATGGCGTCGTACGGCATCCACGGCTCGGGCGGCTGGGACCATTTCGGATCGACGGCCGGCTGCCATGTCGTCGTGGCGATCTCGAAGGCCAGGGCCCCGGCGTCGGGCTGGCCCAGGAACTGCCAGTTCAGGGGCAGGAACTCCGTGCCCTCGGCCCAGGCGGCCGGGCTGTTCCAGAACTCCGGCGACGTCTTCCACCCGAACTGCGCCTCCGGGTCGGTCGGGGCGGCCTGGACGTCCAGCCAGTAGGTCCGCGGCGCATCGGGGGTGCCCAGTTGGGTGAACTCGCCCGGTTCGACCTGGAACGTGTAGCTCCAGCACGCCGTGTCGCCGGGAAACTCGTAGACATCCGTAACCGGGTTGTACCAGCCTTCTTGCAGGCCTTCCTGGACGATCGCGACGTCGAACTCGGTGGGCCCGTACTCGCCCAGCCACAGGAGGCTGCCCGGTACACCGGTCCCGCCACCGACGGAATCGTTGTCGTGCAGGCTCAGCGTGAAGTCCACCGACTCGGGCCCGTGGAGCGGGACGGTGTCGTGGTACCACGAACCGTACACCGTGATCTCGGTGATCGTGCCGGGCTGGGTGCACTCGAAGTCGTCGGCCAGCACGACGCTCGGCATCGTGGGAGCCATCGGGTACGTCGAGTTGTAGACGTCCATGCCCGTGGGGGCCAGGTCGGGGTTCTGGATCCACTTGGTGGCCTGCGGGTCCGGCTCGGCCGTCTTCAGCTCGAACGCCAGGTCCCACTGCTCGAACATGCCGTTCACCCGCGACAGCGGCTCGCCCTCCAGGAACTGCTGCCCGAGGGCCGGCATGGTCGGCTGGACCACGGCCACCGCCTCGTCCGGTGCCGGGGACGCGGGGTCGCGGCGGACGGTCTTCCAGCCGAAGCGGTGCTGCTCGGGCAAGCCCGTGACGTAGTTGGCGGCCACGCTCAGCCAGTAGATGCCCGCGCTGTCGGCCTCGTCCTGCCAGAACCACTGCTCGATCGGCACGTCGGCCTCGAAGAGGAAGCAGGCCTCGTAGCTGCCGTTACGGGGGTCGTAGTCCCAGCCGACGAACTCGGCGGAGACGTCGGCGGCCATGTACTCCCACACGACGGTGTCCGGCGTGCTGAAGCCTTCGCCCGAGCCGTCGGGATCGTCGGTCCAGATGGCCAGGTGGTAGCTGTCGGGCAGCACGAGATCGGGGGCGTCGAGGGCCGGCTCGGTCCAGCCGAGGAAGGAGCCCCACCACCGCGCGCCGGTGACGGGCTGGCCGTCCGTGCAGACCCAGTCGTCGGCGGCGATGTGGTCGTAGCCGACCTGGCCGCCGTAGATGCTCGGCTCGTTCCAGCCGTAGAAGACATTGTCCGGTTGGGCCGGGACGGGGCCCTGCTCCCACTTGACGTCCGTCGGCTCCGGCTCGAGGTACACGCGGTAGTCTTCTACCTCGCCGTCGGCCGCGACGCCCGCGGGAGGCAGGCCCGGCTCGGTGCTGACACGGAAGCGGGCGTACGTATCGCCGTAGACCGCGCCGGCCGGGACGTGGAAGTTCAGCACGTGCACCCCGGCCATCAGGGGCAAGTCGGCGAAGACCTGCTCGCCGGCGCCCCAGGTCTGGTCGGCGTCGAAGTCGGTCCAGGCGCTCAGCAGGGCGTCCTGCGAGAGCGTGACCTTCACGCGTGCCTCGCGCCCGGGATAGAGCGGCGTGAGGAACTCCACGCCGTCCTCGTCGTCGGCGGCGGGGCCGGCCAGGTCGTCGCCGTCGGCGTTCGCCGTGGGCCGGCCGTCGAACTCGGCGTCGACGGTCGCCCCGAGCATCAGCCCGCTGCCCAGCACGTGCCTCGCCCCATTGTTGGCCAGCAGCGTCGGGTAGCCGACGGTCCCGGCGGTGTCGGGCGCGTCGCCGAAGTCGTAGAGCCGCTGGTCGTAGTCGGTGAGGATGTAGTCCTCCGTTTCACCGAAGGCGTACCCGTCGTAGGGCCCGGCGCCGCCTTCGAGGGGGGCGTTCTCGCCGGGGGCCAGTTCCCTGTCGCCCAGCGTGATACGCATCCACAGCGGGTCCACCTCGGGCCCCGGGTGCCAGGCCATGAACGGGTCGGTGGCAAAGGTGAACGTGCCCGGCGACATCGCCCCGACGGCCTTGTTCTGCACGGCCCATTCCGCGGCGCCGTTGGGCATGACGTCATTCCAGTCGCCGTCGCGGTTGAAGTCGAACCAGACGTTGACGTACCCCTGGGCCGGGGAGACGAACGTGGCGCGGAAATCGAACGTGTTCATCTCGCCGTGCGTCAACGAGATCAAGCCGGGGCCCACGCCGTCGTCCGCACCGTCGAGATCGGGCACGTTGCCCACCGGCTCGATGTTGTTCCGCGGGTCCTCGTCCAGGCCCATGTCCGCCATCTGCTCGCCGGTCACGTTCACGCCGAGGAAGGCGGTGTCCCGCGCGTCCCAGTGGATCGGACCCACCGAGTCCGGGGAGGTCACGTAGTAGGCGGTCGGGAAGCTGGCCGTCGTGCCGGGGTACGCGTTCATCGACGCGCCGAGGTGGTTCGTGCTGTCGGGGGCGTCGCCGAGATCGTCGGCGGGCGTGGGTTCCTCGATCGTGACGAGGTAGTCCTCGACCTCGCCGTCCGGGGCCGCCCCGTCGTAGCCCGGGCCGCGAACCGTCGAGAGGCGGACGCGGGCGTAGGTGTCGCCCACGGCGGCCCCGCCGGGGACCTGGATCGTGTACGGCCCCGTGCCGGGCAGGGCATTGACCAGGACCTGCTCGTTGGCCTCGTCCCAGTCCCCGTCGGCGTTGAAGTCGATCCAGGCGTTGAGGAACCCGCCCATGCCGGGCACGTCGGTCACGGCGATCTGGATGTCCGCGGCGTTCCCGGCCGTCAGTACGGGGATGGTCACGCCGTCCTCGTCGTCGGCGGTCGAGGGGTTGTTGTCGTCGCCGAGGGCGTCGGCGGACGGCTGGCCGTCCGGCTCGGCGTCGATCAGGCCGCCCATGTGGTAGCCGGGCACCACGGCGTGCCGCGCGCCGTTGCGCGCCAGCGTCGTCGGGTAGAGCGTCCCGTCCTCCGGCGCGTCGCCGAAGTCCGGGTCCGGAGCCTCGTCGAACGTCAGCAGGAACGCCAGGTCCAGCGAGTCGTTCTCCAGGCCGTGGTACGGGTGACCGGCCGGGTAGCGCATCTCCTGCCACTGCCCCGCGGCCGGGTCGTCCCACACGGCATCGTCCATGTAGTGGTCGGGCCAGCGGCGGGTCTTCCAGCCGAACTGCCCCAGCTCGGTCTCGACGGTGGCCTTCAGCCAGTAGATCTTCGGGCTCTCGGGCGTGCCGGTCTGGCGGAACGCCTCGGCCGGGTCGATGTCGATATCGAGTTGCCAGACCGTGTTGTCGGCGTCGGGCAGGAGCTCTCCCGTCCGGGGGTCCCACCAGTACTCGCCCTCGCCGGGCAGCGTGAAGTAGGGATGCATCTCGACGTTGGTGAACAGGCCCGTCCAGAGCCATTCGCCGGGCATGGAGTATTCATTGTCCGGATTGACCCCCCCGGGCCCGACGGGGTCGTCCTCGTAGACTTTCAGCGTGACGCCGAGGATCTCGCCCACCTGGTCGCCCAGCCACGACCCCCACAGGTGCACGTCGGTCAGCAGGCTGGTCTCCCGGCACTCGAAGTCGTCGGCCAGGACGCGGTTGGAGAGGTTCACGTCGATGCCGTTGGTCGTCAGGTCGGGCCACTGGGCCCACTTGGCGTCGGCGGGCAACTCGTGGAGGAAGACGAGGTGGTCTTCGACCTCGCCGTCGGCGGCCTCGCCGGTCGGGGCCAGGCCGCCGGCGGAGCTGATGCGGACGCGGGCGTACGTCAGCCCGCCGACGACGTCCGCGGTGGGATGGCCCGGGAAGGTATGCTGCCCGTTGGCCAGCGGTCCGGAGAAGATCTGCTCGTCGGGCTCCCAGGAGCCGCTGTGGTCCCAATCGATCCAGGCCTCCACCACGCCGCCGGAGCCGTCGAGGCTGTTGACCTGGACGGTCACCTCCACGGGCGCCCCGAGCATCTCGGCGGGGATGGATACGCCGTCCTCGTCGTCGTTGGCGATGGCCTGGGTGATGTCGGCGTCGTCGCCGTAGGCGCCGATGTCCGGCTGGCCGTCCGGCTCGATGTCCGGGGCGTCGTTGTCGTCGCCCAGCCACGGCCCGCCGATCACGTGCCGCGCGCCGTCGTCGGCGAAGACCGTCGGGTAGCCGTAGCCGCTTCCGACGCTGCCGTCCGGTGCATCGCCGTAGTCCAGGCCCTGTCCGGCAGGCTCGATGCTGACGGGGTAGTCCTCGACCTCGCCGCTGTCGGCCGGGCCGTCGGGGCCAACGACGCCCTGCGAGACGATCCGCACGCGGGCGAACGTCTGCCCCGTGACCGACCCGGACGGGGGCGTGACGGTGAACCCGTGCGTGCCGTCGCCCATGTAGCCGGAGAAGACCTGCTCTTCGGCGGTCGATCCCCACACGCCGTCGCCGTCGTAGTCGATCCACGCGTAGACCTGCCCGCCGCCGCCGGAGACGGTGACGCGGATCGTATCCGGCCGGCCCTGCTGGAGGCCGGGGATGACCACGCCGTCCTCGTCGTCGCCGTCGGGGTCGGCGTCGTCGCCGCTGGCGTCGGGGTTGGGCTGGCCGTCGGCGTCGGCGTCGCGCAGCTCGCCCAGCCACGGGCCGATCGTCGCGTGGCGGGCGCCGTTGCGGGCCCACGTGGTCGGGTAGCCCCAGCCCTGCTCGGGGGCGTCGCCGTAGTCCATCGCGATGCCGACGGCGTAGTCCTCGACCTCGCCGTCCTCGGCGGGGCCGTCGGGCGGCAGGTCGCCGGTCGAACTGAGGCGGAAGCGCGCGAACGTCTCGCCCGGGTTGGCCGAGGGGGGAATCGGCACGGTCAGGTGGTTCACGCCGTCGACGAGCGGCTCGCTGATCAGCACGTGGTCGGCGGGCTCGGCCCAGGAGTTGTTGCGGTCGATGTCGATCCACACGTCAAGGAAGGCGTCGCGTCCGTCGAGATTGGTCAGGGAAACGTCGAACGTGGCGATCTGGCCGGGGAGGATGGGCGAGGTGAAGACCACGCCGTCCTCGTCGTCGGCGCCGTCGAGGTTGTCGTCGCCGAGGGCGAGGGGCTCGGGCTGGCCGTCGGGCTCGCGATCGGCCAGCGAGCCGAGGGCGAAGCCGGGCACGATGTGGTGGCGGGCGCCGTTCTGTGCCAGCAGCGTGGGGTAGGCATCCGGCGCGTCGCCGTAGTCGACGGGGTCGGGCGCGTAGTCTCCCCCGGAGACCCACACGTCCGTCGCCGTGCCGCTTTCATCGTACAATTCCACCGGCCCGCCGACGACGGCGTACGTCTCGCCGTCCAGCGGGGGCTTGTGGTGCAGCACGGTCTCCAGGAGCAGCGGGTCGATGTTGTGCAGCGTCCCGACGTCGGGCACCTCGATCTCGAAGAAGACGTCGAAGAAGCTGTCCACGTGCCCGGTCGAGAACGGCGGGACGTCCAGCGTGCCCGCGACGGCGTTGACCTGCTCCTCCATCTCGCCGGCCGAAAGGAACGCGGGGTTCAGCGTCACCGTCACCGGCCCGGTCGAGCCGATGCCGGCCAGGCCCAGTCCGACGATCTCGGCAAGGACCTCGTCGAGCCCGTCGGCGTCGGCGTCGGCGGCCTCCCCCGCCGTCCCGACGCGGACGCGCCACTCGCTCGTGCCTCCCAGGCCGATCCGCTCGGTGGTGTCGTCCGGCCAGGTGATCTGCACGGCCGCCCTGGTGTTCGGGAAGAGGTCCTGCTCGGAAGACGGATGCGGCGTGTAGGTCTCCCCGGCCAGCGAGAGCCCCGAGGGGTTGCCGTCTTCGTCGTACAGGGGGATGTCCAGACCGTCGAGGTCGGCGTACGTCTCGTCGTCGGCCGGCGGCTTGGAGGTGATCGCGGTGCTGATGCGAGCGGGGACCTCGTTGTGCAGGACCGTCCCGCCGATATCGATCTGGTAGAAGACATCGAAGAAGCTGTCGGCCTGGCCGACGCCGAAAGGCGGGATGTCCAGCATGCCGGGGGCGTTGTTGACCTGCTCCTCGATCTCGCCGAGAGAGACGTGTTCCTCGTTGAGCGTCAGGTGGACCGGCCCCAGCGAGGAATTGCCGTAGAAATCCATCGACGTCAGCCGGGCGACGACCTCGTCCAGCCCGTCGCCGTCGTCGTCATAGGCCACGCCCTCGTCGCCGTCGAACTCCACGTCCATCCGCGAGGGCCCGACCATCCGGACCAACTCTGTTCCCCCGCCGGGCAGGCCCAGGGTGAGGCTCGCCCGCGAGTACAGGAAATGGTCGATCTCGACGAACGGGTCGCTGAGGAAGACCTGGTGGTCCTCCACCTCGCCGTTGGGCGCCTCGCCGGCCGGCGCCAGCTCCATGCTCCCCACATCCTCGGGTTCGCTGTGGATGCGGAAGCGGCTGAAGACGGACTCGCTGAGCGCGTCGGGCGGGACGGCGACGTCGAAGCTGTAATCGCCGGCACCGATGGGCCCGTCGAGCGTGCTGTGGACCTTCTCGCCCGGGTCGTCCCAGTCCAGGTCGCCGTTCCAGTCGATCCAGGCATCGAGGTAGAGGAAGCCGGTGGACAATCCCGGCCGGGCGGCCACGGTGACCGTGCCGGTCTGACCGCGGTACATTTCGGGCAGGAGCACGCCGTCCTCGTCCCAGACGTCGTGGTTGTCGTCGCCGAGGGCGTCCCAGCTCTGCCACCCGTCGGGCTCGGCGTCGGGCGGGATGTCATCGAAGCTCATGTAGGGCCCGCCGGGGCGCAGGTCGTGGCGGGCGCCGTCGCCGGCCAGGAGCGTCGGGAAGTTCGCGCCGGAGCCGTCCGGGGCGTCGCCGAAATCGAAGTCGAACGTCTGGCCGACCTCACCGGTGGTGAGTTGGAAGGCGGTGTCGAAGGAGACGCCCTCCCACTCGACCACGCCGCCTTCCATCCACGGGTCGCCGCCGACCTCGGGGATGACGGGCGCCCAGACGATGTTGGCGTCTTCCAGCGGCGAGTCCGCCTCGTGCGTGGTCGTCGCCCAGCCCCAGGGGTTGCTGACGTTCTGCGGGTCGTCGTACATGGCCGCGATGCTCAGCCAGTAGATGTTCTCCCCGGGGTCCTGGAAGAACGGTTGGGGCAGGTCCTGCTCGAAGTAGAACATCGCCTCGTCGACCAGGCCGTCGCGGGGGTCGTACTCGAAGCCGACGAATTGGGCCGTCCAGTCCGTGCAGGTGTGCTCCCAGACGACCTGGTCGGGGTGGCTGAAGGGCGGTCCGCCGCCGGGCTCGGCGTTGGTCCAGATGGCGAAGTGGAAGGCGGAAGGCGGCTCGGGGGGCAGGGCCATGTCGTCCCAGCCCTCGAACGACCCCCACCAGTGGATGTCGGTGACGGGCAGGTCCGAATTGCAGATCCAGTCGTCGGCGACGACCTGGTAACCGCCGTAAATGCTCTGCTCATCCCAGGCGACGAACTCGCCGGGGTTTGCCGCCGGCGGCTGGGACCACTTGACTGTCGGCTCCTGCGGCTCGGAAGCGGAGTGGACCTCGAAGGCGAGGTTGTGGGGCTCGTCGTTTTCCCAGATCGTCGCCCAGTCGACGACGTCGTCCCGGCCGGCCGCGGCGTTGAGGATGGCCCCCGCGGCGTTGTCCGCCTCCTGCCACTGCCAGCGTTCGGGCATGTCCGGGATGAGGGGTTGGGCGGTGATCGACAGCCAGTAGGTCTCTCCGGCGGTCTGCTGGAAGGGCTCGGCGAGATCGGCGAAGTAGAAGTACACGTCCTCGCCGTCGACGTTCTGCACGCCGGTGGGCAGCTCGCTGATGTCGCCCATGGTCAGGTATCGGTAGTCGAGGTACGCACCGGGCAGCTCGTAGGTCCCGCCCGCATGGGTCTGGTAGAACTCGACCATGAACCCGTCGAGCCCGTCAGAGCGCTCGTTGTTCTCGTAGGTGCCCCACCAGACGAGCTCCGTGACGTCCCCGCCCTGGCAGACCCAGTCGTCGGCGGCCTGGATGTAGCGGTAGACCGGCTCGGGGTCCCCGGGCTCTTCCCACGCATAGGACGGCTGGGCGCCTTCGTGCCGGTCAAACGGCTGGACGTGCTTGGGCTCGCCGCCGGTGTCGGCCTGGCCGGCCAGCTCGAAGGCCACGTCCCAGCCCATGCCGTCCCATTCGAGCTGCATGCCGGTGCCCATGTCGTAGGCCCACTCGGTTCGGCCGTCGTTGGGCAGCGTCTTCCAGCCCCAGGCGTACTGCGGGGGCACCTCGTAGGCGGCACCGATGCCCAGCCACCAGGTCGCCGGCCCGGCGTCGGCCTGCCAGAACGGTTCGCCCAGTTCGTAGGAGAACTCGAAGCACGTCTCGTAGAGCCCGGTTCGGGGGTCGTAGTCGGCCCCGACGTACTCGACCTCGACCGCCCCGCCGGTGTCCTCCATCCAGACCGGGCTGCTGCCGGGTCCCCCCTCGCCCATGTCCTCGTAGATCTCCAGGTGGAAGGACATCGGCGCATCCGGCGGCGGCGTCGGCTGCATCCAGCCGAGGTACGAGCCCCACCAGGTGATCTCGGTGACCGGCTCGGCTCCTTCGCAGACCCAGTCGTCGACGATGAAGCTGGATCCCGGCTCCGTGGAGAACGTCGATTCCTGGTTCCACCCGTAGTAGACGGGCGTGGGCGGCTGGTCCCACTTGAGTTCGGGCGCGTCGAAGGCATCCGACCAGGCGGCGAGGGCGTCGACGTCGTCGCCGAGGTCCGCGCCGGGGAGATACTCGAAGTGGATGCCGTCCATATGGGACGCGTACAGGGCCCGCGGATCGAGGCCGCCGGATTCGTCCACGTTGGCGGTCAGCGGGTCGTCGCCGTCGACGCTGAACAGCAGGGCCAGGATGCGGTTTGCCTGCGGCGGGGTCGGCCCGCCGGTCGGGAGCGGCTGCACCTCGAGCCAGACGAACTCGAACGCGTCGATGTCGGTGCCGGGGCTGAGCCCCAGATGGGTATCGGCGGCGATGATCGGAATCGTGGTGCCCGGGTTGTAGGAGTCCACGGCGTAGATCGTTCCGGGGTCCTTGCCCCCGTTGGCCTCGTGGTCCACGCTGAAGTAGACGTAGCCCTCGGGATCGCCGGGGACGGCGTCGAGGGAGTCCACGTCGTCGTCCTCGCCCTCGTCCGTGTCGGGGTTGGGCGCCAGGCTGGCGTGCAGGTCGGTCTCGGAGGCGAACGGGGCCAGCGAGGCAAGGGTCGCCGAGCCGGGGCCGGCGTTGACAGTGAGCGCCAGGGCCTCGTCGGCGCCGGCTGTCGAGCCGTAGAGCGCCCCCCCGGGCGACGGCACGCTGGTTGGGATGTCCAGGTCCGGCCAGCCTGGGTCGCCGTCGTCGTCGTAGGAGATCAGGAGGTTTTCGGGCCCGTAGACGAGGTTCTCCTGGAGTTGGGCTTCCTCCAGCGGCGTATCCAGCGGGAAGTCCCGGGGGATGTACTCGCCCAGCCACGTCGTCAGCGTGTCCTGCCCATCGGCGTCGAGGTAGCGGGGGTAGTTCTCGATGCCGCCGCTGCTGATCGGCACGGTGGTGGTTCCGAACAAGTCCGGGGGGTCGGGCCAGATATCCGTGCCGAGGGCGAACCCGTCGTCGCGCAGCCCGTCGCGCCCGCCGTTGGCGGCATCGACGTCGGGGCCCTTCCAGACGTAGAAGTCGCCGGGGTCGAAGCCCTCGTCGCCGTCGACCTGCGGGTCGCTGAGCTCGCAGTCCGAGCCGATATCGAGGGAGAACTCGATGTCGTACGACGCCGGGGGAGCGATCACCTGTCCGGTCGAGAGAAGAAGCCGCTGCTCAAGAGCCTCGAATTCCGGGTGAACGCGCAGCAATTCCGTTCGGGGTACCATGGCCCAGTCCTTTCCTAGACGGTGGGGGCCCGAACGTAGCGGCTCCCGCCTCCTCTTAGCGCAAGCGTGTAGTTCGCCAAATGACCCTACGGCGTGGCCGCCGGCCGCGGACAGAGAGCGAGCGAGCCGGCAACCAATATCGATTGTATGTAGAATGCCGTATAAGTCAAGCTTCAACGCGGGATTAACAATCCCATCGCCGGTCCCGGACCGGGCAGACTTCCATGCGGTGTCCCGGATACTATTGTCATAACTGGGGTAACGGCAAATCCGTTTCCCCGTCCGGCCCTCTCGATATTCCGCCGCTGAACCGCGCTTCGGACCCCGGAGGACACCCTTGCCAGCGATGCGGGCGGACGGTATGAACGCCGGTGCCGCGGGATTCTCCCCGGCCCATGAAGGGAGAGCAGCCCATGTCCGAAAGGCTCGGGATCGGCGTTGTCGGCGCCGGCGCCATCGCTATGCGCGGGGCGCTGGGGCACCTCTCGATGGACGACGTGGCCGGCCGCGTGCACCTGGCCGCCGTGTGCGACCCCGTACCCGGACGGGCGCGGGCGGCGGCGGAGAAGTTCGGCGTGGCCGCCCACTACCTGGCCTACGAGGACCTCCTGGCCGATCCGGCCGTGGACGCGGTGACCCTCTGCTCGCCCATCGGCCTGCACCATCAGCAGGGCCTGGCCGCGATTCGCGCCGGCCGGCACGTGCATTTCAACAAGACGATGGCGACGACCACCGCCGAGTGCGACGAGTTGATCTCGCTCGCGGCCGAGCGGGACGTGCGCCTCGTCGCCAGCCCGGGCCAGATGCTCCAGCCGTACAACCGCCGCATCCGCCGGCGGGTGCTGGACGGCGCGATCGGCCGGGCGGTCTGGGCTATCACCGGCGCGGGGCCGGGGCGGTGGCACCTCGACGAGGAGTACCGCACCGGCGAGGACGTGCTAAGCACGGTGGATCCGTCCTGGTACTTCCGCCGCCCCGGCGGCGGGCCGATGTACGACGTGGTCGTCTACTGCCTGCACAACCTGACCGGCATCCTCGGGCCCGCTCGCCGCGTGACGGCCATGAGCGGCGTGGCGGTGGCCGAGCGGCGCTACCGAGGCCGGACCATCCCGTGCGACATGGACGACAACACGTTCCTGCTGATCGATTTCGGGGATTCCCTGACGGGCGTGGCATACGGGGCGTTCGCCGGGTCGGTCACCAAGGGCTTCCATCCGACCATTCACGGCACGGAGGGCTCGGTGGTCGGCACGGACGTTAACGGCGAGCCGATGCGCCTCGACGGCGACCGCCAGCCCCACGGCACCGGCGGGCACGCCGACATGAGGGAGGGCCACGTCTTCGAGGACGTCATGCAACTGGTGGACTGGGTGGTGGACGGCACGGCATCGGTCGCCTCGGCCGAGCACGCCCGCCACGTGGTCGAGATCATCGAGGCCGGCTATCGCGCGGCCGGGACGGGTGGCACACAGGAGTTGACGACGACGTTCGAGCCCCTGTCGGCCGGCGAATGCGCTTGCCCGTGGCTGGGCGCTTAGGCTGTGTCCGATATATCGCTCCGCGGCCCGAGCGCGGGCTGGTTCGTTGCTGGCAAGGACGCCGAAGCAGGCGATTCCGCTGCGAATCGCCGAAGCAGGCGGACGCCGCCAGAGGCAATCCAGCACGCTCGAAGCCCGGATTG
Organism: uncultured Planctomycetaceae bacterium; assembly: GCA_964385465.1. Lineage (GTDB taxonomy): Bacteria > Planctomycetota > Phycisphaerae > SM23-33 > SM23-33 > CAYLPJ01. The sequence continues at coordinate 50,860 of CAYLPJ010000033.1, read as the reverse complement.
GATAGATCAGACACAGCCTGGCCGTCCCGATCATCGCGGCGGTCGGCGCGGGCGTCAGTCGTGGTGGTCGCCGGGCTGGGCGGGGTCGCCGGCGGCGTCGCCCTGGTCGGCCTTCCAGGCGTCCCAGCAGGCGCGGAGGCGTGCGGAGAGGCGGCGGGGCTTCTCGAAGTACAGCCGGTCGCCCACGGCCAAGGCGGCGGCCTGGAGGTGCTGCCGGCGCCGGCGAACCAGCCCGAGGTAGGCCTTGGCGTCCACGTCGGCGGTCATCTCGCCGTCGGGCCTGCCGAGCAGGTCGGTGAGGACCGCCAGGTCGTGGTCGTTGCCCAGCAGGTCCGAAAGCGCCCTGATCCCCTCGGCCAGCCCGGCCATGACCGGCGTCCAGATGCCCTCGAGGATGCGGACGTGGTACCAGTGGTACTTGACGCGTTTGCGCCAGTCGTGGAGGGTCTCGTCGCCGGGGGCGACGCGCGCCCTGGCCATGGCCTTGCGCCCCCGGCGGTACGTGCGTCGCAGGCCCGGTTCGAGGGCGTTGAACCCGGCGCTTCTCAGCGGCCAGGAGCCGATCCGCCCCCGCGCCTGGTGCAGGCGGTCGGCGAAGACCGCCAGCCGTTCGTCCAGGTCCACCTCGCCCTCGATCCGCCGCTTCCGCTCCAGAAGCGCCTCGCGGAACGGCGCGAAGGCCCCGGTGTCCGTCTGCCCCTCCGCGCCGGCCATCAGGCGGTCGTGGGCCTCGATCAGCGCCTCGGCGTCCCGCAGGTAGGACACCAGCCTGGCCGTGTCCCGGAACCAGGCGTTCTCGAAGCTGTAGAGGTTCTCCCTGGCCGCCAGCTCCCCCCGGACCAGCCGCAGGATGGCACGGAGTTTCTTGCAGCGCTTGCGCACCTGGTGGATGGCCTCGTGGCGGTCGAGGGTCGAGTCGGCCAGCTCCGTCAGGGCGCGGTCGATCTGATCCCGCGCCAGCCGGCGGATGCCCAACGAGACCGATTCCTCGTGATGCAGGCGGAGTTCGGTTTCCATGGCATAGATTATTCGACAGGACAGGCCGTCGGGTCAATCTCGGGGGGCAAAAGGTGGACATCCCCCGCCGGCCTGTCACAATGCCTCCCAGCGCATCGTCGTGGTTTCAACGGAAAGTGACAACATGGCAAAACTCGTCATCATCGGCGCCGGCAGCGGGTTCGGCGGCAGGCTCTCGATCGATTTCCTCTCCCGCGAGCCCCTCCGCGACGGGGCGGTCATCGCCCTGTGCGACGTCAACGCCGACAGCCTGGAGAAGGTGGCCTCCTACGTCCGCCGGACCGTCGAGGCCCACGGCCTGTCCGCCGAGGTGGTCGCCTCGACCGACCGCGAGGAGTTGCTGGAGGGCGCGGACTTCGTGGTCACCAGCGTCTCGGTCGGCGGCGGGGCGTACTGGGGCTACCCGTTCGCCCACGAGATCGAGATCCCCCGCAAGTACGGCATCGACCAGAGCGTCGCCGACACGATCGGCCCCGGCGGGGTGTTCCGCTTCCTCCGCACCGCGCCGGTCCACGCGGAGTTCTGCACGGACGTCGAGAGGCTCTGCCCCGACGCGCTGCTGCTGAACCACACCAACCCGATGGCGATGCTGACGTGGATGCACTCGGCCGTGGCGGACATCCGGCAGGTCGGGCTCTGTCACAGCGTCCAGGGCACCAGCAAGCGTGTCGCCGAGTACATCGGCGCCGACTACGACGAGTGCGGCTTCCGGGTGGCGGGGATCAACCACCAGGCGTGGATCCTGGAGTTCACCCATCGCGGCGAGGACGCCTACGGGCGCCTGGCCGAGGCGATGGAGGACAAGGAGATCTTCGCCCGCGACCCTGTGCGGTTCGAGATGATGCGGCACTTCGATTACTTCGTCACCGAGAGCAGCCACCACAACAGCGAGTACCTGCCCTACTTCCGCCAGACGCAGGAGGTCCGCGACCGCTTCGACCTCAAGACCCGCGAGGTCCGCATGGAGCCGCCGCGCAAACGCGCCTGGCTGGCCGATACCGGCGTCGACGGCGAGCCGGCCGTGGGAGAGCTGAAGCGCTCCCACGAGTACACCACCGGAATCATGGAGGCGATGGTCACCAACACGCCGTACGCGTTCAACGGCAATGTCATGAACGAAGGGCTGATCCCCAACCTGCCCGACGGCTGCTGCGTCGAGGTGCCCTGCCTCGTCGACCGCATGGGCGTCCACCCCTGCCACGTCGGCGACTTGCCCGCCCAGCTCGCCGCCCTGAACCGCTCCAACGTGGCCGTCCAGGAGCTCGCCGTCGAAGCCTTCCTCACGCGGAACCGCAAGGCGGCGTTCCAGGCCGTCGCCGTGGACCCGCTGACCGCCGCCCTGCTGCCACTTCACCGCATCCGCGAGATGTTCGACGAGATGTGGGCCGCCGAAGAGGACCTGCTGGAGTACTTCGATGAGTGACCCCGAGCGCCCGGGCTTCCGCTGGCCGGACGGCGTCCGCGCCGCGGTGAGCTTCAGCTTCGACGACGCCCGGCGCAGCCAGGCGGAGGTCGGGCTCGACCTGCTCGCCGCCGCGGGGGTCAAGGCGACGTTCTACGTCTCGCCCCACCTCGTCGACGAGCGCCCGGACGCGTGGAAGCGGGCCGTCGCCGAGGGGCACGAGATCGGCAACCACACGCTGAACCACCCGTGCAGCGGGAACTTCCCGTTCGCCCGCGAGAAGGCCCTGGAAAGCTACACGCTCGACCGCATCGAGGCCGACATGCTCGACGCCAACGCCGCCATCGCCGAGCGGCTGGGCGTGACGCCAACGACCTTCGCCTACCCCTGCGGGCAGGCGTTCGTGGGGCGCGGCGAAGGCGTCCGCAGCTACGTGCCCCTCGTCGCCAGGCACTTCCGCGCAGGGCGGGGGTTCCTCATGGAAGCCCACAACGACCCCGGCTTCTGCGACCCCGCCTACCTGTTCTGCATGGACAGCGACCGCCGGAGCTTCCAGGAGCTCAGCGACCTCGTCGAACGCGCCGTCGGCGAGGCCGGCTGGCTCATCTTCGGCGGCCACGAGATCGGACCCGACGGCGCCCGCCAGACCACCAGCGCCGACGCCCTCGCCCGCCTGTGCGAGCAGTTCGCCGCACCGGGCAGCGACATCTGGGTGGACACCGTATCCGCCGTCGCAGAACATATTCACCGGCAGCGATAGAGAACCGGCGCGCACCGAGCCGGCCGGCCCTCGCGGCCGCGAGATACCGAAGGAGAGCCCCATGACGCGCATCATCGTGACCACCGCAGTTCTGGCCGCCGCGGGCGCCGCAAGCGCCGCGGCGGAGGCGCCGTTCACCATGTTCCCCGAGGGCGGCAAGTCCCTGACGGTCCTCCGCGAGGGCGCGCCCTACATGGAGTTGGCCTTCAGCGGCTGGGGCCCGAAGTGGTCCTGGATGGGCTTCCGGGGCAAGGCGAGGGAGGAGGACGGCAAGACGCACATCACCGCCACGGCAAAGGTCAACACCGGCGCGAAGCTGACGGCCGAGGCGGTCGGCGGCAAGACCGGGCCGAAGAAGGCGGCCTACGAGATCGAGCTGTCCACGTCGAAGGACACCGACCTGACGCAGGCGATCCTGAGCGTCACGCTGGGTCGGGGCTTCGGGGGCGGCAAGGTCCTGGTCACCGGCGAGGACGGGAAGACCAGGACCGTCAAGCTGCCCCTGGGACGGGGCGGCCTCGGAGACGCGGTGAAGGAGCTGACGTATGTCGACGGCGCCGGGGGCAAGACCGCCCTCGCCTTCGAGCCCGCCACGGAGGTGACGACCGACGGAGACATGCGGATCACGCTGGCCCGCAAGCTGACCAAGGGCGAGCCGGTCAAGCTGGGGCTGACGATCGAGCTGCCCGGGGAGCTGACCTACTACGCCGCCCCCAAGGCCGTGCCGCAGACCCCCGGCTTCGACGCGTGGTACACCTTCCGCCCGACCGAAGACTACGCCAAGCCAAGCGAGTTGGACATGAGCGCCTGGCTGGACGCCCCGGCGGGCAAGCACGGTCGGATCGTGCGGAAAGACGACAAGCTGATCTACAACGGCAAGCCGTTGAAGCTGTGGGGGCTGAACGTCTGCTACAGCAGTTGCGCACCGGAGAAGGATCTGGCCGACCGCCGCGCGGCCTTCTACGCCCGCTACGGGCTCAACGCCGTCCGCCTGCACAAGTACGCCGACGGGCCCGGATGGGCGGGCATCCAGTCGGCCGAAAGCTTCGTCAAGTTCGACCCCGAGGGGCTCGAACGCCTGGACTACTTCATCGCGAAGCTCAAGAAGAAGGGCATCTTCGTCAAGCTGTCCTCGACGTTCGGGGTGAAGCTCGGCCCCGCCGACCGCGACGCCGTGCCGTACATGGACGAGTTCGGCAAGCTCAAGGGGGGCAAGGGTCGGGTGAAGACCGGCCACGGCAGCGTGTTCCTCTCCCGGGAGCTCCAGGACCTCCAGATCGCCCAGGTCGTCAACATCCTCGAGCACAAGAACCCCCACACCGGGCTGACCTACGCCGAGGACCCCGCCGTCGCGGTCGTCGAGCTGTTCAACGAGGACAGCGCGCTGTTTTACGGCACGATGGGAAGGCTCCAGAAGATCCCCACCCTCCGGAAACGCGCCGGGCGGCAGTTCTTCCAGTGGCTCAAGCAGCGCTACGGGACGGAGCAGAAGCTCCTCGCCGCCTGGGGCAAGGAGGCCCTCAACAGCTTCCAGAACGAGGGGCTCGTCGGCGAGAGCTGGGAGGAGGGCTACATTGTCCCGGCCGGGAACCCGTGGTTCTACGACCCCGCCCAGCTCGCCGGCTCGCAGGCGGCCAAGAAGGCCCGGCTGCTGGACACGATGCGGTTCCTCTACGAGATCCAGAACGACTTCTACGACCGCTACGTCCAGGCCATCCGCAAGGCGGGTTACGAGGGCGAGATCATCGCCTCGAACTGGCAGGCGGGGCGGGCGTTCAGCCACTACTACAACCTCCATTCCGACGCCCGCGTGGGCATGATCGACCGCCACAACTACTTCGGCGGCGGCAGCGGGCAGAAGATCAACAACGTCACGATGCTCCGCGTGCCCGGCTCGGGGATGCTCTCGGCCGGGATGCAGCAGGTCGCCGACCACCCCTTCATGCTCTCGGAGTGGATTCACGTCCTGCCCAACGAATGGGGCGTCGAAGGCCCCGCCATCCTGGGCGCCTACGGCATGGGCCTCAACGGATGGGACGTGTCGTTCATCTTCCAGAACCGCGACGACGGCGGGTTCCTCGACCGCCTCCAGGGGCGGTGGGAGGTTTCGGCCCCGCAGGTGATGGGCGTCTTCCCGGCCGTGTCGAGGCAGGTGCTCCGCGGCGACGTGAGGGAGTCCGACGTGGTCGCCGCCCGCTACGTCCACGTGCCCTCCCTCCACGAGGGCAAGCTCGGCTTCGAGGACAGCGTCACCCAGCAGCACGACGTCAAGACGTTCGACAGCGACAAGGTCCCCGCCAGGTCCCTGGCCGTCGCGCGCTGCGTGGTGGACTTCACCGACACCTTCCGCCCCACGCCCACGTTCCCGCTGGGCAAATACGTCGACGACGGCCTCTGCACCGCCGCGACCGGCCAGCTCCGCTGGCGCGAGGGCAAGACGCGCCTCGACGGGCACATCACGATCGACACGCCGGCCACCAAGGCCGTCGTCGGCTTCGCCGAGGGCGTCCGGTGCAAGCTCGGCAAGGTCGCCATCACCCCGCAATGCCGCTACGCGGCCGTGTACGTCACCGCCCGGGGGCCCGAGGAGACGATCGACTCGGCCGAGGGGCTGCTGATCGTCGCCATCGCCCGCGCCCGCAACACGGGCATGAAGGTCCTCTCGGACGTACGGATCCTCGATGCCGGCAAGGCGCCGGTCGTCATGGAGCCGGTCAAGGCGGCGATCCGCATCGACCGCCCGGGGGAGGCCGCCGTGCACGTCCTGGACCACGACGGCGGGCGCACGGGCAAGACCCTGCCGATCGAGGACGGCACGATCGCCATCGACGGCGCCCGCGACAAGACCTGCTACTACCTCGTGACGTTCGGGAAGTAGGCGTCTACTTCCCGCCGAGGCAGAGCACGCGGCCGTCGAGGGTGGTCATGTAGAGCTTGCCCCCGGCGGCGGCGAGGCCGTCGAAGGTCGGCACGGCGTCCAGCTTGCGTTCGGCGAGCTTTTCGCCGGCGGTCGAGACCGCCCAGAGCAGCCCGCCTTCGGCGCCTTCCAGCGCCGCGGCCTGGGCGGCGAGGCGCTTCTGCGTGGCGGGTTCCTTGAAGCTGCGCACCGTGGCGGGCTCGTCGATCAGGTCGGGCGGGCCGGCGAGGTAGATCACGCCGTCAGCCTCCGGCGGATCGGCCAGGACCATGGCGCGGACGAGGATGGGCACGTCCAGCGACCAGGTGGTCTCGATGCGCTCGGTGGGCTTGCGCATGGCACCGAAGCCGGGCTTGCGCTTGCCCAGCCGCTTGACCTTCACGTCCTTCGGCGCCGCGTGCAGGTGGTACTCCATCGGCGTGGTCCAGCGGTAGTACATCGGTTTGCGGCCGAAGCTGTAGACGGTGTCCTCGTCGAAGACCATCGGCCGGCCCGCGGGGGCGAAACGCCCCGCCTGGTAGTATCCGCCCGCGCCGGACTTCCACACCCGCCCGTAGATCCAGTACGAGCGGTGCCACCACGCGTCGTCCAGCAGGCCCGTGGGCGAGAAGAGGTGCTGGCCCTGGCCCTTCTGCATCCGCTGGGCCTGGATGGGCACGTCCAGCTCCTGCCGCGTGCCCTCCGGCGTGAACTTCTGGGAACGCATGTACACCCACGTGCCGTCGTCCACCAGCACGTCCGGCAGGGCGACGGGCATGTTCAGCCCGCGGTGACGCACCTGGAGGCCGCGGCCCTTCCCGGCCTCGGGATCGCGGTCGTCCAGAACCCGCTCGGCGATCGGCCGCCCGGTGGCCGCGTCCAGGCGCAGCAGGCGAAGCCCGCCGTCGAGGTACATCGACCGCCCGGCCAGGCACCACACCTCGGCCTCGCCCGCCGACTTGCCCGGGCGCACCAGGACCGTCCCGTGCACCGGCCAGGCCGACTCGACCTGCTCGTCCGCGCCCAGGCGCATCGCCGCCGGGGCCGCGCGGAACCGCCAGCAGACCGCCCCGTCGCTCAGGCGAAGGCACGTGACCCACCCGTCGGCCGAACCGAACAGCGCCCGGCCGCGCCAGACCGTCGGCGGGGAGTCCACCCGCCCGCCGGCGAGGTACGTCCACCGCGGGTCGCCCGTGGCGGCGTCGAGGCACGCCACGGCGTGGGCGTCGATCCGCGCGACCAGCACGCGCCCGCCGGCGATGACCGGCGCGCTCAGCCGCCCGCCCAGCTTCGCCTTCCAGGCTTCGGCCAGGGCCGTCGGCGCACCCGTGACGCACCGGCCGCTGCGCTCGGCGTCGCCGCGCAGCGTGGGCCAGTCGCCCTCGGCGGGCTCAGGCGCGGCGGCGACCTTCGCCTCTCCGGGGCGGTGTCGCCCCGGCTCCGGCTCGGTCACCTGCCGCGAGGGGGACGCCGGCGCCAGGGCGTTGAAGCCGAACAGCTTGGCCTCCAGGTAGCACGCGCAGGGGTGGGGGCCGTTGTAGATCATCCCGTTGGCGGGCATGATCCCGTACAGGCAGGGCCCGCGGACCCAGTGATGCAGGATCCAGTGCTCGTTGCGGAAGTCGACGAACTCGATGCCGGTCCGCGAGGTCAGCAGGTAGTTCTCCGTGGCCTTGGCGCGGTAGCAGCGGTGGTGGAACCAGTAGGTGGTCTTGGGCACGTCGGGCTTGAAGCGGGCCTTCACCTTGCCGGTGGCCAGGTCCAGCCCGGTGACCTCGCCTTCGCTCTTCATCGGCCGGGCGTGCATGATGTCGCCGAACCAGACCGTCCCGTCGATCACGAAGATGTCCTCGCTGCTGCGGTAGCCGCCCGGCGGGTGCGGGGCCTGCCACAGCGTCTTGCCCGTCGCGGCGTCCAGGGCCGTGATCTCCTTGCCGTGATCGCGATGGTACCCCTTGCCGCTGTTGTCCCCGCCGGCGAAGAGCACCACGCCGTCGTGGATGACCAGCGTCGAGCCGAAGTACGTCGGCAGGACCGTGCGCTTGGCGAGCTGCTCCGAACGCCACCGCTCCTTGCCGGTCCCCCGGTCCAGGCAGACCACGCGCTCGCCGTCGAAGAACAGCACGCGCTTCTCGTCGGCCGTCAGCGTGACCTTGCCCACCCACGGGCGGGTGACCTCCCAGCGGGCCGAGCCGCTCTCGGCGTCCACGGCCAGGATGCGCCGGGCGCGGTCCTCGTTGCCGCCCGGCTTGCCCGGCAGGCTGGCGGTCAGCAGCAGCTCACCGCCGGCCAGCAGGATCTCATCGGTGCCCTCCGTGCCCGTGTAGGTGTGCACCGTCTCGCCCGTCGCGGCGTCCAGTGCCGTCACCGGCGTGCCGTAGCCCAGCGTCGCGTACACCGTGTCTCCCTTGGCCACCAGGCGCCGCGGCAGGTCCGCCGGGCCGCTCTTGAGCCGCACGAGCTGCGTCTCCCACTCCGGGATGTCGCGCCGCCACAATACCGCCCCGTTGTACGCGTCCCGGGCCACGAGCTGCCACCGCGACGGGAGCTGGATCGACAGCGGGTTGGCGTGGTCGAAGATGTAGAAAATCCGCCCGCCGGACGAGACCATCGCGCTGACCGACGACATGTGGTCGTGATGCCTCGAATACCGGGGCCGGCCGATCCACTGGAGGTGCCGCAGCGGCTGGATGGCCTTGTCGTGGGAGACGGCGTTGTTGGTGGGATCGTAGAGGAAATGCGTCCATTCGTCGGTCTCGGCCGGGACGGGCTTGACCGTCTTCTTCCACCCCCCGCCGTCGCGGACGTACGCGACGCCCTCGGGCGCCAGCACGCGGAGGACCTCCGCGCCCGGGACGTCCAGCCCGACGTCGGCGACCAGGAGATTGACGAAGTTGTCCACGTACGGCAACCGCTTGCCCGTCCAGTGCTGAACCGTCGCCTTGCCGGCCACGCCGGCGTCGTGAAGCCGCCGCCTCGCGGCCGCGACGGACGCGGCGTCGCGCGTCAGCCCGTCGACGAGGCGGGCCTTCCCGCCGGCCAGCGCGGCGGTCAGCTCTCCGTCGCCGCAGCCGACATGGACGATCACCCCGCCTTCGAAACCGGTGGCCTTGAGGAGCTGCCGGGCCGTCGCGTCGGCCTCGGCCGCCACGGCGGCGCCGCCCGCCGGAAGCCCCGCCGCCAGAACCGCCCCCAGCCGGATCGCCCATCGAGTTCGCATGGACATGGTGTGTCTCCTTCGTGTGGGACCGCGGACGATTCTACCGGATCGACCCCGACCTTGTCAGCGGCCTGGCCCGCGGCGGTGGCAGCGGGGGGGCGCTGGTCGGTATACTCGAATCATCCTTGTAACCCAGGAGCGTGCAGATATGACTCTTCGGACTCGACTGGTAGCCGTCGCGGCCGCCGTGCCGGCGTGCTGCCTGCCCGCCGCGAAAGCGGAGTGGACGCTGAACGACATGGTGCGCGAGGGCCCCGAGGGCAAGGCCGTCTACCGGGCCAAGCCCGTGCCGGAGGCCCTGCGCAACCCCTGGCCGGCGGAGTGGGAACGTGGGTTCCAGGAGCGGGCAAGGCACGTGATCGCCGGGCAGGCCTCCGAGCGGTCCCGGGGCAACACGTACTTCGAGAACGAGAAACGCTACTACGGTTACCTGATGGCCCACGTGCTCGGGGGCAAGCCCGAGGCGGGGCTGAAGGGCCTCCAGGGCGAGGACCACGCGGCGAAGAGCTGGCACAAGCACACGGCGGGGATCGACTACTTCGCGTGCTTCACGCTCAAGCACCAGGTCCGCAAGTATTTCTACTTCGGGGACCTCCTGCGCGAGGACTACCGCAAGCGGATGGTCCGCGGCGCGAAGGCCTGGACCGAGAAGGACCCCATGCGCCGCCCGCACCACGCTTACAAGAAGGCGAGCGGCTGGACGCCCGAGGCCAAGAACAGTTGGGTCGACATCCGCACCACCGAAAACCTCTCGATGATGCGATGGGTCGCTGTCTACCTGTTCGCCGAGAAAACGGGCAACCGCGACACGGCCGCGAAGTACAAGGAGCACTTTCGCACGTATGCGAAGTCGCTGTACCGGATCGGCATGGGGGAGTGGGACTCGGAGAACTACATCGGGCACACCATGACCCCGCTGCACAACCTGTACGACTTCGCCAAGGACCCCGAGGTCCGTGCGATGGCCAAGGCCTGCCTGGACTGGCTGTACACGGCCGCGGCGGTGAAATACTGGCGCGGCGGGTTCAACGGGCCGACGAAGCGGGACTACAACCACGTCCAGCCGTTCTGCCCGGCGGCGGCGCACTGCTGGGTGCTCTTCGGCGACGCCCCGCACCCCAACACGCACTGGGAATCCGACGAGGTGCACGTGATCACCAGCGCCTACCGGCCCCCGCCGGCCGTGATGAACCTCGCACGCAAGCGCTTCGATCGCCCCGTCGAGATCTTCGCCTCCAAGGCCGCCTACTCCGCCCCGCAGACAGGCAAGTACGGTCAGCCGGAATATCACGAGACGCACTACTTCGGCCGCACGTTCCAGATGGGCTCGCTGGCCGAGGGCACCAGCACCGACGGCGGGGACGTCAGCGGCTGGAAGCTGCTGGCCTTCGACAGCGAGCGCGGCGTCGCGGACATCCAATGCGTTCCCGGCCCCGATCCGACGCACCCCGGCTCGCCCCAGTACGCCAAGGGCAAGGTCGCCGGGCCCAACCGCGTGGGGCAGATGGGCAACCTGGCCGTCTGGCTGGTCGCCGACGGCGACGCGCCGTGGCGGTGGGTCCTGCCCGCGAAGGTCGGTGTCGAGCGGGTCGGCGGCGTGACGTTCCTCCGTTGCGAGAAGACGTGGATCGCCCTGCACCCGCTGAACGCGACGATCCGCGGCGTCGATGACGAGCTGACCGAGGCGATCCACTTCAAGACCAAGGGCGACAAGAAGACGCCCCGCTGGCCGGATCACAAGGTCGTCGCCGGCAAGGGCAGCGGCGGGCGGTTCTGCGGCGTCGCCGTCGAGGTCGGCGAGGGCACGCCCTACGAGGCGTTCAAGAAGGCCGTGCTGGCCAACTCGAAGCTCGACGTCTCCGCCATCGACAAAGGCGCCGCCAAGCTCACGTCTTGCGACGGGCGCGGGCTCCGCGTGCAGTACGCCGACACGCTGGCCGGCTTCAAGGTCTGGCGGCACGGGCGCGAGCACGACTGGGCCGACCACGGGCGCACCGTCTACACAGACGCCGACCGCGGCGCCGACGGGCTGATCCACCAGGAGTGGCTTGGGGGGACGCTGACCGTTCGCGCCGGCGGGGCCGTGTTCACCGGCACCGTCGACGACGCCGGCGGGTACACGTTCACCAACCGCTGATCCCAGGAGGCCGACAATGGCCCGAACGCCCGCGCTGTCTCTCGCGGTGGCCCTGCTGGCCGCCGCACCGGCCCCCGCCGAGCCCGGCGTGCCCCACGCCAACACCCGCCGGACAGGCTACGCCGACATCGAGCTCACCCCGCCGTACCGCCTGGCCTGGGCCCACGCGGCCGACCACGCGCCGCGGCCCGCCTGGCGCGAGCCGGCCTGGGAGCCGCAGCGGATCGACTTCGACTACGCCTTCGCCGTCTCCTCCGACGGGCGGCGTGTGTACTACGCCTCCTCGGCCGACCACGCACTCCACGCCCTCGACGCCGACACCGGGCGCGAGCTGTGGCGGTACACCACCGATGCCCCCGTCCGCCTGGCGCCGGAGTTCCACGGCGGCAACGTGCTGTTCGGCTCCGACGACGGGTTCGTCTACTGCCTGACCGCCGACGCCGGCGAGCCGGTCTGGCGATTCCGCCCGGCCGTCCCCGACAGCCGCCTGATCGGCAACGAGCAGATGATCTCCCGCCGGCCCGTTCGCTCGGGCGTGCTGGTCGAGGGCGACCGGGCGTACGCGGCGTTCGGCATGCTCGCGTCGGAAGGCGTGGCCGTCTGCTGCCTGGACGCCCGCACGGGCAAGCCGATCTGGACGAACGACACGTGCGGCATCCGCTACATGGCCCGCCCGCACCAGGTGACGATGGGCGGCGTCTCGCCGCAGGGGTACATGGCGGTCAGCGGCCGACGGCTGATCGTCGCTTGCGGGCGGTCCACGCCTGCGCTGTTCGACAAGGCCACCGGCGAGTGCCTCTACCACGAGGCCGACGGAGATTTCACCGGCGGCGCCCGCTTGATGGCGGCCCGGGGGCTGGTGTTCACCCAGGCCGACACGCTGGCCAAGGAGTTCGGCTCGCAGCTCCGCCGCAAGAGCAAGGGCCCCGAGGCGGACATCTTCGAGCTGGCCACGCTGGTCGCCCTCGACGAGCGGACCGGGCGGGAGGTCTTCAGCCTCCGCGGCGGCTCCCGCGGCGTGCTGGCCGACGACGGGCTGATTACGCTGATCGGCCGGGGCAGGCTGATCGCGGTGGACATCGCGAAGGTCCGCGGGGCGATCGGCAAGAAGACGGTCATCCGCCACACGATGGGGCACTTCGTCGAGCCGGGCAGGATCCGGCGATGGTCGGCGAAGGTGGACCGCGTCTACGCGCTGCTCCAGGCCGGCGGGACGATCCTCGCCGGCGGACGCGGGACCGTCCAGGCCTTCGCCGCCGACGACGGGGAGCGGTTGTGGCAGGCGAAGGTCCGCGGGCAGGTCCGGGCCATGTGCCTGGCCGGGCGGCGGCTGATCGCCAGCACGACCGCCGGGCTGGTCTACTGCTTCGCCCCCGCAGGAGGCGCCGGGGCCGAGCCGGCGGCGACACCCGAGCCCCCCTCGCCCCCGCCGGCAACGGAGGGCAGAGGCTACTGCCTGGTCCTCGGGCCCACCTCGGCCGACACGCTGGCCCGGCACGCCGCGACCTACGACCTGGTCCTGCACGCCACGTCCGCCGACCCGGAGGACCTGCGTCGCGGGCTGCGGGCGAAGCGGCTCTACGGCCCGCGCGTCGTCGTCCATCGCCTCGGCGGACCAAAGCTGCCCTACACGGACTACTTCGCCAACGCCGTCTTCGCCGCCGCCCCGCCCAGCGGCCCCAATGCCGCGGGGGCACTGGCCGAGATGGTCCGCGTGCTCCGCCCCTGCGGCGGGGAGGTGCACATCGCCTGCCCCGCCGGCGGCCGGGACGAGCTGCGCCGGGCGCTGTTGGGCGCCGACGTCCCGGCCGGGGAGATCCGCGTCGCCGACGGCGCGATGATTGTCCGCCGCGGCCGGCTGGCGGGCGCCGGCGAGTGGACGCACCAGTACGGCGGGCCCGGCAAGAGCGTCTCCTCGGATGAGCGCCGCGTCCGCCTGCCCCTCAAGGCCGTGTGGTTCGGCGGCCCGGGACCCGCCGACGCCGTCAGCCGCCACTTCCGGGGCCCCGCGCCGCTGGTCGTCCAAGGCCGGTGCTTCATCCCCGGCACGGACCACCTGACGGCCATGGACGTCTACAACGGCCGCGTGCTCTGGCGGCGGGAGATCCGCGACCTCGCCCACTGGCCGGCGGCCTATCGCGGCCCTTCGCTGGCCGTGGACCGGCAGTTCGTCTACGCCCTCGACCGCCTGCGGTGCCTGCGCATCGACCCGGCCACGGGCAGCACGCACGACGAGCTCGCCCCGCCGCCGGAGGCCATGCCCGCCGGCGGTGCCAAGGGCCTGGAATGGGAGTACCTCGCGGCGACGGACGGGCGGATCGTCGGCACGCTGGGGTGGGCGAACGTCAAGCACGAGTGGTGGTCCAAGGCCTACCCGGTCAACCGGGTGCTGTTCGCGCTGGCGAAGCCCGCCGGCCGGGCGGCGTGGGTGCACAAGCCCGCGGCGGGCATCGACTCCGACGCGATCGCCATCGACGGGGGGCGGGTGTTCGTCATCGAGGGCGTGCCTCGATACGGCTACGTCAAGCGGCGCCGCGGGGCCAAGGCCGACGCCCCCGGGCCGCGGACGCTTCGCGCCCTGGACCTGGCCACGGGCGAGCCACTGTGGGAGACCGACGACGTCACACCCACGGTCAACAGCCTCTGGGCCGCCGACGGCGTCGTCGTCGCCACCCCCGTGCCGTTCGGGCGGACCATGCTCGACCGCGGCGCCGCCAAGGCCGGCGGGGGCATCGCCGCCTACGCCGCCGAAGACGGCCGGACGCTCTGGCGGGTGGAGAAGACGAAGATCGTCGCCCCCTTCATCACCGGCGGCGTGCTGTATACGCCGAAGGCGTACGACCTGAAGACCGGCCGGCCCATCCCGCCGATGGCTGGCGGGCGGAAGCAGTATTCGGCGGGTCTGGCACTGCTGTGCGGGACGCTCTCTGGCTGCCCGACGCTGTCGATGTCCCGCCAGAGTTCGCTGGGTTTCCGCGACCTCGCCGGGCAGAGCGGCGTCTACCAGTACCCCATCATCCGCTCGAGCTGCTGGATCAACATGATCCCCGCCGGCGGGCTGGTGATCGTGCCCGAGGGGGGCAGTTCCTGCCAGTGCGCCTACAACTACAAGACCTCGCTGGCGCTGATGAGCGACGAGCGGCACTTTCACTTCGGCATCGGCGGCTCGGGCCGGCCGGGGCCGGCGGGCGTGCGGCTGAACCTCGCCGCGCCCGGCGACCGGCCGGACGGCGACGGGCTGATCTGGCACGCCTGGCCCCGCCCTACCGCCTATGGGCGCTGCCTCGGCAGCCAGCCGTACGGGCCGAAGGTCGCCCGCGCGGGGCTCGGCGTGGAAGCCCCCGAGGACGCCCCGCCGCTGCGGACCGTCGGGCGCAACCCGGACTGGGCCGGCATCGAGGGCACGGAGATGCCCTGGCTGCACAGCTTCGCCCTGGCCGGTCCGGTCCGCCTGACCGTCCGCGTGCCGCCGACCGTCCAGCAGGCCGCCGCCGCGGTCGTGCGGCTGTACTTCTGCGAGCTCGCCGAGCCCGAACGCCCGCGCGTCTTCGACGTGACGCTCGACGGCAGACGGGTGATCGAGGGCTTGAATGTCGCCGCCGAGGCCGGAGGCTCCCGGAAGGCCCTTGTCCGCGAGCTGCCGCTGAACCGCGCCAAGGCGGTCTCGCTGGAGCTGGTCTCTCGCGATCCCGAAGGCCCGCCGCCCATGCTCAGCGGCGTGGCGATCGTCGCGGCGGAGTAGCCCCCCGCTACGCCCACGCCACGCGCGGGCGGAGGACGCCGTCTTTCTCCATCTCGGCCGAGATGAACCGGCCCAGCAGTTCCGCCTTGGTCGCCTGGTGCTCCCGGCGGTCCCAGAGGTTGGCGTACTGGTCCGGGTCGGCATCGAGGTCGTACAGCTCGCCGTAGTCCCGGTCGTGGTAGACCACCAGCTTCCACTGCCCGTGGAGGAACGTCTTCTGCATGAACGGCCCCTCCGTGGGGCGGTACTCGCACAGCGCCCAGTCCCGCGCCGACGCCGACGCGTCCCGCCACGGCTCCGACTGGTCCACGCCCTGGAGCCCGGCGGGCGGCTCGACGCCCAGCGCCGCCATGGCCGTGCGGGGAATGTCCACCAGGCTCTGGAACGCCCGGCTCCTCGAGCCCGGCGTGACGCAGCCGGGGTGGCGCACGATGAACGGAAGCCGCATCATGTCCTCGTACGTCGGCAAGCCCTTCCACCACAGGCCGTGGTTGCCCAGGTAGTCGCCGTGGTCCGTCGTGAACACGACGATCGTGCTCTCGAGCAGGCCCCGGTCGCGGAGGTGGTCCACGATCCGCCCGATGTGGCGGTCCATCAGGCTGACCATGCCGAAGTACGCCGCCGTCAGCTCGCGGGTGCGGCGTTCGTCCATGTCGGCCAGGCCGCGGAAACAGTACCAGGGCTTGTGGTCGTCCAACTCGGGGTCGCCGAGGCCCTCCCCGCCCTGGTGGCAGCGGCGGTAGAACTCGGGCTTGTCGTCGAACTCGCCCTCACGGTGGCGGAAGTCGGGCATGTCCTCGGGACGGTACATGCTCGCCCAAGGCGCGGGGACGACGCACGGGTTGTGCGGGTCCTGGAAGCTCGAGAGGATGAAGAAGGGCCGACCGGCCTCGGCGGCGAGGTCTACGGCGGCGATGGTCTCGTCGGCGGTCCAGCGGGAATTGTGGTACTCCTCGGGCAGATCCCATGCGCCGTAGTCCTCGTATCGCCCGTTGCCGAAATAGCGGTCGACGTCCACCCCCCGCTCGCGGAGCCACAGGCCATAGTGCATCGACGCCGCGTCGCGCTGGTGCCCGTGGTCGATCGCCAACCGGGCGTGCTGGAAGCCGTAGTACGGCCCGGACCAGCGGCGGAAGAAGTCGAAGTCCCGGCACTTCGGCGGGGCCTCGATGCTCTCCGGCGGCGTGCCCAGCGGCTGGTCCGTGCAAGGCTGGTAGTGCGCCTTGCCGCAGATGGCGGTGAAACAGCCCGCCTCGGCCAGCGCGCCGGGGACGGTGGGGTAGTCTTCCGGCAGCCCCGTGCCGATCGTGTAGCAGCCGTGGCGCGAGGGGTAATGCCCGGTGAGCAGCGACACGCGGGCCGGCGTGCAAGTCGGGTTCGGCGTATAGGCCCGGTCGCAGACGATCCCCTCGGCGGCCAGGGCGTCCAGGGCGGGCGTCTTCAGCACAGGGCTGTTCACGCCCAGCGCGTCCCAGCGCTGCTGGTCGCTGGTGATCACCAATACGTTCATCGGGGGCATGGCCAGGTCCTCAGGTTCGGGTCGGGCGCCGTCGGCGGCGCCTTTCGCCCGGACGGGCCGGGGATCAGCGAAACGCCGTAGATGGGCACATCGCCCACCGCGCCGCGGAGGAAATCTCCGGCGAGATTCTACGCCGGACGTGCCGCCCCGGCGAGAGCTTCCTTTCGCCCGGCCGCCCCATCTGTGCCTGCTGTCGTCGATGGCGCCGACGTATAGCGAAGGACCGTCGCGCGGGCTGATCGCGATCCCCCAGTGCCCGGGGAAGGCAACGCCGTGATCGATCGCCATCTACGGCAGGTCGATTCACCGCATGCTGCTGCCAGACTCAATGCCCTGCGAATGTATCGACCTCTCTGGGCATGGTCCCTGTGTTTCCATTCATCCTCCTCTGAAACACAGCATGCTGCCATCCCACAGGGCGATGAGGATCGAGCCGTCCGAGGCGAGACTCGGACCGTCCCAGACCGGCCGTCCGGGCAGGGGCATGGTCCAGCGAACCGTGCCATCGGCGCGTTCGAGGGCCGAGATCTGCCAGATCTCGCCCAGCCTGCTCTCACCGACCTTTGGATGAACGACGATCAGGGCGTCCGAGCCGAGGGCCGCGGCGTAGGCCAGATGGTCCTTCCCGGTCCAGAGTTCACTTCCGGCGAGGTCTCCTTTGCCCGGGGTAAGGCGGCCGAATACGAATGGGGCATTCGAGTTCTTCAGCCTCTCCCACGTGCCCCCTTCCGGTTTGGGGGCCGCGGCGGCCGCTTCGAGAAAGGCCGTGCGCTGCCAGGCCTTGATGGCAGGTTCCGCATGGCGCGCCGGATACTCGGAAAAGGTGATGAACAGTTCCTCGTCGAACACCGGCATCAGGGCCGATGTCATGGACAGCTCCGCGCCGAGGACCGTCAGGTCTGGCTTGCCCTCGATGTCACGATCCGTCCGGCAGAGCGAGTAGGTCAGACCGCGATTCTCCCGCTTCCAACGGTTGAAATCGGAAAAGACGCGCCTGCCCCCATAGAGGACCCAGCCTTCGGCAACTGCGGCGATGTCCTTGCCATGGCGGCTCGGCGCGGCCCGGCTCGCACCTGGAACGGCCGTCAGTTCGCCGGATTCGAGATCAAAGGAAGCCGGAACCTGCCCTCCCGAGCGGATGAAGAGTTGGCCGGCGGCCACCGTCATCGCTCCCAGTGACCCCAGCGTTCCGCCTGCCGGGTCATCGTGGGGCATGTCCTTGGTCCACTTCGGCTTGCCGCTGCCAAGGTCCAGAGCCACGACCCGGATCGAATCTACCGTGCTGAATCCGGCGGATGCGTAGACCGTGTCCCCGTCAATGAGGGCGCCGCCGATCAGGGGTTGGGTATCGGCCAGATGACCGTACCAGAGGATGCGCCGCCTTCGCCGCGGCACTCGGTATCGCCATGCCAGCCTGCCGCTCTTGGCGTCCAGGCAGACAACCTGCCCGTCGAGTGCCCCGACCACCACCCGGCCCCGCGCCAGGGCCGGCGGGGCGATGACTTTGAAGCCAACAGGCAGATTCCAGAGCTCCCGGCCATCTTTCAGCGAAATGGCTCTGAGCACGCCCTGGCTATCGCCGAAGTAGGCAGCCCCCCCCGCGCTGACCGCCTGGGTGGGCAGGTGTGAGGGGACATCTATATGGGGAGCGCCATACTTGCTCGACAGCTTGGGAACCGGGTTGGGGCGCACGGGTTTCCAATGCCATTTGAGCTCGGGAGCCGAGGAAGGCAGCTTCACCGACAAGCATCCCGAGTGCCGGTTGTCTCCTCGCCAGCAATGCCATTCGGCTTGTGGAGCCGAAGGGGCAAGCGGCTCCTTTGCCGCCGGGCCGGTGCAGAGCTGGGGCAGCGAATCCTCCGCGGGCCTCGGGGGCAGCGAGGTGAAGGCGCGGTAGCCGTGGATCTCGACGTTGCATCGACAGGCGGAAGGCGGGCTGAAGGCGACCCCATCCGCGATCACAACGCCGAGATCGCACGGGGCCTTCAGATCCGGACGGCGCAGGGTTTCACCGCTCCAGGTGGTGACCCGTCCGAATTGGCTGATGATGAGATGGGTGGTGGCCAGGGGTGGGCCGCAGCCGTTTCGGGGGACCTCGATGGGATCAAGGGGCTTCTTGGTCTTCAGGTCGACCGTGCGTTTCGTCCACTGATCCGTAATCTTGACCAGTGCGTTTCCAAGGATGATATCGTTCAACGACAGACGCGTCTTGCCGACTCTCTCCGTCCACAGCAGCTTGCCGTTCGTCCTGTCCATGATCACCCGGTTGGCCCGGATAGCCGCGGCGAAATAGAGGACCTCGGGTGTGGCGACCAGGATCCGGTACGAGATGGACATGAAGTCGCCGGTCAGTTCCTCGCCCAGTTTCTCCAGCAAGGCCGGGTCACGGTTCCGCCAGAGCACTTCGCCTGTGGCGAGATCGCTGCAGGCCATCCACTTGCCCCGCGTGTGTGCGTAGAGTTTGGAGTCGAAGATCGCGAGCTCACGTTCGTCCACCCGACCGGGTTCGCTCCGGTTCCATTGGAGCGCACCATCCGAGAGCCGGTAGACGGCGAGTTCCGTGCCGAAGGGATTGGTCGCGATCTGTTGGAGGGTATTGACCTTGTAGCGGTCTGGATCGCCGGCCAGCACTGCCACAAGGTCCCCCTCGACTCCGAGCCACTTGATCTGTCCACCTGGTTTCGGTCCCTCGATCGAGCGTAGCTCGCGTCCACTCTCGCCATCGAGAATCACCAAGCGGTCCTCGTCGACCAGGAGCAGACTGTCACGCAAAGCGACCATGCAGGAACGCCCCGCATAGTAGCCCGCCCGGTTCCTGTCCCGGGGTTTGTCCCACTTGAAGGGCTGTTCCCAGAGCTTCACGCCGTTGTGGATATCGAAGCAGATCAGAGAGACAGAGTGATAGAAGAGCCGATTGGCCCATATGTAGTACGCCCGTCCTCCATGGCTCACAATGATGTCGCCCCGGTAGCCGAGGTTGGTGGGCAAAGCGTACCAGGCCGGGCCGAACGGGGCTTTCAGGGTTGTATCGCGGGAGGTACGCTGATTGGAAGGATCGTGAAATCTGTGCGTCCATACATCGCTGCCCTTCGGGGCGGGCTTACGGATGAGCACGAAGGTCGATCCCGGCACGGAAAGAGATTCGACCTGGGCCCCCTTCGCGGAAGCCCAGTCCAGAAGCTTCCTGCTGTCCAACTCTTCTGCCTTTCGATTGCCCACGATCGCCACGCCCCGCCGCGGCGAGATCGCCCCGAACCAGGCTTTGTGCCGGGCCGGGGTCAGATCGGACTCGACCAGGTCATCGACCAGGAGCAGGGAAGCCGAGTTCTCGGCCAACGGACTGGAACAATCCGGCAGTTGTTCGACGTAGATCCGACTGGCAAGCAGACCGCGCGCTGCAGCTTCCTTGCGCAAGGAAGCCACCGGCGTTTCTTCCGGTGAGCAGGCCACAACGATGAACGGAGTCTTCTCGGCAAGTTCGAGGACCTCCCTAGATTCCGCAAAACGCGGCAGCAGAAGCAGGCCGCCGTTCAACTCACTCCGTTCAGCAAGCTCAGGAAGTACCTCACCTGCGGAAGCTGCGGACACCGGTATCAGAAGCGCCAGGAATACATGCAGAATCCTGCCTCTACAGGTGATGTCCGTCGTCGTCCTGGACACCGTCTCGTCATGCCTGCTCATGCATTCCTCCTTGCCTGATCGTTCTGGAACCGATGGAAGCGCTCCTCTTCAGTCCTACGGAGGAGTCCCTCTCCAAAAGGCAGCCCAACTATCGCTTGTCCAATGGCTTACCACAGATATCGAAGGAGCGGGAAGCCTCGCCATGTACGTGCACGGAATCCGGAAGCCGTTTCGCTTGCCCGGCTATGTCGTTGACAAGGCCAGCATGACCTGCGATCTCATCCCAGTCAACCTCCGACGCGACCGCCGGCGTCGGCTGGCCTGCCCGCACTGCGGCGCGGCCAGGAGGGCGCGATCGCGTGGCGTTGCTGACGGCCCGGGGGCCGGCGCGAAGCGCGTGCATCCGGCGCGGCCCCTGGTAGAGTAGGCGGCAGAATGAACCGGCCGGATCACGAGCGGAAAGGGACCCCCAGGTGACAACCGAACGGCGCCGACGCCCCAACGTGCTGCTGATCCTCAACGACGACATGGGCTACTCGGACATCGGCTGCTACGGCGGGGAGGTGCGCACGCCGAACCTCGATCGCCTTGCCGCCGGCGGGATGCGGATGACGCAGTTCTACAACACCGCCCGCTGCTGTCCGTCGCGGGCGTCGCTGCTGACGGGCCTGCACCCCCACCAGGCCGGCGTGGGCCTCATGGCCGACACCGACGGGCCGGACGGCTACGAGGGCACGCTGGCGCAGAACACCGTCACGCTGGCGGAGGTCCTGGGGGCCGGAGGGTACCGGACGTACATGAGCGGCAAGTGGCATGTGGTGTGCGACGTGCACACCGCCAACCACGCCTGGCCGCGGCAGCGCGGGTTCGAGCGGTTCTACGGCACGATCATCGGGGCGGGGAGCTACTTCGACCCCAACACGCTGGTCCGGGACAACGAGAACATCGAGCGGGAGGCCCGGCGCGACGGCTTCTACTACACCGACGCCATCAGCGACAACGCCGTCGCCTTCCTCCGGGACCACGCCGCCGCCCACCGCGACGAGCCGTTCTTCCTCTACACCGCCTACACCGCCCCCCACTGGCCGCTGCACGCGAAGGACGAGGACATCGCCCGCTACGCCGGGCGCTTTGACGCCGGCTGGGACACCCTCCGCCGGCAGCGGATGCGGAGGATGACCGACATGGGCCTGCTCGACCCGGCCTGGGAGCTGAGCCCCCGCGACCCGGGCCAGCCGCCATGGGCGGACGCCGAGCACAAGCAGTGGCAGGCCCGGCGAATGGAGGTCTACGCCGCCCAGATCGACTGCATGGACCAGGGCATCGGGCGGATCCTGGCCGCACTGGAAGAGACCGGCCAACTGGACAACACGCTGGTGGTCTTCCTGGCGGACAACGGCGGCTGCGCCGAGGAGATCCATCCCGCCGGCTGCGGCTGGCTGAAACAGCACGTCGCCCGCGAACGCACCCGCGACGGCCGGGAGGTGCGCTTCGGCAACGTCCCGGAAATCACACCCGGCGGGGAAGATACGTACACCAGCTACGGCGTGCCATGGGCGAACCTCTCCAACACGCCGTTCCGCTTCTACAAGCACTGGGTCCACGAGGGGGGCATCGCCACGCCGCTGATCGCCCACTGGCCGGCCGGGCTCGGCGGCGGGGGGCAGTTGCGGCACCAGCCGGCGTATCTGCCGGACGTTATGCCCACGCTGCTGGAACTCTGCGGAGCCGACTACCCCGCCCGGCGCGAGGGCCTCGACGTGCCCCCGCCGGAAGGCGCGAGCATCCTGCCCATCCTGGAGGACGACACGCCGATCGAGCGGCAGATGTTCTGGGAGCACGAGGGCAACGCCGCCGTGCGCGAGGGCAGGTGGAAGCTCGTCCGCAATTTCACCGGCCGCCCGAGCGCCTCGGCGCGGCCCCAACCGGGGCACCGCGGGCCGTGGGAGCTGTACGACATCGACCGCGACCGCACGGAGCTGCACGACCTCGCGGCCGAGCAGCCCGAACGCGTGGCCGCCATGGTCGGGGCGTACGAAGCCTGGGCGGCCCGATGCGGCGTGATGGACCGGGACGCGCTGCTGGAAGCCCTTCGCAACCGGCGATAGCGCGGCGGCTCAGCGGCGCGAGCTCTTGACCGCGGCGACGGCGTCGGCGGGGGCAAGGCAGGCGATCTTGCCGTTGGTCATCGCGACATAAAGCCGACCGCCGGCGGCCGCCACCCCGTCCCAGGTCGCCGGGGCGGGGAGCTTCAGCTCGCCGAGCTTCTCGCCATCCTCGGCCGCGAAAGCCATAAGCAGGCCTCCCTTGCGTCCTTCCCAGGCGGCGTGGGGGTCGTCGGGATCGACGACGTCGGGCGAGCCGGCGGCGAAAACCACGTCCCCGGCGCGGATGACGGCCACGGCGCGAGCGGGGACCTTCTTCTCCCACACGCAGACCGGGCCGCGGCGCCGACGGCGCTTCGCCTTGGCCTTGCCCTTGCGGTCGATCGCAAGGGGCATGCACCGGAGGCGGTAGTTGCCGGCGCCGGGCTTGAAGACCGAGTCCCGGCTTCGGGAGCCGAAGACCTCCATGCCGTAGGCGACCTCCTCCCCCAGCGCCATCGGCCCGGACGTCTGGGCCTGCTGCCCCGCCCGCCAGTACGTGCGGTTGAACCAGTTGGAATCCAGGTAGCCCCCGGTCATGTACACCCGCGGGCCGCCCCGGCCCTTGCCACCGGCAACCTTCTCTCCGCGGAGGAACACGGCCCGGCCGTCCGTGGCGGCAATGTCATTCAGCGCCCCGGCCATGCCGTGGGCGTTCGTCTCGGCCGCCATCTTGCCCGTTTTGGGATCGACGTGGCAGATGGTCTCGCGCTGAGCGACCTCGCCGCTGGCCAGGTCCAGGGCGTACAGCCGCATCCCGCCGTCGATGTACGACGACCGCCCGGCCGCGAACCAGCACTTGCCCTCGCGGACGAGCACGCTGCCGTGCACGGGCCAGCGGGATTCGAGCCGGCCGTAGGAGACGATGAACTCCCGCCGCGGCGCGGCGTCAAACTGCCAGACCATCTCCCCGTCCTCGATCCGCAGGCACGTGACGCACCCGTCGGCCGAGCCGAAGACCGCCACCGGGCCGTGGATCGTCGGCGGGGAGTCCACGCGGGCGTCGGCGGTGTAGCACCACCGCCTCTTGCCGGCAGCGTCGAAGGCGCAGACGGTGTGCTCGTCGGCGGCCGCGCAGAGAATCCGACCGTTGGCGACGGTCACGGCAGTCGCGCTGCCGCCGACATCGGCCTGCCACGCGACCGCCAGCTCGGCGGAGACGTCGGCGTCGGTCGCCGCCGTGCGGCGCCCGTCGTGGCGATAGGTCGGCCAGGCGTCTTTCGCGGTCGCGTCGGCCTGCCCCGGCAACTCGACCTTCTCATAGGCGGGGCCCTTCGTCAGCCGCTTGTCGTCCGGCGTCCGCGGCGCCTCGCTCGCCGCCGCCGGCGCCAAGGCGTTGAAGCCCGTGAGCTTGGCGTTCAGGTAGCACCCGCAGGGGTGCGGCGTGACATACAGCAGGCCGTTGCACGGCAGGTTGCCCAACAGGCAGCCGCTGCGGACCCAGTGGTTCTGCGTGTTCTCCCCGGTGGCAAGGTCCACGAACTCCACGCCCCGCCGCGACGCCAGCAGGAACCGCTCGGTGATCCGGTTGCGGTAGCAGCGGTGGTGATGGCCGACGTCGAAGACCGTCCTGGTCCCCAGTTCCTTCCGCGCCTTGCCGGTCCGCAGGTCCAGGGCCTGGATGCGGTAGTCCACCTTCGAACTGTTCTTCGCCCGGTAGCCGCCGCCCCAGCAGTGGCCGTACTCGGTCTCGGCGTCCACGTGGGTCCACACCACGTCGCCGACGACGAACAGGTCCGGCTGGGTGCAGTGGCCCCACCCACCGTAGGCGTGCTCCCACATCGCCTTGCCGCTCTCGGCGTCAAAGGCGTACACCGTGCCCGGCATGGTGTGGTAGGTGTGGTGCGTGTTCGGCTGGGGCTGGGCCAGCAGGACCACGCCGTCGTGGTAGACCATCACCGCCAGGCGGAACTCGAACACGCCGGCGAATCCGAGCTTCCGCACCGCGTCGTCCGGCAGCTTCGGCCGGTCGATGCGCCACAGCGTCTTCCCGTCCTCCATCGCCATGCACTCGATCGCGTCATGCGTCAGCGCGACGATCCTGCCGTCACCGGCCGCCAGCTCGAGCCGGCCGAACGGGTCCTGCCCGAGCATGGCCCGAACGCCGACGAACCCACCCCGCCGCCAGAGCACCTCGCCGGAGGCGGCGTCGACCACGCAGACCTCCTTCGCCGGCGGGGGCGGCGGGGTGGACTTGCGATCCACCACGGGCGGGCGCTTCTCGGCCGGGGGATTGACGGCCAGGACCAGCCGCTTGCCCGTGCAGAGGATCTCGTCGGTCCGTTCGGTGTCCTTGTAGACGCGGCGGACCTTGCCGGTCGCGGCGTCCAGGGCGGTCACGGGCGCCTCGGCACCGGGGGTGACGTACACGACGTCCCCCATCGCCACCAGCCGCTTGGCGGCGTGCTGGGGCATGGTGAACCGCCCGGTGGTGACACCCCGGCCCGTGTCGGCCGTGCCGCTCAACGCCGCCGAGCCCCACGGCCCCATCGGGCGCTTCCAGAGCAGCACACCGCTGAAGGCGTCCCGCGCGACCAGCCGCCACTTGCTGGGTACCGTGTCGTCGATGCAAGCGAGGGTCTCGTCGCAGATGGCGAAGACTCGGCCGCCGGAGGAGACCATCGCCGTGACGCTCGGGGTGTAGCCGTGGCTGCGGGCCCACATCGGCCCGGCCGTCCATTGGAGCCGCCGCGGCGGGCCGACCTTCCGGTCCGCGGCGACCGCGTTGCCCCCCGGCCCGTGCAGGTGGTGCGTCCATTCGTCGATCTCGGACGGACGCGGCTTGACGGTTTTGGCCTGTGCGGCCTTGGCGCCCAAGCGGTACGCGGCCCCACCGGGTGCGAGCACGCGGAGCGCCTCGGACTCGGGAACCGAGGCGCCCTCGTCGAGGATCAGCAGGTTGACCAACCCGTCGGCATAGGGCAGGCGGTCGCCGGCATGGGGCATGGCCGACGCCTTGCCATACACGCCCGCGGCGGCGAGATGCCTTCGAGCGGCGGCGAGGTGATCAGCCTTCCCGGTGAGTGCCTGAACGAGGAACCCGTCCCGCCGGGCGAGGTCGGCGGCGAGGCGGCCGTCCTTGCAGCCGACGAGGACGGCCAGCCCGCCGCGGACGCCGGTGGCATCGAGGATCTTCTCGGCGGACGCCGCGTGGGCCCGCGGCGGCGCCCCGGCGGCGAGGACGGCGAAGGCCATCGCGAATGCGAACACTCCGGTGGAGGGGCGAGATGTCATGCTCGTACTCCTGTCGTGGTGGTTTGCGGCGCGAAGGGGCCCGGCGCGATCGGCGCAGGCCGGGCGTCGCTTGGTTCATTGTGGCTGGACGGCGTGCGCATGCAAGCGCCGCCGCGTGCCGCCTTGGATGTCCGTCACGGCTTGGCGGGCGTCGCCCGGGCCTGCGGGTCGGCCACGATCTCGTAGGCGATCGCCGGAAGCGGGCCGAGGTCCACGCGCCGCGTCTGTTCCGTGCCGTCCTGCCGCGTGTAGGTCCGCTGCGTGGAGGCGGTGATGATGAGGTTGCCCGCCGAGCCGGGCTTGGCCTTCTCGGCGTCGGCACTGAGGACGATGCCCAGCCCAAACGTGTCCGGGACGACCTCCTTGATGGCCAGGCCCTCGGGCGGCTCGCGGAGGGACAGGTCGATCTTGCCGGTCAGCGGGCCCTTCGGCGCGGCCAGGCGGACCTTCGCCGTCCCGCCGACGGGGACCTTCGCGACGTCCTCGCCGATCACCCGGACCGGTTCGCCCTGCCGCCGCCCCCCGGTCACCCACACCACCCAGGCCTCGGTGGGCACGAGGTGGCGGTAGAGGAACGCCTGCATCATGTCCTCGGCGGGCACGGCCGGACGCGTTACCTTCTCGCCGCCGATCTCCGCCCTGCCCTCCATCGCCACGCGGATCGGTCCGCGGGTCGCGCGGGGGGGCATCGTCAACGTCATGCGGACCTTGTCCTTGCCCGGGGGGATTCGCCCGCCGCTGAGCAGGAAGCCCTTCGGCGCGCCCTCGAGCTTCAGCCGCACCTCGCCCTCAAAGCCGTCCTGGCGGAGGGCGAAGGCCTCGATCGGCACGATCGTCCCGGCCGAGGCGCTGACCGTCGAGGGCACGACGCGGAGGGCGAAGTCCGGTTCGGGGCGGTCGACGCGCAGCCGGTAAGCGTAGCTCTCGCCGCCTTTGTCCTGGGTCTCGGAGATCTCGAGGCGGTACTCACCGGCCCGCGGCAGCTTGGCCTGGATCCGCGAATCGGCGTGGTGCGTGGTCAGGCCGTCGCGCCTGTCCAGCCAGTCGTCGTTGGCGGCGATCAGGGCCCCGGCGGCGTCGGTGAGCTTCAGCAGCGAGTCCACCGGCGAGCCCAGGCGACGTGCCTGGACCTCGGCGACGATCTCCTCGCCCGCCTCGGCCTTGAAGACGAACACGTCCGTGTCGCCCGGCTGGTCGATCCGCCCGTTGATCACGGTCGGGCGCTCGATGGGTTGGGCTTTGCCCGGCCCGCTGCCCGGCGTGGCCTCGAAGCACTCCGGCAATGTGTCCACCGCGAAGGGAACGCGGTTGGACAGCTTACCCAGCCGCTCGACGCGAATCGGCAGCTTGCCGGGGGCCTTCTTCTCGGCCGCGGAGACGACGATCTCGCGGTCGGGCAGATTCCAGCCCTTCAGCGTCACGGGCGTGTCCTGCCCCATCCGCCCGCCCAGCGGGAAGATGTGCGTGATGTACGGCAGGCCGCCGATGGCGATGCGGTAGACGAAGTCCTCCCGGCCGCGGTAGATGGCATCCTTGATCTCGAGGATGTACTCGCCGTCCTCGGTCACCTCGTGGCAGAGGACCGGGTCGGGATCGAAGCGGAAGTCGTCGGTGTAGGCGACCTCGCGCCCGTCGGCGTCGTACAGGGCCAACGTGGCCTGGAACCAGCCGGGGACCGCGTCGGCGAGATAGGGCACCAGCGAACGGGCGCTGACGGAGGCGACCAGCTTCGTGCCCTTCGTCGCGCGGAAGCGGAACCGGTCCACGTCCCCGGGCATGATCTGCCCGTTGACGACCAGCGGCAGCCACTGCGTCAAACGGTGAGCCTTGCCCTTCTCGTTGGGCTCCTCTTCGAGGGTTTCGGGGCACTGGCCGACCTCGAAGAACACCGGGTTGGAGATGCCCCGCGAGGTCTTGACGCGGAACTCCCGCCGGCCCGGCTCGGCGTCCTCGTCGATGGTGATGTAGAACCGGGCAATCTCGGCGATCTGATCGTTCGGCTGACGCTTGGGGTTCGACAGCCGCTTCCGCAGGGCCGTGTAGCTGGTCAGGTCCAGGTCCAACCCCAGCGACAGTGCCGCGGCCTTGAACGTGCTGGCCGTGTCGACCGACGGGCCGATCGGGTCGCCCAGCATCCTGTCGGCGACCCGCTTCTGGGCCATGGCCCGCAGCTCGCGGACCTTCCGGGCCAGCTCGCTCATCTCCTGCTGACTCAGCGGCTTGACGTAGCGGATGACCTTGGCGTCAATCCCGCCGCCGGAGATGATCGCGGCCTTGATGCCGCGAAGGTACTGCCCCCCCACGTCGATCTCGAAGACGGTTCCCTGGCAGCCGCCCGACGGGTAGACGTAGCCGATGCGAGGGACGTCCTGCGCCCAGACCGCACCGGCCGAGACCAGCACCGCCAGGGCCGCCACGCGATGTCGCAATGGGCCGGCCATGGTGAGCCTCCGCAGCGTTGCTTACATGATTTCGGTCAGCCGTCCGCCGAACTCGTAGCCCTCGTCGGGCGAGGGAACCGCACGGACGAGCTTTCCGCCCGGATGGGGAAGTTGGGCGTTGGGGTCGATCCCGAGCAGCTCGTACATGCTGGCGATCAGGTCCCACGGGTAGACCGGGCGGTCCTTGACCTCGGCGCCCTTCTCGTCCGAGGCCCCGACGACGCAGCCCGGCTTGAACCCGCCGCCGGCGACCAGGCAGGAGAAGACCGGTCCGAAGTGGTGCCTCCCGCCGTTCCACGGCGACTCCCATGCAACCTTCGGCGACCGGCCGAATTCGCCGCAGCACCAGATGATCGTGCTCTCCAGCAGCCCGCGGTCGTGGAGGTCCTGGAGCAGCGTGGAGACGCCCTGGTCGAGCTGCGGCAGCTTGCGGGTCATCGCCGGGAAGTGCGTCTTGTGCGTGTCCCAGCCGCCGGAGTTGATCGTCACGTAGGGCACGCCGGTCTCGACCAGCCGCCGGGCCATCAAGCAGGACTGTCCCAGCGTGTTTGGCCCGTAGGCCTCGCGGACCTCCTCGGTCTCCTGGGTGAGGTCGAAGACCTTCCCGGCATCGCCGAGAATCAGGTCGTAGGCCTGCTTCTCGCCCTTGGTCATCTGGGCGATGTGCGGGTCGTCGGGGGCCGCCTGGCGAAGAGCGTCCAGCTCCAGCAGCAGCTCCCGGCGGGATTCCTGCCGCTTGCGCGATATGTTCGGCGCCACGATGCCCTCGACGGCAAAGACCTTCGCGGCCGGATCCCCGCCGGTTGCGAACGGCTTGTACCGCGTGCCCAGGAAGCCCGCCTCCGAGAACCGCCCCTGCGGGCGCGTCAGGACGATGTACGGCGGGATCAGCCCCTTGTAGCCGGCGCGGTAGCCCTTGAAGTACGACACCACACCCCCGGCGCAGGGGAAGACGTCGCGCCCGCCGGGCTTCCGCCCGGTCTGGGTCATGTAGGCGGCCGTCTCGTGCCCGTTGTTGCCGTGGGTCATGCTGCGGATGATCGAGTACTTGTCCGCCTGCTCGGCCAGCAGCGGCAGCGTGGCGTTGATCTGGATGCCGTCGGCGTTGGTGGGGATGACCTTGTCCAGAGGCCCGCAGTAGTCGTAGCCGGAGTCCGGCTTGGGGTCGAAGGTGTCGGTGTGCGGCGGGCCGCCCCACAGCCAGATTTGAATGACGGCCTTGGCCTTGGCGGGCTTGGCGGGCGAGGGGGCCGTGGCGGCGGCACGAACGAGGCCGTCGCCGAGCATCAGCCCGGCGGCCCCGGCCAGCCCGCCGCGGAGGACGTCTCGACGGGACAGCTCCGCACCGACGCTGATCCGCGAGTCCTTCCCCGAGCTCACCGCGCCCCTGTCGCTGTCGTTGTTCCGTTCCGCGCTCATGGTGTCACCTTGTCCTCTACGTGAAGGTGCGGTCCCGCCGGAGCGATGCCGATCATCGCCCCCGGGTCAATGTCGATACAGAAACTCCGAACTGTTCAGCAATGCCCACGTCAGGTCGATCAGGGCGATCCGGCCCTTCGTCTCCTCGTTTCGGGCGTAGGCAGCGACGGCCTTCAATTCATCTTCCGTCGGAAACCGAGAGAGGATCGCCAGGTACAAGCCCGTCACCGCACGCCTGGGGTTCTTCCGCGCCAGCATCATCAGCGGACGAAGCTTCGGGCTCCGCTCGATCTTCTCGCGGACGTGGCTGGAGTTCAGCAGGTGCAGCCGCTGCTCGGCCGTGAACTTGTTGCTCCGCTCCGACGCCAGCCCCGTGTCCCGCGGCGGCTTGCCGAACATCTCCAGGAAGCTGCTGGTGATGCTCCCGTCCGGCAGGGCGATGGACCGGCAGTCTTCGGGGACCCACGTGAACGGCTCGGGGATGCGGCTCTCGTACTGCTCCGTCGTGCCCGTGATCTGGCAGAGGGCGTCGATCAGGACCTCGGCGTCCAGCCGGCGGATCGCGTAGCACGAGAAGTGCTCCTCGGCCTTGGGGGGCTTCTCGGCCTGGACGGAGGAAAGCTGGTACGTTCGCGAGTTCAGGATCAGCCGGTAGACGTGCTTCAGGTCGTACTTCGACGCGACCAGCTCCCGGGCCAGCGCATCCAGCAGCTCGGGGTTGGACGGCGGGTTGTCCGGGCGGAAGTCATCCGGCGGGTGCACGATGCCGCGCCCGAAGAGCCAGTACCAGATGCGGTTGACGATCACCCGGGCAAACCGCGGGTTATCCGGGGAGATCAGCCAGTCGGCGAAGACCTCCCGCGGATCGCGAGAGGCCGACAGCTTCGCCGGCCTGCCGTCGGGGAATGCCGCCTTCAGCTCGCCGGCGGCCTCGCTCTTGGCGGCCTTGAGGGAGTCGAAGTAGACGACCTCCTCCTTCCACTCCTGGGTCCGCTTGTAGCCGATGTGCTCGAAGAAGCCGGCGAGGCCCTCGAGCCGCTCGGGCTTCCACTTGTCGGCCCGCTCGCCCATGAACGTCAGCGCCACCGCCACGGCGAGCGTGTTGGCATCGGTGCTCTGAGCGGCGCGGTAAAAGTTCACCGGCGGCACGCGGAAGTTGCTGCCGCTGGAGGTGAGCATCTCCCGGGCGACTTGGTCGTACGGCTTGTTGTCCCGAAGGTTCGTGTGGACCCAGCGGTGGTAGGCCTGGGCGGCGTTCGGCCAGAGGTTGATGGGGAACTCCGCCTTGATCCGCAGCATCACGCTCCATCGGAGGGCCCAGTAGTCGGCGAACTCCGGGCGTTCGAGCAACTCGTCGATCAGCTCGCTGCGCTTGCCCGGATCGGTGCGCCCGAGGAACTTCGTCACCTCCGGCGCCGTCGGCAGCGTGCCGATCACGTCGAGGTAGGCCCGGCGCAGGAACACCGCGTCGGAGCAGACCGGGGCGGGGGTGATCCCCTCGGCCTTGAGCTTCCGGTGGACCGCGGTGTCGATCGGACCCTCCGGCTGGAGCTTCCCGGAGCCCTGGAACAGACCGCGGACGCTGCCGCCCAACGCCACGGGGCCTACGGCGCCGGCCAGAACCAGAGTCAGCAGGATGCGGGTTATCATAAACGCCCTCCGGACTTCGCGGCCCGGGTCTCCAGAACCAGCTTCCGCGGCGCAAGGACACCGCGAGAAGTCACAGTCATTCTAACGTTCGTCCCGGAGGTTTAGCGCCGGATTTATCCGACCGGCGATGCTGTCATATCCGCTCGGGCCAATAGGACTTGCCGCCGGCCACCGCCCTTTCACTGCTGCCGGGAGGACCGATCTGCCTCCCGTTTCCCGCTGTAGCACCGGAGCGTGCCATCGCTCGCGGAGATGTACAGCTTCCCCTCCGCGGCCGCCATGCCATCGTAGACCGGCGGCGAGTCGAGCGTCAGCACGGACAGCTCACGTCGGTCTTCGACGGCGGTGGCGCGAAGCACCCCGCCCCGCCGGCCGTCGATGGCAGCCCACGGGTCGTCGGCACAGGTCGTGTCCGGCGTGCCCGCGGCAAAGAGCACGTCGCCGGCGAGCACGAAGGCCTGGGCGCGGCGTCATGCCCGAGCCGACGGAAGCTCCGACCGCCAACCCCCCTTCCGGAACCCCCGGCGAAGCCGCCTCGAAAGGCCCTCCACCACGGCCCGGTGTTCCGAACTGCCCACAACGTTGGCGTTTTCTCCGGCCGCGCTGTCATGATCGTACAACTCCCGCGCAACTACCCGCCCTTCGGCCTCCCATTCGACGTAACGCCAGCGATCCGTGCGGATGGAACGGCCCATGCGGCCCCACGGTCGAGCCTGGCTGAACGCCGCGGTCTTCCAGGGCCGGTCCGGCTTGTCCAGAAGCGGCGCGAAGCTGAACCCCTCCAGGCTCTCGGGCACTCCGAGGCCGCATACGTCGCACAACGTAGGGTACATATCCACGAACTCGACCAGCCCGCGAGCCTTGGTGCCCCGCGCCTTCTGGTTCGGGAACGCCGCGATCAGCGTCGACCGGGTCGCCTCCTCGAAGTTCGTCGATTTGTTCCACGTCCCGTGCTCGCCGAAATGATAGCCGTGGTCACCCCACAGCATGACCGCTGTGCTGTCCCATAGACCCAGGCGATCCAACTCGTTGAGAACCCGGCCGACCTGTGCATCAACGTACATGACAGATGCGTAGTAGCCCCGCAGCAACTCCCGCTGGAGCTCCTCCGGAAGCTCGCTCTTGGCGGGGACGCCCGTGTATTGACGCGTCTCGGCCGAACGGTAGGTGGCGAACGGGGGGGCCCCGGCTGCGGGCGAACGGTTGGACGGCAGTTCGATGGCATCGAGGGGGATTTTATCATAGTACCGCTTGGGGGCCACGAACGGCAGATGCGGCCGAAAGAAGCCCGGGGCCAGGAAGAACCTGCGGTCCTTGACCCGGCGAAGGACCTCGATTGTCTTGTCCGCAAGCTGTCCGTCGAAGAGGACGCCATCTGCAACGTCCGGCGCCTCCCAGGGAATGTGGCGAACCCACTTGTCCACTCCCCACCAGTTCGCGGGCTTCCTGGCCACCTTGCGCCGCTTCTGGCCCGCGATCGTCTCCGGGTTGCCGTAGATCGGATAGGCGTACGGTGTCTCCGGAAGCCATTTGGGTACACTGTAGGATCGGGGGTCGCGCAGGTGGAAAATCTTCCCCAGTTCCATGCACCAGTAGCCGTGATTCTTGAACTGCTGCGGCAGCGTGACGTGGTCCGGGAATGCCCGGCGGAAGTCCACGCCGCGATTGCTTGTCACCCCGACGGTCTCCGGACGCAATCCCGTGAGCAGGCTCGCCCGTGACGGGCCGCAGACAGGCATCTGGCAATAGGCCCGCTCGAACACCGTCCCTCGTGCCGCCAGCGCGTCGAGATTCGGCGTCTCCACGGCATCGCATCCGTAGCAGCCCAGCACCGGGCGAAGATCGTCGACGCCGATGAACAGGACATTGACGCTCGGCGCGTTGCCCTTCTCCGACGAGGCCGTCGCCTGCCCCCGCGGCAGGCCCATGCCCACCAGGGCTCCCGCCCCCGCCAGCCCACGACGCAGCAGCCTTCTTCGCGTGATGCGCATCCCTTTGCTCCCTTCCTGCTGCCCGGCCCGCCTCCGACCGCCGCGGCCCAGCCGGGAATACCCTCCCCAGCATCAGCAACCGCCCACGAAACTTCAACCCCCATGCCTGCTCCACGGCCCCCGGCCTCCACCAGCCCCGGCCCACGGGCTCTGCCGCACCCCGTCAGCCCTCCCACGCCGGCCGCCGCCCGACACGCCCGCCAGCAAGCCCAACCCAACGCCGGCCACAACCACGGCACCCGCGGCGATTTCTCAACTTTCCATTGACAACCCCCCGACACACCTCTAACATACCCATGAGAAACAGACAAAATGATCGCGGGGTAGAGCAGTCTGGTAGCTCGTCGGGCTCATAACCCGGAGGTCGGAGGTTCGAATCCTCCCCCCGCTAATGGTCGACTCGCTGCAAACCGCAGCGACCCAGAGGTTCACGCAGAAGGCCGTCGAGAGAACTCGGCGGCCTTCTCGCTTTTTACGCCAGTTTCGCCAAGGGGTTGCGATTCTGGCCCTTCGCCGCCCGTGTCTCTGTTTTCCCGAGGTAGATAACCGGAGCATTCGTCTCGGCCCCCGTCTTGGCCCTCTCGGCCGAAAGTCTCTGTTCCGAAGAGAGAACTCGTAGGCTCTGGTTATGAGGGAGGATGGACCGAAGAGAGGTCCAGACGACGAATCCATATCAGACTGCCAAGAAGGCACTTACGTTCACGCTTCCAACATCACTCGTCTCACCGGTCGTTTCCCGGGAGAGGTCTCTGTTTATGAGGTAGAGACCCGAACAGAGACAGAAATGGTCGTGGAAGTTCCATCTTATGGAACTCACGGTTCTATTTCTCTTGCCGGCAGAGCAGAGACCGTGATAGGATCGCCGCGACGGGGTGACCGCAGACCTTTGCCTGCGGCCCCGAAAAGGACGTTCATGCTGGTCCTTCACACAGGGAGCCAACGATGGATGCAGCCCTCTCCGAAAGTGTTGTGCGTATCCTCGAAAGCCTTCTCCTTCTGTCTGCTCGGGACCCTCGGCTTCGGGAGGATCTGGTACGCATATCCAAGCACATTATCCAGCGGCTGGACGAGCCTTCGGAGGTACCGACCGAAACGGAGGCAGTTGCTGAGCCCGATGACACAGCAATCGTTGAGCAGGCAGTCTCGGCTGCAGAGGAAGCGCCCGCCCCAATGAGGCCGTCGGTGGGCGAACTGCTTCCTGCTCTGACGCTGGGGCGATCGGTTGCGCCGTCCGAGGAACCGGTTCGGTACGAGGAGACGCCTGCCGCCGAACCAGTCGACCTGGCCGCCGTTGAGAAACGCTGTCGGGTGAAAGCTGAAGCGTCTCGTTGGGCAGCTACGCGACGCCAGCGATTGGAGGCCGGGGCGTCCTACGAGCTTGAGATTGAGCCGAAGGACCGAGAGGTCATCCAGAAAGGCAAAGAAGCGGAGACCTTCCTGTGGATGTCCCATCCAAGTGGCCCATCTCCCTCTGATCCGACCAGAATGGAAGACTTGGCCAACTGCTTCGAGGTTCTGGCCGAAGCGATTTCCCTCATTCGATCCGTGTCCAATGAACTCGGCGAGAACACCGGAGAGTTCGAAGAGGCCCTCAATCTGCTGGCCGAGGCCCAGTGCATGACCCGCACGGCGGTATCGGCAGCGGAGTGGGATGAGGACAAGGACCAGCAGGCGTTGCATGGCTGGCTGCGGGGAACGACTTACCGCCTCCAGATCTACGTCTCCAATTTCATGAAAGTTACCGACACGGCGGATCCGTCAGACTGGCCTGATCTGTCCGACCGGATTGACGCCTTGGATAGCCGACTGGAAAGCCGTCGCGCCGCCCACAAGAAGAGGCGAAACCTGTTCGGCAAGATACGGTACCACGCGAATCGGCTGACGCGAGGTGACGGGGTCGATCGTGATTCCAAGCAGATTATCGAAGCTGCGAGTGACTTGGTTCGCGATGGTCTTCCTCCGAGTTCTGCCGAGCTCAGGGAGCTTCTTCTTCCAACTGTTGAGCAGTTGCCGGACATCAGCATGCCCCCCGAATTCTCGCTCATCCTCCGCGAGATCGACCGGTATCTGGCCAGTCAGACAGAGAAGCCGGAATCCTCGTCGGATCGTGAACGGAATGAGGACATCGTGCAGGTCGCGGAACTGCTCAAGGGAAGGAAGGTGACGATTGTCGGGGGGCAGCGCCGACCTGCGGCTCAGCGCGCAATCCAGCAGGCCTTCGATCTGAAGGAAGTGAACTGGGTCCGGTCGGACGAGCACGAATCAGTGAGCACCTTCGAGCCCGCCGTCGCTGATCCGGAAGTGTGTCTCGTTATCCTGATGATCCGCTGGTCGAGCCATTCCTATGCAGATCTGCAGCAGTACTGCGACAAGTACAGCAAGCCGTTGCTTCGCCTTCCGGGAGGGTACAACCCCAACCAGATCGCCCATCAGGTCCTGCAGCAATGCAGCGAAAGGCTTCGATAGCCTATCCCAGAGCTAGTGTGATGAATGCCCCCCTCACTACGTCTGAGCATCGCATCCGGGATTGGCTGCTGGACCTGCTCCACAGCCAGTGGCGGACGTTGGGTGTTCCGCTCAGTGCCGGGCAGCCGGCGCGCGCCGAGGAAGCCATCGACCCCGAAGCATTGCTCTGGTGCTCGCTGGAGTTCTTCCCCACGCAGCCGCGTCTCAAGGAGCAGGCGCTCGCCTGGTGGTCCGAGAACAGCCAGGCCCTTCTGGTTCCCCGCATCCGCAAGTTCACCCAAGGCGTGAATGATCCGCGAGAGTTGATCTGGCATGCGCTGGACAAGCAATGGCGTAAGCCCCCCAAGCCGCCAAAGACTCCTTGCTACGGCCAGAAGTCCGTGGATGAGATCAAGGCGTTCTGCACCGACCTCGAAAAACAGGCCAGGGAGAAGGCGGAATTCCGACAGCAACCCGGCAAGGCCGAGAGAACCAATGCCGCCGTGATCCTTCGCGCTCGCGATTTACTGGGCAATGACGCCCGGCATTTCATCCTCGTGTACCTGCTGGCCAACCACGGCAGCGCGAAGCTGCGCAGCGTGGCCGCGTGGTCGGGCCAGTCGTACCGCAATATCTCCAAGGTAGCCCAGCGTTGGGAGTCAGCCGACGTGCTCACGGTTGAGCATGGGTTTGCACGTCTGAAGAGCACGGCCGCGTGGGAATCGCTGCTCGGCCTTCGCCCGCCAAGGATCGTGCTGCTGAACTGGCAGCGATTCTACGACGCCTGCATCAAGCTGTTGAGGTCGCTAGAAAAGGCCAGCGCCAAGTCGCTGCCAGCCGACGGACCGGTTATCACCGGCGTGATTCGCGAAGCCACCGACGAAGCCACGGCCAGCATCGAATCCGAACCATCGGCCGACCCAGCCACCGTTCAGGACCTCAAGTTGCTGCTGTCCAAGCTCTGATAACCACACAAGGCGTGGCTTCCTCCCCTTCGGTCGGGATTCAAAGACAGGAATAATCTCATAACCAGAGTCATAACCTGCGGGTCACACCGCTTCACGTAACCTTTGGCTCCAACAAAGATTGTGATTTCCACGTCGTCGCGCAAGCTGAAGACGGGTTGCATCGAGAATCGGCTATTACTCGGGCCGTTGCAAACCCCAACGGCCCACTGGTTAACGGCACACGCCGTCGAGAGAACTCGGCGGCGTGTGCCTTTTTTACGCACTGTCCGCCAACGGGTTACGATCCCCGCCTCCCTCGGCCGGTCTCTCCGGCTTGCCACGCCAGATAACCCGAGCATTCCTCCCGGCCCTTGACTCGCCCGTCTCGGCCCAAAGTCTCTGTCCCGAGGAGAGAACCTGTAGGCTCTGGTTAAGAGGCAATGGCGACCTCCGGGCGGTTCGCACGACAAATCCGACGCATCGGGTTATGACGCGCGAGCAGGCCCTCGCCGCACGGCATAGGTAACCAATGTAGGCACAACGAATCTGCCCTTGGGAGCCTTGCCATGATCTCGCAAACCGATCCCGAAACCATGACCGCCGAGGAGCGCCGCCGCGAGGTGGCGGCCATCCTCGCCAACGGCCTGCTGCGGCGTCTCAGGGCGGCCGAATCGGCCGCATCATCGCCCGAAAAAACAGTCTCGAAAGGGTCAGAAACCGGCCTTGAGCTTCCGGCGGAAACGAGGCTCAGTGTGGCTCCGCGACCCGGCGGTTAACGGGCCGCGTCTCGGAAATCTTGACGAAAGGAGCCGCATGCAATGACTGACATCGCAGCCGAAATCGCCGCCCTGGACCGGATGACCACGGGCGACCTGGCCGAACGCTATGCCGAACTGCACGGCCAGCCCTGCCGGACCCGCCACCGGGCCTACCTCATCCGCAAGATCGCCTGGCGCATCCAGGCCAACGCCGAGGGCGACCTGTCCGAACGCGCCCGCAAGCGTGCGGCCGAACTGGCCGACGACGCCGAGGTGCGCGTCATGGCCCCGAAGACCATGGTCTGCCCGCCGCAGGAAGGCCAGTCGGCCACCGTCACCCGCCCAGCACCGACCGGCCCTGACCTCCCCGACGACCCGCGCCTGCCCACGCCAGGCTCGGCCCTCGTCCGCGAGTACAAGGGCCGCAAGCACCGCGTGGTCTATCTGGCCGACGGCAGCGGCTTCGATTACGAAGGCAAGCGATACCGCACGCTATCGGCCGTCGCCAAGCGGATCACCCGCACCCACATCAACGGGTTCCGGTTCTTCCGGCTGGGGGTGCAGCGATGAGCGCCAAGACCAAGACGGCCAAGGCGACGATCCGCTGCGCCATCTACACCCGCAAGTCCAGCGAAGAGGGCCTGGACCAGGAGTACAACAGCCTCCACGCCCAACGCGACGCCGCCGAGGCGTACATCGCCAGCCAGAAGGCCGAGGGCTGGGAGGCGATGCCCGACCACTACGACGACGGTGGCTACTCCGGCGGCAGCATGGAGCGCCCGGCCCTCGATCGGCTGCTCCGGGACATCGAGCGTGGCAAGGTGGACTGCGTGATCGTCTACAAGGTCGACCGCCTGAGCCGGTCGCTGCTGGACTTCGCCCGCATCATGGAGACGTTCGACAACCACGGCGTCTCGTTCGTCTCCGTCACGCAGCAGTTCAACACGACCCACTCGATGGGCCGGCTGACGCTGAACATCCTGCTGAGCTTCGCCCAGTTCGAGCGGGAGATCATCGGCGAGCGCATCCGCGACAAACTCGCCGCCCAGGCCCGCAAAGGCAAATGGACCGGCGGCATCCCGGTGCTGGGCTACGACGTGGACCGCAGCGGCCCGAGTCCCCGCCTGCTGGTCAACGCCAAGGAGGCCACCCGCGTCCGCGAGATCTTCCGGATGTACCTCCAGGAGGCATCGCTGCTGAGTGTGGTGAAGGAACTGGCCAAGCGACGCTGGCTCAACAAGCGATACGTCACAAAGAAAGGCCGGGAGATGGGCGGGCGAGCTTTCGACAAATGCGCCCTGCGCACCTTGCTGAAGAACCCGCTCTACGTCGGCAAGATGGTCTACAAGGACGAACTGCACCCCGGTGAGCACGAGGCGATCATCGAGCAGGACGTGTTCGACAAAGTCCAGGAGCAGTTCGACTATAACCGCCGAACCGGCGGGTTGGAGGTCCGCAACAAGTACGGGGCCTTGCTGCGGGGGCTGCTGCGCTGCAAGTGTTGCGGAACCGCCATGTCCCACACGTTCAGCGGCAAGAGCAAGCGGCATTTCAACCGCTACTACCGATGCACGCATGCCATCAAGAACGGCCACGACGTCTGCCCCGTCGGTTGTGTGCCGGCCGGTGAGATGGAGCGCGTGGTCGTCGAGGAAGTGCGTGGCCTGGGCAAGGACGAGGCGCTTCTGGCTCAGGTGCTGGCTGACGCCCACGCCACCATCGAGACCGAACTGGCCGAGGCCAAGCGAGAACGCGACGCCCTATGTCGCGAACGGGCCAGGCACCACGAGGAACTACAACAACTCGCGACCAGCGGCCGGACCAGCACCGACGTGACCGGTCGCATCGCCGAACTGCACGAACGCCTCACGGTGGCGGACCAGCGCATGCCCGGCATCGAGGCGCGGGTTGCCGAACTCGAAGCCCAGACGGTGACGCCGGAAGACGCCCGCGCCGCCTTCGCTGACTTCGACGAGTTCTGGAAGAACCTGATCCCTCGCGAGCAGGCCCGCCTGCTGAAGTTGCTGATCTCGACCGTGGAGTACGACGCCGAAGCGGGCACGGTGTCGGTCACGTTCAGGCCGACGAGCATCCGTTCGCTGATTGACCGCAAGCTGGAGGACGCCGCATGACGACCGTCACCAAGCAGATTCACTTCGTCAGAAAAGGCCCTCGCAAGGTGGCTAGGCCAGGTCCGCCGCCGGAACCGACCGAGCCGGAGGGCCGTATCCCCCGCGTGTCAAAGCTGATGGCGCTCGCGATCCGTTTCGAGGAACTCCTCCGCGACGGCCAGGTTGCCGATCAGTCCGAACTGGCCCGCGTCGCCCACGTCACACAGCCTCGCATGACGCAGATCATGAACCTGCTCCACCTCGCCCCCGACATTCAGGAGGCCATCCTGCACCTCCCGCGCGTGCTGGAGGGCCGCGACCCGATCACCGAACGGGACGTTCGTGCAATCACTCGGATTAAGGACTGGCAGGAACAACGCATGGCTTGGACGTACCTGGCTACCCCTTCAACTGGTCCTCGCCCGTCACACTCTACGGACTTCTGACCTATTCTTCTGGTTCTACGTAGTGACGCAACACCTCCGCCAAGAGGCCCTTTTCCCCTTCCACGCGCTCTTCCCGAACCCGACCAGCAGCAAGTATCTCCAGCAGCCGTGCGTGCTGCCTACTGCCAAGGCGATGGTATGCGGACCGCCATTCCGCAGCAACATCATCATGAGCTCGCCGAAAGATGATGTAACGCTCCGGCATCATGCAGATTTCCCGAAACTCTACTGTATCACGACCAAACGCCGCCTCAAAGAACTCCCGTCTTGGACTTACCATCCCGCGCGTAGCGAGCAGCACACACTGAACACCTCGAATCAGCTTCTTGTGCCAGTGTACCCCTACATACGTGCGATTCTGAGATGTCAACGGAATATACTTCATTGGGAATGACGATATCTTTGCATCAAGCTCCTCATTCAAGGCAATGTTGATTCGCAACCGTCTGTAAAAGTTCTCTGGCGTATCCCTAAAATTGTACAGGACATACGTTGCCTGCTTCGTCATCCCTTCGTTACACGCCATCCTAACTGCTCGCTCATACGCCTTCCGCATGCGAATATCGTCAAAGGCAAATCTGATCGGCTTAATGCAAGTCTCAGCTAAGCGCTTCAGCTTTGTCTTAGTAGCCAGCCGTGCATCTATGCCTTGGTTGAAGTCCAGCCGTCTCTGCCTACCCTCAAACATCGCTCCTCGTTCGAATCCAGCATCGAGGATTTCACCAACAATACGATCATAATCCGGCGATGCAAGAATGTTGTTGTCGAGCAACAGAAGGTCGCGTTTAGGTCCGTAGAGCCTGTCAATAGAGTGCACCAGCTCTAGGACAGAACTGTGGTACTGGCACTTGTACCTTGGCTGTGGCTCAAGCGTTCGCACCGCACAAAACGGACAGTTCTTCACACACCCTCTCGTCGCATACCCCAAATATGCATCAGCCATTCTATACTGATATGCTGCATCCCTCAAAATCGCGTAGTTAGGAACGAGTTCCTCGACGATGACGTTGGAGCCCGCATCAAGCATCCCCGGACGGTCGAGAAGCCCTGGGATAATCGTGGCAGACACCGCGGGGTATAGCTCCTGTCTCAGTTCGGCCTCCATCAATGTGGCCAGAATCCCCCCTATATACATATCGGCAGGACGGGCCACAGACCGCCGATAGTATCGGATAGTACGAATCGTCTCATTCCAATAGAACGAGAACAACGTCGTTATGTATATACGATCCCAGGTTCTGTCACGAAGCTCAGCATTTGTGCCCTTGATAAAGGTGACGCTGTCACCCAGCAACCGGTGATAGGATGCGATTTTCATGAGGCCAAGCGGCGGGTACTTGTTCTTGTAGCCCGGCTCAACAAGAAGGATGTTCCGAGGATGACGGCTCAAGGCTACTCAACTCCAATCCATGGCCAACTTCATCAGCAACTCCCTCGGCAGGCCATCTACATGATCGACTACATATACCCCAGACGCATCGCGTTTCGTGTAGTCACATAGGAAGTCTTCAAGCAAGTAGGCCATACCACCGTTTGCGTACTCCTGCATAAGAGACAGAATCGCGTCATCACTCCCTAATGACGACAACTTCATGTCATGCTCTTCAAGGTAGATCGCATAGTAGGCATACCACTCATCCGGCAAAATCGTGCTCGACCAGAATGTGTCGCCTGACTTCTTCAGTGCCTCCTTGCGACCAAATCGCTTTCCCAGGCAGACGCAGATAAAGAACAACTCATGGAAATCACCAACAGCGATCCCCTTCAGCGAGTTGTAGATACCCTTGTATTCCGTGGCAACCTTCACTCGGATTCGTTGACTCATTTGAAGCGATGTTGGTGTCATTGCAATCCCTCCACAGTTGCCTTCAGAATGACTGGGACATCTTCCATGCGTTGCTCACGTATCTCTGTTGTACCGTCGTCCTGTGCCTCAAGGCGATAGAAGCGGCCCAGCCTCCCCTCGCCGAGAAGCGCCTCGCCCTCCTCGCGACGCAATTCGGTATCTGTTGCAAGTAGTACCCATTGGGAAGCCAGGTCAGGAATCTCTTTGATGAGGTTGTTGCGATGGACTTGCGACAGACGCCCGAAGGGCGTATCCATGAAGAGTGGCATCTCTAGTCGTTGCTCGGGAGAAGCAGCTTTGGCAAGTGCCGCAATGAATGCAATCGACATGATCTGTCGCTGCCCGGCTGAGATATTGGCCAGAAACTGACCGTCCCACTGGTCGATCATCTGCAGTGAATAGTTGTCCTCTACAACGACAGCCTTCAAGTTGCGCCTTCCCTCCTCGTCGAGGATGCGATGCATTATGTCAGTAGCACTGCCACCGATTACCTGCGCAGCGTCGGCAGTAAAAGACTGGTATACCTCTCGCATCGCGTCTCGCGTCTGTCGTGCAAGCTGTGACCTTTTGATAAGCGTATCCCTGACAGAAGCATCGTTCTCCAGCGCCTGACGCCGTCGGCCCAGTTCTTCGAGAGCTAACCGAAGATCGCGCAGTTGATCCTGGCACTTCGCCATTTGAGCAGCAAGCTCAATCTGCTTCTTCTCCAAGCGATCTCTGACCCCTTGCAACTCCGCCGCGTCTCGTCGTTCGTCCGAGCCGATCTCCTTCGCGATCTCCTCGAGACGCCTATCAGCTGCGACTATTGCATCTTTAGTATCGGCATACTGAACAAGGCACGTCTTTGCTTCGCCATGCCGCCTAGACTTGTCACTAAGAAGTGCCCCCAACTGCTTCCATATCTGGAGAGCAGCATCCGTCTCTTCAGATCTCGGTGTCTTTGCCATCCATTCGACAATCTTGGCAAAAGCGGCGGACCCTTCGGTCAGCTCACGTCCACAGATGCATGTGCGCGTCTCCATCAGCTGACGAATCAAATCGGATCGTAGGAGCGGCGGAATGTCGCCCTTTTGCCGTCGCGCGTCGATGTCCTCATAGACTCCCTGTAGAGTATCAGTAACAAGAGAAAACGCGACTTCTGAGACGTGGCGGCGACAGTCCACCTCACAGGAATGCAGCCGGTCTCCGAGATCCGCCTTGTCAGACTCAACCCTCTTCCGCTCCTCGACTAGCCCGCGAATCTCCATGTACTGAGCCAGCTTCTCGTCGGTATCGCGTTTCTCACGCTGCACGTGCTTAAGCTCTTCTTCCGCCGTGCTGACTGAGTCCTCGATCAGATGACAGGCATCTTCTTTCTGGTTAATGTCCTGGATTACCTGCTGCAGTTCACCGGTCGACTTACTCTTAACCTCGTCGTCAAGCTCGCGACACAGTTTCTCGGCAGCTGAAATTGCCTTCTGCAGATCATCAATGTTAAGAAGGTTGCGAATGCCGGCAGCGACCTCGCGCCTCTGCTCAATATTCGCTCGTGTCAATCGTTCGATCTTCTCGCCATCAAACAGAAAGTATTCGCGCACGCGGTAATCGAGCACATCATTGATCTGTCTCCGAATACCCTCTGGCTCGTCCCATGTCTGAGTATTGCCATCGGGGCCCTGAATCTGAAGAAGTGCTTCCCCAGGCTGTTCAGCAATCTCACCATTCTTCTTCTTCACCGCGTGCAGCTCACGATGCACTCGGTATTCCGAGCCGTTATGAGAAAACTCCAGCTCAACTAACGCCTTTACGGGCTGGCCAGGGTGACCCTCCAATTCATGCCTATTAACCAGGCTGATTTCGCCAGCCTTCCCGTGTTCATCCTGAGACAGGCGGCTATCCCCGTATAGCGCAAACATCAAGGCCCGAAAGATGCCCGTCTTTCCTCTGCCGTTCTCACCATATAGGACCGTAATGCATCGAGATCGGTTGCGGGAAGACCCACCAGCGAACATGATCTCCTGATGTCCCTTGAACTGCCGAAAGTTCTCGATGCGCATTGCCTTCAAGATCATTGAGTCAGCTCCTCCTTCTTGACTGCCCTGCGAACAAGGTTGTCAAGATGCTGCTTCACCGCAGGCTCGGGCATGGTCTGCGCAAATGTAACCAGCTCCCGGCATATTCTGCCGACCGGTTCTGGGTACTCCTCGAGTCGCCTGCGGATGTTTTCATTTATAT
Source organism: uncultured Planctomycetaceae bacterium (assembly GCA_964385465.1). Classification (GTDB taxonomy): domain Bacteria; phylum Planctomycetota; class Phycisphaerae; order SM23-33; family SM23-33; genus CAYLPJ01. The sequence continues at coordinate 6,900 of CAYLPJ010000033.1, read as the reverse complement.
CGGGCATGTTGTACCCCTATGTGTCTCTATTATCCATGGGCTGCGAATGATACACCTCCCAGGGCTTCATGTCCATCAGATGCAGCATCTCATGGGCGTCAAGAACAGGCCTTACGATGTGTCTTGCCGCGAAGGCGTTCTCAGCCGAAGCCGCGCACTCGGCAAATCGGGGCATCTCCCTGTTTAGAAGATACGTCGCCACCTCAGGGGGCGAAGATACCGTAGGCGTCACGATAAAGTCATGGACGACAGCTCGTGCTTTCCCGTGACACCGTCGCAGAATGCGGCCGCGTCGCTGTATAAACTCTCGTGGATTCGTAGTGCTTGCCACGAGAAATGCTGTGCGTGTTGACGGCACGTCAACTCCCTCATCAAGGCACTTCATTGCCACAAGGGCTGGTATTCGACCAGCGTCAAACTCCGTGAGTATCTGCCGTCTGGCTACCGCAGAGTCCTCGCCAATGAACTGGCGAGCCATGACCCCCTCTTCCTTCAGTAGCGTCAACACGCAATCGTGCGCCCCCTCTGGAGCGTAGAACAAAGCGTGCTCTAAGCGCTGGTTACATTGCCTCATGTCACGGATAATGCGACGCAGGCCGTCAAACTTCAATTCCGCTTGTTTTACAATACGAGCTCGGTCTCGCATTGCTTTGTCCAGGTACGCTTGCTCAGCCTCCTCCAGCCCTCCGGTGCGTTTCTTAGCGAGAAGACGCCCTATAGTTTCCGTGAGATCGCTGACACCAGACTCTTCATCCTCCGTCAGATTCACGAGGTGGGGCTCATAGCGGTATGGCACCAAGAATCCTTCACGGATGGCGTCATCCAAAGTAAACGTAAAGCATACTCCGCCGAAGTAATCGAACAGTGTCTGTGTGCCCTCGTCATCATACCATCTGCGGGGGGTGGCACTAAGTCCCAGCCGAAGACCGAAACCGTCTTGCAGCGCTTTGCGTAATTGTGGTGCTCCCAACCCATGCACCTCATCCGCTATGACAAGTTTCTCGCCATCAGGAAGCGGCAAAAGGGCTCTACGGAAAGCCTCCCCGCTCGCAGTCTGATGTACGGCAAGTACGCACAGGTTAGATCGTCCAAGACGATAGTCCGATACAGCCGCCCGCAATTCGGTCTTCCACCGAGAGTGGGAGGAGCCGCACAAAACCGGACGCATGCCAAAACTCTCGCAATCTTTCCGCCACTGCTCAAGAAGGTGCATGTATGGGACGAGCACAACGGTGGCAAGCTTTTGGCGTAGCTGCAACTGCTCCACAGCAGCCGCCAGTGCCGTATAGGTCTTTCCAGAACCTGTAGCCATCTCAAAGATGCCTTGGCAGCTCTGTTGTTTCCAGGACTCTATGGAGTCACGTTGGTATTCCCGAAGGCACACTCCCTCTGGGATACACGGGGCCGATGGTACAGGAACAATGCATGTTGTCCGCAAGTACGGCCTGGCACTTGTCTGGCGCAACTTGACAATCCTCTCCCTCACGGCTTCCGGAAGTCGGATGGAGTAGAATTGGGCGTTACCCGTCTCCCAAAGCTGGGTAAGACGTGACACATGTTTCTCGACAAAAGGCTGCTGACCGGGTATCCACGATTGGAACACGGAAAACGCCTCACCATTCAGCGTACCTTTAATCGAGTCATTGTAAGACCCATGGATGGCAACGCAATTGCCGTTCTCGTCACGGAAGTATGCGACCTTGTCATGGTAATCGCCGGTAGAAAATGCCTCGCGGGGGACGGCAAACCGTATATCAAGGAGCTCGTCCGCCAACATCCAGGCGAATGCATTAAGTGTATGAGTCTCGAGTGACCCTTGAAGGTCGCCAATTGCCGCCTCCAACAGCTGCCTCAAAGCGTGATCATCTCTCGCCTTCTGCCCCAATACAATGGCGTCCCAATCCGTCTCACTCATTATCGGAGACATGATTAGCTGCGCCCGCCCACCGCGTTCAATCAACGCGACCAATCCGGCTGCAGCTACTTTGAGCCATCCACTTGAAAAATAGCCAACACCACGGCAGTACTCAACCGAGTGCGACAGCAGCGGTACTATAAGATCATTTACCAGATGGCATTCGGCACTGTCATACACGGCTCTAAGATGGAGGTCAGTCAGTCTATTCATCATCCCCCCTCCACAGACATTCGTACTCACCTATTGTCAGACCGTCCGGGGCATCAAACATACTATCCAATAGGCGAGTACGAACAATGCCGTTCTCATATAGCCAACGGTCTAGCGCGTCTCTGCTGCAGCCACCACGGAAGACATCACGCACCACTGCTACCAAGAGGTCCTCCATTGTCACCAAGGAGCCCTCAACGTTCGGGACTGAATAGGCGCGCCCCGCATTGCCCAGGATTATGATATCTTCCTGTCGCCGCGCCAAAGAGGCCAGTAGGTCGCCGGTCCAGGAAAGATCAGACGCTAGTGCGGGCAGCATATCCTCGTGCAGGTCAAGTACCTCACCGAGGTCACCGACCAAGCAGCCAGTAGCACGACGGGCACGATATGCCTCGATAAGCGCATGCGCCAACACAGATGCGCACGACTCATTCCAGCCAGCCACCTCCTTATGCACGACGCAACCCGCATACAGCGGTAGGATGTCTGGATGAGTCCCGATGCGTGCCCGAACTTGGACAGGAGAATAGCCCTTCTTTTCGAAGTACTCGGCGCAGGCATCCACCGCCACGACTGTGCCACAGTCTAGGACATACAGCGACAGTGCATCACCTATCGTAGCGATGGACTCAGACTCCGCTCTCGTTATATGCGGGTAACGAGGCAGATCAAGGTCGTCTGGACAAAAGTGCCTCATCGCACCGTATAGCATCAAAGGAGAATGAATGCTCAATTGATAGCAGCGCACTTGCTGGTCTCGCATAAGTGCGCGGACTCCTATGCTTTCATGGTTCTCCAAAGCTGTACGGGCATGTGAGAAGAAAGGCTCCAAGCTTGCGGGAGTCAAGCCTGTATTGTCTATATGGACGAGGTGCCCTCTCCTAGAAGCGAAAACACTACTAAGTCGTGACAATGCCATGCCCACGAGGGACTCGCGTCCTCCGATGCTATTCATGATCCAGTCATTCACCTGTTGCCGGCTCACTTCCCCGTTCTGATTTTGAACCCATTCCTCAAGCACATGGTCGATACGGGTAACGGTTCGCGAAGCTCCAGGATGCACGTAGCGATAGCGGTCCACGTGAAAACTTGACAGGCAGACCGACACAACACTGCTAAGCGCATAGTCATTCGGTATGGAAGCTCGCTGGCAGGCATCGCGCAGTTCACGATAGATACCATGTGCAGCAATGAACGGAGCAGTCGCGAGCCTCGTCTCTATCGTCTTCGACAAAAGCGCTAGCATGGAACTATCGACAGTAATAAGGTCTCGATGAAGAAACTCGCGACGTCCCCATACGCACAAGCTGTCGGCCCTTATCATAGCTGAGTGAATATCGGCCACAGCAGGCAAGGGTTCTTGGCTACCACACAGCACTTCCGCAATATCTTCTGGAGAACATGCCTGCCCTAGGTGCTTGGCCGCGGCTGTCACTTGTTGTAAGAGCCCACCCGTGGACAAAGCCCACGCCATATCGGAATACACTAGCTGCGAGTCATGGTGCAGATGCGCCCGTTCGGCGGTCTCTGCTATGAAAGCAGGTGATGCAGCCTGTTGAGCGTGGGGGCAAATGGAGCCGTTTATGCTGCACAGTTCTGTAACGCGCCGTCTCAAGTCCGAGATATGCAGCACACCAGAAGAACTGGACGCAGCCAGTCGTTGCAATGACTCAACGACCGTCCCACAAGATCGGCAAGGATGGGCAATGGCTATAGTGTCGTCGTTAAGGCGGAAGCACTCTTGAGTCAATAATCGCATGAAGCTGCGCAGCCCGAGCTCTGGTGCAGGATATTTCCAAGCGAGAAGCTCTGCGAGCCCTTTGCAGAGGTCGGTCCATTCCAATATGCCCGCGCCCTGGTTCAGCACAACCCGTACTGCATCGTAAAACCTCTCGATAAGGGCGGTCGATCTATAGTGCTGCGTAACTTCGCCAATGGATTTGCTGAGCATCTGGCGAATGCGTTCCTTCGAACAGCGATGATCCGCTGCTATTGCATCATAAGTCCGGATTCCTTCCTTGCATAGTCCAAGGCGGTCACGAAGGATGCGTGTCGCGCGGCCAGGCTGGCTAGAGTGTGCGAATAGGCGCTGAACGAATTCCTCGAAAGACTCCCCAAGGCTCGATTCATGGGTCGCGCTGGATTCATGAAACGAAATGTACTCCCTCACAGAGTTGCGCAATGCCACTAACGACTTGTCTCCGAAGTTGGGAAGCGATAGTAGCGAATCAGGCCTTGTGTGAAGTAGCTCTCCGAGAGTGTCAATTGTCAGTATGTTGAGAGCCCGAAGAGCCCGTGATGGCAGCCCAAGCTCAGCTACTGGCGTGTCTGGGTGAAGGGATTCTGGAGAGATGCATGGATTCACTGCGAGGCCTGTGAATAGCGGATAGTCATCGATCCGAGCTGGTACTCCGGTATCCAGGCTGACAGAAGAAGTCGCTGACCTCCTGCTTGCCTCTCTTATCGCGTCCTGAAGCCGCTTCCAGGCCTTCGGGCCGACTCCCTGAAGCGATGTGACCTCCTCGTAGCTCAGCTGAGAAAGGCGGGTAAATGACTTAATATTCAAGTCATCCAAGATATGCGCCCTGCCATTCAGATGTGCCTTGACGTCCGCAAGCAGCCCTGCGTCGTCGCCAGAAATCGTGCTCTCCTGGGAAAGTCGTTCTGCGCTCTTGTTCAGTGGGCGGTTCGACGGCAAAAGCGTCTGTATGCGTTCCTGTTCTCGCTTAACCTCATGCCAACAGGTCCTGCCAATCGACCGTACTGCAAGGAACTTCTCTCGGCGCAAGCCCATGAATTCGTCGAGAGAACGAATCTGCAGTTTCGCCAGACCGCTTTTCGTCCTCGCACCCAGCCTGTTAAGTACCCTCCCCCAGTAAGCGGCCTGAGAACCTCGCGCGTTGCCTGGATCGCCTAGCCAGAGGTCTACATCCTCGCGCAACGTGAGAAGCCTCCGCAGAGTCCGATGACCAACGCCCCGGATGCTCAGGATTCGCTCGAGGTCGACTTGGAGGAAGCCCCCAATGGTACGAACGCCAAGCAGATCAAGGGCGCGGGCCTCTTTCGTGCCTAAGTCCAGCTCTGTTATTGGCGTACGGCGGTCCATTGATGATGGCGATCCTAGTCTCTTCCACGGCCGATCAACTTCCAAGCTCATTTTCTTTGCACCGGCTTGACCCGATGCTCCGGCACTGTATACTAAAAGCTGAACATTCGGCTGTCAATCGGAAACGTGCATGCCTGATCCGCGAAAAACCTTCGGCGATCTGCTTCGAGCGACACGCGTCGCCAAGGGCCACAGCCTGCGCAAGTTCGCGGAGATGGCTGACATGAGCCCGACGTACCTCTCCCAGATCGAACAGGCCAAGATTGAGCGTCCCCCCACGGCCGAGCGCGTCCGCACCATGGCGGAGTTGCTGGGGCAGAATGCCGACGAGTGGATCGCCCTGGCCGGGCGGATTCCGCAGGACGTAAGCGACATCATCAAGAACGAGCCGCAGGCGATGCCGGCGCTGCTTCGCGCAGCAAAGGGGCTGACGGCGGACGAACTGCGGAAACTCACCGAACAGATCCGCGAGCAGCAGAAGGACGGGGGCAAGGAAGAATGAAGCGTCGCGTCGCCGTCCGGCAATACCGAGTGCCGTTCCTGCCCGAGAAGCGGATCGAGGACCAGGCCCAACTACTCCTGGATGAATGGGCAGAGGCCCACGAGGCGACCACCGAGCCGCCCGTGCCGGTCGATGACATCCTGGAACTGCACCTGGAGCTGGGTTTCTGCCTGGCGGACCTGCAGGCCGAACTCGGCCACCCGGACGTGCTGGGCGGGATCTGGTTCGGCGACCGGATGATCAAGGTCGACCAGTCGCTTGATCCGTCGATCCAGCCGAGGCTGCTGGGGCGCTACCGCTTCACCCTCGCCCACGAGATGGGCCACTGGCGGCTGCACCGCCAGCACCTGATGAACGACCCGTCGGCCAAGTCGCTGTTCGAGGCGAACTGTGAGCCGGCGTTCGTGCAGCGCTCCAGCGCAAACCCGCCTGAGGAAGTCCAGGCCAATGCCTTTGCGGCCTGCGTGCTGATGCCGCGCCAGATGATCTTCGACGAGTGGATGAATTGGCGCGGGTCGCATGATCAGGTGGCCATCTCCAGCCTGTCCGTGGGCGACTACCACGGCGACCGGCAGGCCAACGAGGAGATGGCGATGGACCAGTTCTGCAAGCCGCTAGCCGAGCGGTTCGAGGTTTCGGCGCAGGCGATGCGGTACCGACTGCAGAAGCTCGAACTCCTGGTCAAGGAGGTCCAGCCGCGATTGTTCTGAGGGGGCAAGGCGTCCTCTCTTCTTATTTCAACCCCGTGTTTACCGTTCAGTGGACGGTAGAAGGGAGTGGCCGTCATGGCAAAGCCGTTTGATCCAAGGAAGGTTCTCAAGCACATCGCCAATCCGCTGCTGCGGGAGTTCTTCACGCGGCGTGGGGAACTGCTGGACGTGCCTTGGGACGAGTTGACGGAGTACAAGATCGAGCCGGTCTTCGAGGCGTGGCAGAAACTCGACGAGGCGAAACAGCTCGATGTGCAGGTCCTGCTGCGCGACATTCACGAACTGGCCGACCACCGGGGCGTGGCGGCGCTGGTGGAACTGGTCCGGCAGCGGTGCCCCGACCGCGCCGCCGAATTCGAGGCCCAGGGCGGCGAAGCGGACAAGGCGATGTGGGCCTACCTGAACGTCCCGGAGGTCTTCGAGGACGCGGCCATGTTCGCCCGCGCGGACGCCC
>CAYLPJ010000032.1:57455-73085 GCA_964385465.1 uncultured Planctomycetaceae bacterium | reverse complement strand
GGGGCGAGGCTGGCGATCGCCGCCTGCGTGCGGCCGGATCGCCGGGGGTTCCGCAGGCCTGTCGCGGGCGTCGTGGAAGGCTCACGGCCTGCCCGGATCCGCCCCCCCTCATTTCCGTCAGCGGCGGAGGAAGGCGAATCGGCGCATGCCCAGCACGCGGGGTCGCCAGAGGCGGTCGATGGTGGGGGTGAAGGTGTTCATGGCCAGGACGGCCACGAGGCAGGGGATGGGCACGCTGGCGGGCAGGTAGAGTTGGGCGAGCATGGCCAGCACGCCGCCGCCGAGCCCGAAGACCACCTGCCCGCCTGTGGTGACCGGTCGGGCGGTCATCTCCGCCCCGGCCAGGAGGATCGCCAGCAGCAGCCCGCCGCTGAGAACCTGGTAGTGGATGTACGTCAGCGCGGCCCCGAGGCCCTCGTCGATCAGCAGCGGGAACCAGACGGTCCGCACCTCCTCGCCGGCGCCGGCGAGGTAGATCGGCGCGACGGCGGCGGTGGCGTAGGCGGCGACCAGGAACGCCAGGGGCATCTGCCACTTGAGGTAGTTTCGGTAGACGAGGTACAGCCCGGCCACCAGCAGCAGCACGGCGCAGGTCTCGCCGATCCCCCCCGGGCGCGCGCCGTAGAGCAGGTTGGCGATCGGGGGCATCGTCAGCAGGGCGGCCGGGGCGTCGATCGAGGGACGAGAGGGCACGAAGACCAGCGCGCTGTACTCGGGCTCGCGCGGGTCGGTCAGGCCGCGGAGTATGTCGGTCGGCGGGGTGAGCAGGATGGCGTCGGCCCCGGCCGGTGCGGGCCGACGCTTCCAGCCGGCGGTGTCTTTCCCGGCGCGGGCGTTGCGGATGTCGCCGACGAGCAGGCGGTCCGCAGCCAGTACGGGCCGGCGGCTGGGCAGCTTCTCGCTGGCGACGGTGACGGCCCCCGAGAACAGCACGGCGACCGCGAGCCGCCCGACCAGGGCCGGATGCCAGACGAAGTGCCCGACGCCGCCGAAGACCGCCTTGCCGACGATGACGGCGAACGCCCCGCCGACGACGGGCACGTACCAGGGCACGTAGGCCGGTAGCGTCAGCGCCAGCATGATGCCCGTCATGGCCGCGTGCGCCCGCCCGAGCATCGACGGCGCCCGGGTGACGCGAAAGTAGAGGCCTTCGGCAACGATGCAACTGGCGACCGACAGCACCGCGACCGCCGCCGCCCGCCAGCCGAACAGCACGATCCCCCCGGCCAGCGGGCCGCAGAGCGCCAGCAGCGTCACCAGGAAGACGGTCCTCGCCCCCTCCGGCGCACGCAGGTAGGGGGTGTCGGCCGCGGGCGCGACCGCCAGCATGGCCGGCCGCGACGCCGGCGACGGGATGTCCGGCCGCGTGCTCACGAGTCTCCTCCCCGGCCCGCGGCGGCGGCGCGACGCAGCGCGACGATCCGGTGCTTGAGCTGCTTGACCCGCTGGGCCAGCGGCAGGCGGGCCGGGCAGACATAGCTGCACGTGCCGCACTCGACGCACGCCATCGCCCCGGACTGCTCGGCCCGGGCGACCAGCGAGAGCTCGAAGGCGTCGTTCAGGTCGGCGACGTTCAGCCGCGCCGGGCAGTGGTCCGTGCACCAGCCGCACCGCAGGCAGGGCGAGGGGATCGGCGGGTGCGGCGGGTCCAGCGCCAGCACGGCCGGCGTCGCCGGGCCGACCACCGCGCCGTCGCAGCAGGGCAGCCCGGTCATCGGCCCGCCGTGGACCGCGAAGACCTTCCCGCCCGGCAGGAGCTCATCGCACGGCGTGCCGCAGGGGGCGCGGACGTTTCGCGGCCGCTCGGCCCGGGGCCCGGCGACGGTGACCACGCGTCCGACGGGCCTGCGGCCGCGGACGAGCCAGTCGTACAGCGCGGCGCAGGTGGCGGCGTCGGTCACGGCGACCCCGACGGCCATCACGTTCCGCCCCGGGGGAGGCTCCCGTCGGGCGAGGACCTTGGTGAGGATGGCGTCGGTGCCCATGGGGTACTTGTGGGGCAGGGCGACGAGGTGGACGTCGAACCGCCCGGCGGCGTCGAAGGAGTCCTCGTAGTGGAGCACGCGCCGCCGGTCGGCGACGAGCTGTGCGGTCCGGGCCCCCACCAGGCGGCGGAGGGCGGCGAGGGCCTCGATGACTTCCGCGCCGCGCTCGGCGAGCAGGCGGTGGTCGCTGGTGACGTACGGCTCGTGCTCCATGACGTTGCAAAGCAGCGTGCGGCATTCGAGCCGGCGTGCCCGCTCGACCCACGCGGCCAGGGGCATGGGGCGGCGGGCGGTGACGAGCATCCCGGCTGCGAGCCGGTCGGCGAGGGCGGCGTTGGATGCCGCCCGCCAGTGGAACGGCTGGTCGGGGTCGGCGCCGTCTCCGCCCCGCCCGTCCGCGCCGGCGGGCGAGCAGCCGTCGCCGCCGCCGGCGAACGCGCCGGCCTCGTCGGCGAGGTCCGTCAGTTCCACGGCGGGGACCTCGACGAACCCGCCCCAGCCGGCCAGGCGGGCGGTTGCCCGGCCCGCGACCGTTCCGGCCAGCGGGGCGAAGACGTCCACTCCGCCGTCGCCGCCGGCCCCGATGCGCTGCCCGGCGGAGACGCGGTCCCCGGCGTCCACCACCGCCGTCGCCGGCGGCGCATCGGCCGGTGCCAGGGGCACGAGGAGCCGGCGCGGCAGGGGGTTGCCCTCGATCTTGGCCGCGAGGGTCTCCCGCTTCATGTCCGGCAGGTCGATCCCGCCGGCGAACGTCCCGTAGCGCTGGAAGGGCATGGGGACATGGTAACGGCTCGGCGCCGCCATTCGTTACAACGTATTGGTTATTCGGCGGGGGACGCCGGGGGTCAGCCGCCGCTCTTGCGGCGGAGCTTGGTGGCCGACGGCGCGGTGATGCCCTTGTTCAGCGCCCGGTCCATCTGGCGGAAGGCCTGGCGGAGCCGCTGGTGGTTCTCGACGAGGGCGATGCGGACGTAGCCCTCGCCGTTCTCGCCGAACGCCCGCCCGGGCGAGACGACGACCTCGGCGGCGTCGAGCAGGCGGAGGGAGAACTCGATGGTGCCCTGCCCGGCGAGGTGTTCGTCGGGCACGCGGGCCCAGACGAACATGCTCGCACGCGGGGGCTCGACGTCCCAGCCGATGCGCCGGCAGCCCTCGACGACGACGTCGCGCCGCTTCTGGTACTTCTCGGCCTGGGCGGCGACGTCGTCCTCCCCGGTCCGCAGGGCGATGATGCTGGCGACCTGGATCGGCGTGAAGATGCCGTAATCGTAGTAGCCCTTGATCGTGCTCAGCGCACGCAGCATCTCGGCATTGCCCACGCAGAAGCCGATCCGCCAGCCCGCCATCGAGTACGGCTTGGACATCGTCGAGAACTCCACGCCGACGTCCTTGGCCCCCTCGGCCTGGAGGAAGCTCGGCGCCCTGTAGCCGTCGAAGCACGTCCGCCCGTAGGCGAAATCGTGGATCACCATGATCCCCTCCCGCTTGGCCAGAGCCACCACCTTCTGGAAGAGGTCGGCGTTGTCGACGGTCATGGCCGTGGGGTTGTGCGGGTAGTTCAGGATCAGGCACTTGGGCTTGGGATAGAGGTGCTCGGTGACGTAGGTCACCCGCTCGAGGAACGCCTCGTCGTTGCCCAGCGGCACGTTGATGACGTTCCCGCCGGCCAGCGCCACGCCGTACACGTGGATGGGAAAGTACGGGTCGCCCACGATGGCCGTGTCCCCCGGCCCCATCAGCGCCAGGCACAGGTGGGAGAAGCCCTCCTTCGAGCCGATGGTGGCGATGACCTCGCGGTCGGGGTCGAGGGCCACCCCGTAGAGCCTCTCGTACTGAAGCGCGATCTCCCGCCGCAGGTGGTAGATGCCGATCGACTTGCTGTAGCGGTGCGCCCGCCCGTCGCGGACGGTCTCGCAGAGCTTGGCGACCACCTGCTCCGGCGGGGGGTCCGACGGGTTGCCCATCCCCAGGTCGATCACGTCCACCCCCGCCCGGCGCTTCTCCAGCAGCATCGCGTTGATCTTGCCGAACAGGTACGGCGGCAGCCGGCGGATCCGCGGCGAGACGTCGATGGTCCAGTTGTCCGTCACGGCAAGGTCCCTTCCTCTGCACGCTCGCGAAGCACCGGGTTGACGTACTGGACCTTCGCTCCGCGGATCAGGATCTGGAGCATGTCCTGCTGGAGGGCACGAAGCTTCTCCTCGCGGACCTCCGATGCCAGCGCGTCCTTGACGGCCTCGAACGTCACGCCCTCCGGCTCGATCGTTCGCACCAGCTTGAGAATGTGAAAGGCCGTCCCCACCTGGATCGGGTCGGAGACCTCCCCGACACGCGTCATCGCCAGCGCCGCCTCCCGCAACGCCGGCGGCGTGCCGCTGTCCTTGGCGCCGAACGGCGCCAGCAGGCCGCCGTTGGACGCCGACGGGCCGATCGAGTACTTGGTCACCATCGCCGTGAAATCCGCCCCCGCCGCCAGCTCGCGGAGAACCTTCTGGGCGTCGGCGAGCGTGGCCGTCTGAATGTGCTGGACCTCGACCTTCCGCTGCACGCGACGCTGGTACGCCGCCCGCAAGTCCTCCTCGGCGACCTGCACCCGCTCGGCCGCCAGCCTGCGAAGCAGGGCGTTGCGCCGCATCGTCAGCCGCCACTGCTCCCGTGCGACGCGGTTGCGGGCCAGGAGCTGATCGAGCAGCCGCTCGCGCTGTGCGCCGGCGGGCACGTTCGGGAACATCTCCGCCAGCGTGCGAGCGTGCTGGGCGGCCAGGTCCTCCTCCGTGATCGTCACGCCCGCGCGGCGGGCCTCCTGGGCGACCACCTCGTTGGCGATGAGCTGCTGGGCGACGCCCGGACCGTAGCCGGTAAGCAGCAGCTCGCGCAGCGTAGCCATCGCGATCGGCTGGCCGTTGACGTACGCCATGACCGGCCCGTCCACCTTGCCGCGAGCCGGCGGCGGCGAGGGGGCCGGGACCGGCTCCGGCACGGGCGCCACGGCCGCCGGTTCCGGGGGGGCGTCGGCGACCGACGGCGGCGGCTCGATGGCGGGGACGGTCTCGCCCTCGTCCGTCGCCGAGGCGGCGGGTTCCGGCAAGGGCGGGGCGTTGGCGTCCGTCGCTGGCGACTCGCCGTCCGCCGGCGTGGACACCGGCGTGGGGTCGGGTTCTTCCCCCCACGTCCAGGTCGCCCAGCGGGGCGGCTCATCGCAGCCGGCCGCCATCGCGGCCACCAGGCAGGTGATGCAGGATATCCGGCGCATGCGTTGCTTCCTTACGCGGGCTCGTGACATTTCTCCCGCACCTGCCGAGCCTATCCGACAACGCCCGACGGGTCAATGCGCCGGGCCCGGCCGAGCCCTCCTGGCGGAGGGCCCGGTCCCGCTGTACTGCCGGGTCGGTGGCGGCGGCCTGCCTGGATGGCCCCCCGCCGGGCCGCGGGCGAAGCCCCCGCCGTGTCACCAGCGGGGTTCTTCGAAGGGATGGATGCTGCGCGTCTCGGTCGGCTTGGGCAGGGTGCCGATCACGGCGGCGGCGAAGGCCAGGTCCGCGGGCGTGGTGATCTTCACGTTCCGCGGGTCGCCGGGGACGACGCGGACGCCCTGGCCGATGGCCTCGACGAGCCCGGCGTCGTCGGTGGCCGAGCCGTCGGCGGCGGCGTAGGCGGCCCGCAGCACCTCGCGTGCGAAGACCTGCGGCGTCTGGGCCTCCCAGAGGCGGTCGCGGTCGACGGTAGCCTCGATGGCGCCGCCTTCGCCGACTCGCTTCAGCGTGCCATGCAGCGGGCAGGCGAGGATGGCGGCCCCGCAGTCGCCGGCCGCCGCGAAGACCGCGTCGATCCAGGGCTGCGCTACGCAGGGGCGGACGGCGTCGTGGACGCAGACCAGGTCGGCCTCCTCGGGCACCGTCGCCAGCCCGGCTCGCACCGAGTCCGTTCGCGTCGCGCCGCCGGCGACCACGCCGACGCCCATGAACCCCAGGTTCGCGCCGTAGCGGTCCTTGACCTCCTGGAGGTCCGCCTCGCTGACCACCAGCGTCGTCGAGCAGACGTCCGGGCGATTGGCGAAGGCCTCCAGCGTTCGAAGGAACACCGCCTGCCCCCCGCCAAGCCGCTCGAAGATCTTGTTCCGCGTCCCGCCGAACCGCCGCCCGGCCCCCGCGGCCGGGACGATTACCGCAACCTTCGCCATCTGTCACCTCGCTTCCGGGAAAAAGGTAACCGTACCGCAGTGTTGCCGCTACCATCTTCCGATACCGCACGCGAACCGGGAAACTCCAGGAGGAGACATGTCCGAGAACATCACGCATACCGCGATCTGCGACGATGCGCTGCGGCTCTATCTCGCGGGCGGGGAGGCTTGCGAGGCGTTTGTCGCCGCGGCCGAGGGGCACTGGGACGTCGCCCGTCTCGGCAGCATCACGCGGCAGGGCGACCGCTGCAATCCCGGGCTGCTTGCGAGCTACCGGGACGCCTGGCCCGGCGACGCCGACGGGCGACTGCCGGCCAAGCTGGCGTTCGTGATGGGCTGGCTCTGCCACCGCGCCGCCGACCGGGAGATGAAGCCGATCTTCCGCGCCATCGACGCCGACTGCCCGCAGAAGCCGACCGATTGCAGCATCGCCCACGACGTGTTCCTCTTCCGCGAGGTCTACGCCGGCGGGGCCGAGAAGCCCTACAGCCCGCAGACGTTCGCCCTCTCCGCCGAGCCGGGCCCCGACGCGCTGGCCGCCCTGGAGGAACTGATCCGCACGCTGCTCCAGCGGACGCTGATCGCCCTGCACACGTTCATCCCCGACCTCGACGACCCGGACGCCTGGCTGGACCGCGTGCTGGACACGCGCCAAGTCTACAAGGTCGCGCTCGGCCGCTACGCCGAGGCGTTGCTGAACCCCGACCCCGACGCCGTGCGGCGCTTCGTGGACGAGGCGAACTTCTACGACCGCGAGGACCCGGCCATCGCCGCGGCCCGGGCGCTCCAGCGGGGCCGGCACGTTCCACCGGGGGAGGTCCGCGCCGCCGTCGCCGCCGAGCCACGGAGCCATTACGCTACCGCCCTGGTGCTGTCGGTGAGCTACCTCGACGCCGCCGCCGCGTTCTTCAACCGCCGCATCGACGACGCCGAGCTTCGCGACCGCCTGAACATCGGCCGCCCCGGCCGGGACGGCAAGGGCGTCTGAGGGGGCGGTCGCGCGGGCGATCCCGTGCCGCAACTGTTGAGGGGTCCTTATGGACGCCGAGGAACTCAAGCGTGAGTGGGCCGAGCTGGCGCCGGCTTGGATACGCGAGGCCCGCGACGGTCGCAACCCCACCCGCGAGGGCCTGCTGGACGGAGCCGTGCTGGAGGCCTGCGGCGAGGTCCGCGGGCTTCGGGTGCTCGATTGCGGCTGCGGGGAGGGCCGGTTCTGCCGCATCCTCGCCGGGCGTGGCGCTCGGCGCGTGCTGGGGCTGGACCTGTGCCCGTCGATGATCCGCGCCGCCGAGCAGCTCCGCCGCGGCGCCGACGAGTACCGCGTCGGCGATGTGCAGGACCTCGGCTTCCTGCCCGACGGGAGCTTCGACCTGGCTGTCTCCTACCTCAACCAGTGCGACCTGCCGGACTTCCGCGCCAACAACCGCGAGGTCGCCCGCGTGCTCGGCCCGGGCGGGCGGTTCGTGGTCGCCAACCTCCACCCCATGCGCTCGGCGGTGGGAGGCTGGCAGCGGACCGCCGACGGCGAGAAGCTCCACGTCATCCTCGACCGTTATTTCGACGAGGGCGAGCGTCACTGGGCGATCATGGGCGTGGAGATCACCAACTTCCATCGCTCGCTGGAGACGTACGTGGCCGGGTTCCTCGAAGCCGGCTTCGCCGTGGAGCGGCTCGTCGAGCCCACCGTCGCGCCCGAGCAGCTCGCCGCCTGGCCCGAGCTGGACGACGAGCTCCGCGTGCCGAACTTCATCGTCTACGTTCTCGGCAAGAGTTCGGCCGGGCGGTAAAGCGGGCGTGCGATCCTTCCGATAGCTCTCCAAACGGGGTCGGGCCCATTCGAGGCGTTCGCGGCCGGGCGCTGCGTCGCCGAAGGAAGATCATGCGCACGCATCGAAGATGGACTGTCTGTCTGCTGTCAGCCTTGGTGGTCCCGGCGGCGGCCGGGGTGCTGGGCGGCGGCCCGTGCGGCGTGAGGCGGGCGGGCGAGGCGTCGGTGGAGCCTGTGGCGGTGTCGGCAAACGGGGCGTCCGCCGGGCCGATGGGCAAAGACCACCGCCGGGTCGCCCGTGTGGTGCTGACGCCCAACGAGGAAGTCACCCTCTCGGCGGAGGTCTCCGCCAAGGTCCTCCGCGCGCCGCTGCGACTCGGGGACGCCTTCGAGGAAGGCGACGTGCTCATCGAACTGGACGACCGTACCTACGTCGCCGCCGTGCAACGGGCCGAGGCGGTCGCCGAAGCGGCAGACCTGGCCCTCGAAGCCGCCCGCGACCTCCACAGCCGCCAGGACGCCTCCGCGCTGGAACTGGCCAACGCGCGCCGCGACGCCATGGTCGCCCGCGCCGCCGTCGCCGTCGCCCGGGTGAACCTGGAAAACTGCCGCATCCTCGCCCCCTTCGCCGGGCGGGTCGCACGGACCCATGTCACCGCCCATGAACTCACCCGCGAGGGCCGGGCCGTCATCGAGCTCGTCGACGATTCCACCCTCATCGCCCGCGTGCTGCTGCCGGAATCGTGCGCCCCGGCCGTCGCTCGCGGACGCGAGCTGCCCTTCGCCCTCGAGGCCGGCGGGCGGACGGTGACCGGCACGATCGTGCGGATCGCCCCGCAGATCGACCCGGCCAGCCGCACCTTCGAGGTCCATGCCGAGGTCGACAACCGTGACCGCTCGCTGTGCAGCGGCATGAGCGGGTGGCTGGACCTGTCGTCGCTGGCGACGGCCCGGCCCTGCTCTGCCGGCAGAAAAAGCGAGGCCGACCATGCCCGCCGCTGACCTCGCAGAGCTGCCGGCGCCCGCGCCGGCCCCCGGCCGAACGCACAGGCAGGCCCTGTCGGGGCAGCCCGGGCCCAACGTGACCTCCGGCCCCGAGGCGATGACCGGCGTCGTGCAGTCCCTGGCCGCACTCAACCGCCTGCTGGTGGACCTGGCCGACGTGCGCGGCTTCAAGCACCTGGTCTTCACCATTCTCAACCGCACCGTCGGGTATCTGCACTACGATCGGGCCGTGCTGTTCGACCTGCCTGGCGGCGAGTTGCTGGGGGTTTCGGGCACGGCCGGTCCGGACCGCCGCGGCTCGGCCGTGACGAGCTGGCGGCGGGCGGTCCGTCGCATGCGCCCCGAGGTCCGGGGCGCGACCGAGCCGGTCCGGCTGGACGGCGACGCCTTCGACGACCCGACCGCGTTCGAGCAATGCGCCGGCGGGAAGGGCGCCACGGCGGTGGCCTGGCTGCCGATCTGCATCGACGGCGTGCCCGTTGCCGCCCTCTGGCTGGAACGGTGGGGCCCGGCGGCGTGGAGCCCGCGCGAGCTGGCCGCCACGCAGGCCCTCCGCCGCGCGATCGCCGGGGCGTGGCGACAGACCAAGCGACCCGCCCGCCGCCGGTGGGCGAGGGGCTGGACCGCCCGCGCCGTCGTGGCGGTTGCCGTGCTGGCCGTACTGGCCCTGCCCGTGCCCGTCCGCATCGTCGCCCCCTGCGAGGTGGTCCCCCGCGACCCGGCGACGGTGACCACGCGGATCGACGGCGTGATCGACCGGGTGATCGTCCGCCCGGGCCAGCACGTCGAGGCCGGCGACGTCCTGGCGGAGTTGGACAAGTCGGTGGCCGTCCGCGAGCTGGAGGCGGCCCGGCGGCAGCTTCGCGTCTCGGAGGCCGACCTCCAGCGGGCCCAGGCGCGGGCCTTCGCCGACCCCGACGAGCGGGCCGCGCTGGCGCTGCTGCGCAACGTCCTCGAACGCGACCGCACGCGCCTGGCGATGGCGCGGTATCGGCTGGAGCAGTCCGACCTTCGTGCCCCCGAGGCCGGCACGGTGCTGATCGACGACGTACAGCACTGGCAGGGCCGGCCCGTGCGCGTCGGCGAGCAGGTGATGCTTGTCGTCCGCCCCGAGCGGACGCGCGTCCGCATCGACCTGCCCCTCGAGGACCGCATCGACTTGCCCCGCAACGCCGCCGTCGACGTGATCCTCCACGCCGAGGCCGATCGCCGGCGGACCGCGCAATTGACCCATGTTGCCCGGATGTCCCGACCCGGCGCCGGCGGGACGCCTTGCTTCCGCGCCGAGGCCGCCTGGGCCGACGGCCAGCCCGCCAGGATCGGGCTGACCGGCTCGGCCGTGCTGCGAGGCGACCCCGTGCCCCTGGCATGGTGGCTGCTCCGCAGGCCGGTCGCCGGGCTGCGGGAGGTGACCGGATGGTGACGGCGACCGCCGAGCCCCCCGCGGCGGGGGAGGTCATCCTCCCGGCACTGCGCGCGGACCTGGAATTCCACCGCGCGCCCGAGGAGGAGGACGGCTCGGAAGTGTGGATGATCCGCGATCCCGTCCACTCTTCCTTCGAACGCGTGGACTGGATGCAGATGGAGATCCTCCGCCGCCTGCGCACCCCGCGGAAGCTGAGCGACCTGCATCGCCAGCTCGAGGCCCGCACGGCCGTGCGCGTCTCGCGCGAGGAGTTGCGGTCCTTCTGCGAGGACCTCTCCCGCCGCGGGCTGACCGAGACGACGCTCTGCAAGGATCCCGATTCCCTGCTGGCCGAAACGCAACGCCGCCGCGTGCGGCCGCTGCGATGGCTGTACCGGCACTATTTCTACTTCCGCATCCCGCTGGTGAATCCCGACGCCTTTCTCGCCCGCACGTTGCCGCTGGTCCGGTTGCTCTCCGGGCCGGTGGTCCGGTGGATCTCCGTCGTGGCCTGCGCACTGGGGCTCGCGGGGCTGCTGCTGCGCTTCGACGCATACATCCACACATTTCCCCGGTTCTTCTCGCTGCATGGAATTGTGGTCTACGCCGTTGCGATCGCGTTGCTGAAGGCCCTCCATGAACTGGCCCACGCCTACACCGCCAAGGCCTTCGGAAACCGCGTGCCGGCAATGGGGGTGGCGTTCATCTTTCTCTGGCCGCTGGCGTTCTGCGATGTGACCGATTCCTGGCGGATGAGCGACCGGCGACGGCGATTGTGGATCACCGCCGCGGGAATCTGTGCCGAGGGCGTCATTGCGGGATGGGCTCTGCTCGGCTGGACCGTCGCGCCGCCCGGGCTCGCCCGGAGCCTCTGCTTCGTGCTGTCCTCCGTGACGCTGTTGAGCACGGTCCTGGTGAACCTGAACCCCGCCATGCGGTTCGACGGGTACTACCTCCTGTCGGACATGATCGGGGTGGACAACCTCCAGCCCCGCGCCTTCGCCCTCACGCTGGCGTGGCTGCGGCGAAAGGTCTTCAGCATCGACGTGCCGTCGCCCGAGCCCAACCTGTCGACGAGACGGCGGCGGCTCATGGTCGCCTACAGTCTCTATACCTGGGTGTACAGGTTCTTTCTGTACCTGGGAATATGTGCTCTCATCTACCACACATTGCCCAAGGCCGTCGGCGTGCCCTTCTGTGCCGGTGCCTTCGCGATGCTCTTCCTGCGACCCGTCATCCGCGAGATCGCGTTCGTGGCACGAAACCGCCGCCGGATCGCGCTGCGCCCCCGGCTTGCCCTGACCCTCGCGGGGGCGATGGCGCTCGGATACTGGCTGGCGGCGCCCCGTTCGCGGACGCCGGCGGTCGCGGCCGTGTCCGTGCCCGCCGCCCGGCAGGTGATCTACTGCCCGGCCGGGGGGGTGCTGACCGACCTCGCCGTAGCCCCCGGCGAGGCCGTCGAGGCCGGCCAGACGCTGTGCGTGATCCGCTCGGCGGAACTGGAGGGGCGCATCGACCTCGCGCGGACGAAGGTCCGCGGGCTCGAACGGGAGCTCGACGCGCTGGGCGTCCGCGAGGCCGGGCGGGCGCTGCTGCCGCAGAAACGCGAGGCCCTGCTTCGCGCCCGCGCCGACCTCGCCCGACTGCTGGCCGAACGCGCCGGCCGGATCGTCCGCGCAGAGGCCGCCGGGCGACTGGCGTGGTGGGACGAGACGCTGCGGGACGGCGTGGCCGTGCGGACCCGGCAGGAGTTGGGCGGGATCGTTGCCGGTCCGGTGACGGCCGTGCGGGCCTACGTGCCCGAGACGTTGATCTCCGCGGTGGCCGCGGGCGTCGAAGGCATCTTCCGGTGCCGCGCCAGCGGGCGGGAAGTGCGCGTCCGCGTCCGCCGGGTGAGCCCCACCCGGACCGAGACGCTGGGCGATGCGGCCCTGGCCGGCGTGTACGGGGGACCGCTGGCCGTCACGGCCGAACGCGAAGGCCGCCTCCGTCTGGTCGACAGCGTGTACGAGGTCGAGGCCGAACTGCTCGACCCGCCGGGCGCGCTTCGCCTTGGCCAGCCGGGCAGTCTGGTGCTCTCGGCCGGCGTTCCCAGCCGGCTGTCACGTGCGATCCGCTGGGCTCGTGCGGCGGTCGTCCGCGACTCCGGGCTGTGACGGCCTGAAAGCCGGGAATTCTTCCCAAACGAGCAAAGTCCCCACGTTGCCTTCCCGATAGAGCCTCTAGGCAATCGGCAGCGACGCCGAGACATGAGGGTCGGGGCAACACGCGAACATTCCAACAAGCCGTTCACCATCAGTACCGGGAATGCACACGATGCCAGAACCCCGCAGCGCCCTCGGTTGCCTCATGCGTATGGAAGAGCGGGTCGTGCTCGACGCCGCCGCCGTCGCTGCCGTCGCGGACCTTGACGCCGCCGGCGCCGAAGCCGGCAACGCCGCCGAGCCCGCCGACGCCTCCCAGCAAGCCTCCGATGCCCCCCAACCGGCTGACGATGCGCTGGCGCCCGCAGACGCCCTCCAGCCCGACGCCGCGGACAGCCCGGCCGACGCCCCCGCGCCTGCCGATCCCACCGATACCGATGCCGCCGACCCCACCGATCCCGCCGGGGCCGCCGAGCAGACGCTGGCCCGGGGGGGTGATGACGCCGATGCGGACTTGCTGGCCCACGCGACGGATGTCGCCATCGCGGCCCCCGCCGGACCTGAGGCCAGCCCCCGGCTGCTGCTGATCGACGCCGGACTCGCCGGCAGCGAAGACCTCGCCGCCGCCGTCGGCGACCAGGCGCTCCGCGTGACCTACGACCCCCATACCGACACGCCCGAGGCCGTCTTCCAACGCATCGACGACGCCCTCGACGGCCGCGCCGCCGCCTCGATCGGCCTGGCCGCCCACGGCGGGGCCGGGCGGCTCAGCGCGCTCGACGGCGAACACATCACGGCCGAGTCGCTGCGGACCGACGCCGCCCAGCGGGCCTTCCTGGCCGGGCTGGGTGAGCGGATCGACGCCGGCGGTCGGCTGGACCTGCTGACCTGCGACCTGGCCGCCAACGCCGACGGCGAGGCGCTGGTGGCGGAGATCGAGGCCCTGACCGGCCTGGAGGTGGCCGCCAGCGACGACGCCACGGGCCACGCCGCTCCCGACGCGCCCGAGGCCGACTGGCTTCTGGAGGTCGGCGGGATCGATGCCGCCGGGACGTACTTCGACGCCGCCGCGCTGGCGGGCTTCGACGGCGTCCTGGCCCTGCCGACGGTCTCCGACGTCGGCGGGACGGTCACGTTCACCGAGGGCGGCGACCCGGTGCTGCTGGACGGGGCGGTAGCGGTCACCGGCGACACGTTCGCAGACGGCTACGTGCTGATCGACCTCGCCGACGGCGGCCCGGGCGACTCGCTGACGCTGGCCAGCGACGGCGACGTCAACGCCGAGGGGGCCATCTCGCTGACCGGGGACTCGGTGTACCTCGGCAACGGCTCGGGGCGGGAGAAGATCGGCGAGATCGACGGGACCTACGACGGGCAGGGCGGGCAGGACCTCAAGATCCTGCTGAGCACGCCGATGACCAACTCCGGCTTCGAGACGGGCAACACGTCCGGCTGGACGGTGGACACGAGCTTCCCGGGCCTCCCGGGCGACAGCGGCAGCGGGATCAACCAGCACGCTGACGTGCTGCACGACGCCGGACAGGCCAGCGAGGGCGAGCACTACCTCCGGCTTCGGATCAGCGGCTCGACGGACGGCTTCGGCACGGCCCACGGGCCGGAGATCACCAGCGACTATTTCGAGGCCTCCACCGGCGACACCATCGCCCTGGACTGGTGGGCGGTGGACTCCGGCGACGACTACGACGTCTACGGCTACCTGATCGACGACAACACGGGCACGACGACGGAGATCTTCTACGAGCGCGGCGACAACACCGGCGGCTGGCAGACCGAGACGATCACCCTCGACGCCACCAGCGACCAGTTCAAGTTCGTCTTCCTCTGCGGAAGCTACGACGCCACCGGCGGGACCGTCATCGGCTCGACGATGTACATCGACAACGTCCGCGTCTTCAGCGCCGGCACCGACGCCGCCGTGGCCGAGAGCCTCATCGAGCACGTGACCTTCTCCAACGACTCCGACGATCCCGCCACCGGCGACCGGACCTACACCGTCACCGTTTGCGACTACGCCGGCGAGACGGCCACGTCCGGCTCGGGAACCATCCAGGTCGAGGGCGTCAACGACCCGCCGTCGATGACGACCAACGCCGGCGCGACCGTCACCGAGGGCCAGACCGTCACCATCGGCACGGGCAGCCTCCTGGCCGAGGACGTCGACGACGACCCCGCCGGGCTGACCTACACGGTGACCTCGGCGGTGGCACACGGCACGCTGCGGCGCGACGGGACGGAACTGGGCGTCGGAGACACGTTCACCCAGGCCGACGTCGACGCCGACCTCGTCACGTACGCCAACGTCGACGACGAGTCCGTCAGCGACGCCTTCGGGTTCTCCCTCGCCGACGGCGGGGAGGACGGCGCCGCAGCCGAGACGGGCACCTTCCAACTCGGTATCCGCCAGGCGCCCGTCGCCGGCGACGACGCCGGCAGCGTCGGAGAGGACGCGACCGCCGACGCCGCCGGGACGGTGACCATCACCGACCCCAACGGAGACGCCACCGCGAGCGTCCACGCCGTCGAGGGCTCGACGGGCAACGTCGGCTCGGCTGTGGCGGGCGCTTACGGCGAGCTGACGGTCGCCGCCGACGGCTCGTGGAGCTACGCGCTGGACAATGCCTCGGCGGCCGTGCAGGAGCTTCGCGAGGGACAGACCGTCACCGACAGCTTCGCCGTCACCGTCCGCGACGCCACCGGGCTGGAGGACACCGCCACGGTCACCCTCAGCGTTGCCGGCGCCAACGACGCCCCGGTCATCGACGACGCCGTCCCGGGCGGCGTGGCCGAGGATGGCGCGACCGCCGCGTCGGGCGCCCTGACCTCCGACGACGCCGACACCGGCGACACGCACACGTTCGGGGTCGACGACGGCGCGGGAGGCTACGGCACGCTGACGGTCGAGGCCGACGGCTCCTGGAGCTACTCCCTGGACAACGCCTCGGCAGCCGTGCAGCAGCTCCGCGGCGGGCAGACCGTTGCCGACATGTTCACCGTCCGCGTCACCGATGCCGGCGGGCTGGACGACACGGCCACGGTGACGGTCAACGTCACGGGCGCCAACGACGCCCCGATTCTCGACGACCAGACCGTGGCGACCGTGACCGAGGACGGGACGACGTCGG
>CAYLPJ010000032.1:0-57355 GCA_964385465.1 uncultured Planctomycetaceae bacterium | reverse complement strand
CGTCGGGCACGCTGGCGTACGACGGCGTGGACGTCGGCGACACGCACACGTTCGACCTTTCCGACGGCGACGGGTCCTACGGCACGCTGACCGTGGACGCCGACGGCGACTGGTCCTACACGCTGGACAACGCCTCGGCGGCCGTGCAGGAACTCCGCGGCGGGCAGACCGTCACGGACACGTTCACCGTGGGCGTCACCGACGGCGGGGGCCTGGACGACACGGGTACGGTGACCGTGACCGTGACGGGCGCGAACGACGCGCCGATTCTCGACGATCAGACCGTGGCGACGGTGACCGAGGACGGGACGACGTCGGCGTCGGGCACGCTGGCGTACGACGGCGTGGACGTCGGCGACACGCACACGTTCGATCTTTCCGATGGCGACGGGTCCTACGGCACGCTGACTGTGGACGCCGACGGTGACTGGTCCTACACGCTGGACAACGCCTCGACGGCCGTGCAGGAACTCCGCGGCGGGCAGACCGTCACGGATACATTCACCGTGGGCGTCACCGATGGCGGGGGCCTGGACGACACGGGCACGGTGACCGTGACCGTCACCGGCGAGAACGACGCCCCGACGGCCGCGTCGGAGACCTTGGAGGTCCACGAGGTCTCCCCGCAGGAAGCCGCCGGGGCCGTCACGGTCGAGGACGTCGACACCGAGAGCACCTTCCGCGTCACCCGCATCGACCTCGGCGAGGACAGCGCCGACGTGCCCGCCGACGGGCAGGGCGAACTGGCGGGGACGTATGGCACGCTGATTGTCGATGCCGACGGCACGTATCGCTACGAGCTGGCGGCCGGATCGCAGGCGGTGGAATTCCTCATCACCGGACAGACCGTCTCGGAGACGTTCACGCTGGCCGTGGCCGACGGCCTGGGGGGTACGGACACGACCGACGTGACGGTGAGCATCGACGGCTACACCCCGCCGCAGCCGGATAAGCTGGACCCGCCCACGCCGGTTGCGCCGGAAGGTTCCGGCGACGGCGACGCCCCCGGTGCCGACAGCGGCCCGGCGGCCCTGCCCGAGCCGCCGGCGGGGGACAACGGCGCAGACGCGGCCCCGCCCGAGGAGTTGTTGACCACGTTGGACGACTTCATGGCCGGCGGGGGGCGCACGGCGAGCGGTTACTTCGCCGGCGTGGCCGCCGACAGCGTCCCGCCGACGGCGACGTTCGTCCACGAGCTCAGCTCCCCCGACGAGATCGACACGACCGACTCCCTGTACGTCGTCTACGGCGAGATGGCCTGGAACGCCCGCGGCGAAGGGCTCGTCGAGGCAATCGGCGAGGAGGTCCACGGCGCCGAGAACGCCCGGGAGGCGATCGACCGGGTCCGCGCCCGGCTGATCGAGGCCAACGAGGGCGCGCCCGAGGCGGTCATCGACGCCCTGATGCAGCGGGTCGTCGAGCAGCTTCGGGAACGAGCCGCCGACGCTGCGGGCAACGAGGCCGACAGTCCCGCCGGCAACGCCAATGCCGGCGAACCCCCCGCCCCGGGCGACGACGCCGAAGACGCCGGCGGCTCCCGGGCCGACAGCGATGCCCCCGCCGGCGCCGGCCTGCTCGGGCTGATCCGTCGCCTCCTCGCCCGCGACGCCGCCTGACCGCAATCCCCACAAACCACACGTGTTCGCGTCTCGGAATCGCGAACGAAGCCACGAGGTGTCTGCACCATGAAGAGGACACTGAACATCATGAGAACACGCATTGGACGAACGGTGATGATCGGCCTGGCCCTCGCGGCCGGCCTGGCCGGCTGCGAGCAGCCGAACCAGGAGATGATGAACGAATGGCGTCTCAGCAACGCCCGGATGGACATGGAGCTGTACCGCTCCATCCGCCCGGAGCTGGTCGGCGGGGTGACGCTCGAGCGGGCGGTGGAGCTGGCGCTGGAGTACAACACCGACCTCTGGCTGGCCCGGCAGGAGGCGGCGATCCAGCGGGAGTTGGAGACCGCCTCGCTGCTGAAGATGCTGCCGGAGATGACGGTGGACGTGAACTTCGACCACCGCAACCGGTACAACGCCAGCGCGTCGGAGGACCTCCAGACCGGCACCAGCGCCTTGGCCCGAGGGTCGCAGTATTCGTTCTCGCAGGAGAAGGACCGCTTCTACGGCGGGATCGGCATGCTCTGGAACGTCGTCGACTTCGGCGTCAGTTACCACCGGGCACGCCAGGAAACCAGCCGGACGCTCATCGCGGGCCAGAGCGCACGCCGCGTCCGGCAGGACCTGGTGATGGATGTCGCCGCGACGTACTGGCGGTGCCTCATGCTCCGGGGGGTCGCCCGCAAGGCCCGGGAGCTTGAGGGGCTCATCGACGCCGAGCTGGCCCGCATCGCCGAGGCGCTGGCGAAACGCCAGGTCTCCGAGTCGGTCGCCATCGCCCGGCGTTACCCGCTGAAGAAGCAGAAGATGCGCATCCAGGAGTACGTCGAGAAGGCCCGCGCCGCCCGCGTCCGGCTGGCCAAGCTCATGGGCCTGCCCGTCCATACCGAGTTCGCCCTCGCCACCGTCGCCGACACGCCGCCCGGCGCGTTCGACGCCGACGTCGAGACCCTCGAACGCTACGCCGTGCTCAACCGCCCCGAGCTGTTCGAGTGCGACCTGCGACAGCAGATCTCCTACGACGAGGCCAAGGCCACCCTCATCTCCATGTTCCCCAGCCCCGGCATCTTCCTCCGCCTCGAGGCCGATACCAACGAGTATCTCTACTACCAGAACTGGTATCGCGCCGGGCTCAACGTGAGCTGGGACCTGCTGAGCATCCCCAGCAGAATCCTCACCTACAAGGCCCACAAGAAACGCCAGGAACACCTGGCCAAGTACCGCCAGGCCGTCGCCGCCGGGATCCTCGTCCAGCTCAACCTCGCGATGATCGAGCACAACTACACGCTTCGCAGGCTCCGCCAGGCGCGGGACCTCACCGCCGATTGCCGCAAGATCGCCGACAACATGACCGAGGCGGTCCAGGCGGGCAAGGGCAAGGCCGGCGATGTGGTCGTCAAGGAAATGGCCTTCCTCGACGAGTACGCCGCCGAGAAGCTCCTCCACGCCCGCCTGATGGCCGCCAGGGCAAAAGTATACAACTCCATCGGTTACGACGTGGTGACCGCCGACGGTCAACTTCGGCTGCCCGACCTCCACACCGCCCCGGCGGTCAACGCCGCCAAGGTCCCGGCGCCGCAGACCCAGCCCGAGCCCCCGGCCGAGGACGCGCCCACCCCGTCGTCCTGACCCCGGCCGGGCTCGGGAAGAGACGCCACAGGGGGGGCTTGCCGGCGTCGGCGATGCGTCTTGCGGCGCGTCCCCGACGCCGGTCGCGCGCGCAGACGGGGATCCAGGGGCGGACCCGGCGGAAGGCGCCCGTCCTCGGGACCTTGGCGGGAAAGGCGGCGCATGCCGCGTGACGGCATGACCTTGCGCGGAATTCGCGGGTGGGGACAGCCGAAGTATGTTAAGCCATTCCCTCACCGACCCGCCGCCCCGAACATGATCTGAATGTTTTCTGAACGCATTTATCTTGATCGTGTCACATGGCCTTAATCCTGTCTTAACGGTTTCGGGGGAGAATGCCGCCCGCATGGCAAGGTCGCCGACCGCTTGTGCTCAAGCGGGCGAGACGCTCGGGCGGCCCTGCCTATCCGCTCGCCCTGCTCTCAAACCCGTGGCGAGTGAAGTGTAATCTGTAGATCGGTTGCGAAGGTGCAGTCGGCCTCGCATCCCCGCTCAGGGTGCGCGCCGGATGCAGTAGAGGAGAGCGAGTGTGTTTCTGCGGTATGTGGTGCCACGAGGCCTGCATAATGCGGACGGCGCGCCCGGAGTGTTGTCTTTAACGAAACCGCAACGAAGATCGAATTCCTCCCGCACAATTGTGGTGTACAGTCCGGTCCGTCAGACGAGGGCGCAGCCCTTGGCCTGCCGTTCGGGCCGCGACGGCTGCGGGCTGTGCGGGTTCCGGAGGATTACTCGATTACCAATCGGTACGCATCGTCTTCGGCGGGCGGGATGGTTCGCCCCGGATGACGGCCTCGAAATCGCCGCACGGTGCGGCGGGTTCGAAGAAAACAACCCCTGGGCCTTGTCTCGGCTCACGGGCTTGGAACTTCGGAGAAATGGAGGCTCACGTGCGAGGTCCCAAGAAGGAGAACGGATGGATTAACAGGATCATAATAAAGTCCTAACCACGCACACACAGACGTGAGGCAACATCCCAGGCAACGCCGGCTCCGCTCACCCCGAGCCCCGACTCAGCTTGGCCGGGAGTGTGTGAAGAGGCCGGCGAAAAGGAAGGATCGAAGCGAGAATGGAAAGGGAAGGAATATGAGATTTGAGGGAAAGGTCATAGCAGCCGCCGCACTGCTCGCCATGACGGCCAGCCTGGTCGTCGCCGGCGAGAAGGTCGGCTACAACAAGGTCGAGCTGCCGGCCGGGTCCGATGTCGTCCTGACCGTGCCCTTCAGCCAGGACTCCGAAGTGACGTACACGGTGGACAGCAACGACGCGTCGAGCGTCAAGCCGACCGTTGCGACGCCGGGGACCTACGGGGGCGGCACGTACTACGTTCGGTTCATTGACGGCGGGGCCGAGGGCCTTTGGAGCACGATCACCGTCGATGACGGCACGCGGTTGACGCTGGAGACCACCGGCGTGCTTCCGTACGTCAGCGCCGGGGACACGTTCCGGGTCTACAAGCACCACACCATCAACAGCCTGTTCTCCTCGCGGACGTTCGGGCTGTCGCACAACGCCCAGTCGGAGATCGTGCTGTTCAAGAACGACCCGACGGACACCCGGCGACCCAAGACGTCGATCGGCGCGGTTGCGTACCTTGGCGGCGCGTGGCGCGGCGGCCCGGGCGGCGCGGGCGGCAACAACATCCTGAAGCCGGAGACGATGTTCATCTTCCGCAACAAGTCCGCGGACGACCTGACATTGATGTCCCACGGCGACGCCCCGGACTACCATGTCAGCCTGCTGTTGATCGGCGGCGACGACATGGCCGTCGGCTCGGGCTACCCGCTTGCCGTCCCGCTGACTCTGGCGGGCCTCGGCGGCACCCAGCGCACGTTCGTCAAGTACGACAACAGCGTGCCGCAGTCTCCCCGGACACCCTCCGGCAGCTTCGCCTGGGCAGGCACGAGTTGGGTCCCGGGCAGCCTGGCGAGCAGCTACATGCTGATGCCCTCGGGGGCGTTCATCCTCCAGGTCCCGACCTTCGATGACGGCGTGAAGGTCACGATCACCGGGAAGCCTTACTGATCCCGGCCAAGACGCGTTCGTTCGACTACAGACAAGCACAGGGAGCTATTACAAATGGCAAAGAAGATTGCACTTACGACGGTCATCAGCCTGGCGCTGCTGGCGGGCATGGCCCAGGCGCAGGGCACGAGTTGGAGCGGCGGAATCTGGGGTGCGACGGGATCCGACGGGGTGTCCCCCCTCAGCGGCATCCTCGTCGCCCTTGTCGACAACGGCGGAGACGGCTGGCAGGGCCTTCAGTACGATCAGCCCGCCCCGACCGACATTGTCAATACCGACACGTACCAGTGGGACCCCGCCGACACGGTCCTCGAGGTCGTCGAGATCGCCAATGGCGAGGGGTACTATGGTACCGCCGGCCTGAACACGAACGACTACGATGCGGGCGCCCCGGTGTGGATGCTCGTGTTCGAAGGCGGCACGCTGGGCAGCCCCGGCGAGCAGACGCCGTACGCGGCCTTCCTGGCGCCGGAGGTGGCGCCGTCCTACGATCAGTACCACACCCATTACGTGGACGGCAGCGGGATGTCCATGCCGCTGGAGACCACTCCCGAGCCGACGTCGATGCTTCTGATGCTGGCCGGTGGCGGGCTGGTGGCGCTGCGGCGTCGTCGCAACCGCGCGTAAGACGTCCATTCGAAGACCGAACGACTGAACTCTCCACCCAACGTGCAGCAATACTCTCTCGAAACCAAGGAAGACAAAGGAAGGGATAGGAACCAATGAGGACGATATCGACTTTCGCAACGGTGGGAACGATTCTCGCTCTGGCCGGCGGCCTGCTGGCCGCCAAGCCGGTCGAGGTGGTGGTGAATGACATTCCGGCCGGTCCGGCCGTGACGTGGACCGCCGACAAGGTCTACGACCTCCAGAAGCCCGGCGGGCGCCCGATCCGCGTCCTGCCCGGCGCGACGCTGATCATCGAGCCCGGCACGATCATCGCCACGACCCCCGGCGACGACCAGGGCGCCCTGGCCGTCTGCCGCGGCGGGATGATCTTCATCAACGGCACGGAAGACAAGCCGGTGGTGATGACCTCGACGAACGACCGCGCGACGTGGGTTGATCCGAACGACCCGACCAAGGGCGGCACGTGGCGCGAGGCGTGCGTGGAGTGGGGCAGCCTGGCCCTGATGGGCCGCGGGCGCATCTCCGCGTCGCACTACGAGGGCCAGCCCGTCGTCATCGACGGCGTGCCCAACCCCAAGGTCGCCAACGGCCAGGCCCAGAAGCGCATGGAAGGCCTGTCCCCGGTGGCCGGCGAAGAGCCCCTCGCCCGCTACGGCGGCGCCGACGACAACGACGACAGCGGCGAGATCCACTATCTCTCGCTCCGCTACGGCGGCTTCGTCCTGGCCTTCGCCGACGAACTGAACGGCCTGTCCCTCGGCGGCATCGGCCGCGAGACCGACATCGACCACATCGACATCATGAACAACGTCGATGACGGCATCGAGCTGTGGGGCGGCACGGTCAACCTGAAGTACGTCAATATCTGGAACATCGGCGACGACAGCCTGGACTTCGACGAAGGCTGGCGCGGCAAGGCCCAGTTCGGCCTGATCGTCCAGGGCTACAGCATCAAGGCCAAGCAGGGCTCGGGCACCGGCGACAACTGCTTCGAGCACGACGGTGCCGAGGACTCCGACGCCCAGCCGGTCAGCACGGCCGTCATCTACAACTTCACCGCCGTCGGCCTGCCGTTCTACGAGGGCTTCGAGGGCGACCCCTGCGACCCCGACGACGACGCCCAGTTCGGCGACCAGGGCACGGCGTGGCGCGACAACGCCCGCGTGCAGTACCACAATTGCGTGTGGATCGACATCGGCGACAAGGTCGTCAAGAACGACGGCGACGACGGCGACGGCGCCAACGGCTACGGCTACAACGGCACGCTGACGTTCGATCAGACGTGGGCCCAGCCCTACACGTACTCGCACGATCCGTGCAGCACGGTCAACCTCGACCCCAACTGGAACGTCCCGGGCAGCGGCAGCCACCCCGAGGTCCTCTACCAGGCCCAGACGTCGCACAAGCTGGCCGGTATCTGGGATTCGGTGATGTACGGCTACAAGAGCCTCGGACACGTCCCGTCGGGGATCGACCTGGCCGACGCCAACTACAACTGCGTCCTGGACCCCGACAAGACCGGCGCCATGCCGATCAAGGGCCTGACGCGCGCCGCCGAGTTCGTCACCGATCCGGGCCTCGGGGTTCCCGGCTACATCGCCTCGGGCAAGTACTACCTGATCAAGCCGGTGACCAACATCGACCCCCGCGCCGCCGGCCCGGCCGTCGAGAGCGTCAACTGCACGGCTCCCGACGACGGCTTCTTCACCCCGGTCAGCTACCGCGGCGGGTTCAGCCCGTTCGTCAACTGGTGTGACGGCTGGACGGCCGCCAGCCAGTTCGGCTTCATGCAGACCGTCGGGGGTGAGCCGGCCGAGGATCCGGCCTCGACGGGCATCAAGATGACCTCCACGGTCAGCTTCCCGACCGAAGAGGGCGTCATCTACACCGTCGAGGAGTCGACGGACGGCCAGACGTGGACGCCGGTCGGCGTCGTGACCGGCACGGGCGAAGAGATGTCCGTGACGGACCTCGAGGACTTCGACAACGCGAAGCTCTACCGCGTGATTGCCCAGTAATCACTCCGCGGACACGGCGTGCTTCGGCCCCCCGGCCGGGGCACGTCAGAGCAGGCTTTTCAGCGACCTGGTGGCAGGGGCATCGCGCCCCTGCCACCAGATTGCGTCTTAACTCAGAGCAGAGGGACGACCAATGGCTGTGCGAACAGGACTCATTCTGGCGTTGGCGGGCTGGCTGGCCGCGTGCGCGGCCGGCGGGGCCGAGGCGGCGCGTGCCGAGAGGGCGGCGCCCGTCAAGGCCCCGGCGGAGGCCCCGGGCGACAAGCCCCTGGACGCCTGGCGCCTGGAGCTGCTGGACGTCGCGTTCGAGACGGCCTCGGCGATTCCGCTGAAGCCGTTCATCAAGGTTCGCGCCCGCGCCCTGGAGCAGGTCGTGGAGACCTGCCTCGAGCTGGATCAGCCCCGGCGGGCCCTCCGCTATGTCGAGCAGATGCCCAACTGGCGCAAGGGCGCCGGCTACGCCGACTACGCCTATTACTGTGCCCGACACGGGCACGCCGGACAGGTCCAGCGCTACCTGGACAAGGCCGAGGCCGTCGCCCGCCGGCCGGAGCAGGCCTGGAGGCAGGACCGGATCAAGACCAAGGTCGCCCGCACGTACGCCTGGCTGGGGCGGACCGACGAAGCGCAACGCCTGAGCAAGGGCGTCGAGGCCTCGCAGACCGGGCGGGTGGAGGAGGTCCGGGCCCGCCGCGCCGACGACAAGGCCGCCGAACAGCTCATCGCCGTCCTTGCCGGCCGTATCGAGGCGAAGGATTTCGACCTTCGGATGAAGGCCCTGGAGGCCCTGACGGTTCTGTATGACCGCTTCTACGAGAACGCCGACCGCCGGGGCCGGATCGAGAAGACGATCCGCGACGGGTGGGACAAGATGCCCGGCGACTTCCGCATCGACCTGCTGCTGAAACTCGCCGACGCCGCCGCCGGCCACAAGGACGCCGACGGGGCCCTCAAGCTGGTCAACGAGGCGCGGGTGATGGCGGATCACACGGTCTGGAACATGGAGACCGAGGTCCCGTTGCGGGCGCGCCTGGCGGTGGCCTACGACAAGGCCGGGGCCGAGGCCGAGGCCCGCACGCAGGCCGGGAAGGCCATGGAGGTCTACCAGGCCCGGAAGGCCAAGACCATCGACATGTTCCGGGCCGAGGCTCTCCGCCCGCTGGCGGAGGCCCACTGCGAGATGGGCGACGCCGAGGGGGCGCGCAAGCTCTACAAGCTGATCGTCGAGGAGGGCATGGTCAACCCGAGCCCCCGGGCGCGGGCCGTGGACCTCGTGGCCACGTGCTGCTCGATGGCGCGATGCGGCACGAAACCGGGCGACGCGCTGGCCGGGCGGATTCGCGAGATCTCCAAGGCGCTGGTGAACGGGCGATGGTGACCGGACGGACGCTTACGGTGACGGCTCTCGGCGTGGCGCTGCTCGGCGCGGCGGCGGGAGCCCAGCAGGCCGGGTCGATACGCGGCGTGGTGCTGGATGCGCAGTTCGAGGCGCCGGTCGCCAACGCGAAGGTCCGCCTTGCCGAGACCGGCGAGGAAGTCACCGCGACGGACGAGGGGACGTACGTGTTCGGCGAGGTGGCCCCTGGCACCTACACGCTGGTGTTCTGGCGGGACGGGTACACGCGGCAGGTACGGGGCGATGTGGTCGTCGCCCCCGGGCGGATGACCGACGTGAACGTCTCGCTGACCGGCGAGTTCACGGAGATGGAGGCGTTCGTCGTCCAGGACGTCCAGGTCGGCGGCGCCACGCAGGAAGGGCTGCTCCTCCAGCGCCAGGAGGCGCCGTCGCTTATGGACTCGGTCAGCCAGGAGCTGATGAGCCAGGCTGCGGTCAGCGACGCCGCCGACGCCTTGAAGCTGGTCGCGGGCACGACGGTGCAGGAGGGCAAGTACGCGGTCGTCCGCGGCCTGCCGGACCGGTACGTGAACTCGCAGATGAACGGCGTGCGCCTGCCCACGGCCGACGCCGACAAGCGTGCGGTGCAGTTGGATCAGTTTCCCTCGGCGGTGATCGAGAGCATCCAGGTCAGCAAGACCTTCACGCCGGACCAGCAGGGGGACGCCTCGGGCGGTGCGGTGAACGTGGTGCTCAAGGGCATTCCCGAGGAGACGATGCTGAAGATCAGCGTCGGCGCCGGGGTCAACCGCCAGGTCGCCTTCAACGAGGACTACCTGATCTACCAGGACCGCAACACGAACACGTGCGTGTCGGCGAAGAAGAACGAGATCCCCGCAGAGGGGCCCTTCGGCGGCCCGGTGGGGGTATCGAGTGACGAGGGGCCGATCGAGTCGAGCTGGTCGCTGGCGGCGGGGGGCAAGCACGTCTTCGACAACGGCGTGAAGATCGGCGGCTTCGGCAACATGTACTACAAGCGGGACAGCTCGTTCCACGACAACGGCATCGACGACAAGTACTGGGTGGACAACCCCGGCGAGCCGCTGACGCCGAAGTACAGCCAGGGCACGCCGCGGCAGGGGGAATTCTACACATCGCTGTTCGACGTGACCCAGGGCAGCGAGGAGGTGCAATGGGGCGGCCTCGCCGTGGTGGGGGCCGAGGCGCTGGATCAGAAGATCGACGTCGTCTACATGTACACGCACATCGCCGAGTCCAGCGCGACCAATGCCGAGGACACGCGCGGGCAGTTGCACGACTGGCCTGGCCAGACCGGCCAGGCTCCCCGTCGGCGCAACGAGACGGTGGAGTACACCGAGCGGATGACCGAGACGCTTCAGGTCAGCGGCATGCACACGCTGCCGATCGGCGAGGTCGGGGTCCAGGAGTTCCTGATGGTCCTGCCGCCGGAGTTCGACTGGGTGGTGGCCAGCAGCGCGGCGGGGATGTACCAGCCGGACAAGCGCCTGTTCTCCACGCAATGGTCACCTGCCCGGAAGTTCGGTCCGTTCACGCTGCCGGCGGTGCACTCGCAGGTCAAGCCCACCTCGAGCTTCAACATGGGCAACCTTCAGCGGGTATGGAAGGAGATCTCCGAGGAGAGCGACCAGTTCTCGATCAACGCGAAGTTCCCCTTCGAGCAGTGGAGCCGCAACGAGGGCTACGTGAAGCTGGGCGTGTTCCACGACGAGACCTTCCGGACCTACGAGCAGGAGTCGTTCAGCAACTTCGGCGAGACGAACGCCAACTACTTCGGGGAATGGGACGACCTCTGGAGCGCCCATTGGCCACTCGAAGACCACCCGATGGAGCCGGGCGAGGTGGACGTCGACTACGAGGGCGAGCAGCGGATTTCGGCGTGGTACTGGATGATGGACCTGCCGGTCTGCCCGTTCCTCAACCTGATCTATGGTACGCGGTACGAGACGACCGAGCTGAGCATCGTCAACACCCCCGAGGAGAACGCCCAGTGGGTTCCCCCCGGAGCCGACGGCTCGCTGACGTTGACCCCCGGCGCCGCGGACGTGGCGTTCGAGCAGGAGGATATGCTCCCCTCGCTGGGGTTCGTCTTCAAGATGTTCGACGACCTCACGCTGCGGGGCTCCTACAGCCGCACGGTGGCCCGGCAGACGTTCAAGGAACTCTCGCCGATTCAGCAGACCGAGTACCTCGGCGGCGACGTGTTCATCGGCAACCCCGGTTTGAAGATGAGCGCACTGGAGAACTACGACCTGCGCCTGGATTTCGTGCCCTACCAGGGCGGGCTCGTTTCGGTGTCCTGGTTCCACAAGGACGTGATCGACCCGATCGAGTACGTCCAGGAGATCGCCAGCTTCGTCTTCACCAGGCCGGTGAACTACCCCGAGGGCGAACTGACCGGAGTGGAGATCGAGGTCCGACAGAAGCTCGGGGAGTTCGTCAAGGAGCTCGAGGGCCTGACGGTGGGGGGCAATGCGACGTTCATCGAGTCGGAGGTCCAGATTCCCGAGTCCGAACAGGCGCTGCTGGCGGCGCTCAGCGCCCCGATGAAGAGCCGCGACATGACCAACGCCCCGGAACGGCTCTACAATCTGTACGCCACGTACGAGCACCCCGAATGGGGAACGAAGGTGGGCCTTTTCTATACCGTGCGCGGCGACATGCTGGTCGCCGGCGCGGGGCAGTCCGGCGGGAACTTCATTCCCAGTGTATACGAGAAGGAATACGGGACGCTGAACTTCACCTTCTCCCAGAAGCTCAACGATATCTGGACGGTGAAGTTCAAGGCCAAGAATCTCACAAATCCCGAAATCCAGGAAGTGTACCGCTCCGTGTACGTGAAGGAAGGCGACAAGGTCAAGACGTCCTACAGAAAGGGCGTGGAGTTTTCGGTCAGCCTCAGCGCGGAATTCTAGGGTCGCCGCGCGACCATGCCCGCGGCGCCGGGCAACAGGAGATCATGCCGGTATGAGAGACACGTCACCACAGAACAGCCGCTCGATGCCGACGGGGCGCACCCGCCGGCCGGGGACGGCGGCGCTGGCCCTCGCGGCGGCCATGCTTGCCTCGGCATGCGGGCTGGCCTCCTGGGCCGCCGGCGCCCCCGACGACGCCGAGCCGGTGGACCGCACGCGGGAGGCGCTGACCAAGTGGGTCGACACCCAGCGTGCGATCGCCAAGGAGCGCCGGGACCTGGCGCTGGCCAAGGAGATGCTCCACGAGCGGATCGAGCTGATCCAGCGGGAGGTCTCCTCGCTGCGGAAGAAGATCGCCGCGGCGGAGAAGGGCATCGCCGAGACCGAGGCCAAGCGGGAGAAGCTGTCGGGGACGAACGACAAGCTGAAGAAGACCTCGTCGACGCTGCGCGAGGCCCTCGCGACGATGGAGACCCGCTCGAGCAAGCTGCTGGCCCGCCTGCCCGAGCCGATCCGCCAGAAGGTCCGCCCGCTGAGCCAGCGGTTCCCCGAGGATACGGAGGAGACGGACCTGTCGGCCTCCCAGCGGTTCCAGAACGTCCTGGGCGTGCTGAACATGGTCAACAAGTTCCATAGCAAGCTCGAGGTGCAGAACGAGGTCCGCGAGCTCGCCGACGGTGAGGCCGCGCAGGTCACGGCCGTGTACGTCGGCATCAGCCGGGGCTTCTATGTCGGGGGCAACGGCACGGTGGCGGGTGTGGGCGCGCCCACGGCGGAGGGCTGGTCGTGGCAGTCTCGCAACGAGGCGGCGGACCGGATCGCCCGGGCGATCGCGATCCTGAACAACGAAGAGGTGGCGGCGTTCGTCCGCCTGCCGGTCAAGGTCAAGTGAGCGGGATAGGTCAGTCACCGTGAGAAGAACAAGCTCAATCATGTGTGTGGTGCTCGTCGCGACCATCGGGCTCGTGGAGGCCTTTGGCGCTGCGGACGCCGGCAAGGCCGATCGTGTCATCGTGGTCCCGCCGGAGCCGGCCAGTCGTCCGGCCGCCCGTCCGGCTGACCCGCCGGCGGCGCCGATGTTGGCCCCGTCGACGCGACCGGCCGCGATGCCCTCCCCGTCGACGCAGCCGGCGGGCCTCCGTGCCGCGGCCACGCAGCCGGCGATCCAGCCCGGGACGCGACCGGCCACGCAGCCGTCGACGCAGCCGGTGGCGTTGGAGGACCTCGCCGCCGGCGGGGCCGAGGCGCCGGCCTCCGGCGCGGCCGCCGCGGGGAAGCCGTCGTCGCCGACGTCGGCGGATGCCGAGGACGGCGCGTTCGACAAGGCGTCTCGCACGGTCCAGCAGCAGCTCAAGGAGAGCCTCGCGGAGCTGCGGGACGTGCAGGAGCAGGTCGCCCTGGAGAAGCTTCCGCTGACCCGCAAGCTCAACGAGCTGGAGGCCGAGCTCAAGGCCGTCCGCCGCGAATTCCAGCAGACCACCCGCACGCTGGACACCCGCACGCTGTCGATCACGAACCTCAACAGCGAGATCGATGCCCGGAAGAAGGAGTCTCTCTACCTGTCCAACCTGCTGAGCGAGTACGTCCGGAACTTCGAGTCCGGGCTGCACATCGCCGAGAAGCAGCGGTACCAGCAGGTGCTGGCCGACGCGACGCTGGCGACGGAGAACACGAACCTTTCGCAGGACGAGGTCTTCGAGGCCCAACTGGCGGTGATCCGTGCGTCCCTGGGCCGGCTGGAGGACGCGCTGGGCGGCACGATGTTCGGGGGCGAGGCCGTCGACGAGAACGAGATGGTCAAGCCGGGCACCTTCGTGATGGTCGGGCCGAAGGCGATCTTCGGCTCCGACGACGGCCGGACCGTCGGGACGGTGATGAAGCGCGTCAACTCCGACGAGCCCTCCGTCGTGCCCTTCGCCAACCCCGAAGACGCCGCCGCCGCGCGGGCGCTGATCGAGACCGGCGACGGGCACTTCCCCCTGGACCCCACCGAGGGCAACGCCCACAAGGTCGAATCCACCGAGCAGACCGTCTGGGAGCACATCCAGAAGGGCGGGCCTGTCATGGTGCCGATCCTCGGCATGGCGGCCGCGGCGTTGCTGGTGGCACTGTACAAGTGGTTGAGCCTGGTCTTCCTCCGCACGCCGTCACAGGCGCGGCTCAACGCGTTGCTCAACGCGGTCCGCAGCGGCGACGAGGACGAGGTCCGCCGCAGGGCCGCCAGGATCAAGGGCCCGGTGGGCAAGATGCTGGACGTGGGCGTCCAGCACCTTCGCGAGCCGCGGGAGCTGATCGAGGAGGTCATGTTCGAGACGGTGCTGGCCACGCGGCTGAAGCTCCAGCGGTTCCTTCCGTTCATCGCCATCGCGGCGGCCTCGGCGCCGCTGCTGGGGCTGCTGGGCACGGTGACGGGCATCATCAACACGTTCCGCCTGATCACGGTGTACGGCTCGGGCGACGTCAAGACGCTCTCGGGAGGCATCTCCGAGGCGCTGATCACGACGGAGTTCGGGCTGATCGTGGCGATCCCCTCGCTGCTGCTGCACGCGTTCCTTTCCCGCAAGGCCCGCTCGGTCGTGGACCAGATGGAGAAGGCGGCCGTGGCGTTCGTCAACCAGGTCAGCAAGTCGCGGCGGACGCCCCGCGCGTCGTCGGACGACGAGGTCGAGGACTCGCTGGAGCTGGCGGGCGTGTGAGCGCCGCCGGCGGGATGCAGGCACCGATGACGGCAATCGTGAACATGGACACGCTCGGCGAGCAGATGGGGGTCCTGTGGGAGCAGGCCCTGACCATCTGGCTGGCCGGCGGATGGGCCATGGTGGGTATCGCCACCATCGCCATGGTCCTGTTCGCCCTCGGCGTGAACATGCACCTGCGGCTGCGCGCCAAGGGCTTCCTGTCGGTCCCGGAGAAGACATGGCGGCGTTGGATCGCGCAGCCCTCGGAGCGAAAAGGCCCGGTCGGCGAACTGCTGGACTTCGCCACCGGCGGGACGAGCCTCAAGGACACGAGCCTGTACTTCGAGGAGCTCCGCGCGACCGAGATCGCCCCGTTCGAGCGGGACCTGAAGGTCATGAAGATCTGTGTCGGCGCCGCCCCGCTGCTGGGGCTGCTGGGCACGGTGACGGGCATGCTCTCGACGTTCGGCGCCCTGGCCACCGGGTCCGGGGGCGACAAGACCATGGGGTTGGTGGCCGCGGGCATCTCCGAGGCGCTGATCACCACCGAGACGGGACTGATCATCGCCCTGCCGGGGCTGTTCCTCCAGTACCAGCTTGCTCGGAAGCACGATCGCTACAAGTCGTTCCTGGCGCACCTCGAGACGGTCTGCGCCCAGCACCAGTACCGCACCATGCGCCGCGAGAGGAAGGGAGCCCATGGGACGCTTTCGTGAGATGAGCGCCGACAGCGGGCAGGAGACCGGCATCGACATCTCCCCGCTGATGGACTGCGTGTTCATCCTGCTGATCTTCTTCATCGTCACGACGACGTTCGTGGAGGAGACCGGCGTGGAGGTCGACAAACCGACGGCCTCGTCCGGCGGGCCGCTGGAGAAGACGAGCATCCTGATCGCCCTGACCGCCGACGGCGCGGTCGTCTACGGCGGGCGGGACATCGGCGTCAGCGGCGTCCAGCCGCTGGTCCGCCGGATGCTCCAGAAGGAAGACGTGCCCGTGATCATCCAGGCCGACAGCGCCGCCCAGTCCGGCACGCTGGTCCGCATCATAGACCAGGCCAAGCTCGGCGGGGCGAAGAAGGTCAGCCTGGCGACCAGGCAGAAACAGCGATAGGGCAGCGCCATGAGGAAGCAGAAGAAGACATCCGTGATCGGCTGGCTGTTCCACCGATTCCTGGTGATCGTGGGCGCCGCGTCCCTGACGCTGGCGTTCTTCCTCATCCTGCCGGTGATGCAGACGATCAGCAAGCCGCCGACCGACCAGATGTCCTACACGACGGTGACCACCCTCGAGCCGCCCCCGCCCGTCGAGACCGAGGAAGAGGAGCCGCCGGAGGAGCCCGAGCCCGAGGAGAAGCCCGAGCTGGACGAGCAGCCGGCCCAGGACTTGAGCCTGGAGCAGCTCGACATGGCCCTCAACGCCGGCATGGGCGGCGGGGGGTTCGGCGGGACCCTGGCGGTGGACCTCTCCAAGGCCGTCGGGTCCGGCAAAGGCTCGCAGGACGTCTTCCAGATGTCCGAACTGGACCAGAAGCCGCGCATCCTCTACCAGCCCGGACCCATGCTCAGCCCGAAGGTCCGCCAGAGGCTCCGCAGGACATCCGGGAAGGTGTACATCATCTTCATGGTCGACGAGCGCGGACGCGTGGTGAACCCCATCGTCCAGCACTCGACCGACCCGCTCTTCGAGCAGCCGGCCCTGGCGGCCCTGAAACAGTGGAAGTTCGAGCCCGGCAAGCGCAACGGCGAGCCCGTCCGGTTCCGCATGCGCGTTCCCATCGTGTTCCCCAAGCTCTGACCGTGAGGACATCGACCGTGCAGACCCCAGACCAAGGACACCCCACCGCATCCGCCGCGAGCCGCGCCCTGATCCTCGCCCTGGCCCTCGTCGCGGCCGCGCTGGCCGGGTGCGAGACCATGCGCGAAGAGGAGATCTCCTCCGTCGCGGGGTGGATCGTCGAGTTGAGCAAGGCCCGCCAGAAGGAGAAGGAGGCCGAGGCCGCCTCGACGCAGCCGGCGGACGACGCCAACGATCCGGCCCTGGCGTCGGGTCCGTCCAAGCCGGTGAAGTACGCGATGAGCAGCGAGGCGCTGGACGTCTGGAACGACCCGAACTTCCAGCGGGACTTCGCCGCCAGCTATGCCGCCGAGACCGCCCTGGAGCCCAAGCTCACCGACCCCGAGCGGGAGCAGATGACGGCGGTCATGGAGCTCATCCAGCAGGACAAGGGCAAGGAAGCGACGGCGATGCTCGAGAAGATCGTCGCCGGCGACGCCGCCAGCGCGACCTTCGACATGACGCTGGGCAACCTGTACTTCCAGCAGGAGCGGCTGGACGAGGCGGCGAAGGCCTACCGCGCCGCGATCGAGCAGCACCCCAAGTACCGCCGGGCCTGGAAGAACCTCGCGCTGATCCACGTCCGCCGCAACGACTTCGGCAAGGCCCTGCCGTCGCTGACCCGCGTGATCGAGCTGGGAGGCGGCGACGCGCTGACCTACGGCCTGCTCGCCTTCGCCAACGCCACGACGGGCAACACCCTCGCGGCCGAGTCCGCCTATCGCATGGCCATCCTGCTGGACCCCGGGACGCTGGACTGGAAGAAGGGCCTCGTGCAGAGCTTCTTCCGCCAGGGGCGGTACGCCGAGGCGGTGGCGCTGTGCGGGCAGTTGATCAAGCAGTACCCCGACCGCGCCGACCTGTGGGCGATCCAGGCCAACGCGTACGTGGGCATGGACAAGCCGATGCGCGCGGCGGAGAACCTCGAGCTGGTCGACCGCATGGGCAAGACCACGGCCGCGAACCTGAACATGCTGGGTGACATCTACGTCAACGAAGAGCTGTACGACCTCGCGGTCGGGTCCTACACGCGGGCGATGAAGAAGGACGCCGACGCCAAGCCCGGCCGTGCGATCAATGCCGCGAGGGTCCTGGCTTCGCGAGGGGCCCTGGACGAGACCCGCCGGCTGGTCGAGCAGATCGAGCAGCTCCGCGGCGATCAGCTCGAGATCGCCGACCGCAAGGACCTGCTCAAGCTTCGCGCCCGCATCGCCGTCGCCGCCGGCGCCGGCGAGGAGGAGGCCCGCGTGCTCAAGGAGATCGTCGAACTCGACCCGATGGACGGCGAGGCGTTGATCCTGCTGGGCCAGCACGCCTCGCGCGGCAACAAGCCCGAGAAGGCCATCTTCTACTTCGAGCGGGCGGCCCAGATCGACGACTACGAGGCCGACGCCAAGGTCCGCCACGCCCAGGTCCTCGTCAAGCAGGGCAAGTACCGCGAGGCCCTGCCCCTGCTGCGGGCCGCCCAGCAGAAGAACTACCGTGAGAACATCCAGGAGTACCTCGAGCAGGTCGAACGCGTCGCCAAGGCCGCGTAGGCCCGACAACGGAGGTCGCGGCCGGGACAACACCCGTCCGCGGGAGACACCATGACTGACCGAACATGCTTCCGGAGGGGGGCGTGGATGGCCTGCAGCCTGCTTGCGCTGATCCTCCCCGCGGCCGCCCAGACCACGGCCCCGGCCTCGATCCCCGCCGCCGACGAGCCGAACATGGTGGCGCTCACGTTCCCGGAGGACGTGGACCTGAAGGTCCTGATCGAGTACGTCGGCAAGCGGCAGGGCGTCAACTTCCTCTACGACGAGCAGCTCGGCGCGAGGAAGGTCACGATCAAGGGCCCCAACAAGATCCCCGCCGACTCGCTGATGACGCTGCTGGGCGGGGTGCTGCGGATGAAGGGGCTGGCGATGTCTCCCACGGCCGTGCCGGGCATGATGCGGATTGCGCCGGTCAAGAGCCTCCCGGACATCTCCACCGCGCCTGACCCCGATGGCGAGGCCCCGCCGCCGGTCGCGCTGACCGCCGTGGTGACGCGCATCTTCGGGCTCAAGCACGCCAGCCCCAAGCGTGTGGCCAGCGTGGTCAAGCCCTTCCTCTCCGGCTCGGGCAGCTTCGTCGAGCTTGGCGAGCACGACATGATCCTCGTGACCGACTACGCCGACAAGATCCGCCGGGTCGAGGGGCTGATGGCCCTGCTCGACCGCCCGGGCCGGGAGGTGGAGACGCGTTTCGTCCCCGTCAAGCACATGGAGGCCACCGACCTGTCGCAGCAGGTTACGAAGATCCTCTCGGGGCGCTCCAAGGCCCGCGGGGACGCCCGGGAGGCCGGCGCGACCCTTCTGCCGGACGAGCGAACCAACCAGGTCGTCGTCGTCGGCGGGCAGCAGGGGGCCGCCGAGGCCATCGAGCTGATCGCCTCCCTGGACGTGGGCCTCGGGCTCCAGACGCGGACCTACTCGCTGTCCCAGGCCGGGCCCGACCGCGTGGATCGGCTCGTGCGGACGCTGATCGGCGAGACGGCGGCCAAGCGATGGTACGATTCCGTCGTTGACCGCGAGGCCAATCTGCTGATCGCCACGGCCACGCCGGAGATCCATGAGCGGATCGTCTCGCTGGTCGAGCAACTGGAAAAGCCCGTGCCGACCGAGCAGAGCCCCATCCGATTCTACAGCCTCCAGAACGCCAAGGCCGCCGAGGTGCTGGGCACGCTGCAGAACATCGGCGGCCAGGGGCTCGGCGCCCTCGCCGTGGACGGCGTGGCCGTCGAGGTCCAGGCGCCCGCCGAGTCCGAGCGGCCGATCCGGGGCCCCACCGAGGCCGAGGTCAACGACCCGCACCGGCAGAGCGACAAGCCGGCCGGGGACGGGGCTGCCGGCGGCGGGGCGCTCGAACTGCCCGACGCCCGCGTGATGGCCGACGAGGCGTCGAACACGATCATCATCATCGCCGACCCGGCCGTGCACCTGGTCTACGAGAAGCTCATCCAGCGGCTGGACGTTCGCCGGCCCCAGGTGCTCATCGAGGCGACCATCGTCACGCTGGACACGACCGACGGCTTCTCGCTGGGCGTGGAGTTCTCCCGAACCGACGAGGTCGACGGCGGCGAGGGGCGGACGCTGAAGTTCAGTTCCTTCGGCCTCAGCGAGGTGGACGCCGCCACCGGCGCATTGACGCTGAAGCCGGGCGTGGGGTTCAACGGCGCGTTGCTCAGCGCCGACATCGCCGACGTGATCATTCACGCCCTCCAGTCCGACTCGCGGGCGAAGGTGGTTGCCCGCCCGAGCATGCTGGTCAACGACAACGCCACCGGATCGCTGGTCAGCCAGACCGAGGAGCCGTACTCCAGCGTCAACGCCTCGACGACCGTCTCGACGACGAGCTTCGGCGGGTATTCCTCGGCGGGTACGAACATCAGCGTCACGCCGCAGATCAGCGAGGGCGACCACCTCAAGCTCGAGTACGAGATCACGCTGAGCAGCTTCGAGGACGACGGTACGGACAGGCTGCCGCCCTCGCGGAAGACCAACTCGCTGAAGAGCGAGGCCACGATTCCCAACGGGCATACCATCGTCGTCGGCGGGCTCACCCGCGAGAACTTCCAGGAGAGCGTCGACCGCGTGCCCGGCCTCGGCAGCATCCCGCTGGTGGAGTACCTCTTCAGCAACCGCAGCCTCGACGGCAGGGAGTCCACGCTGTTCGTCTTCATCCGCGCCGTCATCCTGCGCGACGACAAGTTCCGCGACCTGAAGGTCCTCTCCCGGGAAGCCGGGCGGCGGGCCGAACTGACCGCCGACTACCCCGCCAGCGAGCCGGTAGAGATCCCCTGACCGCGCCCGACAGGTGACCGATGATCTCCCCGCTTCAGGACAACACGGACATCGACGACGCCCCGCCCGGCGAGGCCGCCGGTGAGACGCCGCCGCTCCCGGCCGAGGGGATCGTCGACCTCGGGCGCGAGCACGCCTCGGCGCGCTTCGTCAACCGCGTGCCGATCGGCTTCGCGCGGGCCAAGGGCGTGCTGGGCCTCGCCGGCGGCGGCGAGCGGATGCGCGTCGCCATGGTCGAGCCCGCCGACGAGCAGACCCGCGACGTCCTGCGGCGCTGGCTGGGCGGCGCCATCGACGTCGTTCCCGCCGCCGAGAAGCCCCTCGGCGTGGCGATCAACGAGGCCTACGGCCGGCAGACCGGCGCGGCGCAGGAGTTCGTCGAGAAGCTCGACCACGACACCGTGATCGAGGAGGTCCGCGGGCTCGAAGGCCGGGAAGACCTCCTCAACGTCGCGGACCGCGCGCCGGTGATCAAGCTGGTCAACCTGATGCTCTTCGAGGCCGTCCAGCAGGAGGCCTCGGACATCCACGTCCAGCCCTACGAGCAGCGCCTCGTTGTCCGCATGAGGATCGACGGCGTGCTGTTCGACGTCTTCGACCTCCCCCCGGCCGTCCAGGAGGAACTGGTCAGCCGCGTGAAGGTCATGGCCCGGATGAACATCGCCGAGAAGCGCCTTCCCCAGGACGGGCGGGCGACCGTCCAGGTCGGCGACCGCGTGATCGACCTGCGGATCTCGACGGTCCCGGCCAGT
Source organism: uncultured Planctomycetaceae bacterium (assembly GCA_964385465.1). Classification (GTDB taxonomy): domain Bacteria; phylum Planctomycetota; class Phycisphaerae; order SM23-33; family SM23-33; genus CAYLPJ01. Next base: position 36,051 of record CAYLPJ010000032.1, on the reverse strand, counting down.
CACGGCGAACGGGTGGTGATCCGCCTGCTGGACAAGAGCGTGCGGCTGTACACGCTGGAGGAGCTGGGCATGGACGACCGGACGCTCGCCCGGTTCGCCCAGTTGATCCGCGTCGAGCACGGGCTGATCCTGGTGACCGGTCCAACCGGCTCGGGCAAGACGACCACGCTCTATGCCGCGCTGGGCCAGATCAACTCCACCGAGCAGAACATCATCACGCTGGAGGACCCGATCGAGTACCAGCTCGAGGGCATCAGCCAGATCCAGATCTCCGACAAACGGGGGATGACCTTCGCCAGCGGCCTGCGCAGCGTGCTGCGCCAGGACCCGGACATCGTGATGATCGGCGAGATCCGCGACCACGAGACGGCGGTGATGGCGATCCAGTCGGCCCTGACCGGGCACCTTGTCTTCAGCACGCTGCACACCAACGACGCCGCCAGCGCCGTCACCCGCCTGCTGGACCTCGGCATCGAGCCGTACCTCGTCAGCAGCTCCCTGGTCGGTGTGCTGGCCCAGCGGCTCGTACGACGCGTCTGCCGCCAGTGCCGCCGCCCCTACCAGCCGGACCCCGCCGAGCTGGAGGCCGTCGGCTGGCAGCCCGCCCCGGCGGACCGGCCGCGCCTGCGCAAGGGCACGGGGTGCCCGGCGTGTCGGGGAACGGGCTACCACGGCCGGGCCGGATGCTTCGAGCTGCTCACCGCCGACGAAGAGGTCCACCAACTCATCCAGCGCCATGCGACGGCGGCGGAGATCAGCCGGGCGGCCCTGTCGGCGGGGATGCACAGCCTGCGCGACGACGGGCTGATGAAGGTCGCTGCCGGAGAGACCACGCTGGACGAGGTCATGCGCGTGTCGGTGAGGACGACGTTCTGATGGCGGTGTACGTCTACACGGCCAGCCGCACGGGGCGGGGACGGGCCTCGCAAGTCCGCGGGACGATCACCGCCGATTCCGCCCGCCAGGCGCGCGACCAGCTTCGCGCGCGCGGGCTTGCCATACGCGACGTCACCGAGCAGGCGCCCTCCGGCGGCGCGAGCCTGCTCGACCGCTACCGCGCCTCACGACAGGGCGCGAACGTCACCGGGTTCTATCAGGAGATGTCCACCCTCCTGGGCGCCGACATCCCCCTGCTCGACGCCCTGGACACCATCACCCGCCAGCACACCGGCAGCTTCCAGCGGGCCATCCTGCTGCTTCGCGACCACGTCTCCGCCGGCGGGGGCCTCGCCGAGGGCATGGCCCTCCAGCCGGCGCTGTTCGACGAACTGGCCGTCAGCATCATCGACGTCGGCGAGAACGCCGGCACGCTGGATGCCGCGATGGCGCGGCTGGTGGAGTTTCGCCGCCGGTCGGCCGGGCTGAAGAACCGCGTGGCCTCGGCGCTGATGTACCCCGCCATCGTGATGACCGCCGGCGTCGGCGTGAGCATCTTCCTGATGACCTACGTCGTGCCCAACCTCCTCAGCGTGCTGGTCGACAGCGGCAAGACGCTTCCGACGGCCACCGTCATCGTCCGCGGCGTCAGCGAGTTCCTCCTGGGCTGGTGGTGGCTGCTGCTGGGCGGCGGGATCGGCCTGGCGCTGGGCGCCTCGGCCGTGCTGCGGACCGAGGACGGTCGGATGCGGTGGCACCGCTTGCAGCTCAAGGTCCCGCTGCTGGGCGATTTGATCCGCAAGCAGGCGATCGCCCGGATGTCGATGGTGATGGCCACGCTGCTGAAGAACGACGTGGTCTTCGTTCGCGCCGTGCAGATCGCCCAGCGGACGGTGCACAACCGCGTGCTCCGCGAGGCCCTCGTCGCCTGCGAGCGGGCGGTCTTCGCCGGGCGGGACATCGCCGCGGCCCTGGAGAAGACCGAGGCCTTCCCTCCGCTGGTCATCCAGGTCTTCGCCGTCGGCCAGGCCTCCGGGCGACTGGAAGAGATGCTCGAAGACCTCGCCGCAGATTACGACACGCAGGTGGACATTGCGTCCACGCGACTGGCGACGCTGCTGGAGCCGCTGATGATGATCCTGCTGGCCATCCTCGTCGGCTTCATCGCGTTCGCGACGATTCTTCCCATCCTGGAGGCTGGTGATGTTCTCTAACGCAATCCATCCGGCGCAGCACGGCCGGGGCGGCGGCACCCGACGCGGCGGCTTCTCCTTCATCGAGATCATGGTCGTCGTCGTCATCATCGGCCTGCTGGCCGGCGCCGTGGCGCTGAAGGTCTCCGACTACGTCGACGAGGCGCGGATCAACCGCGCCAAGTCGGACATCGCCACTATCGTCGGCGCCGTCGAGCACTACCGCAACAAGCACAGCCGCTACCCCGGCAACGACGAAGGGCTCTCGAAGCTGCCGATCAAGACCCGCATCGATCCCTGGGGCAACCCCTACGAGTACAACAGCCCCGGCCAGGAAGCGCCCTTCGAGGTCATCAGCTACGGCGCCGACGGACGCCAGGGGGGGGACGGCATCAACGCCGACATCCTCTCCACCGACCTCGGCGAGGTGGACGGCCCGGCCGAGGGGGCGTGAACCATGCCCCGGCGGGCCTTCACGCTGATCGAGGTCATGGTGGCCGTCGTGCTGCTGGGCCTGCTCGCCGCCGCCGTGGCGTGGTCGCTCGCCGGCGACGCGCGCGACGTCGCCCGCGGCGGGGCCTTCGGCCAGATCGCACATGCCGATCGCATGACCCGTCTCGCCGCCCAGTGCCGGGGCCGGCCTTGCCTGCTGAGCTTCGATCTCGACGCACACCGCATCCAGAGGTGGATGGTGGGCGAGCGAGGCCGGCGCGAGGCCGCCCATCCGCTGGCCATTCCCCCCGAGGTCCGCATCGACCGTGTGGAGATCGCCCGGGCGGGTCCGGGCTCCGGACGGGGGAGGGGCTGGCCGGCGGTCAGCGCCGGCAAGGCGGAGATTCCGTTCTCCGCCCGCGGGCGCAGCGTGACCTACGCCGTGCGGCTGGCGCCGCGCCGGGCAACCGGCCGGGGCGCGCCCGCCGAAAGGAACGACACCGGATGGATCGTCGTCTCGGGCCTGACGGGCCAGGCAACGTTGATCGAACATGACAGGGACATCGACAAGCTGTTCTCGCTTCTCACGGCCGGCGGGCTTGACGCTGATTGAGGTCGTCGCCGCGATCGCGATTCTGGGGACGATCCTGGTCGGCGTGGTGCTGGCGAAGGCTCGTCACACGCGTCAGCTTGCGCTGACGGCGCGGCGTGAGGTCGCGGTGCGCCTGGCCGACGAGCTGCTCTCGCAGTGGTGGACCGGGGGGGACGGCGTGCCGGTGGGGGTATCCGGCGAGGATGCGAACGCCTCGCTGGCCTGGCGGACGCGTCGCGTGCCCAACCCGCCGATCGAGCGACTCGGCGCCCGCGTGGTCCGCCTGGAGGTCCGCGATATCCTCGGAGGTCCCGAGGCCGAGGGGCTCGACGACGCCGACCGCATGCTCGTCGACGTGGACCTCGTCCTGCCCCCCGCTCCGCAAGACCCCAACGAAGCGCCCCCGCCCGCCGGGGGCCAGTCGGGCAGGGGAGTGCGGCCATGAGCGCCTCACGCGGATTCACGCTGCTGGAGCTGCTGATGGCCACCGTGCTGTCGGCGCTGCTGATGGTCGGCGTGCTTGCCGTGGTCGCCGACCTCGGCGCCGACGGGCTCTCGGGAGGTCTGTCGGCCGCGGCCGAGGCGGCCTCGTCGCGGGCGGCCGGCGAGGACGCCGTCGAGCACTGGCTGGGCCTGCTCCGCGAGGACCTCCAGCACGCCGCGGAAACGAACATGCTCGGCGAGAGCGAGGTGGAGCTGATCGGCTGTCTGGCCCTCGACGCCGACAGGCGACGGCGGACCCATCGGCCGGTCCGGGTGGTCTACCGGATTGCCGACGTCGCCGGGCGGTCCTGGCTGGTCCGCCGCCAGGAGGCCCTCGACGTGCTCACCAACCGTCACGTGCAACGGGACCTCGTCTGCCGGGACATCCGGCGGTTCGAGCTGGTGCTGTTCGCCGAGGGCCTCGGCGACCCCGCCGACGAACTGGACCTCCCCGCCGAGGTCGAGTCCGACCGCAGCGTCTCCCAGCCGAGGATCCCGACTGCCAACCCGCCGGCCTCGAGCGTCCGGCCGCACGACCGCGTGCTGGTCAACGGCAAATGGTACTTCCGCTGGAAGGGCGGGGGTGGCTCGGTCCAACAGGGCTCCCGTGGCGAGAAGAGGGCCCCGCCGCTGGGTGCGGCGGCCGAGGCGAGCGGGCTGAAGTGGGCCATCGCCGGCAACTGCTGGTTCTACCGCGTCGAGGTCGCCGGCGGCGGTGCCTCGACGGACTCCGACGACGCGTCGCGCGACGTGTACGGTCCCGACGCCGGGCTCGACGGCGGGGGCATACGCGGGCTGATCTGGCGGCTGAGGGCGTGGACCGGCGACGGCGAGGACCCCGACTGGGACCACATTGTCACGGTCCAGGGAGGGGGCGGATGATGCGGCCGACTCGATGGAAACCGGGGTTCGCGCTGCTGCTGACGCTCATGCTCGTGCTGATCGCCGGGGCCGCCCTGACCGGTCTGGCGCGGCGGAGCATCCTGCGGGCGGTGGCGTCGGAGGAGGCCGTTGGCGAGCTCCAGCGCCGCTGGGCCGTCACGAGCTGCCGGGCGACCTTCCTCGGGCACGTCGAGAAGTTGCTCGACGCCGCCGAGAAAGGGCCGCGTCCGGGCGGCGGGACCGGCGGGCCCAATCCCACCGGCTACGCCAGGCCTCCCATGCCCGCCCTGCACGTCTCCTGCCGACTGGCCGGGACCGACTACGAGCTCGTGTTCACCGACGAGCAGGCGAAGGTCAACGTCAACGAACTGCTTGACGCCCGCGGCCTGGCCGACGCCCAGCGGATCGCGCGCAGCGTGGTCAGGCAGAGCGCGGCCGGCGTGGCGCGGCGCGTGAGCCTCCGCCCGCGCGTGGCGGGGTCGGCGTCCGACGACGGCGGCAGCGACCGGCCCGAGGTCGCCGCGTACGGGCAGGTTTTCGAGGATGTCTCTCCCGGGGAGCTCCTGGGCGGGCCCGGCCGGGCCGGGGCGGCTTCGGCCCTGACCTGCTGGGGCGACGGGCGCGTGAGCTTTCGCCGGGCCTCGCCGGCGGTCTTCCGTGCGGCCTGCGAGAGGGCACTCGGCGGGCAAATGACCGCCGCGCTGCTCGAAGCGCGCCGGCGCAACCCTTACGCGTCCCTTCGATCCGTGATGTCGAGGCTCCGCGGGCTTGGGGCCGGGCAGAAGGACCGCATCGCCGAGCACGTGACCGATCGCTCGCGCTGTCACGGCCTGTGGGTCGTTGCCCGCGGCCGGCGCAGGGCATGGTATACTCTCGCGGTGAGCGTATCCGGCGGCACCGGCGAGAGCAGGATGTTTACCTGGTGACCCGATGAAGGTGCGGCAGCGGAAGAAGATGATCGCCCTGGCGGCGGCCCTGGTGGCCCTCGGCGGGGTGGGCGTGCTGGCCGGCGGCCTGGCGGTGCCCGTCGAGGCCCCCGCTCCCGCATCGGCCGATGCGCCCGCCCCGTCGACCGCTCCGTCGACCGCCCCGGCCACGGCGCCCGCGGAGCGGAAGACGCCGTCGGCCTCGCTGGGCGAGCTGGTCCGCCTCTGCGGGCGCGACCTGCGACGCCCGCTCTACGACCCGCCGTCCAAGGTGGCCGCGACTGCCCGGCCCAAGGCCCGCGCGAAGCCCAAGCCGAAGCTCACGCTGAGCCTGATCGGCACGGCCGCCGAGCCGGGCAACTCGATGGCCATGTTCTGGACGCGGGACCGGAAGATCAAGGTCTGCGGGGAGGGCGATCGCCTCGAAGACGGCGGGCGCACGGTCACCATCACCCGCATCGAGCCGGGCAAGGTCACCGTGACCCACGGCGGCACGACGCAGACGCTGACGGTGCCCCGACGATGAGAGACCTCCCATGGTAGACGCGATGCACGTGGTGTTCGCGGGGGACGACGGCTGGCGGGTCGCCGCCGTCGAGGGCGACGCCGTGTGCGCCGAGGACGTGCGCGTTGCCGACGGGGCCGACACGGCCGCCCGCGCCCGGGAGGTCGCCGCGCGGCTGGGCGAGCTCGGGTGGGACGGCGGGCCGGTCGTGCTCGCGATCGGCTCGGCCTGGTGCCTCTGCGCCGTCATCTCGACCGAGGGCATCGAACGCACCGGCCGACGCAAGGCCATGGGCTACCGCCTCGAGGAGTACCTGCCCGTCTCGTCCGAGGACGCCGTCGCCGATTACGTGCCCGCCGGCGTCGAGCGGGCGCTCGGGGTCTGCGCGGAACTCGACCCGCTGCGGGGCATCGTCGACGCGCTCGAGGCCGCCGGCGTGCCCGTCCAGCATATCTGCCCGTCGGCCCTGCTCGCGGCCGAGCACGCCGCCGGGCGGGTCGACGAGGCAGACGCCGTTGTCGTCGGCGGACGTGGCGGCTGGGACGTTGTCGAACTGAGCAAGGGCAAGCCGACCGGTTGGCGGTGGCTGGCGGACGACGGCGAGGCCGTCCGGCGGCACCTCCCGACTGAGCGTGGGCGAGGCCGGCGGCCTGTGGTCGCGGGCGTCGGTTGGGACGGCGAGCCGCCCGATGGCGAGCTCGCGTGGCGAACCGTCGAAGGCACCGATGCCGACGGGGCCGCCGCGCGGCGGGCCGCGGGCATCCTGGCCGGCGCCGGCTCGCCCTGGATCGATCTCCGCACCGGCCCGCTGGGGGGGCGGACGCCGCACCAGGCCTGCCGCCGTCCGGTCGCGGCCCTGGCCGCCGCCGTGGCGATGCTGCTGGCCTGCGTGTTCGGCGTGACGCAGTGGCGGGCCCGGCAGTACGGGGCCCTGGCCGCTCGCCACGAGCGGCAGCAGCGAGTCGTTTTCCGCGAGGCCCTGCCCGATCAGCGCGTTCCGCGGAACCCCCCGCGGCGACTGGCCAGCGAACGGCGGAAGCTCGCGGGGCTCGGCGGGCAGGCCGCCGGGGCCGATCGGGCAGGCACGGCCTTCGCCACGTCCGCCCTGACGCACCTGCGGAACGTGCTGGCGAGTCTGCCTGCGGGGCTGCGCTTCCGCATCCTGGATCTCAGCATCCAGCCGGACCTGCTCCGCGTTGACGGCCAGGCCCGCAACCATGTCGAGGCCGAACGCGTCTCCGTCGCCCTTCGCAAGCGGGGCGGCTACGCGGTCAAGCCGCCGAAGACCCAGGCCCTGCGGGGCAAGGGCGTCAGCTTCCTGTTCACCGCCGAACCGGTCGACGAGCGCGAGCAGGGGGGCGGCGGATGAGCCCTCAGAAGCGGCAGGCTGTCCTGGTCGGTGTGATGCTGGCGATGCTGGCGATCGCCGCGGCGTGGAGCACCACGGAGATGCTCGCCGCGCGCGAGCTCGCCCGGCGGTCCGCCGCGGACCTCGCCGCGTGCGAGCGGATCGCCGCCGACATCCGCCGGCTGCGCCAGGGGCCGAAGGTCGCCTCCGCCGAGGCGATGGGCGTCCAGGAGCTGGGCAAACGGATCGAGGCGGCCTCGCGGACGGCGGGGCTGAGCACATCGGCGCTGGTGGGGGTCTATCCGCAGGGCCCGAGGCGGGTGGGGGACACGCCGTATCTCCGCAAACCGACGTCCTTGTCCTTTCGCAACGTCCCGCTTCCGCAGTTGGCCTCCTTCCTGTACCATCTCAGCGACGGCTCGGGACTCAACGTCCGGGACCTGAGGCTTCGCACGCCCCGCGGCGAGGGCGGCGGCGACCTCTGGGACGCCGAGGCGACACTGACGTACCTGATCTACTCGCCCGCCGGCTCCGACCGCTGAAAACCACGAGACGACGTATGTTTGCCACCACCACACGACGTGCCGCCCTGGCCGCCCTGGCCGCCGCCATCCTCCCCGGCTGCGGCCCCTGGTCCATGCAAGGCGACGAGGGCAACTATCGGACCGTGACGGCCCAGCCCGGCCGGAACACCGCCGCCGCCCGCCGCCAGAACCAGGAGGGCCTCGCCCGCCTGGCCGCCGACGACCTCGAGGGCGCCGAGAAGGCCTTCGCCCGCGCCCTGACCGCCGACGTCGAGTTCGGCCCCGCCCACAACAACCTCGGAAAGATCCACTACCGCCGCGGCGACTGGTACCAGGCAGCCTGGGAGTTCGAGTTCGCCCGGAAGCTGCTGCCCGACAACCCCGAGCCGTGCAACAACCTCGGTCTCGTCCGCGAGGTCCAGGGCAGGCTCGACATGGCCGTGGACCACTACCGCCAGGCCGTCGACCTCGCGCCCGACAACATCCACTATGCCGCCAACCTCGCCCGCGCACTCCACAAGCGCGGCGACCGCACCGGCGAACTGCACGGGCTTCTGCGGCAGATCATCGAACAGGACGACCGACCCGCATGGCGGGCCTGGGCCCGGCGCCAACTCACCGCCATCGGCCAGGCCGGCCCCTGAATGCCCCGCGACTCAGGCGCCCTCGCCGCGGGCGGCCTCGAAGGCGTCCCTGGCGTGATAGCTGCTGCGGACGAACGGGCCCGACGCCACGGCCGCGAAGCCCATCGACCGGGCCCTCTCGCCCCAGGCGTCGAAGGCTTCCGGGCGGACGAACCGGTCCACCGGCACGTGGTCCGGCGAGGGGGCGAGATACTGACCCAGCGTGAGGATCTCGCAGCCGGCCTCGCGGAGGTCGGCCAGGACGCCGGGGATCTCCTCGTCCGTCTCGCCCAGGCCGAGCATCAGGCCGCTCTTGGTGTGCACGCCCTCGGCCGAGGCGGCGCGGGCGAGCAGGTCGAGGCTGCGGCGGTAGTCCGCCGCGGGGCGCACGGCCGCGTACAGGCGGGGGACGGTCTCGACGTTGTGGTTGAGCACGTCCGGCCGGGCCGCGAGGACGGTATCCAGGTCGTCCCATCGGCCGAGGAAATCCGGCACGAGGACCTCGACGGCGGCGTCGGGGACCTCGCGGCGGATGGCGTCGATGGTGCGTGCGAAGTGCCCGGCCCCGCCGTCGGGCAGGTCGTCGCGGGTGACGGAGGTGACGACGACGTGGCGGAGCTTCATGCGGGCCGCGGCCGTGGCGACGGCCTCGGGCTCATCCTCGCGCAGGGACCCGGCGTGGCCGGAGCAGACGGCGCAGAACCCGCAGTTTCGCGTGCAGACGGTGCCGAGGATCAGGAACGTCGCCGTGCCGCAGGCGTAGCACTCGCCCTGGTTGGGGCAGTGGGCCTCGGCGCAGACGGTGGCGAGGTCGAGGTCGCTGAGGAGGTCGCGGACGTCCCGGCCGCCACGGGGCAGGCGCTTCTTCAGCCAGGGCGGCAGTCGGCCGGGCGGGTGCGGCGTGTCGGGACGGCTCATGGGGTGAAGGCTCCGGCGCGGAGGCGCGAGGCGCGCCGCGGGGCCGGCTCCGGCGTCCTCGGCGCGGGCGCCTTCAGCGCTGGCGGAAGACGATGCGGCCCTTGGTCAGGTCGTAGGGGCTCATCTGGACCAGCACGCGATCGCCGGGCGTGATGCGGATGTAGTGCCTCCGCATCTTGCCCGAGATGTGACCGATGATCTCGTGCTTGTTTTCCCCGACCTCGATTTCGAGCCGGAACATGGCGTTGGGAAGCGCCGCCTTGACGATCGCTTCCACCTCGATGACGTCACCTTTGGGCATGCCATTCCTTCATACAGACGCAGACGTGCCGAACGATCGCAGCACTATAGCACGCCCCCGCGCGGGGGTCAATGCGCCATACCCGGTGAAACCGGAGGACTGGGGGACCGGAATACCGGAAGACGCCCGGGGCTTCCCCCCGGTCCCACGGTCTTCACGTCCTCCCCGCGTTGACACGGGGCGGCGCATCCGGAATGATGGAGCCCTCGAAGCGAACCCGGAGATCGCCCATGCCCGAAACCATCGACGACGACCTCGTACGCCGCGTCGCCCGGCTCGGCCGGATCGAGCTTACCGACGAGCAGGTGCGGGTGTTCCGCCCGCAGTTGGCCGACATCCTCGCGCACTTCGACACCCTCCAGCAGCTCGACACCGAGGGCGTCGAGCCCATGCCCCACGCCGTCGAGCTGCGGAACGTCCTGGCAGACGACACCCCCGGCGACGAGCTCGACCCCGCCGCCGCTCTCGCCAACGCGCCCGACCGCGACGGCGACTTCTTCAAGGTGCCCAAGGTCATCGGGGACAGCCAATGAGCTCGCCCATCGACATGACCGCCACGCAGCTCCGCGACGCCATCGCCGCCGGCGACGTTTCCGCCGAAGAGGCCGCCCGGGCCTACCTCGATGCCATCGAGCGCCGCGACCCGGCCGTCGCCGCCTACAACGAAGTCCACGCCGACCGGGCGCTCGAGCGGGCCCGGGCCGTAGACGCCGCGCGGGCCGCCGGCGAGTCGCTCGGCCCGCTCGCCGGCCTGCCCGTGGCGCTGAAGGACAACCTCTGCACCACCTACGGCAGGACCACCTGCTCGTCCCGGATGCTTGAGGGCTTCCGGGCGCCCTACACCGCGACGGCCGTGACACGGCTCGAGGCCGCCGGCGCCGTCGTGCTGGGCAAGACCAATATGGACGAGTTCGCCATGGGCTCCTCCACCGAGAACAGCGGCTTCAAGCCCACCCGCAACCCCTGGGACACCGACCGCGTGCCCGGCGGGTCGTCCGGCGGCTCGGCGGCCGCGGTGGCGGCGCGGGAATGTGCGGCCGCGCTCGGCAGCGACACCGGCGGCTCGATCCGCCAGCCGGCGGCGTTCTGCGGCGTGGTGGGCTTCAAGCCGACCTACGGTCGCGTGAGCCGCTACGGGTTGGTGGCGTTCGGGTCGAGCCTGGACCAGATCGGCCCGCTGGCCCGAGACGTTCGGGACGCCGCGATGCTGACCGGCGTGATCGCCGGGCACGACCCGCGGGATTCCACCAGCGTGCCGTCCGACGTGCCGGACTACGCCGCGTCGGTGGATCGCCCGGTCGAGGGCCTCCGCATCGGGATGCCCGAGGAGTTCTACACCGACGCCCTCGACGCCGAGACGCGCGAGATCATCCGCGCCGCGGCCGAGACGTACGAACAGGCCGGCGCGGAGATCGTGGACGTCTCTCTTCCGCACAGCCGCATCGAGACCGACGACGACGGGCACATCCGGGCCTTCGCCGTGGCGTGCTACTACATCGTCTGCATGGCCGAGGCGTCCAGCAACCTCGCGCGGTACGACGGCGTGCATTACGGGCACCGCACGTCCGAGGCGTGCGAGGACATCATCGAGCTGTACTCCCGCAGCCGGGCCGAGGGCTTCGGCGAGGAGGTCAAGCGGCGGATCATGCTGGGGACCTATACGCTGTCGGCGGGGTACTACGACGCCTACTACAACAAGGCGCTGAAGGTCCGCCGGCTGATCAAGAACGATTTCGACGAGGCGCTGAAGCGCTGCGACGTGCTGCTGTGTCCGGTCTCGCCGACGCCGGCGTTCCGTATCGGCGAGAAGATCGACGACCCCATGTCGATGTACCTCGCGGACATCTACACCCTGTCGCTGAACCTTGCCGGCTTGCCCGGCCTGTCCCTGCCGGCGGCCCTGAATACGGCCGGCCTGCCGGTCGGCATGCAACTGATCGGCGGCGTCTTCCAGGAGGACACCGTCCTCCGCGCCGCCCGCATGTACGAAACCGCCACCCCAACCGGCGGCCTGACCCCGCCGATGGCGAGGGAAGCCCCATGCTGACCACACGGGCGCCGTTCAGCGTGTATTGCGATTGGGGGTTTCACGATGAGCTGGGAGACAGCGTCGAGCTGACGGCGGAGATGGCGCATGCGGCGCTGGACGCGCTCGAGCGGTGGAAGCGGGACTTCGGGATCGCGTTCGACTACTACCTGATCGACTGCTTCTGGTTCGATCCCGACAAGGGCTATCGGCACTTCAAGAGGTCCCACTGGCCCGACGGCTTCGGACCCGTCCGCGAGCGGATCGAGGCGCTGGGGATGAAGCCGGGGCTGTGGTACAGCACAAACGGCGGGCAGCTCCGCGTACCGGCCTGGGAGGCCAGCAAGGCCGACAACAACTGGCACTACAGCCTCGCCGAGGGGCCGTTCGCCGACGACTTTGAGCGGTCGCTGCTGCACGCGGCCGGGGAGTGGGGCGTGCGGTTCTTCAAGTTCGACTTTGCCGGCCTGCACATGGCCGCCGCGGGCACCGACCGCCCGGCCGAGGAAACGTACCGGCTGTCGCTGCGTCGGCTGAAGGCGATCCTCCGCCGCGTGCGCCAGCGGTTCCCGGACATACGGGCGATCTCGCACTGCGGCTTCTGGCGCGTGCGTGCGGCGAACCTGACCGGCGAGCGGCCGGGGCCGGTGTACGACGCCTCGCTGCTGGAAGCGATGGACCTGGTCTTCTCCGGCGACCCGCACCCCTGCGACGTGCCGCGCACCGACCTGACCCGCTGCTGCGACCTCTACCAGGACGCGATGGTCCACCGCGTGCACCGCGAGGGGTTTCCGCTGCACCGCATCGAGGACCACGGCGCGATGGCGGGGGATACGAACACCTGTCACTACCGCGGCCGGCGCGGCCTGCGGCGGTCGCACCTGGGCCAGTTGGCCCGCGGCGGGCGGCGGGACATGTTCTACGGCGACCCCACGCTGGCGACCGACGAGGACCTGGCCGGGATGGCCGCGACGCGGCGCGTGTTCTTCGACGCCTTCAATCGCGAGTTGATGACCGCGCCGGTCGGCGGCGAGCCGGGGGTGGCACCGTGGCACGGCTTCCTGGCTGGCGGGGGCGACCGCGGGCTGCTGTACATTGTCAACGGAACGATGGAGGCCCGCCGGGCCGAGCTGGCCGTCCCGGGCTGCTGCGACGCCCGCGTGCTTTTCCGCGACGGCCCGGCCCCCGGCGTGCAGGCCCAGCCGGACCGCCTGGGCGTCGAACTCGGACCCGAACAGATTGCCCTGATCGGCCTGGGCGACTATGCCGACCCGGCCTGGGATGTCGGCGAGGACCGGGACCCGCCGCGGCCGAGCGAGACACGCCTGCTGCCGGCGACCTTCCGCCAGGCTTCCGACCGGGCGTTCGTCGCCGAGTTGGACTCCCCGCCCCCGGCCGGCTGGGAACTGGTGGTCACCGCCGAGGCGCTCGATGCGGCGCCCAACGGCCCGATTACGGCCCTGCCGTACCGGTTCGCCAGGCAGACCACCAGGGAGACGCCCGACCGGACGCCGGAGGCCCACCGGGCCCTGAAGATCACGGCCGAGGATGCCCGGGGGCAGCCGATTGCGCCCGTAGCGGAGGTCCCGGCCGTGCCGATCTGGTCGGGCATCTCGTGGACGCTGCGGCGGTTCGCTCCATCGTCCCCGTGCCGGATCCGCATCGAGCAGACATTCGACGACCCCCGCCGCTTGCGGCTGACGGCCCGGGCGGCGCGTTTCGGAGGACCGACGCGATGATCGACTCTCGCGACGACGTGCTGCCCGTGATCGGGCTGGAGATTCACGTGGAACTGGCGACGGAGACGAAGATGTTCTGTCGCTGCCGCAACCGCTTCGGCGACCCGCCGAACACGCACGTCTGTCCCGTGTGCCTGGGCCTGCCCGGCGCCTTGCCGGTGATGAACGCCCGCGCGGTGGAGTACGCCACGCTGGTCGGCCTTGCGCTGGACTGCGTGGTCGACGACTTCACCAAGTGGGACCGCAAGAGCTACTACTACCCGGACCTGCCGAAGAACTACCAGATCAGCCAGTACGACCTGCCTCTGAGCCGGGCCGGGCACCTGGAGGTCCCGGTGGGGGAGGGGACCAAGCGGATCGGCGTGCTGCGGGCACACCTGGAGGAGGACGCGGGGAAGAACGTCCATGACCACCCGGCCCATACCGGCGTGGACCTCAACCGCGCGGGCGTGCCGCTGCTGGAGATTGTCTCGGACCCGGACATGACTGCGGTCGAGGAGGTGATGGCCTACGCCCGCAGCATGCACCGGCTGGTCCGCTGGCTGGGCGTCAGCGAGGCCAACATGCAGATGGGGCACATGCGTTTCGAGCCGAACATCAACCTGCACATCGCCCGGGGCGGGCGGACGTACAAGACGCCCATCGTGGAGGTCAAGAACCTCAACAGCTTCCGCGCCCTGGAGCGGACGGTGGCCTACGAGATCGATCGCCAGTACGAGAAATGGCGGGAGGACCCGGAAGGCTTCTCGCTGGAGAAGCTGGGGAAGCAGAACCGCGGCTACGACGACGCCCGCGGCGTGACCGTCTTCCAGCGAGAAAAGGAGGAGAGCCACGACTACCGCTACTTCCCCGACCCGGACCTCGCTCCGGCAACCGTCTGCGACCGGCGGCGGGAGGAACTCCGCGGGCGCATCGGCGAACTGCCCCTCGCCCGCCGGCAGCGGTACATGACCGATCACGGCCTGACCTTCAAGGAGGCCGACGCCCTCACCCAGGACGCGCCCACCGGCGACCTGCTGGACGGGGCCGTCTCCGCCGGCGCCGACGCGAAGCGATGCACCAACCTCCTCCTCGGCCGGGGGGCCGCCCTGGCCAATGAGCGGGGCTGCTCGATCGCCGAGGTCGGCGTGACGCCCGAGCAGCTCGCCGGGCTGGCCAAAATGCTCCAGGACGACAAGATCAACGCCACGGCCGCGGCGAAACTCTTTGACATGCTCGCCGCCGGCGACGCCGACCCGGCCGAGCTCGCCGAGGCCGAGGGGCTGCTGGCGGTGACGGACGCCGGCGCGATCGAGGCGTGGGTGGAGGAGGCCATCGCGGGCAATCCCGAGGCCGTGGAGCAGGTTCGCGCCGGCGGCAAGAAACAGAAGAAGGCGTTCGGCTACCTGATGGGTCAGGTGATGCAGCGATCCCGCGGCGCGGCCCGGCCGGCGGAGGTCCAGCGGTTGCTGCGGGAGAAGTTGGAGTAGTCGGTCGCGGGAAAAACAGTTGAGATCGGTCCGCCCATCGCGGATACTTCGGTCGGTAGCCCGGTCCTGACGGCAACGACACCGGATGAGGAGTCAGTGATGGCACGCGTAGTCCAACGGCGCACGCCCCCGTATCTGCTGATCGTCTTCGTGATTCTCTTCGTCTTCGCGACGGTGATCGCGGTGCTCTTCTTCAACAAGTTCGACACGGCGGAGAAGAAGCGCAAGCAGCTCAGCCGCCGGGTGAACGCCCTGGCCAACGCCGAGCAGCTCAACCGGCCGAAGATCATCGCGATGGTCAACGACTACAAGAAGTCGCGCGGCGAGGGGGGCATCGCGCCGACGGTGGTCGCCCAGCTCCAGGAGCAGGTCTCGAAGCTCGCCGGGGCCATTACCGGCCTGCCGAACACGACCTATGACGAGGCGCAGCAGGAGGTCGAGAAGACCTTCCGCGAGGTTGATCCCCCCGTGCGCCAGGGCCTGGTCAAACACATGACCGGCTTCCACGAGCAGTTGGCGGTCAAGGAGACCGAGATCGCCAAGCTCCAGGAGGAGAAGCAGCAGCTCTCCCAGCAGCTCGAGCAGGTCACCCAGCGCCTCGCCGATGCCAAGGCGGATTTTGAAACCAAGCTCCAGGCCAAGGACGAGCAACTCGAGGCCCTGGACAAGAAGTTCCAGATTTTCGAGACCGACCAGAACGCCAAGCTGGCGGCGGCGAAGAAGGAGTACCTCGAGTCCGTCGAGCAGATCAAGGAGCAGATGACCGAGCAGGCCAAGGAGATGCGCAAGCTGGAGCGGCAGCTCACCAAGACCGAGCGGCGCCTCCAGATGGAGCTCGACAAGCGCGTCCGCAAGCCGATTGACCCCGAGCGGTTCGTCCGGCGGCCGGATGGGAAAGTCAGCAGCGTCATCCAGGACGAGGGGCTCTGCTACGTCAATGTCGGCGAGGAAGACCGCGTGATCGAGGGGCTCCGCTTTGCGGTGTACCCATACACGGGCATCCCGCCCAGCGGCGGCAGCAAGGGCGTCATCGAGGTCGTCAACGTCAGCGATTCGGTCAGCGAATGCCGCATCATCGAGCAGCAGAAGGATGACCCCATCGTCGCCGGGGACGTCGTCGCCAACGTGGTCTTCGACGAGCTGCGGACCTACAGCTTCGTCGTCGAGGGCAACTTCGACATCAACAACACCGGTGAGCCCACGCCCGCCGGAAACAAGGCCATCAAGGACCTCATCCGACGATACGGCGGGCGGATCATGAAGGACGTCTCCATCGACACGGACTACGTGATCCTTGGCGATCCGCCCGTGCGGCCGCGCCGGCCGGACGATACCGACCCCCAGGACGCATGGGACCTCTACCAGGAACGGCTGCAATCGTTCAACCGGTACGAGACGGTCAAGAAGAAGGCCGAGGAGCTCCAGATCCCCCGCCTCGGCGGCAAGCGGTTCCTGGACCTCGTCGGCTACGTGCCGACCACGGTGGCGCGGACGGACTGACGCCGCCTGGACGTTCCGAGTTCCCCGGGCGGTCGGTGCCAGCATCGGCCGCCCGTTTTTCACGGCAGGCGCCTTCGTCGGGCGCCGCCCCCGATTTCCCGCAGGCAGCCGCGTACCGGGTCGCTCCCGGCGCGGGACGCGAGAACGAACCAAGGAGCCGAGCGATGAATCTCTCCCAGCGGATCGCCTCCGTGCCCGGAAGCGCCACGATCGCCATCACCGCCCGCGCCCAGCAGATGAAGGCCGAGGGCATCGACGTCGTCAGCTTCGGCGCCGGCGAACCGGACTTCGACACGCCGCAGTTCATCAAGGACGCGGCCAAGGCCGCCCTCGACGCCGGGGACACGAAGTACACGCCCGCCAAGGGCAAGGCCCTCAAGCAGGCGATCGCCGAGAAGCTCGCCCGCGAGAACGCCCTGCGCATCCCCCCCGAGGGGGTGCTGGTGACCGTGGGCGGCAAGCACGCGCTGTTCGCCGCCTGCCAGGCCGTCCTGGACCCCGGCGACAAGGTCCTCATCCCCGCGCCGTTCTGGGTCAGCTACCCCCAGCAGGTCCGCCTCGCCGGCGGTGAGTCCGTCGTCCTCCACGCGGGCGTGGACCAGGGCTTCAAGATCACACCCCAGCAGATCCTCGACGCCGCCGGCGACGCCAAAGTCCTCATCCTCAACTCGCCCGCCAACCCCACCGGCGTCAGCTACACGCCGGACGAGCTGGCCGCCCTCGCAGAGGCCGTGCTGAAGACCGACCTGATCGTCTTCGCCGACGAGATCTACGAAAAGCTCATCTACGGCGACACGAAGTTCGTCTCCTTCGCCTCGCTGGACGAGCGCCTGCCCGAGCGGACCATCACGTTCAACGGGCTGTCCAAGACGTACTCGATGACCGGATGGCGGCTGGGATGGGCGGCCGGACCGACCGACGCCATCGCCGCGATGGCCCGGCTGCTCAGCCACGAGACGACCAATCCGGTGAGCTTCGCCCAGGCCGGGGCGCTGGCGGCGTACACCTCGCCGGAGGCCCCCGCGGCCGTCGAGGCGATGCGGCAGGAGTTCGAGAAGCGCGGGCGGCACCTGTGCGAGCGGCTCAACGCGATCGAAGGCGTTTCGTGCGTCCAGCCGACGGGCGCGTTCTACTGCTTCCCGGACGTCAGCGCCCACTTCGGGCGGGAGCTCGGCGGCGTCCAGGCCGAGGACTCCATGGGCTTCGCCAAGGCGTGCCTGGAAGGCGCCAACGTCGCGCTGGTGCCGGGCGAGCCGTTCGGCGAACCGGCCTGCGTGCGCCTGAGCTTCGCCACCAGCACCGAGCAGATCGACAAGGGCGTCGACCGGATCGAGAAGCTGCTGGCCTAGGCTGTGTCTGATGTATCCAATTCGGGCTTCGCGTGTGCTGCTTTGTCCCTGGCGGCCCCCGCGGGGCCGCGACCCGGCCCGAGACCGACATGGCCCCCGAAGGCGACGATGCCGGCCTGCTGTGCCACCGCTGCGGCGCGTCGCTGACGCCGGGGCGCGGGGATTTCTACGTCGTGCGGATCGAGGCCTTCGCGGACCCGACCCCGCCGGACGTCTCCGGCGAGGAGTTCGCGGAGCTCGACCCCGACGCGGAGATCCGCCGCCTGATCGAGCGTATGGAAGGCATGAGCGAGCGCGAGCTGATGGACCAGGTCTACCGGCGCCTGACCCTTCACCTTTGCGGGCGGTGCTACGCCGAATGGATCGAGAACCCGGCGGGGGGGTGACCCGCCGAGCGATGAAGCCTGTTGCGGGTTCTGCGAAACCGGGTACACTGTACGGCTCAACCGTTCCCCTCAAGAGCGAGAGGCCATCATGGAGACGTTCAGCGACGAGGCATTGAAACGCACGCATTCCTGCGGCGAGCTGCGCGCCGGCGAGGTCGGCACGCGCGTCCGCCTCTGTGGATGGGTGCGGAGCTACCGGGACCACGGCGGAGTGCTGTTCGTGGACCTGCGCGACCGCGACGGCGTCACCCAGGTCGTCTTCGACCTGCCCGAGAATCCCGACGACGCCGACGAGGCCGCACGGTACGACCTCGCCCAGAGCCTCCGCAACGAGTGGGTGATCTCCGCGGCCGGAACGGTCCGCCCCCGCGGGCCCGAGCGCGAGAACCCCAAGCTGCCGACCGGGCAGGTCGAGGTGCTCGGCGACGACCTGGTCGTCCTCAACCGCTCCGAGGCGGTTCCCTTCGAGCCCGACGAGTTCACCGACGTCGCCGAGGAGACCCGCCTGACGTATCGCTTCGTGGACATCCGCCGGCCGGCGATGACCCGCGCGCTGCGCCTGCGGCACGGCATCTGTCGGACGATGCGCTCCGTGCTGGACGAGCGTGGCTTCGTCGAGGTGGAGACGCCGTTTCTGACCAAGTCCACGCCGGAGGGCGCGCGGGACTTCCTCGTGCCCTGCCGGCTCCAGCAGGCGAGCTTCTACGCCCTGCCTCAGAGCCCGCAGTTGTTCAAGCAGATCCTCATGGTCGGCGGGCTGGACCGCTACTACCAGATCGTTCGCTGCTTCCGCGACGAGGACCTCCGCGCCGACCGCCAGCCGGAGTTCACCCAGCTCGATGTCGAGATGTCCTTCGTCACCGAGCAGGACATCATCGACGCGACCAACGCGGTCGTTCGGGACGTCTGCAAGCTCGCCGGCAAGCCCTTCCCCGAGAACGTCCCCGTCATGACCTACGAGGAGGCCATGCGGCGCTTCGGCTCGGACCGGCCGGACCTGCGGTTCGGCATGGAGCTGGCGGACATCTCCGACCTCGCCGCACGCACCGACTTCGGCGTTTTCAAGGGCGCCCTCGACGCCGGAGGGGTCGTGCGATGCATCGCCGTGCCCGGCGCGGCCGAGCTGCCGCGAAGCCGAACCGACGCGCTGGCCGAGTGGGCCAAGGGCTTCGGCGCCAAGGGCCTGGCCGTCACCAAGGTCGCGGCGGACAACACGCTGGAGACCGGCATCGCCAAGTTCGTCTCGCCGATCGCCGCCGAGCTGATCGAACGGGCCGGCGCCGGCGAGGGGGACCTGCTGTGCTTCGCGGCCGACACCGAAGCGGTCGTCGACCGCGTGCTGGGCGAGCTGCGATGCAAGATGGCCCGCGAGCGGGACATGATCCCCGCCGACGCGTTCCACTGGCTGTGGGTAGTGGACTTCCCGTTGGTGGAGTGGAGCGCCGAGGACGGCCGGTGGTACAGCATGCATCACCCGTTCACCTGCCCGCACCCCGAGGACCTGGAGAAGCTCGAGTCCTCGCCCGGGGAGGTCCGCAGCCGCGCGTACGACCTGGTCTGCAACGGCATGGAGATCGGCGGGGGGTCGATCCGTATTCACAACCTGGACATGCAGAAGCGCGTTTTCGGCCTGCTGGGCATCGACGAGCAGGAGGCCCACGAGAAGTTCGACTTCCTTCTCAACGCCCTCCGCTATGGCGCGCCTCCGCACGGCGGGATCGCCCTGGGGCTGGACCGCCTGGCGATGATCATGGCCGGCGGCAGGAGCCTGCGGGACGTCATCGCGTTTCCCAAGACGCAGCGAGGCACGTGTCCGCTGACGGGCGCCCCGGCCCCGGTGGACGACCGCCAGCTCTCCGAGCTGGACCTCAAGCACATCGCCCCGCCGCCGAAAGCCGAGGAAAGCTGACCGGCGCCCCGGTCGGCGGGGTGAACCCTCGGACGCCCCCGACGGGTCGGCTGATACGTAAGGGAGGCTGCCGGATGAGACGCATCGGATTCCTGCTTGCCCTTGTTGGCGTATGCGCGGCCGGGTTGGCCCGGGAGGCGGCGGAGATGAAGCCCTTCGACACGCAGTGGCGGACGGACTCCGAGGACGCTCTGGACCTGTCGGGCATGTTCGAGAAGCCCGCGGGTCGCGACGGGTTCGTGCGGGTCCGCGACGGGCACCTCGTTACGGGGAGCGGGCGGCGCCTGCGGCTCTGGGGCGTCAACCTCACCGGCGGGGCGTGCTACCCCGAGAAGGCCGACGCGCCGGCCGTCGCGGCCTGCCTGGCACGGCTGGGCATCAACGCCGTCCGGCTGCACTTCCTCGATTCCGCCTGGGGCTCGAAGGCCAGCATCTTCCCGCCGAAGGCCGCCAGCGACACGACGCGCAAGCTGGACCCCGGCCAGTTGCAGAAGCTCGACTTCTTCATCGCGGAACTGAAGAAGCGCGGCATCTACACGAACATCAACCTGAACGTGGGGCGCGTGTACAGGGAGGGCGATGGCGTCGTCGACCACGAGTTCATCGGCCTGGGCAAGGCCCTCCAGTACTTCGACGATCGCATCCAGGACCTGCACGTCGAGTACGCCACGCAGCTCATGAAGCACCGCAATCCCTACACCGGCAACGAGTACCGCCGCGAGCCGGCCGTGGTCACCGTCGAACTGGTCAACGAGAACTCGCTGATCGAGTCCTGGTTCAACGACCGCCTGGTGGGCCGGCAGGACGGCAAGCGCGGCGGGACGTGGTGCGATATCACCAGCCACTACGAACGCCTGCTCACGCGGAAGTTCAACGAACACCTCGCCGCCCACCACGCCGAGAAGCTCCCGGCCTGGCGCAAGCAGGCGAACGTGTCCGAGGGCCGACCCCTGCCCCGGCTGACCAAGGGCCAGTTCCCCAAGGCCGACGCGGAGCGGTTCGCGGCCGAGGCGGGGTTCTACATGCACCTGGAGGACGCGTACTTCCAGCGGATGGCTCGCGCGCTCGATGAGTTGGGCGTCCGGGCCCCCGTCGTGGGCACAAGCGACCACAACCACTACCGCAGCGGGTACGCCCTGGTGCATTCGACGGGCAAGCTGGACATCGTGGACGGGCACGTCTACTGGCAGCACCCCAGCAAGACATACGACGAGAAGGGCAAGCGGACGGGCTTTCGGATCGGCAACTCCCCGATGGTCGCCGAGCCGACGTGGTCGACCGTCGTGCAGCTCTGCCGGACCGCCGTGGCGGGCAAGCCCTATACCGTTTCGGAGGTCAACCACCCCTTCCCCAACGAGTACGCATGCGAGGGCGTCGCGATCCTGGCGGCCTACGCCCTGCTGCACGACTGGGACGGCATCTACTGGTACACCTTCGATCACGCCGACCCGACGGAGTGGGCCGACCGCCGGCCCGGCCACTTCGATGTCCGCCCCGACCCGGTGAAGCTTTCGCAGATCGCGGCCATGGCGGGGGCGTTCCATCGCGGCGACGTCGCCGCGGCCGAGGAGACCGTCTACCGTTCGTACTCGAAGCGGCAGGTGATCGAGGCGATCCGTATGCCCTCGCGCGGGAATCGCCCGATGTTCACGCCGGGGTTTCACCCGGCGATCCCGCTGGTCCACGCCACGCGGATCCGGGGGTTCGACAAGGCCCGCACCGACTACCCGGACTTTCGCCAGCCGCGGAAGATCGTCTCGGACACCGGCGAGCTGACATGGCGCAGCGGGCGGCGCGGGCTGGTGACGGTGCGCACGCCGCGGACGGAGGCCCTTGTCGGCTTCGTCGGCGGCGCGCCGCATCGGCTGGACGTCCTGGGCGCGGAGGTCGATACGGAGTTCTGCTCGCTGGTGCTCACGAGCCTCGACGGCCTGCCGCTGCGGCGGTCGAAGCGGATGCTTCTGGCGGCCGGGGCGAGGGCCATCACGACCGGCGCGGCCTGGTCCGAGGACCGCCGGAGCCTGACCCGGTGGGGCCGGCGTCCGATGCGGATCGAGCCTGTTGTGGGCACCGTCCGACTGGCCGGCCGAAGCGGCCTGGCGGCGACCGCCCTCGACGGCGCGGGCGCCCCCCTGGCCGAGCCGCAGCGCGGCAAGGCCGACGAGGACGGACAGACGCTGCCCCTGAACAAGGCGACGGTCTGGTACCTGATCGAGGCCGAGTAGCCCCGTCCGAAGTCAAAGGCCGCCGACGCGGCGAGGTCCCCGTGTTCAGCCGCCGACAGGGCGAACCGGCGATGCCTACCACACCAGGAAACTCGCCGCCAGGACCATGAGCACCACCGCGCCGGCGATCTCGGCGCTGCGGCCGAAGGTGGTGCCGAACCGCTTGCCGATCGCGATGCCCGCCAGCGACATGCCCCCGGCCACGATGCCGATCACCACGGCCGACCAGCCGATCCCGGGCGCGGCGTCCAGGCCCAGCGAGACGCCTACGACGAGGGCGTCGAGGCTGGTGGCCACGGAGAGCACGACAAGCGACCACCCGCGCGTGGGGTCGCGGTGTCGCGGCTCTGCGGCGGACTCAGCGGCCGCGCCGGGTCGGCTGCGGACGGCCTCGACGAGCATCTTCGCCCCGACGCCGAAGACCAGCGCGGCCGCGAGGTAGGTTCCCCAGGCCTCCAGCAGCCCTGCGAGCCGGCTGCCTGCCAGCCAACCGAGGATGGGCATCAGGCACTGAAACAGCCCCATGTGCCACGCCAGGCGAAACTTCTGCCTCGGCCCGTGCCACCGCACGCCGACCGCGGCCGAGACGCTCATCGCGTCCATCCCCAACGCCCCCGCCATCGCCAGGACCTGCGGAAGGTTCATCGGTACGTGGGTGGCCTCCGCTTGTCTGCGACGGTATCAAACCTCACTCGTCCGGCCCCGCCGGGCCGAGCAGGATATTCAAATCGCGCCCGTCCAGGAACTCTTCTCTGGCGCAGGCGAGCAGGTCGTGGCGATGGATCGTCCGATGCGTCTCCGGCCCTTGGGGAACGGGTACATGGCATCAGTCGTGGTCGATGCACACACCGTCGGCGAGGACCTCGATCTGCCGGGCAGTGCCCTTGGCGCGATTGGCCGGGGCATCCGCGGCGGCTTGGACAATGTCTTGCCGAGTCGCCTCGGCCATCGGCTGGTCTCCCGTCTGCACGAGACGCAACCCATCGTATCACACCTCGTAGACCGTTCCGTCGCGGTATTCGGTCCAGGCGGGCTCGAAGGCGATGTCGCGGTCGGGGACGGGGCGGGCGGGCACGTCGCGGCAGGTGAAGAGGTCCTCATCGGCCGGGTCGTGAGCGGTGTGGAGGATGACCTCCCGCAGGGCCTCGTTTTCCGGGCGGACGCGGTAGGGGGCACCGGTGTCCGGGTCGATCAGCTCCGGGTGCATCTCCGCGCCGTCGGGATCGAGGATGCAGTGGCTGCCCCGGCTGCCGACGCCGCGGTCGAACATCGCACAGATGCTCTTGAGCAGGGCCACGTGCGTCAGGCACTGCTGTTCGACGGCCAGGGCATCGGGCAACTCGCGCGGGGAACTCACGCGCAGGCCCTCGGCCCGCAGGCGGCGAAGCTGGGCGACGGCGTCGGCCAGCGCCCGCGTCGCGCCGGGACGGCTGCGGAGATGCGCGCCGTATCGCGTCATGCGGTCGCGGACCTCGTCGATCGCCTCGGCCGGGTCGACGGCGCCGCCTCCGACACGCCGGCTGACCCCCTCGGCGATCTCCGCCAGTCCGGCGCGGACCTCGTCGTCAAGCTCCGGCCCGGCCGGGTCGTCGTCGGCGTACACATTCGTGATGTACTCTGCCGCCCGCATGGCCCCGACTTGCCCGGCGTTCAGCGCCGAGCCGCCCGGGCGCTTGACGCCGTGCGTGCCGGCCATCTCGCCGACGACGAACGTCCGGGGCAGGTTGCTCTCCCACCACTTGCTGACCGCGAACCCGCCGTTCATGTGCTGGGCGCAGACGGCGATCTCCAGCGGCTCGCCTCGCAGGTCGATCCCGTTCTCGGCGTAGATGGCGATCGCCGGCGGGTTCATGTGCTCCAGCCGCTGGATGGGCAGCCCCTGCCGCGCGCCCGTCCGGTCGAGGTACTCCCGGGCCTCCGGGCCGAGGGCGTCGATGGAGAAGGCGTCCCAGCCGTCGGCGCCCACCGGGTTGCGGAGGAAGTCCATCCACACCCGCCGGCCCCGGACGACCGTCTCGCGGTGGACGGCCATGTCCACCAGCGACGACTGCCCCCCGGCGATCCGTTGGGCATCGAAGGGCCACTGGTACCCCTTGAGGAAGATGTTGGTCGCCATGGCGGGCATGTCGTCGAAGAGCTCGGTGAGGAACTCGCGCTCGTCGCCGCCGTCCGCGTCGGTGGAGAAGATGCGGGGTACCACCTGCATGTACGTGCCCGAGACGTTCCACCGGAACTTCGTCGAGGCCAGGCCGTACTGGCTCTCGGTGAGGTTGCAGGCCTCCAGGCCGGCCTCGAATGCCGGGGCGTGAATGCCCACCTGCCCGCGCGGGTAGACGGTGGTCCGGTAGAGCTCGCCGGGCCCGCCGGCGGCGAGAACCCACGTGTCGGCCAGGAACGCGGTCATCGCCGGCTGCGAGCCGTCGGCCAGCCGGGCGCGATCCAGGCAGACCATCGCCCGGATACGCTTCCCGTCGCCCTCCCCGCTTGTGACGAACGCCACGACGGGATGCTTGTCGACGATCTCGACGCCCATGCGTTCGGCCTCGGCCTGGAGGCACCGGCTCATGAAGCGGGAGGTTTTCGGCCCGGCCGACGTGGCCCGCTCGTAGGGGTCGTGGTCGGTCTTGTAGCCGATGAACGCCCCCCAGGGCTCGTGGGGGAAGGGCACGCCCATTTCCACCAGGTTGTAGAAGCCCCGCAGCGAGCAGATGCCCTCGACCAGGGCCGTGTCGCCGTGGCAGCATCCGAAGGAGGTCAGCGCCTTGGCGAAGTCCGCGGCCGTGTCCGCCACGCGCGGACTCGTGCCCATCTTGTAGTACGTCTGCTTGTCCGAGCCGCTCATGCGGCTGGCGCCCAGGGCCAGCCCGCCGGTGACCGCCAGCACACGGTCCGACGCGTCCGACAGGCCTCGGGCGCGGGCGAAACGAACCAACTGCACGCAGCAGTTCATCGCGGCCGCGCCGGCGCCGACCACAACGGTCTGCGCCCGTCGGACGGGAAGGTCGATCTGGCCTGTACGGATGGTCTCGGAGGGCATGGGAATCTCCGCGGTTGGCCGGCGTGTCTCAGCCGGCGTGGGATCGGTCTTACAGCGTTCGCAGGTGGAAGCCGCCGTCGACGTTGACGACCTCGGCGGTGGAGAACCTCAGGTTCCCGGCCGCGCAGGCCGAAACGGCGGCGGCGATGTCGTCGGGTTGCCCCCATCGGCGAATGGGCGTCAGCCCGTCGTCGATGAGGCGGTCGTACTTGTCCTTGACGGCGGCGGTCATGTCCGTGGCGATGATGCCGGGGCGGATCTCGTAGACGCCGATGCCGAACTCGGCCAGCCGGGCGGCCCAGAGCTTCGTGGCCATGGAGACCCCGGCCTTGGAGAGACAGTACTCCCCGCGTGAGGGGCTGGCGGTGTAGGCGCTGATGGAGGAGATGTTGACGATGCACATCCAGGCGTCGGGCTCTTCGCGGCGGCGTTGGATCATGGCGTTGGCGACGGCCTGGGTGAGGAAGTAGGGCCCCTTGAGGTTGATGCCCATGACGCGGTCGTAGCTCTCCTCGGTGGCTTCGAGGATGTCGGCGCGTTGGGCGGGCGCGACGCCGGCGTTGTTGACCAGCACGTCCAGCCGCCCGAAGGTCTCGGCGATGCGTGCCAGCGCGTCGGCGCGGTCGTCGGCGCGGGTGACGTCGCCGGTCAGCGCCAAGGCGTTTCGTCCGCATTCGCGCACGGCCTCGACGGTCGCGTCGGCCTCGATCACGTCGAGGACGGCGACGTCGAAGCCGTCGGCTGCCAGCCGTCGGGCGATGCCGCCCCCGATGCCGCGTGCTCCGCCGGTGACCAGGGCGGCGCGTTGAGAAGTCATAAAGTCGCCTCCATGTATCCTTGATTTTCGGCTGGAAACATGGGATTATGCGAATGCTGAGCCGCGCTGTCAAAGGAGTTCGGTTTCCTGAACTCCCCGGACGCATCGACGCGGGGCCCAACGCAGGCCGTCCGGCCCGAATGATCTGCCGCCTTGTGCGGCGGGTCGGTGGGGCAAGGCAGTAGCGACGCGCTCCCCCTGTTTGTACCGTACGTTGCGGTCGGGGCATTGCCTCAGGGCGCCGCAGCTTGCGGCCGGGCGTTGGCTTTGTGTGGTCGGGGCCGTCGGCTTTCGGTGCGAAACCTGGTGTGATCTACGGCGTTATGTAGCAGATGTGAAAGCAGAGAAGTCGGAACAACTAGAAATACCGAAAAACGGGTTCTTTGATCGGTCGATTCGGCCGATATAGCCGTTGAAACGTTTGACTGGCGTTTCCGGAGCTTCGGGATGACAAGCAGGGCCAAGGCCAAGAATCTCTCGACGTTTGCGATCGCACAGATGCTCCATGTGGACCCCGGCTCGGTCGCGAACTGGATCGATCAAAACTTGCTCAAGGCGCACCGGACGCCGGGAGGACACCGCCGGGTCGCCGTCGAGGACCTCGTCGCCTTCCTCCGAGAGCATCGCATGCCCATCCCGCCGGACCTCGAGACGAAGCCGGCCTGCATCCTCATCGTCGACGACGAGCCGTCCATCACGCAGTTCATCGCCCGCGCCGTCCGCGCCGCACTGCCCGAGGCCGAGGTCAC
The DNA here is from genome assembly GCA_964385465.1 of uncultured Planctomycetaceae bacterium. Classification (GTDB taxonomy): domain Bacteria; phylum Planctomycetota; class Phycisphaerae; order SM23-33; family SM23-33; genus CAYLPJ01. Next base: position 9,242 of record CAYLPJ010000032.1, on the reverse strand, counting down.
CGAGGCCCATGACGGCTTCAAGGCCGGGACCATCATCGCCACGCTCAAGCCCGACGTCGTGCTGCTGGACCTCCGCATGCCCGGGATGGACGGCTACGAGGTCTGCCGGCTAATCAAGAGCCAGGAGGCCACCAAGCAGGCCGAGGTCATCGCCATGACCGCCTACCCCTCGCCCGAAAACGAGCAGCGCGTCCTCGAATGCGGCGCCCGCATCTGCATCAGCAAGCCTCTCGATATCGAGCAACTCCTCAAGGAAGTCCGCGCCTCCCTCGCCCGGGTCGGGTAGCGCCTTCGGCCGCAACCCCCCGCAAGAGGCCGGTCTGTCCCCGCCCAAACGCGCCTCCCCCCGCTTGACGCACCGGACCCGCCACGGTACGCTGCCCCCTCCTGGCGTTCTCTCGATACCGGACCAATACCACCATTAGCACGGAGTCGATGCGCTCATGAATCTCATCACAGGTGCCACCGGACTTCTGGGCAGCCACATCGCCGAACAGCTCGTCGCCGCGGGCCGGCCCGTCCGCGCGCTGGTCCGCCCCGGCAGCGACACCCGCCTGCTCGACGAACTCGGCGTTGAGAAGGCCGTCGGAGACGTCACCGACCTCGACAGCCTCCGCCAGGCCTCCCGCGGCGTGCACACGGTCTATCACGTGGCCGCCAAGGTCGGCGACTGGGGCCCGTGGGAGCAGTTCGTCGCGGTGACCATCGACGGCACGCGGAACGCCCTCCAGGCCGCCAAGGAGAACGGCGTCTCGCGGTTCCTCCACGTCAGCAGCATCAGCGCCTACGGGCATCCCGACGGCGAGGGCATGGTGCTGGACGAGTCCGCGCCGCTGGGGGTGAACCTCTACAAGTGGAGCTACTACAGCCGCGCCAAGGTCGAGGCGGAGAAGCTCGTCCGGGCCGCTCACGAGGCCGGCGACGTGCCGGTAACCATCGTCAAGCCCAGTTGGCTGTACGGGCCGCGGGACCGGGCGTCGATGCCGCGGCTGATCCGCGCGATCCGCGCCGGCAAGGGCAAGCTGATCGGCGATGGCACGAACCGCCTGAACCTCACCTACGCCGGCAACGAGGCGGAAGGCTGCATCCTGGCCGCCACCGCCGAGCGGGCCGTGGGGGAGGCCTACAATCTCGCCGCCGACGGCGTCATCACCCAGAAGGAATACATCAACAAGATCGCCGAATGCCTCGGCTGCCCGCCGGTCACCAAGAGCGTGCCCTATCGCGTCGCGCGGTCGGCGGCGTTCCTGATGGAGCTGTTCGGGCACATGGTCGGGCGCAAGAAGCCCCCGCTGGTGACGCGCTACTCGGTGTGGCTGATCGGGCGGCGGTGCTTCTTCTCCAGCGAGAAGGCCCGCAAGGAGCTGGGCTGGCAGCCGACGGTGGACTACGAAGAGGGCATCCGCCGTTCGGTCGAGTGGTGCGAGCAGAACGGCTGAGCGGCGCTTCGTCGGGAAGCGGCAGGCGGGAGAACACGGACAGCGAACAGGCGGCAGACGCCGGGACGCAACCAGCGAACGTCGCGGGTGCGCCCTCGGGCTCCCCGCGGCGTAGCGCCTCGTTCGGGTGCAGCCGTCCGGAGCTTGCGGTCCGCTCGGCGGGGGCTACTCTTCCTCGGGCTTCCAGTTCCGCTTGGCGGGCTTGATGACCAGGCCGTTGCGGATGGCGGACGTGGAGACCTTGATCCGCTGGACCTTGCCGTCGACCACCGCGCGGACGCGCTGGATGTTCGCCTTGAACTTCCGCTTGGACTTGCCGGTCGTCTTGATCCCGACGCCGCCGAGGTACTTGGCCTTGCCGCGATGGGTGTACTTCCGGCCCGAGCGGGTCTTCTTGCCCGTGAAATGGCACTTGCGAGGCATCGTCATTCACTCCCGAGGTTCGTCGGCGCCCGCCGGGGCGGACGCGGGTGTTCGCTGTCTAGTCTTCTTCCTGCTCGGCGGCCTTGGCGGCCGCGACGATCTGCTGCTGAACGTTGCCGGGAACCGGCTCGTAGTGGCTGAACTCCATGGCGTAGCTTCCCTGCCCGCCGGTGACGCTTCGCAACTGGCTGTTGTACTGCATGACCTCCGACAGCGGTACCTGGGCGCGGACGACGCAGACGTTGCCCGGCAGCATGTCCTGGCCCTGAATGCGCCCGCGGCGCCCGGCGAGGTCGCTGGCGATGTCGCCCATGTAGTCGGCCGGGACGGTGATCTCCATGTCCACGATCGGTTCCAGCAGCGACGGCTTGGCCTTGTTGACGGCATCGATGAACGCGTTCTTACCGGCCGTGCGGAAGGCGACCTCCTTGGAGTCCACCGGGTGGTGCTTGCCGTCGTAGACGCTGACGCGGACGTCCTGCATGGGGTAGCCGGCGATCGGCCCGGAGGCCAGGACGTCGTGGACGCCCTTTTCGATGGCCGGGAGGAACTGCCGCGGAATGCTCTCGCCGAAGAGGTCGTTGACGAACTCGAAGCCCTCGTCTCGCTCCATGGGCTCGACGCGGAGGTAGACCTCGCCGAACTGCCCGGCCCCGCCGGTCTGCTTCTTGTGGCGGTGGTGTCCGTCGGCCTTGGAGGTGATGGTCTCGCGGTAGGGGATCTTGGGCGGCTTGGTCTCGACCTCCAGGTCGAAGCGTTCCTTCATCTGCGTGAGCATGATCCGCAGATGCAGGTCGCCGACGCCGGAGATGACCGTCTCGCCGGTCTGGGCGTCGCGGTTGGCCTGGAAGGTCGGGTCCTCCTCGCAGAGCTTCGAGAGGGCGCCGGAGATCTTCTGCTCGTCGCCGCGGCTCTTGGGCTCGACGGCCAGCGAGAACATCGGCGTCGGCACCGGCGGGAGGGACCGGACCATCGGCGTGCCCTCCTCGTGCAGCATGTCGCCGCGGTGAATCTCCTCGACCTTCGCCAGGGCGATGATGTCACCCGCGACGGCCTGGGAGACCTCCTTGGTCTCTTTGCCCTGGATCTTGAACAGGTGGCCGATCTTGTTGGACTTCTTGTCGTCCCGCAGGTGGAAGGCCGTCTCGTCGGTGGCCGTCCCCTGGAGCACCCGCACCCACGCCAGCTTGCCCACGAACGGGTCGGTGGTGATCTTGAACGCCTGGGCGACGAAGGGCTTCCCGGGGTCGGGCTCCAGCGGGATGTCTTCGGCCTCCTCGCCTTCGTCGCTTCGGGCCGGGGCGGTCTTGACGTCCGCGGGGCTGGGCAGGTAGGCGGCGAGGGCGTCCATCAGCTCCGTCACGCCGACTTCCTCCTTGGCGGAGGCGAACATCACCGGGATGACCGTTCCCTCGACCATGGCCTGGGCGAACGCCGCGGAGAGCTTCTCGGCGGGGATCTCCTCGCCGCCGAGGTAGGCCTCCATGAGATCCTCGTCGGATTCGATGATGTTCTCGACGAGCTGCATGTGGGCGTCGGCGACATCCCCGACGTCGGCCTCGCCGGAATCGTTGCGGAAGCAGTCGATCACTTCCTTGCCGCCCCCGGTGGGCAGGTTCAACGGCTTGCAGGCCGTCCCGAAGCTCTCGCCGATGTCGTTCATCAGCGCGGCGAGGTCGATGTTCTCGCCGTCGATCTTGTTGATCACGATCGCCGCGGGCAGGCCCGCGTTGCCGGCGGCCCGCATCATACGGCGGGTGTTGACCTCGATGCCGGCGGTCGCGGAGATGACCATGACCACCGCGTCGACGCCGCCCATCGTGCCCAGGGCCCCGCCGATGAAGTCCGGATATCCGGGGCTGTCGATCAGGTTGATCGTCTTGCCCTTGTGATCGAAGTGGGCCGCGGAGGGCTCGACGGTGTGCTGGCGGTCCCGCTCGATGTCCGACGTGTCGAAGAAGCTCGATCCGTCGTCGACCGAGCCGAACCGCGAGCTGACCTTCGCGGCGTAGACCATGGCGTCGGCGAGGGTCGTCTTGCCCGACCCGCCATGGCCCATGAGAATGACGTTGCGAATATCCTGCGGTGTGCTCGCCGGCATGGCTGTCTCCATTGGTCGCGTACTGTCATGTCCGCCCGCCGAACCCGGAAGCGCCCGCGCGCTCCGCGCCCTTGGGCGGAGCCGTTCAATATAGCCCATCCGTCGCGGGCGGCAAGGGGAAAATGGCATTCGCGATACGTGAGCCAGGCCCCCGACGTTTATGATACGGTGCTCCGGAAAAAAGCCGGTCTGCCGCCCCGCCGGCCCGAAAGGATGGCCCCATGTCCCGATCCCTTCTCGCTGTCACGGCGCTGGCAGCGGCCTGCGCGCTCGCGAAGGCAGGCGAGTCCCTGCCCCCGTTGCCCGGGGGCAAACCGCCGCAGGACCTCGACGCGATGTGGGGCGATTACGACCCCACGGCCGAGCCGATCCAGGCCCGCGTCGTCCGCCGGTGGCGCGACGGGCCGGTCCGGCTGCGCGTCGTGACCTACACCGTCGGCACCTTCAAGGGCCGCAAGAGCACCATGGCGGCCTTCTACGCCGTCGGCGCCGGGCGCGGCGGCAAGAAGCGGCTGCCGGGCGTGCTGCACTGCCATGGCGGCGGCCAGCGGGCCAGCCGGGCGGTGGTGACGTTCCTGGCGCTGAACGGGTACGCGGCGATGAGCATCAACTGGGGCGCTCGGCCGATGGAGGGCGCCCCTGCCGGCGAGGCGAATACCGACTGGGGCGCGGTGGACCCCACCCAGACCGGGCACAACAGCCATTACGCGTCGATGGCGCCGGACGAGAAGACGGTGGACGCCGTCGAGAGCCCGCGGAACAACAACTGGTTCCTGCTGGTGCTGGCGGCCAGGCGTGCGATCACGTTCCTCCAGCAGCAGGACGAGGTCGACCCGGAGCGGATCGGCGTGATGGGCCACTCGATGGGCGGAAAGCTGACCGTCGACACTGCGGGCATCGACAAGCGCGTCACCGTCGCCGCGCCCTCCTGCGGCGGGGCGGGGGCGGCGCCCGAGGCGGTCCGGGGCAGGCCCGGCGCCGGCCTGCGGAGCAAGCCCCCCCGGTACCTCGCGACGATCGACAACCGGGCGTACCTGCCCGGGATGACGTGCCCGATCCTCTACTGCGGGCCGACCAACGACTTCAACGCGCCGGTGGACTGCCTGTTCGCCAACTGGCGCGCGATCGGCAGCGAAGCCCTGCGGTTCGCCGTCTCCCCGCACCGGAACCACCGCCACCAGCCGGAGTTCGCCATCTGCCGCTACCTCTGGCTGGACCGGCACCTGCGCGGCGGCCGGGCCCTGCCCGCCACGCCGGAGCTGACCGTCCAGCCGGACACGCCCACCGGTGTGCCCCTCGCGACCGTCCGACCGGACCGCCCGGGCGACGTCGCCGCGGTGAACGTCTACTACGCCGTCGATCCCCACGTCATCACGCGGTTCTGGCGGGGGACCAAGGCCAGGCGCACCGGCGATGCATGGTCCGCCCCCTGCCCCGTGCCCGGCGCCGATCGGCCGCTGTTCGTGCTCGCCAACGTCCTGTACCCCCTGGAGCATACGTACGCGAAGCACAGGTGGCTGGATTTTGACGATGTCGACGGGTTCGGCCTCACGTCGCGCCTGAGGTCCCTTACCCCCGCCGAACTGGGGGCCGCCGGGGTCAAGGCGACCGGAAAGCCCGGCAGAATGATCGACGACTTCTCCCGCCCGTGGCACGACTGGTATCGGCTGAACTGGAACAACCCAGTCCACTGGAGCGCGACGACGCGGAAGCTGAAGGACCCCACGTGGCGCGGCGGCCCCGACGACACACTCCTGCTGGACGTCCGCAGCCCCCAGGACAACCTGCTGGCCTTCCGGGTGGACGTCGGCCAGTGGGGGGCGTATCCGAAGGTCCGGCCGGCGAGCTACTACGCCGTCAAGCGAATCCCCGCCGGCGAGGGCTGGCAGACGGTGGCCGTCGCACGCGACGACCTCAGGCCGCGGGAGGGCGACCCGCCGGCGACGATGCCCTCATGGGAGTTCGTCACGGAGTTGACCCTCGCCGGGCGGGTCGTCGTCGAACGCGGGGACCGGCGGGAAGTGGTCGAGGGCCTCTGGCGCCGCCCGCGGGCGTTCCGTCGCCTCCGCTGGGCGCGGCAATCGCGCCGGGGCGTTGCCCTCTCGCCCTCCGGCCGGTAGGCTGTCCCGGTCCCGTCGCAAGAACCCCAACGGAGCCCGGCATGCGAATCGAGCACGTGGCGTTGAACGTTTCCGACCCGGCCGCGATGGCCGACTGGTACGCCGAGAATCTCGGCATGCGGATCGTCCTGGCCGCCGACGAACCTCTCGTCGGGCGCTTCCTGGCCGACGAGGCCGGGACGATGATCGAGCTGTACCGCAACGAGGCCGCCGCCATCCCGGACCGATCGAAGGAGGACCCGCTGGTCTTCCACATGGCGTTCACCGCCGACGACCCCGAGGCCCTGCGGGACCGGCTCGTCGCTGCCGGCGCCAGCGTACACCAGGAGCTCCGCCCCGATGACGGCTCGCTGATCTTCATGCTCCGCGACCCGTGGGGCGTCCCCGTCCAACTCTGCAAGCGGGCACGCCCCCTCGGTTGAGCCGGGTTCTTCCAAGCGGCCTCAGAGAAACTCTGTTGCGTTCCTGCTGGTCCCCGGCCCGCCTGGCCGCGTTGGCCTGCGTCGGCGATGCTACGGCATCGCCTGCTTCGGCCGCCTTGCCAGACGAGCCGCCTCCGGCGCAGGAGCCGCAACGAACGCATCTGAGATCGTTTAGAGCAGGTCGCCGGGGTCGATGCCCAGGACGTCTTCCGCCAGGGACGCAAGCTGCGCCTCGTCCCCGGAGAAGTGCATCGTCCGGTGGATGTGCGTGATCGACTGGCCGGGCTGGAGCACGGCCGCGGGGCTTGAGGTTTCCAACTCGTAGAACGGCCCGAGCTGCTCGGCGCCCGGCGACGGCGGGCCGTCGTTGTAGGCGTTGATCGCGTCGCCGGCGAAGGGGTCTTCCCGGTGCTGCCAGAGGCTGTTGACGTACGGCAGCTCGGCGGCGGTGACCGGCTGGTTGAACTGCACCACGGTCAGCGCGGGGGCGTCGGGGTCGTAGCTGGCGGCGAGGGCCCGGCTGCGGCGGGGGCTGACGCCGATCTTGCAACGGTAGCGCCCGTCGCAGGCCAGCCAGATGTAGCGGTCGGTGACCCGGCAGCGGTCGTCGGGGATCTCGCCGAAGTAGTCCGTCCGCGCCGGCGGGCCGAGGTCCGCCGGGCTGCCCGGGCGGATGGGCACGAGCACCTTGCCCCGAGGCAGCGGCTTGAACTGCCCGAGGATCCACACGCTGAGCAGACCGTCGTCGGCCAGCCACGCCTCCGCGTCGTCGTTGGCCAGGATGTTCTCGGACTCGAAGGCCACCATGGCCAGCGATTCCGGCAGGGCCTCGCCGAGGGCGTCGGCGGCGGCGGGGCGGTCCAGCATGCGGATCGTCCGCTTCACACCGATGGTGAAGGTCGCCCCGGCGTAGTTGCGTACCGACAGTTGCGTTGCCATGGCTACCGATCGGTCGTCCCGGGAGGTGACCGGGAACGCCTGCTCGTTCAGCGCCGCCGGCGTCCGCCAGTGCTCCAGGTCGAACGGGGTGCCCGGATCGAACCACAGGCCGAACTGCCCGCCCTCGGGGCCCAGCCAGAAGCGATCCTCCCCGCCGTAGTTGTTGAAGGCCGCGTCCGAGCCCCCCGAGGCGATGAACGCCTCGTTCAGCCAGCCGAAGCTCCCGGCGCCTTCGCCGGCCAGCGTGGAGGTCATGGCGCGGCCTTGCCACTGCGGCGCGACGGCCAGGCGGGAGTCGGCGTCCCGCAACTCGACGATCTCCGTGTGATTCGACAGGAGTTCCAGGTCTTCGGCGTACGTTCGTTCGGGCATGGCGTCATCCTCGGCATCGGTTCCGGTTCGACCATGATATACGCCAAAGCCCACGGGTGCCTGCGGAATCCCCGCCGACGCCGCGCCCGGCGCCCGGCTCCCGGCAGCGCGGACGCCCGCGATCGATTCGGCAACAGGGTGAACCGCACCGGCTCGCGGGACGATAGTATGAGTACGTAGCCGACCCCCCCCGACTCCGCGGGTTGATCCATGGGCAGGTCGGCCGTAGAATGAACACCAGCCGAGGGGCTGCTGACCGGGCGCGTCGCTTACGCCGCCCGGCCGCCTCCCCGTAACACAGGGAAGCTGTTCACCATGTTTGAGCGATTCACCGAGCGGGCCCGCAAGGTCATGGCCCTGGCCAACCAGGAGGCCCAGCGTTTCAATCACGAGTACATCGGTACCGAGCACATCCTGCTCGGGCTGGTCAAGGAAGGCTCCGGCGTCGGCGCCAACGTGCTGAAGAACCTCGGCGTGGACCTCCACAAGGTCCGCATGGAAGTCGAGAAGCTCGTCAAGCCCGGGCCCGACATGGTCACCATGGGCAAGCTGCCCCAGACCCCCCGGGCCAAGAAGGTCATCGAGTACTCCATCGAGGAGGCTCGCAACCTCAGCCACAACTACGTCGGCACCGAGCACATCCTCCTCGGCCTGCTTCGCGAGCACGAGGGCGTCGCCGCCCAGGTCCTGATGAACCTCGGGCTCAAGCTCGAGGAGGTCCGCGAGGAGGTTCTCAACCTCCTCGGCGCCGGCGTGGACTCCGGCGAGGAGCCCGCCGTCGCCCCCGCCGGGCCGGAAGGCCAGCAGCGGCGGAGCAAGAGCAAGACCCCCGCGCTGGACAACTTCGGGCGCGACCTGACCGAGCTGGCCCGCGAGAGCCAGTTGGACCCCGTGATCGGGCGCCACGACGAGATCGAGCGGGTCATCCAGGTCCTCTGCCGGCGGACGAAGAACAACCCGGTGCTGCTGGGCGAGGCCGGCGTGGGCAAGACGGCCATCGTCGAGGGCCTGGCCCAGAAGATCACCTCCAACGAGGTCCCCGAGATCCTCCACGACCGCCGCATCGTCGCGCTGGACCTGGCCATGATGGTCGCCGGGACCAAGTACCGCGGGCAGTTCGAGGAGCGGATCAAGGCCGTCATGAACGAGGTCCGCCGCGCCAAGAACGTGATCCTGTTCATCGACGAGCTGCACACGCTCGTCGGCGCCGGCGGGGCCGAGGGCGCCATCGACGCCGCCAACGTCCTCAAGCCCTCCCTCTCCCGCGGCGAGATCCAGTGCATCGGCGCCACCACGATGGACGAGTACCGGAAGTACATCGAGAAGGACGGCGCGCTCGAGCGGCGGTTCCAGACCATCATCGTCAATCCGCCGACCAAGGACCAGACCACCGCCATCCTCAAGGGCCTCCGCGACCGCTACGAGG
>CAYLPJ010000031.1:0-73820 GCA_964385465.1 uncultured Planctomycetaceae bacterium | reverse complement strand
CGTCGATGCGGTAGCGCATCTTGAACTCGTCCTCGAACGGCTCGAAGTGGATGTCGCTGGCGCGGTTGCGGATCGCCTCCAGCAGCACCATGTTCACCAGGCGCTTGACCGGGTTGGCCTCGGCCATCTCCTTGATGGTGTCCAGGTCGATGCTCTCGCCGCGGTCTTCGAGCTGGCTGAGCTGGTCGTCGCCGGCGATCTCGTTGATGATCTCCCCGATGCTCTCGGGCTCGACGTCGTAGTACTTCATCAGCGCCATGTCGAGCTGCTCGGGATCGGCGATCTTGGCCGTGACGTTGAATCCCATCAGCGTCCGCAGGTCGTCGGTGGCGCGGAAGTTGTCCGCCGAACCCACCGCCACGGTCAGCCGCTTGGACGCTTCGTCGTACTCGACGGGCACGACCTTGTAGGCGTTGGCCATCTGGGCGGGGATCTGCTCGATCACCGGGGCGGCGATGTCCATGCCCGTCAGGTCGACGTACTCCATGCCCGCCTGGAACGCCAGCGCCAGCGTGCGGGTCTTCTCGTCGATATAGCCGAGGTCGATGAGGATCTGCCCCAGCGGCCCGCCGTTCTGTTTCTGAACGTCCAGGGCCTCGTGGACCTGCTCCCGCGTGATCTTGTCCATCTTGACCAGCACGCGGCCTAGCTTCTGGCCCCGCAGTTGCTGGACGTTCAACTGTGTCGCTTCGGCCATGGGTCTACTTCCTCACTTCCGCGGCTTCCTGGCTTGCGCCGGCCCCGCTGGCGGCCAGCCGCCCGCTCCGCACGCCTTCGACCTTGTCCTTCATCTCGCCGGGGTGGTGGCTGTGATCGACGGCGTCCTCTTCGGCGATCTTGCCCTCGGCGAACAGCTTCAGCAGGTGGTCGTCCATCAACTGCATGCCGAACTTCTTGCCCGTCTGGATGGAGGAGGGCACGCGGTAGACCTTGTTCTCGCGGATCAGGTTGGAGATCGCGTTGGTCACCACCATGAACTCGAAGGCGGCGATCCGTCCGCGCGTGTCGATCCGGGGCAGCAGCGTCTGGCAGAGCACGGCGATCAGCGAGGAGGCCAACTGCACGCGGATCTGCTCCTGCTGGGCGACGGGGAACTGGTCCACGATCCGCGTGACCGTGCCCTGGGCGCTGGTCGTGTGCAGCGTGCCGAAGACGAGGTGCCCGGTCTCGGCGGCACGGAGGGCGGACTCGATCGTCTCGAGGTCGCGGAGCTCGCCGACCAGGATCACGTCCGGGTCCTGGCGGAGGGCGCGGCGGAGAGCCTCGGCGAAGCTGGGCACGTCCACGCCCACCTCACGCTGGTTCACCATCGACTTCTTGTGCGGGTGGTAGTATTCCACCGGGTCCTCGACGGTGATCAGGTGCTTGTCGAAATGCTCGTTGACGTAGTTGATCATCGTCGCCAGCGTGGTCGTCTTGCCCGAGCCCGTCGGACCGGTCACCAGGAACATGCCACGGGGGCGGCGGCACAGGCTCTTGGAGATCAGCGGCAGGCCGATCTCCTCGAACGTGAAGAGCCGGGACGGGATCAACCGGAGGGTCAACGAGAGGTTGCCGCGCTGCTGGAACACGGCCGTTCGGAAGCGGCCCTGCCCGCGGAACTCGAAGCCGAAGTCGGTCCCGCCCTGCTCCTGGAGTTCCTGCTGGGCGCGTTCGGGCGTGATGGCCTTCATGAACTGCTGGGTGTCCTCGGGTTCGAGGACCTTGGTCTCCAGCGGGCGGAGGCGCCCGTGCAGACGCAACGTGGGTGGCCGGCCGACATGAAGGTGCAAGTCACTGGCGCCGCGTTTGATACACGTCTCCAGCAACCGTTCGATACTGATCGTAGCCATGGTACTTCCTTCACCGTATTATTCGTAGGGTCTCCCTGCGGGGACAAGGCCCCCCGGCGGGGAAACGTGTTGGGCAAGACAGCTAAGGCACTGCGGTATCATGGGTTGAGCCCGGGAGAGTCACGCGGTCATTCCGAAATCAGCTCGGCGGTCTGCGTGATGCGGACCAGCTCATCGGGCGTCGTGATGCCGTTGAGGATCTTGATCCGCCCGTCCTCAAGGAGGTTCCGCATGCCGGAGGCGTAGGCGGCCTTGCGGACCTCGTTGAGCGGGGCCCTGGCGAATGCCATCTCCCGCAGGTTGTTGTCCATCTCCATCAGCTCGAAGATGCCCTGCCTGCCTCGGTAACCGGTGCCCCCGCAGGAGTTGCAACCTCTGCCTCTGTAGAAGGTTCGGTTCTCGATCTCCTCCGCCCTGAAGCCAAGCAGCCTGAGGATGCGGGGATCGGGTTCGGGGTTGGGCTCTTTGCAGTCATCGCAGATCTTCCGGATAAGTCGTTGCCCGAGAACGGCCTGGATACTGCTGGCGACGAGGAAGGGCTTGACGCCCATGTCGATCAAACGGGTGATTGCGGACGGCGCATCGTTGGTGTGAAGTGTGCTGAAAACCAGGTGTCCAGTTAATGCGGCCTGAATCGCGACCTCCGCCACCTCTTTGTCGCGAATCTCGCCCACCAGAATGATGTTGGGGGCCTGGCGAAGCATCGCCCGCAGGATCTTCGCGAAGCTCAGCCCGATCTGGTCGTTCACCTGAACCTGGTTGATCCCCGTGAAGTTGTACTCGACGGGGTCCTCGGCCGTGATGATCTTCCGGTCGGGGCGGTTGAGCTCGTTGATGGCGCCGTACAGTGTCGTCGTCTTGCCCGAGCCGGTAGGCCCGGTGACGAGGAACACGCCGTTGGGGCGGCGGATGATTCGCTGAAAGCGGCTGTAGTCGTCCTGCTCGAAGCCGAGGCTGGGAATTCCGAGTTTTGCCGATTCCGGGCGGAGGATTCGCAGCACCAGGCTCTCGCCGAAATAGGAGGGCAGGGTGGAGACGCGGAAGTCCACGTCGCTGCCGCCGACGGACATCTTGATGCGCCCGTCGCCGGGCAGGCGCCGTTCGGCCAGGTCGATGCCGGCGAGGATCTTGTAGCGGTTAAGGACCGGTCCCTGCATCCGCTTGGGGATGTTGTCCCGCTCCCGGCAGACCCCGTCGACGCGATACCGGACGCGGACGCGGTTGGCCATCGGCTCGATGTGGATGTCCGAGGCGTTCATCTTGACCGCCTCGCTGATGATCATCGTGACCAGGCGGATGATCGGGGCCGAGGCCTCGTCGAGGCGCTCCTCGTCGCCGCCGTCGCCGTAGTCGCCCTCGGCGCTCTCCTCGAGCAGGTGCACCTGGTCGTCCAGGCTCATGTCCGAGCGGACGAACTGCTCGATGTAGTTCCGCATCTTGCTCTTGGAGGCCAGGCAGGGCTCCAACTCGCTGTTGAGCCGGAACCGCAGCATGTCCAGCGTCTCCAGGTCCAGCGGGTCGGTGATCACCACCTTCAGGCGGTCGTTCTCCTGGCCGAGGGGCAGCACCAGGTGGCGCTTGATGATCTCCTGGGGGATCAGGTGGAGTTCGGTGGCCACGACCACGTTGCGGTCGAGGTCGATGTACTCCATGTCGTACTGGGTGGCCAGGGCCTTGGTGACGTCCTCTTCGTCCGCCAGCCCCAGCCCCACCAGGGCCTCGCCGATCCGCAGGCCCTCCTGTTGGGCATGGTCCAGGGCTTCCTGAATGGCCGAGGAGGTGACCACGCCCCACTTTTCCAGAATCTCGCCGAGCCGCTGTCTCTGTTTGCGTGCCATGCCTCGCTCGCTCGGTCCCGGGCCGACCGGCGGCCCCGGACAGGTTGGGATGTGACCTGCCTCGCCCCGCGGTCAGCCGGGCCGTCCGGCAGGAGCAGGCGGGGTCGCGACAGCAGGCCCGCCGCGCCCGGCTGGGTCCCGTCCGGCCGGACGCGGCGGTACGTCGATACCATGTGCGGGCGGGCCCGTTGCGCTCGGCGGCGAGAGGCCGTCGAGTCCGGCCCGTCCCTATCAGAGCCGCCGCCCGGCGCCGCAGGCGCCGCGATGGCGGCAACGCGTGATCGTGTTCCGCACGCCGTGACGAGAGGTTCAGCCTTCGGGCTTGTCCTCGCCCCGGGGTTCGGCCTCGGGGGCGCTCTCGGTGGAGCCGGCGTCGTCGGACGCCTCGCCGGAGGCCTCCCCGTCGTCCGAGTCCGAGCCGCTCTCTGGGCTCTCTGGGCTCTCTCCGCCTTCTTCGGACTCGTCGTGGCGGACGGTGTCGATGATGTCCGTGGCGATCAACGGCCCGGACTGGCCTTCCAGCCCGCCGCGGCGCCGCGTGACCTCGGCGGACTCGGGCTGGGTGCTGTCCTCGGCAGCCCACTGGGCTCGCTTGAGGCTCAGGCCGATCTTCCGCTCCTCGGTGTCCACGCGGAGGATCTTGACCTCGATCTCGTCCCCGACCTTGACGACGTCCCGCGGGCTGTCGACCTTGTGGTCGGCCAGTTCCGAGACGTGCAGCAGGCCTTCGAGCTCCTCTTCCAGCTCGACGAACACGCCGAAGTTGGTGATCTTGGTCACATGCCCCTTGACGATCTGCCCGGGGACGTAGTGCTCGGGGATCATCCGCAGCCACGGGTCCTCGGTGAGCTGCTTGAGGCCCAGGGCGACGCGCATCTTCTCCTCGTCGACCGCCAGGACGACGCACTGGAGCTGCTGGCCCTTCTTGAGGACCTCGCTGGGATGGCCGATCTTCCGCGTCCAGGACAGGTCCGAGACGTGCAGGAGCCCGTCGATGCCTTCCTCGATCTCGACGAAGGCGCCGAAGTTCGTCATGTTCCGCACCGTGCCGGTGATGACCGTGCCCGGAGGGTACTTTTCCTTGACGACCGTCCAGGGGTTCGTCTCGGCCTGCTTCATGCCGAGGCTGATCTCCTGCTTCTGCTTGTCGATGTCGAGGACGACGACCTCGACCTCCTCGCCCTGGCTGACCATCTCGGAGGGGTGATTGACCCGCCGGGTCCAGCTCATCTCGGAGATGTGCACGAGGCCCTCGAGGCCTTCTTCCAGCTTCACGAACGCGCCGTAGGACATGATGTTGACCACCACGCCGGTGACGCGCGTGCCCACGGGGTACTTCTCCTCGACGTTCTCCCACGGGCTGGGCGTCTTCTGCTTGAGGCCGAGGGCGATCTTCTCCTTCTCGCGGTCGACGTTGAGCACGACGATCTCGATCTCCTCGTCGATGCTCACGACCTCCGACGGGTGCCCGATGCGGCCCCAGCTCATGTCGGTGATGTGCAGCAGCCCGTCGATCCCGCCGAGGTCCACGAATGCCCCGAAGTCGGCGATGTTCTTGACCACGCCGGTGCGGCGCTCGCCCTCGACGATCTCGGCCAGGAGCTTCTCCTTGGCGGCGTTGCGCTGCTCCTCGATCAGGCGGCGGCGCGAGACGACGATGTTCCGGCGGTCCTCGTCGATCTTGAGGATTTTCGCCTGGATCTCCTTGCCGATGTAGTCCCCGATGTCGCTCGGCCGGCGGATGTCCACCTGCGAGGCCGGCAGGAAGGCCGGCACGCCGATGTCCACGAGCAGCCCGCCCTTGATCTTGCGGGTGACCACGCCGGTGACGACGTCGCCCTCGTTGTTGTTGGCGATGATCCGTTCCCAGCCGCGGATCCGGTCGGCCTTGCGCTTCGACAGCTCGACCAGCCCGGAGTCGGACTCGACGGCCTCGAGGAAGACCTCGACCTCCATGTTCGGCTTGACGGCGTCGGGGTCGTCGAACTCGTGGATGTCGACCATCCCCTCGCTCTTGAGGCCGACCTCGACGATCACCTCGTTGCCGATGATGCTGATGACGTGACCGGAGAGGATGGCTCCGGCCTGGGGGGTGGGCTTTTCCTGGATCATCTCGCCCAGGGCGTTCTCGCTGAACTCCTGCCCGAGGGCTTCGGTCAGTTCGCTTTCGACGTCTTCCTCGCTGATTCCCAGCGAGTGAATCAAGTTCTGGTCAACCATGCGTGTCCTGCGTGTTGTCTGATCCTTGTCGCGTCCGCGGCGAGACCCCCGGGCCCCGTTGGTCCGGGCGTCGCGGCCGCCGGGTCACCCCCGGCGGGAGGGGGCTGGACCGTCCAGCCGGGCCGCCCGGCTGCGCCAGGGCATACGACGGGCGGCAAGACTCGCAAGTCTATCGTTCGTCCCATACGCGAGCAAGCACCAAATGCGTCGCTTTGTGCGGCCGGGGGCGATTGGCGTTCCCAACATCGGGGCGGATCGGGTAGAATCCCTCGGATGGAACAGAAGTACATCCGCAACTTCAGCATCATCGCCCACATCGACCACGGCAAGAGCACGCTGGCCGACCGGATGCTGCTCCGCGCCGGCGCGATCACCCAGCGGGAATTCCGCGATCAGCTCCTCGACGACATGGACCTCGAGCGCGAGCGGGGCATCACGATCAAGTCGTCGGCCGTCACCATCGAGTTCGAGCACGACGGCGCGACGTACATGCTGAACATGATCGACACGCCGGGGCACGTGGACTTCCACTACGAGGTCAGCCGGTCGCTGGCGGCCTGCGACGGCGCGCTGCTGGTGGTGGACGCCGCCCAGGGCGTCGAGGCCCAGACCGTCGCCAATGCCCACCTCGCCGGTCGGGGCGGCCTGCCGCTCGTGCCGGTGGTCAACAAGATCGACCTGCCGGCGGCCCGGCCGGAAGACACGGCCATGGAGATCGAGGCCCTCATCCACCGCCCGGCGGAGGACAGCATCTTCGCGTCGGCGAAGTCGGGGGAGGGCGTCGAGGACATGATGGCGGCGATCATCGAGCAGCTTCCGGCGCCGTCGGGGGCCCCGGACGCCGCGACGAAGGCCCTGATCTTCGACAGCACGTACGACGACTATCGCGGCGTGGTGGTGTACGTGCGGCTGTTCGACGGCAAGCTGCGGGTGGGGGACCGGATCCGCATGATGGGCACGCGGGAGGAGTACCAGATCAGCGAGCTGGGCAAGCTCTGTCCGCGGCCGCGGCGGGTCGAGGAGATGGGCGCCGGGGAGGTGGGCTATCTCGTCGCGGCGATCCGCTCGGTGGCGTCGGTGCACGTCGGCGACACGATCACGCTGGCCTCGGCGCCGGCCGAGACGCCCCTGCCCGGCTACCGCCCGCCGCAGCAGATGGTCTTCTGCGATTTCTATCCCGGCCCGGCGACGCAGTTTCCCGAGCTTCGGGACGCGCTGGAGAAGCTCCAGCTCAACGACGCGGCGCTGACGTTCCAGCCGATCAGCGGCGACGCCCTGGGCTTCGGGTTCCGCTGCGGATTCCTCGGCATGCTTCACATGGAGATCGTCCAGGAGCGGCTGGAGCGGGAGCACGGCATTGAGGTGGTCCAGACCGCCCCGACCGTGCCGTACCAGGTCCTCACCAAGAAGGGCGAGGTCGTCGAGGTGGACTCCGCCGGTGACCTGCCCGACCCCAACCACGTCGAGGAGATCCGCGAGCCCATCGTGAAGGTGGCCCTGATCGTGCCCTCCGAGGGGATCGGCCCGGTCATGCAACTGGCCGACGACCGCCGCGGGGTGTACAAGGAGACCGAGTACCTCTCGGCCGACCGGGTGATCCTCACCTACGAGATGCCGCTTGCGGAGATCATTTACGACTTCTACGACAAGCTCAAGAGCGCCACCCGCGGTTACGGGACGATGGACTACGAGGTGCTGGGCTTCTTCGCCGGCGACCTGGTGAAGCTGGACATCCTGGTCAACTCCCAGAAGATCGACGCCCTGTCGATCATCGTGCACAAGTCCAAGTCCGAGACGCGTGGCCGGCGGTTGATCCAGCGGCTCCGCAAGGAGATCAGCCGCCACATGTTCGAGATCCCCCTCCAGGCGGCGGTGGGCTCGAAGGTGATCGCCCGGGAGACGATCAAGGCGATGCGGAAGAACGTCACGTCCAAGTGCTACGGGGGGGACATCACCCGCAAGCGCAAGCTTCTGGAGAAGCAGAAGGCGGGCAAGCGGCGGATGAAGATGGTCGGCAACGTGGAGATCCCCCAGGAGGCCTTCATGGCCGTGCTGGAGGCCGACGAGGAGGGCTGACCCGAGGCGGGAGCATCCAGCGATACGGGGGTTCAGGAGATGCGCAGTGGGGGAAGGCCATCAGAACGGAAGCGGAGCCTGACCGCTGCGCGTCCGTGGCGCGCGTCCCGGGCGGGGGCGCCGAGGTCGGCGCCCCCGCCCGGGACGATGCGTCAAGCCCGCTTTGCTGCCGCCGCGGTCATTCCTTCTCGGGTGCCACGAATACGAAGCGCTGCCCGCCGGAGCGGTCGCCGACAAGCATCCGCACGCCGTTGGCGACCTTGTCGCCGCCGGTCAGCTTGCGGAAGTCCGACGGCGAGGCCACCTTCTTGCCGTTGATCTCGAGGATGAGCATCCCCGGGCGCAGGCCGCGGTCGGCGGCGTCCGAGCCGGGGGTGACCTCCACGATCAGCACGCCCTTCAGCTCTTCCTCGTAGCCGTACTGCTCCCGCAGCTTGTCGGTCAGGGCGCCGACCTTGATCCCCAGGCTGCTCGCCGTCGTGCCCATGCCGTCCCCCTCGCCCTGGATGAACGCGGCGGCCATGTCTTCCGGCTGTTCGTCGAAGCGGACCTTCAGCGTCTTCTTCTTGCCGTCCCGGTAGACCACGATGGGCTCGGTCTCGTCCGGCTGGATCCCGGCGACGGCGTTGCGGAGCTCGTTGACGTTGCGGACCTTGTCGTCGCCGACCTTCACGATGAAGTCGCCGTTCTTCAGCCCGGCCTTGGCGGCGGGGCTGTCCTCGGCGACCTTGGTCACCAGCGCCCCGTCCATGTCCGGCAGGTCGAAGCTCTTGGCCAGGCCCTCGTCAACGTTCTGGATGGTCACGCCGAGGTAGCCCCGCATGACCTTGCCCTTGTCGATGAGCTGGTTCATGATGTTCTCGACCATCGCCGACGGCACGGAGAAGCCGATGCCGGCGTTCATGCCCGTCCGCGAGAGAATCGCCGTGTTGATCCCGATCACCTCGCCCCGCATGTTCACCAGCGGGCCGCCGGAGTTGCCCTGGTTGATGGCCGCGTCGGTCTGGAGGAAGTCCTGGTAGCTGCCGCCGCGCCCAGTGGTCCGGCCCTTGGCGGAGATGATTCCCGCGGTGACGGTCTGCGGCAGCCCCTCGGGGGCGCCGATGGCGAGCACCCACTGGCCGACCTCCATGGCGTCGCTGTCGCCGAGAGGCACGTCGACGAGCCCGTCGGGCTTGACCTTGATGACGGCCAGGTCGGTCGCGGCGTCGGTGCGGACCCACTCGGCCTCGAGGTGGCGGTTGTCCCAGAGGACGACCTCGACCTCGTCGGCGTTGCGGACAACGTGCCAGTTGGTCACGATGTAGCCCTTCTCGGCGTCGACGACGACGCCGCTGCCCAGCCCGCGGGCGAAGTACTCGCGCCTGGGCGTCTCGGGCGCCTCCCGGCGGCGGCGGGGCATCGGCACGCGGTCGCCGAAGAACCGCCGGAAGAACTCATCCATGTCGGGGCGGGGGCCGGCCTCGACCTTCTGCTTGACCTGCACCACGACCACGGCCGGCTTGACCGCCTTGGCCACCGTGCGGAACAGGACGGACATCTGGTCGTGCTCGCTCATCTTGGCCAGTTGGTCGCGGGCGGCCCGCATCTGTCCGGCTGTCAGCGCGTAGGCCGTCCGGTCCACCAGCGCCGGCGAATACAGTACCGCGGCCAGCACGATCGCCCCGGCGGCCACCCATGACGTGATCTTCCAGTATCGCTGCATCGAAGTACTCCTGTTCTGCTGTCCTTGGGGCCGGTGCCGACCCCCGGCCTGATACGAATCCGGTATCCTCTCCCATATCGTAGTCGAGATGTTCTACGCAAGCCGGCATTGCGGGGTTTGCTTCGGCCGGCATGAATTCCTATCGGCGCCGCGAGGATAACAGGCTGACGAGAGGCATGAAGAAGGCTAATACCCCTCATTCACCAAACCGATTGGTTCACTTCCTTTCGATAGGTTACAATGCGGCGCTAACGAGTTGCGGCCGGACCGTCATTGACCCGTGCCCCCGGCCGCGACGGCAACCCGTTGTATAAGGAATGGTTCTGTGCGATTGACACCCCACGGGCTGTACGATCCCCGGTTCGAGCACGACAGTTGCGGCGTCGGTGCGGTGGTGGACATCAGCGGCCGGCGCGGGCACCGGATCCTCGAGCTGGCCCGGCAGGTGATCCTGAACCTGCACCATCGCGGCGCCGCCGGCAGCGACGACGTCACCGGGGACGGCGCGGGCATCCTGTTCCAGGTCCCCCACGAATTCTTCGCCGAAGAGGTCGGCTCGTGCGGCTTCGCGCTGCCCGATCGCGGCGCCTACGGCGTGGCCATGCTTTTCGAGCCGCGCGACGACGCCTTGCGGATCGCCTGCGAGGACCTGTTCCGCCAGGCCCTGGCGTACTACGGCCTCGGCGAGCTCGGCTGGCGAGACGTCGAGGGCGACCGCAAGGATCTCGGCGAGCTGGCCATCTCCGCCGAGCCGACCATCCGCCAGGCGTTCCTCGACGCCGGCGAGCTCCGCGGCGACGAGCTGGAGCGCAGGCTCTACATGGCCCGCAAGCGCGCCGAGCGGCTCGTCCGCGAGCGCTTCGGCGACAAGGCCGAGGACTTCTACATCTGCTCGATGTCCGCCCGAACGATCACCTACAAGGGCATGTTCATGGCCCATCAGTTGTTCAGCTACTACCCCGAGCTGAGCGACCCGCGGATGAGCTCGGCCATGGCGGTGGTCCACCAGCGGTACAGCACCAACACGCTGCCGAACTGGCGCCTGGCCCAGCCGTTCCGGTACGTTGCCCACAACGGGGAGATCAACACGCTCAGCGGCAACCGCAACCGGATGCAGGCCCGCGAGATGAGCATGGTCAGCCCGCTGTTCGGCAAGGACATCACCGACCTGTTCCCCGTCCTGGCGCCCGACGCCAGCGACTCGGCCTGCTTCGACAGCGCCCTGGAGCTGCTCGTCCAGGGCGGGCGGTCGCTGCCCCACGCCATGATGATGCTCATCCCCGAGGCCTTCGGGCCGCGGTTCCACATCTCCACAGACAAGCGGGCCTTCTACGAGTTCCACACCACCGTCATGGAGCCCTGGGACGGCCCGGCCGCGATGGTCTTCACCGACGGGCGGATGATCGGCGGCACGCTCGACCGCAACGGTCTGCGCCCGGCGAGGTACGTGGTGACCACCGACGGGCTGGTCGTGCTCGGCAGCGAGGTGGGCGTGGTGGATTTCCCCCCCGACCAGGTCCGCCGCAAGGGCCGCCTCCAGCCCGGGCGGATGTTCCTCGTGGACACCGCCGAGCAGCGGATCGTCACCGACAACGAGGTCAAGAGCCGCATCGCCCGCCAGAAGCCCTACCGCCGCTGGCTGGACGAGAACCGCATCGAGCTTCGCGGGCTGTTCAGCACGCCCGAGCCGACGGCCGTCGAGCCCGAGACCCTCCACCGCGGGCTGCGGGCGTTCGGCTACACGCGGGAGCACCTCAACCTGATCGTCGCCCCCATGGCCCGCAACGGGCAGGAGCCGGTCGGCTCGATGGGCAACGACGCGGCCCTGGCCGTCCTCAGCGAGCGGCCGAAGCTGCCCTACGACTACTTCAAGCAGCGCTTCGCGCAGGTGACCAACCCGCCGATCGACCCCTACCGCGAAGAGCTGGTGATGAGCCTGATGAGCTACACCGGGCGCGAGCGGAACCTGCTGGACGAGTCGCCCGAGCACTGCCGCATGCTCAAGCTGCCCCACCCGGTCCTCGTCGACGAGGACATCCAGCGGCTGCGACAGACCCGCCGGGAGGACTTCCGGGTCGCCACGGTGGAGGCCCTCTTCGACGCCGGCGCCGACGATCCCGGCCGGGCGCTCCGCGAGGGGCTGGACCGGCTGGTCGCCGATGCCGAGCGGGCGGTCCGCGAGGGCGCCTCGCTGGTGATCCTCTCGGACCGCGGCTTCGACGAGAACCGGGCGGCCATTCCGGCGCTGCTGGCGGTGGGGGCGGTCCATCATGGGCTGCTCGCCCGGCGGCTTCGTGCCGAGGCGGGGCTGGTCGCCGAGAGCGGCGAGCCGCGGGAGGTGATGCACTTCTGCCTGCTCTGCGGCTGCGGGGCCAACGCGATCAACCCGTACCTGGCGTTCGAGGCCATCAACGAGCTCCAGCGCCAGGGCGACCTGCCGGAGGGGATGGAAGGCGGGGCCCTGGCGGACAACTACATTGCCGCGGTGAAGAAAGGCATTCTCAAGACGATGTCGAAGATGGGCATCTCCACGCTCCGCAGCTACCACGCCGCCCAGCTCTTCGAGGCGGTAGGGCTCGGGGAGGAGGTCATCGAGAGGTGCTTCCCGGGCACGCCGTCGCGGATCCGAGGCGTGGGCTTCGGGGAGCTGGCGGCCGAGGCGCTGGCCCGCCACCGCAGCGCCTTCGAGGCTGCCGAGGACGCGGACGTCGGCCTGGAGGAGGACTTCGGCGGGGAATACCACTTCCGGACGAACGGCGAGTCGCACCTGTGGACGCCGATCACGGTGACCCGCCTCCAGCACGCGGTTCTCAACGGCGACGGCGAGGCCTACGCCGACTACGCCCGCGCCATCGACGAGCAGGGCGAGAGGCTGTGCACGCTACGGGGGCTGTTCGACTTCACGCCGGGCGAGTCGGTGCCCGTCGAGGAGGTCGAGCCCGTCGAGAGCATCGTCCGGCGGTTCTGCACCGGGGCGATGTCGCACGGGTCGATCAGCAAGGAGGCCCACGAGGCGATGGCCGCGGCCATGAACGAGCTGGGCGGCATGAGCAACACCGGCGAGGGCGGGGAGGACCCGGCTCGGTACGTGCGGACGGGGGACGGGCCGGACCTCAACAGCGCGATCAAGCAGGTGGCCAGCGGTCGCTTCGGCGTGACGATCGACTACCTCGCCCACGCCCGGGAGATTCAGATCAAGATGGCCCAGGGCGCCAAGCCCGGGGAGGGCGGGCAGTTGCCCGGCTACAAGGTCACCGAGGAGATCGCGACGCTGCGGCACTCGACGCCGGGCGTGACGCTGATCTCCCCGCCGCCGCACCACGACATCTACTCGATCGAGGATCTCGCCCAGCTCATTTACGATCTCAAATGCTCCAACCCCGGCGTGAAGGTCTCGGTCAAGCTGGTCAGCGAGGTCGGCGTGGGGACCGTCGCCGCCGGCGTGGCCAAGGGCAACGCCGACGAGGTGCTCATCAGCGGCCACGACGGCGGCACGGGGGCCAGCCCGTGGTCGAGCATCAAGCACGCCGGCTGTCCCTGGGAGCTGGGGCTCAGCGAGACCCAGCAGGTGCTCGTCCAGAACGGCCTGCGGGACCGCATCCGCGTGCAGGTGGACGGGCAGATCCGCACCGGGCGCGACGTGGTTATCGGCGCGCTGCTGGGGGCGGACCAGTTCGGCTTCGGCACGGTGGCGCTGGTCACCCTCGGCTGCATCATCATGCGGAAGTGCCACCTGGGCACCTGCCCGGTAGGCATCGCCACGCAGGATCCGCGCCTCCGCGAGCGGTTCGCCGGCAAGCCGGAGTACCTCGTCCGCTACTTCCGGTTCCTCGCCGAGGACATCCGCCGGTGGATGGCGCGGCTGGGGTTCCGCACGTTCGACGAGATGATCGGCCGGCGGGACCGCCTGGACACGCGCCGGGCCGTGGGTCACTGGAAGGCCCGCGGGCTGGACTTCGCCGACCTGTTCGCCGACCCGCGAAACCCCTGGGGCTGCGACATCCGCCTGACCAAGCAGCAGGCCGACCGCCTGGGCGATCACCTCGACCGCGCCATCCTCGCCGAGGCCGGCGAGGCCATCGACCGCGGCGAGCCGGCCCGCGTCGAGCTGGCCGTCCGCAACGTGCACCGGACCGTCGGGGCGATCCTCAGCAACCGGATCGTCACTCGCCACGGCTCCGGGGGGTTGGCGGACGGCACGCTGGAGGTTACGCTCCGCGGCTCGGCCGGGCAGAGCTTCGGGGCGTTCCTGGCCCCGGGCGTGACGCTGAAGCTGATCGGCGACGCCAATGACTACCTCGGCAAGGGCCTCAGCGGCGGGCGGATCGTCGTGCAGACGCCGCCGGAGGCGCCCTTCGAGCCGCACCGCCACATCGTCGCGGGCAACGTCATCCTCTACGGGGCCACCGGCGGCGAGGTGTTCATCAACGGCATGGTCGGCGAGCGGTTCTGCGTCCGAAACAGCGGCGCCGTCGCCGTCGTCGAGGGCGTCGGAGACCACGGCTGCGAGTACATGACCGGCGGCACGGCCGTCATCATCGGCGAGACCGGGCAGAACTTCGCCGCCGGCATGAGCGGCGGGATCGCCTACGTCCTCGACGAGATGCAGTTGTTCGACACGCGGTGCAACCTCGACATGGTGGACCTCGAATACGTCTGGCAGGAGGCCGACCGCACGCGGCTGCACTCGCTGCTGACCCGCCACCACGAGCTGACCGGCAGCGGCCGCGCCCGGCATATCCTGGCCAACTGGCCCGAGATGGTGGGGCGGTTCGTCAAGGTCATGCCCATCGACTACCGCAAGAGCCTCGAGCGCATCCGCCAGCGCGAGGAGCGACAGACCGAATCGACTCCGGCCACCGAGGAGGTGTTCCGTGGCTAAGCCGACCGGGTTCATCGAGTACGCCAGGGAGGACATCGGGCACCGTCCCGCCCAGAAGCGCATTGCGGACTTCGAGGAGTTCGTCGAGCCGCTGGGCGACGAGGCCATCCATCGCCAGGCCGCACGATGCATGGACTGCGGCATCCCGTATTGTCACGGCGCAGGCTGCCCCGTCGTCAACCGCATCCCCGAGTTCAACGACCTCGTCTACCGCCGGCGGTGGCGCGAGGCGGCCGCGAACCTGCACTCGACCAACAACTTCCCCGAGATCACCGGGCGCGTCTGCCCCGCGCCGTGCGAGGCCGCCTGCACGCTGAACATCAACGACGACCCGGTGCTCATCAAGCACATCGAGTACCAGGTGATCGAGCGGGCGTTCGCCGAGGGATGGGTCCGGCCGCGGCCGGCGCGGGAGCGGACGGGCAAGCGGGTGGCGGTGATCGGCTCGGGGCCGGCGGGCCTGGCGGCCGCCCAGCAACTCGCCCGCGCCGGCCACGACGTGACGGTCTTCGAGAAGGGCGAGTACCCCGGCGGGCTGCTGCGGTACGGCATCCCGGACTTCAAGCTGTCCAAGGGGATCATCGACCGCCGGTTGGAGCAGCTCCGGGCCGAGGGCGTGGAATTCCAGACCGGCGTGCACGTCGGCGAGGACATCTCCCCGCGGTACCTCGATCGGATCTTCGACGCGGTCTGCCTGACGATGGGCGCCGGCCAGCCGCGCGACCTGCCCGTCGAGGGGCGCGAGCTGGAGGGCATCCACTTCGCGATGGACTTCCTCACCCAGCAGAACCGCGTGATCGCCGGCGAGATCCCGCCGGACGGGATCGACCGGATCAGCGCCAAGGACAAGGTCGTCCTCGTCCTCGGCGGGGGGGACACCGGCAGCGACTGCGTGGGCACCGCCAACCGCCAGGGCGCGCGGGAGGTCCACCAGTTCGAGATCCTGCCCATTCCGCCGGTCCAGAGGCCCGGCGACACGCCCTGGCCCCTCTGGCCGAGAATCCTCCGGACCTCCGACAGCCAGGAAGAGGGCTGCCAGCGGCGCTGGTCCGTGGCGACCAAGGCCTTCGAGGGCACCGGCGAGCGCGTCTCGGCCGTGCGGTGCATCGAGGTGGACTGGAGCAAGGGCCCTGACGGCCGGTGGGAGATGAGCGAGCGGGCAGGCACGGAGTTCACCATGCCGGTGGACCTGGTGCTGCTGGCGATGGGCTTCGTGCACGTCGTCCACCGCGGCCTGGTGGACGCCCTGGGCGCCGAACTCGACGACCGCGGCAACGTCGTCACCGACGCCCGTGCCATGACCACGCGGGCGGGCGTCTTCGCCGCCGGCGACACCGTGGCGGGGGCCTCGCTCGTCGTCCGCGCCATCGACGCCGGCCGACGCACCGCCGCGCACCTTGACGCCTGGCTCGGCGAGTAGGCCGCGCCGCAGGCTTACCGCAGGACGACGTCCCGGTATTCGTGCGGGCGGTTGTACGGTTCGCCGCCCTTGGGGGCGAGGGTCAGGCCGATCTTCCGACCCTCGCCGTCGCTGTCGTTGATCAGCAGCGAGAAGCCGAAGTTTCCGCCGGCCTCCAGGGACGTGTCGGGAAGGCAGTCCCGGCGGGGGAAGACCATCTCGTAGATCGTCTTGCTCCCGCGGCGTACGACGGCGAGCTTCACGTCGGCGTCGTGGAAGCCGTCGGTCTTGTTGGCCTCGCCCTTGTAGTTGCCCTCGGCGCCTTTGGCCAGCCAGGCGTGGGCCCGCCCCCCGGAGAGGCTGACGATGTACTCCACGTCGTCGCCGGCGGCGGCCGCGTCGGGGGTCGCGTCGTTCTCCTGGTCGAAGTACACCTGCACCGAGTCGCCGCCCCAGCCCAGCCGCGGGGAGGGCTTGGGGGCGTGCTTGTCGTCGGTGACCTCGACGGCCACCGCGAACGCCTCGGGCGACCACGCCATCGCCATCCGGGCCGAGAGGTCCGCGGCCCCGTTGCGGGGCAGGTCCGGATTGAAGTCCTTCGAAAGGGCATCGTCCCCCAGCGCCAGCCACGATGCATCGTTCCATTCGCCGAGCTCGCCGTCGGCGCGGACCTTGTCGCTGCGCCCCACGAACAGCGGGCGCAGGACGGCCCGCCGGGCGACGAACTCCTCGCCGCTGTCGACGACGGCCTTGACCGTGTAGCGGCCAAGGCTGCGGGCGTCGATCGCCTCGAAGTCGAAGGGCACCCTCACCGTCTTGCCGGCCGCCAGCCCGCGGAAGGCCGCGGCGGCCCTGACGGGCTTCCAGCCGGACGGCAGCTCGCTGAGCGTCACCGTCCCGTCGAGCGTCCCAGTGCGGCAACTGGTGACGGTCACGGTCAGGCGCTTCGGCCCGGTCAGTGCGACGCCCACCTGGAACGGGTCGCCGAGGCCGATGACGTCGGCCTTTCCCAGCGCGGCCGCGATGGCCTCGACGGTTGTCCCGGCCGGGCAGCGGACGTAGGAGGGGTCGTTGGCGATCCGCACGCCCTCGGTCGCGGCCTCGGCGGTCAGGCGGTTGCCCATGAAGTCGTAGGCCGCGTAGTCGTCGGGCAGCCCCCGCATGGACGCCTCGACCTCCGGCAGGGGCGTCCAGAGCACCAGCAGGGGCCCGGCGTCGGCCTCGGGGAACACGAACGCCGTCAGCGACGGGCCGAGGTCAAGCATCCGTCCCCGCCCGGCGGGGACGAGGAACCGCGTGGCGGCGTTGTAGGCGCCGAAGAAGTCGTACAGGAACAGTTCCCCGGCCGGGCCGCGGCGGAAGAGCGTGCCGATCGGGTTGAACGGGCAGCAGGGCATCCCGGCGGCGACGTGGGAGACGAAGTGGCGGATCGATCGTCCCGCGGTGCGCAGCTCGCCGGCGTTCTCCGGGGGCAGGTAGTAGCCGCGGCGGGTCTCCTCGTAGCCGGCCCGGTCATGGAAGATGTTGCAGCCGAAGTATTTCTCGGAGTTGACCAGCGGCCCGTCGAAGCCGTGGCGCTCCATCTGTGCGCGGAGCTCCATCGCGCGGGGGTAGAAGTTGGTCCAGCCGTACGGATGGAAGGACATCGCGTCCATGAACCGCCCGGCGCCCAGCGACATCCATCGCTCGATCCATTCGGCCGGGACGTTGTTGAGCCCCCCGCCGTAGACCTGGAGGTCCGGGTCGACGGCCTTGATCGCCTCGTGGGCGACCTTCTGGAAGGCGAGATACTTCGCCGGGGGCATCGTCCGTTCGCCGGCGTTGGGCCCGCTGCGGACGCGCCAGAGGTTCGCCTCGTTGAAGATCTCCCACAGGCGGACCTGGTTGGCGAGTCCGCCGACGTACTCCCGTACGAACGCGCCGAAGTCGCGGAGCTGCTCGTCGGTCGGCATCGCCGTCGTCCCGCGGATCGGCCGGACCGACGCGGGCTCCGGCTCGATGCACGGCAGCACGTCGATGCCGGCGTCCCGGAACGGTTTGCACTTGGCCAGCAGATCGTCGAAGAACGCCGCGGGGATGGGGCGGGGCAGGTCCGGCGGGATCGATGCGAAGAACCGGTTCAGCCGCACGCCGAGGTCGGTGTGGATTCTCGCGTGGTCTTCGCACAGCCAGACGGGGAAGTTGAACGACTCCTGGCAGATGCCGAACAGCCCCGGCTGCGTCGCGCCGGTTCGCTGAAGCGTGGGCGGGTCCAGGATCGCGTAGCGGTTGATGCCGATCCCCGCGACCTGCCCGTCCACGGTCGCCCGGAGGCTCACGTGGAAGACGCCCAGCCGGTCGGCGGGCAGCTTCAGCGGCAGGACGGTGGGCGCGTCCAGCGCCGCGTCGAGCGTGCGCTTCCATGCGGTTCGCCCCCACGCGTCGCGGGAGACCGCCTCGACCTTCGCCGTGCCCGTCCGGCCGGGGGCGGGGACGATCTTCAGCCGGCAGACGGGCTCGTCGCGCCCGCGAACGAAGTAAGGCCAACGCTCGAAGACGAGCCCGAGCATGACCGGCGGGGCCTGGTAGGCGGCCTGCTTTCCTTCGACGACCTGGATGCGATCCACCAGCACGCCGGTTGTGCTGCCGAAGCGGACGTATCCGCGGCTCTGGACGTTCCGCTTCTTCCACTCGAACGTCCAGTGGTACCGCCTCCAGCGGTCGGCGGGGATGTTCTCGGCCTTGGTCCACAGGGCCGCCTGCCACTCCGGGTCGAAGGAGAGGATCAGGCAGTCGGCGTTGTCGACGCCCTTCGGCGCCCGGAAATCCGCCGAGACGGTGTACGTCTTGCCCCGGGTGACCGGGAAGCAGTACGCCCGGATCGTCCCGTTGCGGATGTGGGCACAGGTTCCCCCGTCCACGCCCAGCCCCTCGACGAATTCCACCGGGCGGGTGGCGCGGATGGCGGCGTAGTCGCTGGTCTTCTTCGGCCAGGAGTAGTCGTAGTAGAACCCCACGCCGCCGAGCTCCATGTCCGGGTTGTAGAGCAGGTTCGCGCCGGGGACGCCCTGGAAGCCCAGGCGGGCGAAGCGCTGGGCGGGCGTCTCGGCGGCGGCCGCGGCGGCCCTTGCGGCCGGGTCGCTGGCCGGGTCTCCGTGCCAGACCACCCGGACGTCGGCGACCTCGACGGGCGCGCCGTCGGCGGCGGTGTCCAGGCGGACGAAGAACCACGGCTTGCCCCCCGCGTCCACCTTCCAGCGGGCGGAGAACTTCCGCCAGCTCTCCAGCGGTTTGACGCGCTTCTCGACGCGGCTGCCCCAGTCGGACCGGACGACGTGCAGCGTCAGCGATGTGTCGCCCTCGCCGGCTGCGCGGGCCCAGACCGTCAACTCGATCTCCCCGCTTGCCGGCAGGGGCATGGCGGGACCGTAGAGCACCGGCCCGGTCCTGCCGTCCCCCGCCAGCCGCAGCACGTGCTTGCCCGTCCGGAAGCTCGCGTTGGGGATCAGTCCGCACGCGGGCGGGACGTCGCCTTTGGCCCGCCATTCCCACGGCGAGGGCAGCTCGCCCGGCGTTCCGGCGGCCCAATCCCCGTTGACCAGCCAGTTGGTCCCGGCCGGCATGGCGAAGGGCTTGACGGACGCGTTTCTCAGGAAGACCTTGGCCCTCGGCTCGGCGCCGCGGAGGTTGCCCAGGCGGATCTGGACGTCGCCGGCGGTCCGCACGCGGAAGTACAGGCGCGTCGGCACCCACGAGGCCGCGGGGGGATGCGACTGGTAGCCCGAGAGGCTGTCTTTCCAGTCCCGCGTCTTGGCGTCGATAGCGAACTTCCCGCCCCGGCCGATGCCTTCCGTGCGGTACTCGCCCGAGAAGGCGTACAGCCCCGGCGCCAGGGCCGCCTGCGGCAGCAGCAAGCCGTCGCCGGCGGATTTGGCCAGCACGAGCGCGTCGTCGGCGGTCACGAATCCGCGAACGGGTTTGAGGCCCACCTCCGGCGTGTCGTCGGCGATGGCCGTGCCGGCCAGCGCGATCCCCGTCACGAGCAGACAAAGCGACTTTCCAGCGAACGGATGCATGCGTGGACCTTTCCTCGTCGCGGCGTTGCGGAGGTCGAGTATAGCCACCCCCGACGGTTCCGGGCAACGAATCCAACGAACGGCCCTGCCGTCATCTCTCCGCCCGACGCCAATGACCGCACGCTCGTCCTTCGGCGGCGTTCGTTACGAGAGCGGCATGGCCCCAGAAGGCAGTTCCCCCTCGTCGGTGCCGTACCCGAGCACATCCCCGGTCGTCCGCGTCCTCGACATCGGCCTTCGGCGGGCCATGGCATGCTGCTTGGGTCTACTTGATCTCGAGCTTCGACCGTGTCCCTTTGTCATATTGTAAAGCCGGGTAAGCGAAGCGGAAGGAAGAAAACCGCTCGCGGTCAGTTGCCCCGGCGGCGGTAGCGGCGGTAGTCGATGTGGAGGTTGTCGATCTTGTAGCGGATGATCCGCGGGGTCGAGCCGAGGTCCCGGGCGGCGGCGGCGATGTTCCCGTTGGTCCGCTTGAGGGCGTCGACGATGATGTCCCGCTCGAACATGCCCACACGGTCGGCCAGCGTGCCCTCGCCGACAGTATCGGAGGCGTCGGAGGTCTGGAGTGTGGGGGGCAGGTGGTGGGCGTGGATCACCCCGTCGGTGCTGAGCAGCACGGCCCGCTCGATGCAGTTCTCCAACTCGCGGACGTTGCCCGGCCAGTGGTAGGCGACCATCATGTTGATCGCCGGCGTGGTGATCCGGCGGACGTCCTTCTTGAGCCTGGCGGCGTAGCGTTCCACGAAGAAGTCCGCCAGCAGGAGGATGTCGTCCTTGCGGTCCCGCAGCGGCGGCAGGAAGATCGGGAAGACGTTCACGCGGTAGTACAGGTCCTGGCGGAACTCGTTGGCCTCGACGGCCTCCTCCAGATCGCGGTTGGTCGCCACCACCACGCGAACGTTCGCCCGGCGGACCTTGTTGCTGCCCACCCGCTCGAACTCCCGCTCCTGGAGGAACCGCAGGAGCTTGACCTGCGTGGCCAGGGAGAACTCGCCGATCTCGTCGAGGAACAGCGTGCCCCCGTCGGCCTCCTCGATCCGCCCCTGGCGGGCCTGCACCGCGCCGGTGAACGCGCCCTTCTCGTGACCGAACAGCTCGCTGGCAAGCAGGTTTTCGTTCAGGGCCGCGCAGTTGACCTTCACGAACGCGTTCGACGCCCGCGGGCTCGAGTAGTGAATCGCGTGGGCCACCAGCTCCTTGCCCGTGCCCGACTCGCCGCGGATCAGCACCGTCGTGTCGCTGCCGGAAACCTGGTGAATCGCGCTGTACACCGCCCGCATCGCCGGGGAGTTGCCCACGATGTTCTCCGGGCGGTAGGCGTCTTCCAACTGGCTGCGCAGCTGGAGGTTCTCCTCCTCCAGCGCCTGCCGCTCGGCCGCCCATTGCCGGCGGGTGCGGATGTCGTGGGCGATCATGCTGGCGACGATGCTCAGCAGCCGGACGTCCTCTTCGAGGGGGTGGGCGGCGTCGAACACGCGGTCGACGCTGAGAGCCCCGACCACCTCCTTGCCGACGGCGATGGGCACGCAGATGAAGCTGTACTCGGCGTCGTCGGCCTCCTTGCGGCGCCGCAGGCGGTCGAGGAACTCCGGCTCCTCGGAGACCTTCGGCACGATGGCGGGCTTGCCCGTCTTGACTACGCGACCGGTGATCCCCTCGCCCATGCGGTACCGGACGGACTCCCGCTGGCGATCCGAGAGGCTGTGGCCGGCCTCGACGAGCAGCTCGCTGCGGTCGGGGGAGACCAGCATGACCGTTTCCGAGCCCGTGCCGAGGTCGTTATGGAGGACGTCCAGCACCTCGGCGAGCGTGGACCGCTCCTGCTTGCCCTGGCCGAGCACGTCGCTGATACGGTACAGGGCCTCGAGTTCCTTGGCATGTTTCTCGGCGGCGGCGCTGTCGGAGCGGCCTGCCACCGTCATCACCGAATTGTCGGACGCCATGAAGAAACCTTCTTTCTTGTCGTCTGCGGGCAACGTGCGACAGAATTGTACGGCGGGTCCCGCCAAGTGACAAGAGGGTGATTCCTTATTCCGGCACGGGACATTCGTGCGGCTCGGGCGGCCGGGCGCATCCGCGCCCCCGTCACAACCTGCGACCCCGGACCGTGGAACGCTGGGAGTCTACTGCCCGCGCAGGTACCCGTCGATGGCGGCCGCGGCGCGCTTGCCGTCGCCCATTGCCAGGATCACCGTCGCGCCGCCGCGGACGATGTCCCCGCCGGCGAACAGGCCCGGCACGCTGGTCATGCCGCTCTCATCGGTCTCGATGTTGCCCCACTTGTTGAGCGTCAGTTCCGGGCAGCTCGCCGTCAGCAGGGGGTTGGCCCGGGTGCCGATGGCGACGATGACGATCTCGGCGGGCAGCTCGAATTCGCTGCCCTCGACGGGCACGGGTCGCCGCCGCCCGGAGGCGTCGGGCTCGCCGAGTTCCATCCGCTGGAGGCGCACGCCGCGGACCCAGCCTTCGTCGTCGCCGAGAATCTCCATCGGCGAGACGAGGAACATGAACTCGATGCCCTCCTGCTCGGCGTGGTGGACCTCCTCGACGCGGGCGGGCATTTCGGCGCGGCTGCGGCGGTAGGCCAGCACGGCCCGCTCGCTGCCCAGCCTGCGCGAGGTCCGCACGGCGTCCATCGCCGTGTTCCCCCCGCCGAAGACCACCGTCGTCGTGCCGCGGGCCACCGGCGTGGGGCTCCCGGGCTTCCACGCGCCCATCAGGTTCACCCGCGTGAGGTACTCGTTCGCCGAGTAGACGCCCTTGAGGTTCTCTCCGGGCAGGTTGAGGAACATCGGCAGGCCCGCGCCGTTGGCGATGAAGCACGCGTCGAACTCCTGGCGGATCTGCTCCAGCGTCACCGTCTTGCCCACGATCACGTTGACCTCGATCTTCACGCCGAGGGTCTTGAGGTTCTCCACCTCCCGGTCCACGATCGCCTTGGGAAGGCGGAACTCCGGGATGCCGTACCGCAGGACCCCGCCGGCGGCGTGGAGCGCCTCGAAGACCGTCACGTCGTGGCCCAGCCGCGCCAGCTCACCCGCGGCCGTCAGCCCGCCGGGGCCCGAGCCGACCACGCAGACCGTCTTTCCGGTCCGCTCGGCCGGGCCGGTGGCGGGGGCGGCGTTCTCGGCCGCCCAGTCGGCGACGAACCGCTCCAGCCAGCCGATGGCGACGGGCTCGCCCTTGTTGGCGCGGACGCACTCGGCCTCGCACTGGGTTTCCTGGGGGCAGACGCGCCCGGTGGTGGCGGGCAGGGCGTTGTCGGCCCGGAGGATGTCGGCCGCGCCGGCGAGGTCGCCGTCGGCGAGCTTCTCGAGGAACTCGGGGATCCGCAGCGCCACGGGGCAGCCGGCGACGCAGGGGCGGTGCTTGCACTGGAGGCAGCGCTGGGCTTCCCGGACGGCGGCGGCCTCGGCGAGCCCGAGGTTGACCTCGCTGAAGTTGGCGGCTCGCTCCTCGGCGTGCTGTTCGGGCATGCGGGTGCGGTCGATGGCGAGCCGGTCCTTGGCGGTCAGTCGTTGGGTCGTCACGAGGCGTCCTCCTGCTGAAGCTGCTGAACCCGGCGCTCGAGACGGCATTCGGCTTCCTTGTAGGTGGCCTGGCGTTGGGCGAGCTCGCGGAAGTCGACGAGGTGCCCGTCGAACTCCGGCCCGTCGACGCAGGCGAACTTGACCTCCCCGCCGACGGTCACGCGGCAGCCGCCGCACATCCCCGTGCCGTCCACCATGATCGGGTTGAGGCTGACGATCGTCCGCACGCCGGCGTCGCGCGTCTGCTCGGCGACGGCGGCCATCATCGGCACGGGACCGACGGCGAAGACGGCGTCCGGGCGGCGGGCGTCGTCGGCGAGCATCTCGCCCAGCACCGCGGTGACGAAGCCCTTCGTTCCCAGCGAGCCGTCCTCGGTGGTGAAGTGCGTCTCGGCCGAGAACGCCGCCAGCTCGTCCCGCAGGATCACCTGCGGCTCACTGCGCCCGCCGATGATGGTGACGACCTCGTTGCCCGCCTCGGCGAGGGCCCTGGCCAGGGGGAACAGCACGGCCGTGCCGACCCCGCCGCCGACGCAGCAGACCCGCCCGAATTCCTCGATCTCGGTCGGCTCGCCGAGGGGCCCGGCGACGTCGAGGATGTGCCCGCCGACGGGCGTGTCGACGATGTCCTTCGTGCCCTGCCCGATGGCCTGGATGATCAGCGTGATCGTGCCGGCCCCGGGATCGGCGTCGGCGATGGTCAGGGGGATCCGCTCGTCGCCGTCCTCGTGGCGGACGATGACGAACTGCCCCGGCTGCCTCGCCGCGGCCACGCGGGGCGCGCGAACGACGAGCCGGTGGATATCCGGCGCGATGGTCTCGTTGCGGAGGATCTCAAACATGGTAATGCGGCAGCGCTTTCTCTGGGGCGCCCGGGCGCCCGTTGACGCAGCCGACGGCGGGGGCGCCCGTCGGCCGGGAATACAAGCGCACCGGCCGGCCGGTGGTCAGACCGGCCGGCCGGCGCGTCACAGTCGGTATCGGCCCGGCGGGGCGGGGCCGATTGTATCACACGTCCGGGGTCAGACGATTCCCTGGGCCATCATGGCGCGTGCGACCTTGAGGAAGCCGGCGATGTTGGCTCCGGCGACGAGGTTCCCGGGCTTGCCGTATTCCTCGGCGGCGGCGGTGCACTGGTCGTAGACGGCGTCCATGATCTTCTTGAGGCGGGCGTCGACTTCGTCGAAGGTCCAGTTCAGCCGCATGGAGTTCTGGCACATCTCCAGGGCGCTGGTCGCCACGCCGCCGGCGTTGGCCGCCTTGGCCGGGCCGAAGGAGACGTTGTTCTCGATGAACACGTCGACGGCCTCGGGGGTCGAGGGCATGTTGGCGCCCTCGCCGACGGCGATGCAGCCGTTCTCGACGAGCGTCTTGGCGGCCTCGCCGTCGATCTCGTTCTGCGTGGCCGAGGGCAGGGCGACCTTGCAGGGCACAGTCCAGATGCCCTGCCAGCCTTCGGTGAACTTCGCCGAGGGGTGGGCGTCGACGTACTCGCGAATCCGCCCGCGCTCGACTTCCTTGATCCGCTTGACCGTATCGAGATTGATGCCGTCGTCGTCCACAATGTAGCCGTTGGAGTCCGACAGGGCGATGACCTTGCCGCCCAGCTCGTGGACCTTCTGCGTGGCGTAGATCGCCACGTTCCCCGAGCCGCTGACCACCACGCGGGCGTCCTTCCACTGCTCGCCGCGGTCGGCGAGCATGCGGCTGACCAGGTACACCAGCCCGTAGCCGGTCGCCTCCGTGCGGACCAGCGAGCCGCCGAAGTCCAGGCCCTTGCCCGTCAGCACGCCCGTGAAGCTGTTGGTCAGCTTCTTGTACTGGCCGAACATGAACCCGATCTCCCGCCCGCCGACGCCGATGTCCCCGGCCGGGACGTCCGTGTCGGCGCCGATGTGGCGGAACAGCTCGCCCATGAAGGCCTGGCAGAAGCGCATGACCTCGTTGTCGCTCTTGCCCTTGGGGTTGAAGTCGCTGCCGCCCTTGCCGCCGCCGATCGGCGTGGTCGTCAGGGCGTTCTTGAAGATCTGCTCGAAACCGAGGAACTTGATGATGCCCAGGTAGACCGACGGGTGGAACCGCAGGCCGCCCTTGTAGGGGCCCAGGGCGCTGTTGAACTCGACGCGGAACCCGCGGTTGACCTGCACGTCGCCGTTGTCGTCCACCCACGGGACGCGGAAAATCACCTGCCGCTCCGGCTCGATCATCCGCTCGAAGACGCGCGCCTTGGCGTACTCGGGGTTCTTCTTGTAGACCAGCTCGACGCTCTCGGCCACCTCGCGGACGGCCTGGTGAAATTCCGCCTCGCCCGGGTTGCGTGCCGTCACCTGCGCCATCAACTGCTCGACGTACGAGTCGCTGAAGACCTCGTTGTACGAGCTCGGGCCGCCATCTGCGCTCATCATGAAGCTCCTTTTCCCTGTGAAAACTGCCTGTCCGTCCCGGCCGCCACCCGCGCCGGCGCCCGCCGACCACCCGGAAGGCTGGGAGTATACCGCATGAAAACTTGCCCCGTGACATTAGCTTTGCCAATATCAGTCTCAAGAAAATCTAATGGGGCGGATCGATGCCGCTTATATGGTATCCTCGCCGCACACGATCGACCGTCCACCCGCTTCTCTGGAGCCATGCCATGGCGCAAGTTGACGCGAGCCTCACCACCGGCATCGGGGGCATCGACCGCATGCTCAAGGGCCTCATCCCCGGCGACAACATCGTCTGGCGGATCGACGACGTCGAGGCCTACCGCCCCGTGGTGGTCCCGTACTGCCGGGCGGCCGAGCGCATCGGCCAGCCGCTGATCTACTTCCGCTTCGGCGAGGAGCCGCCGCTGGTGCCCGAGGACGTCGCCGCCGATGTGCAGGTCCTCGACCCCGACGCGGGCTTCGAGTCCTTCGTCGCACGCATCCACAAGACCATCGAGCGGACCGGGCGCGGGGGCTACTACGTCTTCGACTGCGTCAGCGACCTCGCCGACGCCTGGTACAGCGACCAGATGCTCGGCAACTGGTTCATGCTCACCTGCCCCTACCTCTACGACGTCGAGGCCATCGCCTACTTCGCCCTGCGGCGGAACACGCACTCCAACCAGGCCGTCGGGGCCATCTGCGAGACCACGCAGATCCTCCTGGATGTCTACGACTACGACAGCAAGCTCTACGTCCACCCCTGGAAGGTCCAGTCCCGCCACTCGCGGACGATGCACATGCTCCACGTCTGCGACGGGGAGGACTTCGAGCCCGTCACCGCCAGCGCCACGATCAGCGAGGTCCGCAACACCGTCCCCTGGGCACGCCAGGAGTCCATCACCCACCAGCTCGGGCTGTGGAACCGCAGCTTCTCCCGGGCCCAGGATCTCGAGGCCCTGCCCGCCGAGGCCAAGGAAGACGTCCAGGACCAGATCGAGGCCTGCCGCCACAGCCTCCTCCGCATGGTCGTCAGCCGCGACGAGCCCGTGCTCAAGCTCGCCGTCAAGTACCTAACCCTCGGGGACATCGTCGAGATCGGCAAGCGGATGATCGGCACGGGGCTGATCGGCGGCAAGAGCGTGGGCATGCTGCTCGCCCGGGCTATCCTCCGTGGCCAGGACCCCCGGTGGGCGAAGCTGCTGGAGCCCCACGACTCGTTCTTCGTCGGCTCGGACGTCTTCTACTCCTACATCGTCCGCAACGGCATCTGGTGGATGCGCGAACGTCGCGAGGACACCGGCGACTACCTCCACGGCGCCGAACGCGCCCGCCAGCGGATGCTCATCGGCACCTTCCCCGACGGCATCGGCCGGCAGTTCGAGGACATGCTCGACTACTTCGGCCAGTCCCCCATCATCGTCCGCTCCAGCTCGCTGCTGGAGGACAACTTCGGCAACGCCTTCGCGGGGAAGTACGAGAGCGTCTTCTGCGCCAACCAAGGCAGCCGCCACCAGCGCCTCGAGGACTTCCTCGCCGCCGTGCGGACCATCTACGCCTCCACCATGAGCGAGAAGGCACTCGTCTACCGCAAGCAGCGAGGCCTGCTCGACCACGACGAGCAGATGGCCCTGCTCGTCCAGCGCGTCAGCGGGACCATGCACGACAACCTCTTCTTCCCCGAGATGGCCGGCGTGGCCTTCTCCTTCAACCCCTACGTCTGGTCCGACGAGATCGACCCCGAGACCGGGATGATGCGCCTGGTCTTCGGGCTCGGCACGCGGGCGGTGGACCGCAGCGACGACGACTACACCCGCGTCGTCGCCCTCAACGCGCCCAACCGCAGGCCCGAGGTCGACTTCGACGAGGTCAAACGCTACAGCCAGAAGAAGGTCGACGTCCTGGACCTGACCTCCAACCAACTGCTCAGCCACCGCTTCCGCGACGTGCTCAACGAGGTCGACACCGGCGAGCTGCACCTCGACGTCCTCGCCAGCCGCGACGAGGAGATGGAACGCCGCGCCGCCGCCGCGGGTGTCGGCGGGGCCTTCCCCTACGTGCTGACCTTCGAGAAGCTCTTCAAGGACACCCCGTTCGTCACCGACGTCCGCGAGATGCTCTCGGTCCTCCAGGACGCCTACGGCTGGCCCGTCGACGTCGAGTTCACCGCCAACTTCGTCGGCGACGGGCACAAGGTCAACCTCGTCCAGTGCCGGCCCCTCCAGGTCCAGGGCGGCGGGGCCATCACCGACCCGCCGGACGACATCCCCGAGGACCGCGAGATCCTCCGCGCCGCCGGGGCCGTCATCGGCCCGGCACAGATCACCCGCCTCGACCGCATCGTCTACGTCGTCCCCGACGCCTACTCGCAGCTCTCCATCCGCGACCGCCACGGCGTCGCCCGGCTGATCGGGGAGCTCTGCCACCTCGACACCGGCCCCGACAGGCCGGCCGTCATGCTCGTCGGGCCCGGGCGGTGGGGGACCACCACGCCCTCGCTCGGCGTGCCCGTGAAGTTCTTCGACATCAACACCGTGCGGATGATCTGCGAGGTCGTCGCCATGGGGCCCAACGTCGTCCCCGACGTCTCGCTCGGGACGCACTTCTTCAGCGAGATGATCGAGATGGATATCCTCTATTTCGCCATGTTCCCCGCGCGGGCCGGCACGCGGCTCAACCACGAGCTGCTCAACGCCGCGCCCAACCGCCTCGCCGAACTGCTCCCCGGCGCCGCGAAGTGGGGCGAGGTCGTCCGCGTCATCGACGCCGAGGCCGGCGAGGGGACCCTCCGACCCATCGTCAACGCCAACCCGCTCAAGCAGAAGGTCGTCTGCTACCTCACCGACGACCGCGACGGGCCGCGGTTCAAGGCCCCCGCGTCGGCGAAACGCCCCGCCCCGGCCGAGTGAGCCGCCACGGAGACCGCCCATGAACGCCGCGCGCGACGCCGCCGACGACAACCACTTCCGCCTCAACACCCACGTGCTGAAGGTCTTCTGCGACCTCGTGGACGCCGGCAGCTTCTCCCGGGCCGCCGAGAGCAACAGCATCTCCCAGTCGTCGGTCTCCCAGCAGATCGCCTCGCTGGAGCGGAGCTTCGGCACAAGGCTGCTGACACGCGGCGGGGGGTTCGCCTCCCCGACCGACGCGGGCAAGGCCTTCTACCGAGGCGCCAAGGACATCCTCCGCCGCCAGGAGCAGATGATCGCCGAGGTCCAGAGCCTCCAGGAGACGCCGCGGACGGTGCTGCGGATCGGCACGATCTATTCCGTCGGCTTCTACCTGCTCGACCCCTACGTGCGGAAGTTCCTCCGCGCCCACCCGGACGTCAACCTCGATGTCGAGTACGCCCGGTGGAACCGCATCACCGCCGCCGTCCTCGACGGCGAGATGGACATGGGCATCGTCGCCTTCCCCCAGAAGCAGCGGTCCATCGAGGTCATCCCCTTCGCGACCGAGGAACTCGTGCTGATCTGCTCGCCCGAGCACCGCCTCGCCCGCCGCAAGACCGTCCGTCCGGCCGACCTGAAGGACGAACCCTTCATCGCCTTCGAGGCCAACGTGCCCACTCGGCGCCACATCGACCGCGTGCTCCGCGGCTGCCGCGTCCGCGTGGACATCCGCATGGAGTTCGACAACAACGACACGCTCAAGCGGGCCGTCGAGGTCGGCGCCGGCGTCAGCATCCTCCCGCGGAACAACATCCAGCGCGAGGTCGCCGCCGGGCACCTGTGCTGCGTCCCCTTCCGCGACCCCAAGCGCTGGGTCCGCGAGATCGGCATCGTCCGCCGCCGCGGCCGAACCCACTCCGAAGCCGAAATGCTCTTCCTCCGCACCCTCCGCGAACCCGTCTGAGAGAGCCCCAACCCGCGCCCCAAGCCGTTGGGTTTCCACCGCCCCGGCGTCCCCCCCAATTGCCCCCCGAAGCCTCCGGCTGCGCCCCGTGGGTCTCCGCAAAGCCCCCCGACTCCCCCCAGACCGCCCCTCGCGCCAGACCCCGTCGCCCCGCGCCGAAGAAACGGTTCCGGGCGATCCTGGAGCGGATTCGACGGCTGCGGCCCCCTGAGGTGGTGCCGCAATGACCCCAACGACGGACGAGACAGTCGGAGGGGGCGGAGACGAGGGGGGAGTCTGCGCGAACCGGAGATGGAGGCCTGTGCGAAGGCCGGTGCGGGCGTCATCCTGAGCCGGAGACGGTCCGAACGCCGTTCATCGAGCAGAGAAGCCTCTTGCCGCTGCTCGGATCGGCGGTACAACCTTCAGAAGGGCCGACGGTGGTCGTGGGCGATAAGCCATCCAGGAAATCCGGGGTGAAGGAGTCTACCCGATGCGATCCACTCTTCATCGCAACGCACTGAAACCGTGGCGATCATGCTTTTCGAGTCCTGGCGGCCTTCTCGCGCTCGCCTTCGTGCTCAGTCACACGGCCGCGGCGGACGCGCAGTTGGAGCGGCGGTTCTGGGATTTCGACCACGAGGCGGTGAACGGCTTCAAGAAAGAACCGCAGCGCGATGACGTTGTGCCCGGTGAGTTCCTGATCGATCCGCCAACGCTGCGTAACTTGGGCTTCCGGTGGTATATCGGCGGCGACAGCAACCGCAACGCGGCGGTGGAGGTCGCGCACCGCAAGGCGGGCGGCGGTGCGGCGTGGCGCGAGGCGCTGCCCATGCTGCGCGTGCATCACGAGATCGTCACACGCTACTTCTACAACGGCAAGATGCAGCATTACCGCACGGGCAACCTGTTCGCCGGCAGCGTGTTTTCACTGGAGCCCGGCACGCGATACGAGGTGCGGTTCACGATGACGGACCCGGACGGCGGCGCGCCGCAGGAGAAGGTCGTCACCGTCGCCACGCGCACGGAGCCGAAGGCATGGAAGGGCGGGCGGACGCTGCACGTCCACGCCAACGGCGCCGATGGCCAGCGCGGTCAGGCAAACGACGACGCGCCGAGCTTCGATGATCTGAGCGCCGCGTATCAGGCCGCGAAGCCCGGCGACGTCATCCTGCTGCACGCCGGCGTGCACGCGCTCGCAGGCGCGCCCTACGTGTGGAAGAAGTCGGGCGAGCCGGGCAAGCCGATCGTGATCCGCGGCGAAGGCGCCCGGCGAACGATCCTCGAAGGGCCGGACCGCAAGACCGATCTCTTCCGCATCCCCGGCGCGGATCATCTGATCTTCGAAGAGCTGACCGTTCGCCGCGGCGCGATGTTTCTGCGCACCGGGGAGAAGTCGGCGCACGACAAGGGCGGCCCTGGCGCGTCGTGGCTTACTGTGCGGCGGTGCGTGATCGAGGATGTCATCAACGGCATGTGGACGGCGTCGGAGAACTCGACGAACTGGACGATCGTCGACAACGTGATCACCGGCATCGACCCCGAGTGGCATCCGCGCCGGCCCGACGGCGCCGAGTACATGCGCGGCTCGCACACCGGTGTGAACGTGTACGGACAGGGGCACGTCGTCGCGCACAACCGCATCAGCCGGTTCAGCGACAGTCTGGCGATCTTCAACTACAGCCAGCCGCCGGACGACATCCGCAAGCAGGCGGTCAACATCGACTTCGCCCACAACGACCTCTCGTTGGCCATCGATGACACCGTCGAGGCAGACTACGGCTGCCACAACATTCGCGTGTATCGCAATCTCGTTTACAACACGCACACCGGCCTGAGCGCGCAGCCGGTGTACGGCGGGCCGATCTATTTCATCCGCAACGAAGGGTTCGGTCTGACGTATCTGAACTTCAAGTGGAACAACTTCGGCGCGGGCATCGTCGCGTATCACAACACGCTCGCCGGTGGGGGCACGGCCTTCTCCACGCCCTACTGGAGCAACAGCCACCTGCGCAACAATCTCCTGCTGGGCAACGGCGGGCTCATCAGCAGCGGCACGTTCACGCCGGATCGCACGACGATGGATTACAACGGATACCGGGGCGCTTCGGATGCGCACACGCCCGTCCGCTGGAGCCACGGCGGTCGCGAACGCAAGGGCTACGAATCGCTCGAAGCGTTCACTGCCGCGACCGGCTACGAGAGGCACGGACGACGCGTCGAGTACGACATCTTCGTCAACGGCTCGCCGATCGAGCGCGGCAGGACGTATGAGCCCGACGCCTTTGACCTTCGCCTCAAGCCCGGCGGCGCTGCGATTGACGCCGGCGTCCGGTTGCCGAACGTCAACGACGATCACGCCGGCGATGCCCCCGACCTCGGCGCGATGGAGCACGGCGATGGGCGGCCACGGTACGGACCGCGGGAAAGGAAAGGCAGAAGGTAACACTTCACCCGGCTGCAACAGGTTCCGTCGGTAGCGGGGGAGGGGGCGATGGGTCAGGCAGGTTTGCAGGGCTGAGGCGATCGTCGCCAGAGGGTCGTGGCCGCGGAGTTTCAGCGTGCGGTACACGCCCATCTCCGCCCCCTGCACGGCGGCGCCCTTCTCCGAGCGGTTGCACTGGCTGGTCGGGGGTCCGGCGGTCAGATTCGGCGGCGGAGGTTGCGTCGGGCGAGGAGGAGGAAGAGGCCCGCGAGGAAGACGTACCCGCCGGTGAGGAAGGCCTGGTAGAGGACCGACTGCTCGGCGTTGAGGGCTCCGGCGCCGGGCCAGCGGTAGGTCTGCCTGTTGGCGGAGCCCCCCCCGTGGAAGACGCGGTAGGAGTTTCGCGCGGCGCGTTCGGAGAGGAAGCCTGCCTGGACGAACGGGTTGGCGTCGACGACGTACTCGGTGGCGTTTCGCAGGTCGTTCCGTGCCCTGTCGGTGGGGGAGGCCTCCGCGGCAAGGGCGAGCAGGGCCGGCAGGGCGCCCCAGAGGGCGATGCCCAGGCCG
The DNA here is from genome assembly GCA_964385465.1 of uncultured Planctomycetaceae bacterium. Lineage (GTDB taxonomy): Bacteria > Planctomycetota > Phycisphaerae > SM23-33 > SM23-33 > CAYLPJ01. Next base: position 41,052 of record CAYLPJ010000031.1, on the reverse strand, counting down.
AGGTTGAGGATGACCGCGGTGGTGGTCCGGCGGAAGCGGACGCCGAAGTACAGCCCGGCCCCGCCGAGGACGGCCACGACGGCGGCGGTGATCAGCAGCATGAACGCGACCATCTCAAGGCGGATATAGCCGATGAGGACGAACAGCAGGACGTGGGCGATCGGCAGCAGCCAGATCGGCAGGCAGCGGCGCAGGACGCCGACGACCTTGCCGACGAGGATCTCCCGCCCGGTCAGCGGCGTGGCCAGGAGGATCTCCCAGGAGTTGGCCTCCTTCTCGGAGGTGACGTTGGTGGCGGCGAGGATGCCGGTGGCGACGGCGGCGACGGCGGTCATGAGGAAGAGGGTGACGGCGTGGGAATCGTCGTCGTCCCAGCCTTCCTCGATGCCGACGAGGGCGTAGATGAGCAGCAGGATGCCGCCGACGATGCCGGCGACGAGCCAGAAGAGCCACCGCCGCCGGAACCAGCGTGCGCGGACCTCCCGCCAGACGACCGGCGAGCCGGTGATCCGGCGGGTGGGCTCATCGCGCAGCGGCGGGGCGGGCGGCGCGGCGGGGGCGAGCACGGGTGGCGGTGTCACGCCCTCGGGCACGGCGGAGCCGGCGGGCGGCGTTTGTGCGGCGTGGGCGGGGGGCAGGTCCGGCGGGGCGGCGGTCGGCCCGGCCCGGGTGGCCCCGGCGGCCTGTCGCAGCGCCACCCGGCGGACCATGGCCACGCAGGCGGCGAGGACGGCGGCGGCGAGGCCGAGGTTGACCAGGCAGACCACCCACCACTGGAAGAAGGGCAGGCCGGTGGCGCCTCGGGGCTCGATCATGAGCACGGTGGTGACCGTCATGGCCGCGAAGGGGTTGGTCGCCAGGAACAGCACGACCAGCGGGTCGGTGACGGCCTTGACGTCCAGGTCGGTGGCCTCGACGAACAGGACGATCAGCAGGGGCAGGAGCCCGTAGATGACGCCGGCGGTCAGCAGGGCCAGCAGGATGCTGACGAACGCCCGGCGGCAGAGGATGGAGAAGAACATGGTCACCGCGGCCAGCAGCACGGCGGTGGTGAGGGTGATGCCCAGTGCGGCAACGACGTAGCTCCAGGGCACGCCGCCGAAGACGCGGACGATCCCGAGCACGGGCAGGCTGGCGGCCAGGAGCATCAGCAACTGGAGCAGCTTGCTGAAGAGCTTGCCGACGACGATCTGCGGGCTGCGGATCGGCGTGGTCATCAGCACGCCGAGCGTGCGGTGATAGATCTCCTCGCTGATCGACGTGCTGAGCATGATGACGGTGATCAGGCAGACGGCGAGGAACTGGAACCAGACCACGGTGCTGATGATGGTCCGCCCGGCGATGGCCATCCGCGCCACCCGCCACGCGTGGGAGTCGTAGCCGTAGCGGCCGGACCTGAGAGCGGCCATCCAGACGAGCGTGACGAAGAGCGTCATGGCCAGCAGGTAGACGGCGCGAAGGACGTAGTTTCTCCGCCGGCGGCTGGAGACGCGGAGTTCCTTGGCGAAGATGGGCCCGGCGAGTGCGGCGGGGATTCCCGCGAGTGCGGCGAGGATGCGGCCGGGCCCTCGTGCGGACGCCCGGGCGCCGTCGCCGCCGGCGTCGGGCTGTGTGGCCGGGGCGCTCAGTGGACCAGCCCCTTGGTGAGCTGGAGGAAGGCGTCGTCGAGTCGGAGCTCCCGGGGCATGATGGCGAGGACGTCGATCTCGGCGCCGACGAGTGTGCGTGCGATGATGCCGTCGGCGACGGCGGTGTCGGCGAGGGTGACGTCGAGGTAGCCCTCTCCGGGTCGTACGGAGGCCATCTGGGGCAGGGCGGTAAGCAGCTCGGCGGCGCGGTCGACGTCGTCTGCGGGAACGCGGATGCGGAACTGCCTGGCCAGGCCCATTCGCTGGCGGATCTCCTCCATCGTGCCGCTGAAGACCATCTTCCCGCGCTCGATGATCCCGACGTGGTCGCACATCTGCTCCAGCTCCGAGAGGATGTGGCTGGAGATCATGATGGTCTTGCCCATCCGCTTGAGTTCGCGGAGCAGCTCGCGGATCTCGATCCGCGCCCGGGGGTCCAGCCCGCTGGCCGGCTCGTCGAGGATCAGCACGCGCGGGTCGTGGATCAGCACGCGTGCGAGTTGGAGCCGCTGCTGCATGCCGCGGCTGAGCCCGTCGACGGGGGCGTTGCGCTTGACCGTCAGGTCGGTCAGCTCCAGCACGTCGCCGATGACGCCCTTGCGCCTGGCCCGCTCCAGCCCGAACGCGGCGGCGAAGAATTCGAGGTATTCGAAGACCTTCAGGTCGTCGTAGACGCCCATGAAGTCGGGCATGTAGCCGACGAGGCGGCGGACGTCCCGGCCGTTGCGGGTGACGTCCATGCCGGCGACGAACGCCTGGCCGCGGGTGGGCTCCAGCAGGGTGGCGAGGATCCGCATGGTCGTTGTCTTGCCCGCGCCGTTGGGCCCGATGAAGCCGAAGATGTCCCCCTCCTCGATGGTCAGCGTCAGGTCGCTCAACGCCGCCAGGGAGCCGTAGTGCTTGGTCAACCCGCGGGTCTCGATCATGGCTCGCTCCGGGTGCCCGGCCGGACCACCAGCCGGACCAACTGCCTGTGCTGGAACCGGCACGTTCGGCCGGCAACCTCGTGGGGTACGGGCAGGCCTTCGTATTCTGCGCAGACGATGACGGCGCCGGCCCGGACGTAGGCCATCATCCCGTCGGTCCGCCGCGCCGTGCCCGTCGCCGCCGGGGCCGAGCGGAGGGCGTGGGCCGCGGAGATCATCGTCGGCGTCGGGCTGTGCCCGGAGACGTCGGGGATGTCCCGGTCCCAGGGCTTCCACGTCCCGGCCCGGGCGCGGACGGTGCGTTCGGCCTTGGGTTCGATGCGCCCGAACCTCACGCATTGCGTCGGCGAGACGACGACGTATCCCTCGGCGACGGGCGTGTCTGCGAGGTTCTCGACGGCGACTTCCCACTGCCCGTCGCGGGCCTTTCGGACGTCGGCGCGGACCGGCAGGCCGGCGGCGGGCGTCTCGACGAGCAGGCACTGCATGGCCCAGATGTTGATCGGGATGCTGCGGGGCACGCAGCCGCCGTCGACATGCTGGGTGCAGTAGATGTTCCGCGAGCCGAGCTCCTGGCGGTAGGAGTAGAGCGTCTCGCCCTGGGTGGGGGCCAGCGCGCTCCACCACTGCTCCGGGGAGAGACCGGTGAGCGCGTGGTCGTCGCTGCGGGGGGCGAAGATGCCCATGTACCGCGTCGCCCATGCCGACCGCTCGCCGGCCACGCCGTCGACCACCGAGACCACCCGCGCCTGGAGCTCCCCGCCGCGAAGGTGCTCCACGCCGTAGTAGGCGCCCACCGAGAACACGGCGATGCCCAGCGAGGCCGTCGCCCACGTCCACGGCAGGCGGCCGAGCGCGCGGAGGACGAGGTAGTCCACCGGTCCGATCAGCACCGCCAGGGCGACCAGCACGAGCACGACCCAGCCGACGTGGATCGGCCTCAGCTCCTCGACGGCGTAGAGGTATTCCAGGACGGCGTTGACCGCCCGGCGGGAGGTGCCCAGCTCGTAGCTCCAGTCGTCCGAGGAGTCGCCGCCGCGGCGGTTGCTCAGGCGGATCTTTCGCCGCCCCAGCACGTCCGCCAGCCGCGAGACCCAGAAGGCCGCCAGGCGGCGGTCCCGCCGGACGCCCAGGCGGTCCGGGTCGAACGCCCAGACGCCGACGCGCCCGAAGCCCGCCGGGCCGGACGCGCCCAGCACCTTGCCGCCCTGCCCCGACCAGGTGTCCCACATCGGCCGGTGCTTCGCGGCCCGCAGGTCCCACGCGGCCACCTTGTCGGTCTGCCACGTGCGGCAGCCCCAGTTGCGCAGGTCGCGGGCGCTGAGGCCGACCTGCCGGGGCGAGCCGGGGGGGAAGGGCAGGAGCGCGGCGACGGCGTGCCCGGCCGGCAGGGCGTGGGAGCCGAGGACGATCAGCACCCGCCCGCCGTTGCGGACCCAGCGGTCCAGGGCGCGCTGCTGGTGGCGGGTCATCTCGGCCCAGTCGGGGTCGTAGAGGATCAGGGCGTCCAGGGCCGCGTAGCCTGTCCAGTCCGACGGCAGGCGGCGGGGAAAGCGGAACTGGAGGTACGTCCGGCCGCGCTCGCTGTCTTGCAGCGATTCGGTGGCATCGGGGAGCATGTCCAGCGCGAAGCCCTGGCGCCCGGTGACGCCGATGAGCAGGTCCTCGTCGCGGACGGCGGTGAGCATGCGCCCCCCGTGGTGGTGCTGCCAGAGGCTGTAGCTCTTGGACCACCGCAGCATGCCGGAGGTGGAGTCGTAGATGGTCAGTCGGCAGTCGTCGGCGGCGAAGGCGATGCGTGCGGCCAGGTCGATCCGGCGGGTGCGTCCGGGCGCGAGGACTTCCCGCCGGGAGATGACCATGTTGTGCAGCTCGTCCTCCTTGACGGTGACCTCGACGATGCAGTCGATGGGCTTCTTGAAGGGCGAGGCGATGCTCACGCGGAGGGGGGTCCACTGCATGGGCCGGTAGCAGCCGCCCCAGCCGACGGCGAAGTCCACGGCGAGGCGTTTGGGCTTGTCGTCCCGGGCGCCCGCGACGGCGGGCAGCGTCAGCAGGCAGAGCAGGATGGCGAGGCTTCGGTTCATGGGCGGTCTCCGCCGACCCCGTGACACGTCACAGGCGGACCTTGGAGTTGTACACGAGCCACTCGACGCACACAAGCACCAGCGCCGCCAGCACCAGCCACGGCCAGAGCCGGCGGTTGGTCCGCGCATCCTCGGCGTTGCGGACGCCCACCCCGCCGGCGCCGACGGCGAGGTCCGCCACGGGCTCGATGCGGCTCTCGGCCTCGTCGGTCAGGTTGACGGCGAAGTGCGCCGGCTCGCGCCCGCCGACCTGGACGGTGTAGACGCCGACCCGGTGCGTCCGCGGCCAGCGGATCGTCCCCGACGGGTCGGCCGCGACGCGCTCGATCCGGCCGCTCGGGTCGGTGACGGTGGCTTCGTCGGCGGCGCCGGCGCGAAGGGTGATCGCCTCGCCGACCTCCAGCGCCGTGCGTCGGCGGGCCTGGCGTTCGGTGCCCAGAAAGGCCGTCGCGTTGTAGCAGAACATCGCGAAGCCCGCCTCGAAGGGCCAGTTGGTCTCCAGGACGTCGAAGGGGGCGACGAGGAAGGTGCTGCCCGAGCGGCGGAGCAGGACCATCGCGGGGGACTCCGCGAACTCGGCGAGCACGGCGGCGTCGCGCGGAGGGACAAGGCGGATCGCCTTGGAGGCGAAGAAGTTGCCGAGGTTGACGAACCGCAGCACGGGGTGGCGGTCTCGCCAGTCGACGGCCACCTGCCCGCGGAGCGGCCCGGCGAGCTGGAGGCCGATGTCCTCCGGCGGGCGCCCGAAGATGATGTAGCGCCCGCGGGGCAGCTTCTCGGGCGCGTGGCCGTCGAGGACGACGACGTCGTAGGGCGAGGCGACGGGGTCGTCGGCGCAGAGCTCGTCGAAGGCCGCGGGCGTGCGGACGTCCAGCCGCGCCAGGGGGCAGGCGGCCAGGGCGGTCTCCAGCGGCGGGTTGCCCGCGGTGACCAGCATGGCCGTCAGCTTCCGCGGGCCGGGCAGGACGACCCACGCGGCGTCGTCGGCGGCCAGGGCGTCCTCGGTCAGATGGCGTACGGAGACCACGCCCGCCCCGGGCTGGGTCATCACGAACGAGACGGCCGCCTTGCCCGGGCGGGGGGGCCGGCCCTCGCCGGCCGGCCGCGTCGGCGGCAGGCTCACGCGGCGCACCGCCCGGACGGTCGCGCCGACGGCGAGCTGCACGTCGGTCTCGACGGGGCGGTCGCCGTAGTTGACCACCGAGGCGAACACGTGGACCTGCTCGGGTTTCTCGTAGCTTCGGCGGGCCTGCATGGCCGTGACGGCGAGGTTCGCTCCGGAGCGCCCGACGCGGTGGAAGACCATCTCGCCGGGCAGGAGATCGAGGTCGGCGAGGTCCGCGATCCGCCCGTCGCCGAACAGCTCCAGCCGGGCGGCGCGGGGGTCGGTGCCGTCGCTCTCCTCGGCGCCGGCGGATTGCGCGAACGCGCGGGCGACGGTGACGGCCTCGGCCAGCGCGGTCGGGGCGTCGGTGGGCTCGATGGCGCTCACGGCCGCGGCGAGGCGGGCGCGGTCGGAGGTGAAGCTGCACAGCACCTTTGCGTGACGGTCGAAGGCGATGACCATGGCCCGGTCCGCGCCGCCGCCGAGTGCCAGCAGCGAGCCCGGGCGCAGCGAGGCGATGCGTTGGCGTGCGAGGCGCTTGGCCTCGGCCAGCCGCGTTCGGCCGTCGGGGGCGTCGGCGGCGCCCATGCTGGCCGAGCGGTCGATGAGCAGTACGACGCGTCGCCCGCCGGCGCCGGTCAGTGCCAGCACCGGCCCGGCGAGTGCGAGCAGGACGACGGCGAGGATCAGCAGTTGCAGCAGCAGGAGGATGTTGCGGCGGAGGCGCTGGAAGGGCGCGTTGACCTGGAGGTCGCGGACGGCCCGCTGCCAGAGCAGCGTGGAGCTGACGGGCGCTTCCCGCCTCCGCAGGCGGAGGAAGTACATCAGCACCAGCGTCGGCAGGGCCAGTGCCGCCGCGATGCCCGCGATGCCGGGGGTCAGCCATTGCATGGGTCGTCGGGGCTCCTTGGTCTCTATCGAAGCAGGCCGCGCCGGCGCAGGTAGTTGAGCATCAGCGGCTCGACCGGCTCGGCGGCGTTGGCCAGGGCGTAGGTCGCGCCGCGGGCGCGGCAGAACTCGCGGAGTTCGTTGCAGTAGGCGGCCAGCGTGCGCTTGTAGTAGTCCATCAGGGCGGCCGAGACGGTAATCTCCGCCTCGTCGAGGTCCTCGACGTCCACGAGCTTCAGGTCGCCGGTGAGGTCCGGCTCCAGCTCCTGCGGGCTGAGCACCTGGATGGCGTAGAGGTCGTAGTTGCGGCTCAGCAGCCGGCGGAGGGCCTGCTCGTAGCCGGCCTTGAACAGGAAGTCCGAGAGCACGATCATCACGCCCGTGCCCGTGCGTGCGGCGGTGATCTCGCGGGCGGCTTTCCCGAGGCGGCTGGGGCCTTCGCACTCGGCCGACAGAAGGAACTCCGCCATCCGCCCGAGGTATGCGCGGCCTCGCATGGCGCCGAGCCGGCCGGTCACGCCGTCGGCGAACGTGCTGATCGACACGCGGTTGTTGTTGACCAGCCCGACGTACGCCAGGGCCGCGGCGAGGCGCTTGAGCGTCCGCTCCTTGGGCGGCTCGCCCGTCGCGGCCGAGGCACTGACGTCCAGGACGATGTGAACCGTCAGGTCCTCCTCGACGAGGAAGATCTTCAGGAAGAGCTGGTCGAGCCTCCCGAAGATGTTCCAGTCGACGAAGCGGAGGTCGTCGCCGACGACGTAGGGGCGGTGGTCGGAGAACTCCACGCCCTGCCCGCGGCGCTTGCTGCGGCGCTCGCCCTGGAGCTTGCCCTGGAGGATCTTGCGGCTGAGGAAGTCCAGCCCGTCCAGCCGGGCCATGAACTCCGCGTCCAGCAGGTCCGTCAGCCGCCGGGATGTCGTCGATCGAGCCATGGTCTCTCAGCAGCGTGCCAGCCGGGATGCAGGGGGTTCCGGGGCCCTTCGCTTCATCTCGTGCATCCCATGCGTCCCTGCTGGATCTCTGTGTTCCTGGCGTATCCGTGTTCTTCCGCGTTCATCCCTGCCGTCCCGTCAGGCCTCGAGGACCTCCTTGGTGGTCGTCGGGAGGGCGTCGAGGATTTCACGGAGGATGTCGTCGTTGTCGATGCCCTCGGCCTGGCCCTCGAAGTTCAGCAGGATGCGGTGCCTCATGGCCGGCAGGGCCGCGCGCTGGAGGTCGGCGAAGCTCACGTGGTAGCGTTCGTCGAGCATGGCGCGGACCTTGGCCGCCAGGACGATCGCCTGGACGCCGCGGGGCGAGGCGCCGAAGCGCAGGTAGCGGTTGACGCTGTCGAGGGCGAACTCGCCGCCGGGGTGGGTGGCCAGCACCAGGCGGATGGCGTAGTCCTGCACGTGCTCGGCGATGGCCACCCGGTGCACCAGTTCGCGGGCGGCGAGGATCTCCTCGCCGGTCAGCACGGCCTCGGCGTGGGGCGTGTGCCCGGCCGTGGTTCGGTTGAGGATCTCGCCCAGCTCCCGCCGGTTGCTGTAGGCCACCAGCAGCTTGAAGAAGAACCGGTCGAGCTGCGCCTCCGGCAGGGGGTAGGTGCCCTCCTGCTCGATGGGGTTCTGGGTGGCCAGCACGAGGAACGGCTCGGTCAGCGGGTAGAGGGTCCCGCCGCTGGTGATCGAGTGCTCCTGCATGGCCTCGAGCATGGCGGACTGGGTCTTGGGGGTGGCGCGGTTGATCTCGTCGGCGAGGATGATCTGTGCGAAGATCGGCCCCTTCTGGAACTCGAAGACGCGCCGCCCGCTGGCGGGGTCTTCCATGACCACGTTCGTGCCGATGATGTCCGCGGGCATCAGGTCGGGCGTGAACTGGATCCGCCGGAACTCCAGCGAGAGCGCCTCGCTGAGCGTGCGGACCAGCAGCGTCTTGCCCAGCCCGGGCACGCCCTCCAGCAGCACGTGTCCGCCGGCGAACAGCGCCACCAGCACGTCCTCGACGATCTCGTCGTGCCCGACGATGACCTTGCCCACCTCTTCGCGAAGCCGCTGGAACTTCCCGCGGAAGTCGCGGCACAGCTCTTCGACGTTCTGCTCGTCCGCCATGGCGTTCTCCTCAGCTCTTCCGCCGCCGCGGCGCGGCGGGGCGTTTGTCGTGCGTTCCTACGTCTCGTCGTCTTCCATCTTCGCCCGCCGCTTCGCCCGCAGCAGCCGCGAGACGTGCGTCTCGTCGGTGTCCTCGGCTTTCGCCGTCGGCGGGGTCGAAGGCTCGGCCGGCGCCGGGGCCCGCTTGTCCGCCGCGGGGGTCTGCACGTCCGCCGCGGGCAGCGCCGCGTCGGGCCGGCCGGTTGCCTCGTACCGCCTGCGGGCCTGGGCGTCCCGCCCGCCCTCGGCCCGGAGGCGCTGCCGCACCCGCTCGCGCCGCTGCTTGAGGGCCGACAGCGTGCCCCCCTCCTCCCCCGCCTGCCGAAGCCTCAACCGCCCGACGATCCGCCGCGCGACGGCGGCGAAGTCGATCGCGATCCGCCGGACGCCCACGTCCAGCAGGAACAGCGCGATCCAGGCCAGCAGCAGGGGGGTGGTCAGCGGCATGGCCGCCCGCGGGGGCGCGAGGGCGGCGCGGCTGAACAGCTCGTCGGTGTCCGGGCTGTCGCCGAGCACCCGTCCGCCGGTGGTCTCGGCGACGTCGCCGAGCAGTGCGGCGTTGTCTGTGAGGTCCTCGAACTCCGGCGCGAAGGGCACGTTGACGACGGTCTGGGCCAGGCTCGCCTCCCCGGCGCCGCTGCCCTCCGGGCGGTATCGCAGGTTCACCAGGTAGCTGCCGCCGGCGGGCGCCTGGAAGGTCGCGCGGTACTGCCCCGGCGCGACCTGGCGGAGCGGGAGGGCGGTCGAGTCCATCTCCGGGTCGATCACCTGCGCGGTGACCTCGGCGAAGCGGGCGAAGCCCCCGCCGTCGCGGACGGCCTCGACGGTCAGCGTGACGGTGTCGCCCTGGACGTCGGCGAACATCTCGCAATCGGCGGGCTGGGCGCTGCGGGCGGCCCAGCGGACGGCCTGCTCCCAGAACCGCCCGTAGCCTCCCCAGGCCAGCCAGGCCGCCGCCCATCGGCTGTCGGCGCTGCTGGTGAACGACAGCACGCGCCCGAGTCCGGCGCGGGTGGTGGCCAGGATCGGCTCGCCCTCGGGCCCGGCCAGAAGGATCTCGTTGAGCCCGCCTTTCGCCCCGGTGAGGACGCGCCCGTCGAGTGTGGGCACGCCCGAGAGGCCTGCGAGGACCTCGCCGGGGCCGCCGGCGAACTTCGGCTGGAAGGGGTCCTCGACGATCAGCGACCGGCGGACGACCTGCGCTTCCTTCACGAAGATGCGCGGGACGTTTCGCGGGTCGGCGACCGGGTAGAACCGCCCGCCGGTCGTGCGGGCGATGGCGTGGAGCAGTTGCCTGTCGGCACCGGGTCCGACGGCCACGGTAGTGACGGTGATCCTGTCGCCGGCCATCTTCCTGGCCAGCGGGCGGCAGTCCGGGCCGGCGGTTTGCCCGTCGGTCAGCAGGATGACGTGCTTGACGGCCCCGCCGAGGCCGGCGAGGGCCTCGGCGGCCTCGACCATGCCGGCGTGCACGTCCGTGCCGCCCCCGCTGGACAGGCGGGCGATGTCGCGGCGGATGGCGTCCTTGTTGCCCGCCAGTTGCATGGGCACCTGCCAGTGAGCGGCCGAGTCGAAGGCGACCACACCGACGTGATCGAGTCGGCTGAGGCCCGTCACGGCGGCGGCGGCGGCCCGTTTGCTGGCGTGAAGCTTCTGCCCGGTCATCGAGCCGGACCGGTCGATGACCAGCACCAGCGCGCCGCGGGGCATCTGCTTGACTTGCGGCGGATCGAGGTCCACCGGGAGGATCTTCGCCACCGGCGAGCCGATCCACCCGCCGGCTCCGTAGCTGTTGGGCCCGCCGACGGTCACGAGCCCGCCGCCGAGGTCGGCGACGTAGCGGACGAGCATCTCCTGCTGCCCGGCGGTGAACAGGTCATTGGACGTGTTGACCAGCACCACCGCGTCGGCGTCCAGCAGGCCGGTGAGGGTCCGCGGGAACGCGGCGGGGGGGGTCAGCCGGGCGTCGATGTTCGCGGCGGTCAGGGCGGCGAGCAGCCCCTCGGCCTCGCGGTCGTCGGAGGCGACCACCAGCACGTGCCCGGGCCCGGCGACGAACGTGACGGTGGCGGCGGTGTTGTTCTCGGCCAGCCGGTCGTCGCGCTCGCCGTGAGGGATGAACTGGGCCTCGAAGTCGTGCACGCCCGCCAGGCCCACCGGCAGGGAGACGGTGTGGACGTTCGTGCCCGGCTTGAGGTGCACCGCGGCGGTGACCAGGTCGCTGGCGGGGTCCAGGTCCACCGGGCGGTCGTTCAGCGTGAGCATCAGTTGCCCGTCCGCCTCGTGGGTGCTGCTGAGGACGAACCGCACCGGGACGGTCTGGCCGCTCCGCGCCCGCCCGGGGGCGACCAGCCGGCGGAACACCACCTCCCGCTGGTAGCGGTAGCGAAGCGGCAGGACGTCGATGGGGATGCCGTTGGCGGCCGCGACGCGCGCCACGGCCCGAAGGTCCCCGGAGGTCTCGTTGCCGTCGCTGATCAGCAGGATGCGGACGGCGCTGTTGGGCGGCGCGACGGCCAGGGCGAGCTGCACCCCGGCGGCCAGGCGGCTCTGGAGCCCGCGAAGGGCCAGCGAGCGCTTGGGCACGTCGGCGGCGGTGCTGGGCAGGCGGGTGACGTCGGCGCGTTCGGCGACGTCGATGACGGCCAGGCGGTCGGCGGCGGGCTTGTCGGCCAGGGCGCGGCGGAGCCAGGCGATCACCGAGCCCGGTCCGTCGGGGCCGGCGTTGGCGTCCGGCTCCCGCCAGTAGCCGCCCGGGACGGACTGGCTGCGGTCCACCACGGCCAGGACGGTGAGGGTCTCGTGCGTCCGGGTGAGGGTGGGCCTGGCGAGCATGGCGGCCAGCAGGGAGATGACGGCCGCCCGGAGGCCCATGGCCAGGACGCGGCGGATGGGGCCGAGGGTGCGGAGGCTGCGCCGCGCCAGCCACACCGCCGGCAGGGCCAGCAGGGCGCCCAACAGCCACCACGGCTGCTCGAAATGGAATCCGTAGGTCGCGATCATGGCGGCAAGCACGTCTCCACCCGGTGCGTCGGGCCCGATCTTACCGCTTCCGACGCCGCGAGGGCAGGCCGTGTTCGCGGGATTCCAGGCCCCCTCCGGGGCTGCCGGGGCTCGCCGACGCGCTCAGTCCGTCAGCGGCGGGCGGTACACGCGGATGGCGGAAAGCCCCGTCTTGCCGTCGCCCTCGGCCGTCAGCGTCAGCGTGTGCTTGCCGTTGGGGAAGTCCTGGGCCACCGTGGCGGCGTGTTCGCGGGTCGCGTCGGTCACCGCCGGCGGCTGGTAGCGGTCCTGGAACTCCGCGACGGACTTCCAGCGGATCTTGTAGCCGACCGGGACGTCCCCGGCGAAGCGCCAGTCGCTCTGCTCGTCGACGGCCTTGGGCTTGACGCGGGCCTTGATGACCACCCGCCCGGAGTCCGAGACGAAGTCCTCGTCGCTGACGCCCTCGCCGTCCGGGCCGGTCTTCGAGCCGGTGACCTTGAACTTGAAGACCTTGGCGGCCTTGTCGAACTCGGTGACCTCGACCGTCCAGTCCTCCACGAGCGGGCGTTCGTTGTACGTCACGCGGAGGATGCCCGGGCCCCACGTGCCCGGGGCCTTGCTCGGGCGGGTGTAGGCGTAGCAGCCGGGGAACTCCGAGGGCTTCTTCCCGTCGATCCGCACGGCCACGGCGGCCTTGTCCTTCGCGGGCGTCGGCGTCGGCAGCAGGTCCACGCGGTTGCCCTCGAACGCCAGCTCGAGCTTTCGCCCGTCCCAGTTCACGTCCTTGCCGACCTCGTACGTCTTGACCAGCCCTTCCGACGGCCCCAGGGGCAGGTCGGGGTTGTGGATCAGCTCCCGCTGGATCAACTGCGCCAGCAGGTAGTTGCCGTGGGCGTTCGGGTGGATGCCGTCCTTCAGCAGCGCGCGGGAGGGCAGGTTGTTGCTCAGCAGGTACCGTTTCCACGGCTCGCGGATCTCGATGAAGCCGCAGTCGTACTTCTTCGCCGTCTTCGGCAGGAACGCGGCCATGAACTTCGTCCAGCCCTTGTCGACGTACTTGCCCTCGGCGGTGGGTTTCTCGCGGGCGCCGACGTGATCGGTCCAGATGGCGATCTCCGCGGCCGTGCGGGTGCGCATGTCCCGGATGAGCGTCTCGTAGCACGTGTGGGCACCGAAGACGTGGAAGACCACCAGGTCCGGGTAGAACGGGTGGACGTCGTGCTCGGCCGTGCGGTGGAGCAACTGCGAGGCGAAGCCGCCGATCGACCGGTTGCGGATGTCCAGGTCGGCGTGGGGATAGCGTTTGCGGAGGTCGTCGGCCACGGCGTCCACCCACGGGCCGTTTGTGATCGACTGGCCGTAGAACAGCACCCGCACCTCCGGGTGGAAGGTCGGCGAGGCGGATTCCAGCAGCCGCATCGTCCGCTGGTAGTTCTCGCCGACCGTGGCCTTGTCGGTCATTGGCGGTGGCGGCGGGTACTCGGTCTCGGCCGCGTGGGCGCGGAGGGTGAGCCCGAGAAGGAGCATCAGCGGCAGGACGGAAACGGGGGCATACTTGATGGGCATCGCGGTCTCCTGAACTCGTCGCGGGATCGGTGGGGCGGTCATTCCGTCGGCAGCGGCGTTCGCAGCCAGGCGAGGTTGAAGCGGTAGTGCTGCTTGCTGGTGATCAAGTGGATGATGCCGTCCGGCGTCTGCGTGACGGCCAGGTAGCCGCGCGGCTCGGCGTCGGTGGCGGTCATGCGGAACCTGCCCGTGTTGCCCCCGCCGTCGACGGTCCGGGGCCTGCCCCCGGGCGTGACCGGCCGGCGGACCGGGAACGTCCGCCCGCCGTCGGTGCTCACCGCCGCGTACATGCCGGTGATCTTCCGCTCGCGCCCGGCAGCGTCGCGGATCGTCTGGCCCTTGTCGAAGCTGATCAGCACCATCGGGCCTTCCCGCAGCCGCAGGAGCTGGGCCCGCTGGCCGCCGCCGATGGGCGCCAGGCCGGAGGCGTGGTACGTCCACGTCTGCCCGCCGTCGGCGGACTCGCTGCGGGGCATCTGCCCGGCGATGTTGTCCCCGCGCCCGAAGGCGACCAGCCGCCCGTCGGCCGCCTCGGCCAGCGCGGCGTGGATGCCCGCGATCCACCTGCCCTTGCCCTCCGCGACGAAGCGCGGCTCGTCGGCGCCCTTGCCGGGGTCGCGCCAGGTTTCGCCCCCGTCGTCGCTGAGGTGCACCGCCGTCCCGCCGTTGCCCCCGCGGCGGGCGTCGCACTTGACGATGATCCGCCCGGCCGACGTCCGCAGCGCCCCGGCGATCACCTGGTGCCGCAACCCGTGCTCGGGGCCGAGGATCCGCGCCGCCGACCACGTCGCGCCGTTGTCCGTGCTGGTTCGCATCACCAGCGCCAGCCGCGACCACCCGTAGCCGGTGCTCAGGCCGTTGAAGTGGTACAGCGTCTCCTTGCCGTCCCACCAGATGTCGCTGCCGTGGTCGTTGCGATCGGGGGCGTTCCAGAAGACGTCGGCCGGCTCCCACGCGCCGGCACCGCGCCGCAGCCGCGAGGCCACGACGGTCAGCTCCCGCGTCCGCTCCCGCCGGCAGGAGTACCAGATCGCCAGCAGGTCGCCGTTGGGGCAGGCGGTGATCGCCGGCTGGTGGTTGTGGCGGGCGTAGAGCGGCCCGTCGGCGCCCTTGGGGATGTGTACGAACGGCGTGGGGCCGCGGAAGTATGGCTTGTCTGGATCGTAGCCCTCCGGCGCGGGCCAGTCGCCGCGGGCCTGCCGCACGTCGCGGGCCCACCGCGCGGGCGGGGGCGGCGGCAAGGGCCGGCCCTTCGGCTCGGGGGCCTGCACCACGCGGAAGCCGATCAGCCAGTGCCTGTCGGCCGCCAGCGTGCCCGAGCGGTTCGCGCTGCGGAGGTACCGCACGTCCATGTTGTGCGCCCCGCCGCGGGTGACCTTGAAGTCCGCTCCGTCCCGGCCGACGGGGTCGGTCTGCTCGCCCGCCTCGTACGGCCCGTAGCCGTCGAGGCACCATTCCTCGACATTGCCGTGCATGTCGCACAAACCCCACGGGTTGGCGGGAGAGCGCCCGACGTGGAGCTCCACCGGCTTGTGGTTCCACCCGTCGCGCTGGTGGCGATGGTACGCCTTCGGCAGCGTCTTGCCCGTGTGATAGGCCCCGGTCGTGCCCGCACGGCAGGCGTATTCCCACTCGGCCTCGGTGGGCAGGCGGTAGGGCTTGCCCTCCCGCTCGGCCAGCCAACGGCAGAACGCCGCCGCGTCGTGCCACGAAACGCACACGACCGCCTCGCCGTCGGCCTTGGAGAACCCGCCCCGGCCGCGGAGCCGCCGGTGATTCGGGTCGAACTGCTCGTACTGGGCGTTGGTGACCTCGGTCGTCGCCATCCGCACCGGCCGGGTGATCCGCACCGTGTGCGCCGGCCTCTCGTCGAAGTCGCCCTCGTCCGAGCCCATGCGGAAGGTGCCCGGCTCGATGCGGACGAGCTTCATCCCCAGCGAGTTGGTCACCGTCTCGGCCGCGGTCGCGGCGGTCACGATCGATACCGCTGTCAGCCCCGCGGCCAGCCATGCTGCGTGTGGCACGTAGCCCATGTTCGACTCCCTTCGGCTGCGACTGCACTCCGGTCGCAGGCGAAGATATCAAACCCGCGCCCGCCGTGCACGCGCCGGTCGCGCTGGACCGCCGCCGGCGGGGGTGCTAGAATGCACGCATGGACAAGGCCAACACTTCGGTGCGGCTCGACGGCCGCGATGAGGGCGTGCACATGGACAGCCGTAGACGCGCGGGCTTCACGCTCACGGAGCTGCTGACGGTGGTGGGCATCATCGCCCTGCTGGCGGCGATGCTGTTTCCGTCGTTCATGAAGGTCACGGAGCTGGCTCGCGAGACGGCCTGCCAGAACAACCTCTCGCTGGTCGGCAAGGCGGTGATGCAGTACATCCAGGAGAGCGACGACCTGCTGCCGAAGAACCACACCGACGCGCAGTGGGGTGAGGTGGCCTCCCGCTTCCCGCCGCTGGAGCCCGGCCAGAGGCTGCCCGGCAACGATTCCACGCAGCAGTGGTGGTGCAACAAGGTCTACCGTTTCGGCGTCCGCCGCCCGGAGGTGTACATCTGCCCCAGCGTGCCCGAGCGCATGGGGACGGCCGGGCCGGTGCAGTGCGGGTACGGCTTCAACGACACGCTGACCGACCCCAACGTCGACGGCGGCGACGGCGTCGAGACGATCTTCCAGGTCAACCGCCCCCGCCGGACCGTCCTGGTCGGGCACGTCCCGCGGGACGAGGAGGAGCCGGCCATCTCCGAGGAGATGGTCAGCGTGGACAACTGGCCCGAGCCCCACGTGCCGCAGTACGACAGCGAGGCCAAGGCCGTTCTCGGCCGGGGGCTGTTTGTCGTCGCCGACGGCACGCTGAGGACGTATACCTACAGCGACATCGTCGAGCTGGAAGACCCCGACAACGACGGGCGGTACCTGCCCTTCCACAAATAGGCACCTCCCCCGCCCGGGCGCGCATCCACCGTATTGCCACCTCCCTCTCCAGAGCGCATAATCCCTGCTCGTCGCCCCGGCAGACACGAGAGAAGGAGACGGCATGTTCCTTTCGATCTTCACCGACGAGCTGGCGATGGACGTCCGCGACGCGCTGCCCATCCTCAAGGAATGGGGGCTGGAGTACGTGGACCTGCGGACGCGGGTTCTCGGCTCGGCCATCGAGCACCTCACCGACGAGCAGCTTGGCGAGCTCCGCGGCCTGCTGGACGGGCACGGCATGAAGGTGGGGGCCCTCCAGACCTCGCTGGCCAAGGTGCATCTGCCCGACGACGACCGCCGCGCCGCCGAGGCCGAGAAGCTCGAGGGCATCGTCCGCGCCGCCGACGCGCTGGACTGCCCGCTCGTCCGGGCGTTCTTCTACTGGCAACCGCCGGCGGAGCTTCGCGGCGAGCTGGCCGTCCGGCCCGATGAGCTCCAGAAGGTCCTCGACGCCTTCGCCCCGCTGGCCGAACGGGCCGCCGAGGCCGGGCTGACCATGGCGTTCGAGAATTGCGGCGTCACGCCCGACGAGGTGCTCAAGGTCGTCGACGCCCTCGATCAGCCGTCGTGGGGCCTGGCGTGGGACGTCCGCAACACGTGGGACTGCGACGAGCGCCGCCGCGACGAGGACGCCTACATCCGCCGCCTGGCCCAACGGGCGAAGCTGCTGCACATCAAGGCCCGCGGCGCGCTGGAGGGCGCCGGCGACGACGAGCTCATCCCCTACGACAAGGTCCTCCAGACCTGCCACAACGCCGGCGTGCCCGGCCCGGCCGCGGTGGAGACCCACAACCCCGACCGCGCCGTCAGCGACGAGGAGATGTCCCGCCGCCTCGTCGAGGCCATGCAGAAGGCCTGGCCCAGCGCCGCGCCCGGCGGGCTGTTCGACGAGCCCGCCCCGGCCGCCGACGTCACGCGGGAGTGGCAGGACAATCCCGTGGGCTTCGCGGTCGTCGGCCTGGGCATGGGGCACAACCGCTCGCGCCAGGTCGCCGAGACGCCCGGCTGCCGGCTGGTCGGCGTCTCCGACCTTCGCCAGGAGCGAGCCCAGCGGACCGGCGAGGAGTTCGGCGTGCCCTACGAGCTGGACTTCCGAAAGTGGCTGGACAACGACGACGTGGAGGTCGTCTACGTCCTCACCGAGACGGGCAACCACCACAAGGTCGCGCTGGAGGCCCTCGAGGCCGGCAAGCACGTGCTGACCACCAAGCCGATGGACGCCTCCGTCGAGGCCTGCGACCGCATGATCCGCCTGGCCGAGAGCAAGGGGCTGCTGCTGGGCGTGGACTTCGGGCGGCGCTACCGCCCGGACCTGCTGTCGCTGCGGGCGTCGCTTCAGTCGGGCCGGCTGGGGCGGCTGCTCAGCGGCGACTGCTCGCTGCGGATCCTGCGGAACATGGACTACTTCCGCAGCAACGGCGGCTGGCGGGGCACCCGCGAGCTCGACGGCGGGGGGGTGCTCAGCAACCAGTCCATCCATCACATCGACGAGCTGGTCTTCTGCCTCGGCATCCCCGCCAGGGCGCGATGCGACCTCTGGACGCAGACGCACGACATCGAGGCCGAGGACCTCGGCATGGCCGCGTGGCTGTACGACGACGGGCTGGCCCTGACGCTCCAGGCCACCACCAGCTACCCCCAGCCGACCTGGTACGTCCACCTGGAGCTGGTCGGCGAGACCGGGGCGTACTTCTTCGCCGCCGGCGGACCGTTCGATCAGCCGGTCAGCAAGTTCTACCTCGACGGGGCCTGGACCACCCGCCCGCCGATGACCGCCGAGAGCGAGTGGCTCAACGCGCCGGACAACTTCGCCGCCGCCCTGCGAAGCGGCGCCGAGCTGACCTGCCCCGGCCGAGAGGGCCGAAGAACCCAGGCCGTCCTCGACGCGATGTACCGCTCGGCCTACGACAACGACGGCGACTGGGTCGACGTCAAGCCCGAGCTGGAAGACTGAAAACCCAACGGAACCCGAACCGAAAGGGGATCTCGCATGCGCGCTCGAATCGCACTTGCGGTGCTCGCCGCGGCCGCCGGAAGCGTCTCGGCCGCCGACGCCGATCTCTCCGGCGAGCTGAAGCTCTGGCACCGCGTGACGCTGACGTTCGACGGGCCGGCCACCGCCGAGGACGCCACGCCCAACCCGTTCACGGACTATCGCCTGACGGTCACGTTCCGCCACGGCGACCGGGCGGTCGTCGTTCCCGGCTTCTACGCCGCCGACGGCGACCCCGGCCAGACCGGCGCGGCCGAGGGGGGCGCGTGGCGGGTCCGCTTCCTGCCGGATGCGACGGGTGAGTGGGCGTGGTCGGCGTCGTTCCGCACGGGCAAGGGCGTCGCCACCGCGGCGGCGGACGACGCGGGCAAGCCGACGGCCTTCGACGGGGCCAGGGGCAGGTTCACGATCGCGCCGACCGACAAGACGGGGCGGGACTTCCGCGGTCGCGGCCTGCTGCGGCACGTCGGGAGGCGGTACCTGCGGTTCGCCGGCAGCGGGGAGTACTTCATCAAGGGCGGCGCCGACAGCCCCGAGAACCTGCTGGGCTACGCGGACTTCGACGGCACGTTCGACACGGGCGGCAGGAAGCGTCGAAAGGGCGAGAGCCAGGGCAAGGGCCTGCACCGCTACCAGCCGCACGTGAAGGACTGGCGGCGGGGCGACCCGACCTGGCGGGGGGGCAAGGGCAAGGGGCTGATCGGGGCGCTGAACTACCTGGCCTCGACGGGCATGAACAGCGTCTACTTCATCCCGTTCAACATCGCCGGGGGGGACGGCAAGGACACTTGGCCGTGGACGGCCCCCGACGAACGCTTGCGCTTCGACTGCTCGAAGCTGGCCCAGTGGGAGATCGTCTTCAGCCACATGGACCGCCTCGGCCTGATGCTCCACCCGATCACGCAGGAGCAGGAGAACGACCAGGCACTCGACGGCGGGGACCTCGGCCCCCAGCGGAAGCTCTACTATCGCGAGCTGATCGCGCGATTCGCCCACCACCCGGCGATCACCTGGAACCTCGGCGAGGAGAACACCAACTCCGACGCCCAGCGCAAGGCCTTCTGCACCTACATCCGCGGGCTGGACCCCTACGACCACCCGATCGTCTGCCACACCTTCCCCGGCCGGTACGACCGGGTCTACGGCCCGCTGCTGGGTTTCGAGGCGTTCGAGGGCCCCAGCCTCCAGATGGGCAACATGCGGGCCACGCACCGCGAGACGCTCAAGTGGGTGCTCCGCTCGGCGGGGGCGGACCGGAGGTGGTTCGTCTCCCTGGACGAGATCGGCCCGGCCAGCACGGGCGTCAAGCCCGACAAGGACGACCCGGATCACGACGACGTCCGCCGATACGCCCTGTGGGGCAACATGATGGCCGGCGGGGCCGGCTGCGAGTGGTACTTCGGCTACCGCTACGCCCACAACGACCTCAACTGCGAGGACTGGCGCAGCCGCGCGGCCATGTGGGCCCAGACCCGTCACGCCCTGGAGTTCTTCCACGCCCACCTGCCATTCTGGGCCATGAAGCCCGCCGACGACGCCACCGCGCGCGACGACGACTACTGCCTGGCCCTGCCGGGCAAGCTCTACGCCGTCTACATGCCCGACGGAAAGGGCGCCGGGATCGACCTGCCCGACGGGCGGTACACCGTTGGCTGGTACGATCCGCGAAACGGCGGGGACCTGGCGGCCGGGCCGGTCAAAGAGCTTCCCGGCGGCGGGCGGCGGCAGACCGGGGAGGCGCCCACGGACGCCGGCAAGGACTGGGTGGTCCTGCTCCGGGCCCGGGGGGACTGGGAGGTCGGCCCCGACGCCGCGCCGCCGGCCTACACGGCGGAGGAGCTCTCCGCCGCGGGGACGCCCGGCTCCGGCGGCGGGCGCCGCCGCGAGCCGAAGCGGACGGGCAAGCCCCCGCGGATCACCGGCTTCGCCCTCGTCGACGCCGGGAAGAACCGCGTGATCGAGGCCTTCGACCCGCTGGCCGACGGGGCGACCATCGACCTGGCGAAACTGCCCACGCGGACGTTGAGCATCGTTGCCCGGACCACCGGCGACGTGGATGAGGTCACGCTGACGCTGGATGGAAAACACCGCCAGTCCGAGCGGACCCCGCCGTACGCCCTGGCCGGCGACACCAATGGCGACTACGACCCCGCACCGCTGGCCGCCGGCAAGCACACCCTCACCGCGACCGCTCGCGGGGCCGGAAAGACCCACAAGGTCACGATCCGCTTCACGCTGGCCGGGAAGTGACCGCATCGCGGGCAACAAACGCCTCCCCGCGACGTCCACCCCCGGGGCCCGCCGATCGACAGGTACGTCGACTTCTTCCGCAAGCACCTCGGCGTGCCGGACAACCCCGCCGCCAGGTGAGCTGCCCTGCCCGGTCCCTCACCTCGTGTCGCGGGCTCAGCGGGGCTGGATGATATAGGCCTCGCCGGCGGCGGTGTCGAACGCGACGGCGCCGTCGACGTCGCGACAGGAAACGGCCCGGCCGGCGCGGGTGACGGCGATCGGCCGGGCCGCCCGAAGGCGGCAGGGGCGGCCGAGGCGGGAGACGACGCGTGCCCGGCTCAGCCGGCCGGCGGACCAGTCGATGTCCACCGTGAAGCCGTCGCGAGCCCGCAGGCCGCGGGCGCTGCCTTGGGCCCACGCCGGCGGCAGGGCCGGCAGCAGGGCCAGCTCGCGCCGCTCGTCGGGGGCCGACGCGTGGGACTGGATGAGCATCTCCGCCACGCCCGCCGTCGCGCCGAAATTGCCGTCGATCTGGAACGGCGGGTGCGCGTCGAACAGGTTGGGGTACATCGACTTCCGCAGCAGCAGCACCAGGTGGCGGTGGGCCTCGGCGCCGTCCAGCAGGCGGGCGTAGAAGTTGATGATCCACGCCCGGCTCCAGCCCGTGTGCCCCCCGCCGTGCGACAGGCGGTGCTCCAGGGCCTTCTGCGCCGCGGCCGTGAGCTCCGGCGTGCCCCGCGGCGTGATCTGCTCGCCGGGGTGCAGGGCGTAGAGGTGGCTGACGTGGCGGTGGCCCGGCTCGGGCTCGGCGAACGGGCGGGCCCATTCCATCAGCCGCCCGTCGGGGCCGACCTTCGGGCCGTCCAGCCGCCGGAGGGCCTCGCCGGCGCGTCGGGTGAAGGCGTCGTCGATCTCCAGCACCTTTGCCGCGGCCAGGCAGGCGGTCAGCAGGTCGTGGATGATCTGCTGGTCCATCGCCGGGCCCATCGAGACGTGGGCGGCCTTGCCGCCCGGCGTGCGGAAGCGGTTCTCGGGGGAGATGCTCGGCCCGCTGACCAGCCGCCCGGTCTGGGGGTCCTCGACCAGCCAGTCCAGGCAGAACGCCGCGGCGCCCTTCATCACCGGCCAGGCCCGCCCGCGGAGGAACTGCTCGTCGCCCCCGTAGAGGTAGTGCTCCCACAGGTGGCGGCAGGACCAGGCCCCGCCCATCGGCCACATGCCGTACCCGCACCGGCCGACCGGGCTGGTGAACCGCCAGGCGTCGGTGGTGTGGTGGGCGGTCCAGCCGCCGCAGCCGTAGACGTCCCGGGCGGTCTTGCGCCCCCGCTCGCGCAGGGCGGCGAGGAACCGCAGGAACGGCTCGTGCAGCTCGCCCAGGCCCGTCACCTCCGCCGGCCAGTAGTTCATCTGAACGTTGATGTTGATGTGGTAGTCGCAGTTCCACGGGGCCTTGATGTGCTCGTTCCACAGCCCCTGGAGGTTGGCCGGCATGCACCCCGGCCGCGACGAGCCGATCAGCAGGTACCGCCCGTACTGGAACAGCAGCGCCGCCAACTGCGGGTCGTCGCCGCCCTTCTTGACCGCCTCCAGCCGCCCGTCGGTGGGGCGGCCGCTGGCGCCCCGCCCGCCGAGCTCCAGCGTGCATCGGCGGAACCAGCAACGGTGCTCGCCGACGTGCCGTTCGCGCAGGCGGTCGTAGGGCGTCTCCGCCGCGGCGGCCAGGACGCGGAGGCACTCGGCGTTGGGGTCCTCGTGGCGGTAGGTGGTCGCCCCGGCAAGCAGGATGGTCGCGCCCGTAACGCCTTCCACGCGAAGCGCCTTGCCCTTGCCGCGACCCACGCGCCCGTCGTCGGCCCGCACCCGCAGCCGCGCCGCGTACCGCACGCCCTTGTGGTGCCCGCCGCCCATCTGCGCCTGCCCGTGCATCAGCAGCCCCGCCTCGCCGTCGTGCTCCGTGCGGAACGCGGCGGGGCGGTCGAGCGAGACGGCGAAGGCGATCGGCCGGTCGGCCCGGACGCGGACGACGAGGACGTCGTCGGCAGCGCTGGCGAAGACCTCGCGGGCGATCTCCGCGCCGCCGCGGCGGTAGGTCACCGAGGCGACGGCGGCGTCGAGGTCCAGCTCGCGTCGGTAGTCGGCCGGCTCGCCGTCGCCGTCGAATGCCAGGTGCAGGTCGCCGAGCGTCTGGTGGCTGCGGACCAGGCGCTTGCCCATGAAGTGGCGCTGCATGATCCGCTGGCCCTCGGCGTACTTGCCGGCGAACAGGAGCCCGCGGGCCTCGGCGAGGCGGTCGGCGCCGCCGGCGGGGTCGCGGTCATCCAGCGGCTGACCGGCCCAGACGCTGTCCTCGTTGAGCTGGATGCGCTCGCGGGAGACCCCGCCGAAGGCCATCGCCCCCAGCCGCCCGTTGCCGACCGGCAGGGCCTCGACCCACTTGCCCGCCGGACGGCCGTACCACAGGCGGAACTGCTCCCAGTGCCCCGCGTCCATCTCTCCCGCCCCGCCGGCAAGCAACGACGCCATCACGAGCAGCCCTTTCATTGGTATCTCCCGTCTTGCGGCTTCCGCCGGGCCGCGTGCCGCCCGGCCGCCGAACACCGCCGGCCGCACGCTACTTCGCCGGCGGGCGCCACACGATCTCGGCAACGTAGATGCCCTTGCCGTACCCCGCGATGTACCACTTGTCGGCCTTGGGGTCGCGGATGATCTCGGCGGCGCCCTTGCTGACGTTCTTCTCATCTTCCAGGAACGTCAGCAGCGGCTTGTCGAAGTCCTCGGGATCGTCGCTGACCACCACGTAGTTGGGCACGAAGAGGTAGTACCGCCCGCCGTACGGCTGGACGAACGGGCTCTCGAAGAAGCCCGGGTGGTACAGGTGCCCGCGGTCTTCCCACTCGCCCAGCAGGTTCGCACCCTTCGACCGCGTCAGGTGCATGCCCGGCTTGTTGTCCACCCAGTAGGCGTACCACCGGCCGTCGCGGTCGCGGTTGTCCAGCAGGCCGATGTCCCGCCCGGAGTCGAACAGGCGGTACGTGCCCGCCGCGTTGGGCGCCCGCTTGAACCGCTTGCCGTCGTCGCTGACCATCAGGTGGGCGCCGTTGCTGTTGTAGATCATCCAGTAGCGGCCCTTCCAGCGGAAGACCTGCGGGGCCTGCATCCGCCCGGCGACCTCGTTGTGCGGCTCGTTGGCGTCGGCCGTGGCGAACACGCCCTTCGGCGTCCACATCCGGTCGGTGATCTTCCTGCCCTCCCAGCGGTAGAACAGCCGCGTGCGACCGGGGATCGTCGTCGAGCGGATGCACGAGACGAGCTGCCAGGTCCCGTCGGCCGCCTGCCAGATCGAGAAGTCGCAGGCGTTGTCGCGCTCGCCGTTGTCCCACCGGTAGTCGCTCGGCGAGTGCGGGGCGACCTGCCAGTAGGTCCCCCTGATCCGCGGCACGGCCAGGCGGGTGTTGGCCCGGGGCGTCGCGGCCACCTGCTCGGAGAACCCCCCGAGCGTGCCGTCGGGGGCCTCGCTGCGGACGGTATAGTAATACGTCGTCCCGTTCGCGAGGTTGCCGTCCACCGGCGGGCCGTGCATCGGCCGCTTGCGGAAACGCGTCAGCGGCTTGAGCCGCAGCACCCGCTCGCCGAGCTCGCCGGCCTGGGTGGACCGGTGGACCTGGTAGAACTCTACCGACTCGCCTACCGGCGTCCACTTGAGCACGACGGCCGCGTCCAGCGGCGTCGCGGTCAGCCCCGTCGGACCCGGCGGCGGCTCGGCGGCCTTCTCGGCTCCCGGGGCGGGGGCACCGCAGACCCACAGCACGGCCGCGGCGGCCATGGCGAACGTCATCGTGTCAGACCCAATCGCTCTGCGAATCATCACGCGGACCATCCTTCATCTATCTGCGCGTCCCGATCGTCGCCTCTCGGCCACCACTTTCGCCGATCGGCCCGCGCAGGACAAGCCACGTGCTCCGTTTCGGCACTGGCGGCGAGTATCCGAGCCCCGTCCGGACACCTCGACCGTGAGCTCGGCAGAACGGCGGACAACCCGCAATCCCGCGCCCATGCCCCTTCCGTTGCTGACCGGATCGCTCGCCCCGGGGCCCAGGCAGGCACGGCCGCGAGGGCACCCCCCGCGCCCCGTCGAACCGGCGCGCTGGCCGTCGCAGTCCACAAGGCGCGACGCTTGATCTGGAGGGTGTCGGTCGGGGCGGCGGTTTCTTCGCGCATGGCGGCCGCCTACACAGTGGGGTCGTCACGTCAAGCGTGCAGACGTCGGCCGCGACGGCGCCCCTGCGCCCCGCCCGAAGCGCTCCGGCACCGGGAGGCGATTGCCTTCCGGTCAGGGCTCGGCCACTGTCTTCCGCGGTTCCTGGACCGACGGTAGGTGAGATACTCTACACGTAACTACTCTGGACACCGTACCTCCGGGGCGGACAGGCGACATCAAAATCTAAGACGTTTTTATTGCAGGCTTTACATGTGATTCTACTGCTGTGTGTCCACAATTTCAGGGGTGGACAGAGCCGACACACCGGCGGCTCATGCGGTCTGCCCCGGGTCCGGGGCGGGGCCCGTCGGGTGGGGGGATGCCGCAGCTCGCAGGCGGCCCTGAGCCGATGGGGCCCGCGGTCCGGGACCCCTCAGCGATCGGGGCGGGTGGGTCCGCTGCCAAATGCAGGCTGGTCTCCGGGCCCGCGGAGAGTATGCTGTCGGGTACATGGGAAAGGAGAAGGCCATGAACGGGACGTGGCGGTTGGCAGCGGCGGTGCTGGCGGTGGCGGCGTTCGGCGGGTTGGCGGCGGGGGAGGACATCGTGTTTCCCGACGACGCCGGCGTGGTCAGCGTCAAGCAGTTCGGGGCGGTGGGGGACGGCAAGGCCGACGACACGGCCGCGATCCAGAAGGCGGTCGACACGGTCAAGGGCATCCCGGACACGCTGTACTTCCCCAACGGGACGTACCTGATCAGCGACGGCGTGGGGATCTTCGGGGGCAAGGCCCACAGCCGGGATCGGTTCCTGACGTGGCAGGGCCAGAGCGAGGCCGGGACGGTCATCCGGCTGAAGGACCGCTGCCCGGGCTTCGGCGACGCGTCGAAGCCGAAGGTGGCGGTGTCGGTCTACAAGGGCCAGGGCACGGGCGACACGATGCACGGGTACGTCCGCAACCTGACGGTGGACGTCGGACGGGGCAACCCCGGCGCGGTGGGCCTGCGGTTCATGAGCAACAACACCGGCGGGGTGTACCACGTGACGGTTCGCAGCAGCGACCCGGCCGGGGCGGGCGTTCTGGGCTTGGACATGACTCAGGGCCAGAACGGCCCGAACCTCGTCAAGCACGTCACGGTGGTCGGCTTCGACTACGGCGTGCGGACCAACGACACGTTCGCCCTGGTCTTCGAGCACCTGACGCTGCGCCGCCAGCGGGTGCTTGGCTTCCTCAACCACAACGCCCGCACGTCCATGCGGGGGCTGGTCAGCGAGAACCGCGTCCCGGCGCTGAAGCTCAACAAGAACGCCCACATGACGCTCATCGAGGCGACGCTGACCGGCGGGTCCGCCGACGCGGCCGCCATCGTCACCGAGAGCCGCAAGTTTTTCGGCAGGGACATTCGCGCAAGCGGATATGGGAATGTCCTTCGCGACGCCGAGGGCAAGGCCCACGGGGAGGGCGAACTGGCCGAGTGGTACGCCGGCAAGGCCCACTCGCCGTTCGGCTGCGAGCTCAAGAGCCTCCGCCTGCCGATCGAGGAGACCCCGGAAGTTCCGTGGGAGAGCGACCTGAGCAAGTGGCAGAAGGTGGACTGGCCCGCGGACGGCGACGACTCGGCCGCGCTCCAGGCCGCCCTCGACGCCGCGGCCGAGGCGGGCAAGACGACGGTGTACATCCCGCGCCTGGCGGGCAAGCGGAGGTACCCGAGGTTCACCTCGCCGGTGCGGGTTCACGGCAGCGTGCGGCGGGTTATCGGCATGTCGAACATCGCCGACGTGGCCGACCCGGAGGGCAAGTTCAAGGCGGGGGCGGCGCTGTTCACCTTCGACGAGCTGACCTGCGAGGCGGTGGCGGTCGAGCGGTTCTTCCTGCTGGGCGGGTGGAAGTGCCCGGCGTACGCGGTGATGTTCGCCAACGGCTCGGACCGCCCGGTGGTGATCCGCAACGTCAACCACGCCGGCGTGCACAAGAAGCCCTGTCCCGGCGGGCGGTGGTTCATCGAGGACGTCTCGCCCAGCCGCACGGGCACGCTGAAGATCGGCAAGGGCGAGAGGCTCTGGGCCCGCCAGCTCAACCCCGAGAGCCCGGAGAAGGACATGATCCACGTCGACGGCGGGCAGCTCTGGGTGCTGGGGCTCAAGACCGAGGGCCGGTCGCGGCACATCGTGGCCACGGGCGGCGCGAAGGTCGAGCTGCTCGGCGGCGTGAGCTACCAGTCGTGGAAGAACCAGAAGCTGGACCCGCCGATGTTCACGCTGGTGGACTCCGACGCGTCGCTGACGTTCGGCTTCTACCACTGGAACCAGCCGTTCACGACCATCGTCCACGAGACGCGCTCCGGCGAGACGCGCGAGCTGCCCCGCAAGCACCTCCAGCACTACCACCTGCCGCTGTATCGCGCCTGCGGCGGGCGCTGAAGCCCCCCCGGGCACGTACCGCCCGGCGCCCCGCTTACGACCGCCATCCGGGAGAAGCCATGAACACCTTCACCACCGCGCTGATCGTTCTGCTGGCCGTCGCGTCGCTCTGCACCGCCGCCGGCGGGGGAAAGCCCGCGCTGCCTCGGCCCCGGCTGGTCATCCTCGCCGACATGGGCAACGAGCCGGACGAGGAGCAGCAGATGACCCACATGCTCGTCAACAGCAACGAGTTCGAGCTGGAGGGGCTGATCGCCGTGACGGGCAAGTTCCTCAACGAGCACGCGGGCAACCCGTTCAAGCGCGTCGTTCACCCCGAGCTGTTCCACAAGCTCATCGACGGCTACGCGAAGGTGGAGGCGAACCTGCGCCTGCACGCCGACGGCTGGCCTACGGCGGGGTACCTGCGAGGCATCGTTGCCCCGGGGCAGACGAAGTACGGACTGGCGGACGTGGGGGAGGGCAACTCCTCGCCGGGCTCGAAGATCCTCGTCGCCGCGCTGGAGCGGGACGATCCGCGCCCGCTGAACGTGGTGGTCAACGCCGGCTCGAACACGCTCGCCCAGGCCCTCGTGGACCTGCGGGCCAGGCACGCCGGCGAGGCCCTCGCCGCGATGGTGGGCAAGCTGCGCGTCTTCGAAAACGGCGCGCAGGACAACTGCGGCGCGTGGATCTGCCACGAGTTTCCCACCGTGCACTGGATCCGAAGCAACCACCAGACCTACGGCTACATGGGCCAGAGCCGCGACCCCGACAAGCCCGCCGGGCCGTACTGCTGGCAGCCCTACCCGCGGACCCACCAGGGCCAGCACGAATGGGCCGAGGCCCACATCATGCGAGGGCACGGCCCGCTCGGCGAGATGTACCCCTACCGCTTCGGGGGCAAAGGCTTCCTCGAAGGCGGCGGGACGGTCCCCTGGATGGGGCTGGTGAACAAGGGGCTCTACGACGTCGAGCACCCGCACTGGGGCGGCTGGAGCGGGCGGTTCACGCGGACCAGGCAGAAGAACGTCTGGTCCCGCCACGGCAGCGTCCGCCGCGACGAGAAAGGCTACGGTGACTTCCACGTCTACACCGAGGACGCCGACCGCTGGGTGAACCCCGACGACGGCAAGGTCTGGGAGGGCGAGTTCGTGCCCGTCTGGCGGTGGCGGAAGGCCATGCTCGCCAACTGCCGCGCCCGCTTCGACTGGTGCGTCAAGCCCTACGACCAGGCCAACCACCATCCCGTCGCGGCCGTCGATGGCGACAAGACCGCCGCGATCCTCCTCCGCAGTGTTGCCGCCGGCGAAAAGGTGACCCTCGACGCGTCGGCCTCCAGCGACCCCGACGACGACAAGCTCGCGTATCGCTGGTACTTCTATCCCGAGGCCGGCAGCTACCGCGGCGAACTGCCCGAGATCGCCGGCGCCGACGCCGCCGCGTGCTCCTTCCGCCTTCCCGCCGACGCCGACGGCACCGAGATCCACGTGATCCTGGAGGTCACCGACGACAGCGACGTCGTCCCCCTGACCGACTACCGCCGCGTGGTCCTGGCCGCCGAGGCCGACTAGCCCGACCCGCGCTCGGCGCCGGATCGTCAACGCGTGGCTGAGCCGTCCTTGAGGCGAAGCCTCACGCGGGCCGCCGAGTGCCGATCATCGAACTCGTACCTGCGGTAGTGCGGATAGCCCGACGGCGTCGGCTTCGGGCCGTCGGCGGGCTGCCTGTCGGAACCGATCACCCGCTTCCCCTCGGACCACGGTTCGATCGTGATTCTCAGTGGGCAGTCGGTAACGCGGACCGACTTGACGACCTCGCCGTCACCCCGCGATCGTTCATACCGGACCACCGGCCAGTGAGTCTTCTTCTCGCCGGGCATTCGGATGGGGATGCGGACTTCCATCCATTCCCAGCTTCGGGGCATGGTGTCGTGCACGACAAGCCGGTCATCGGGAATGGAGTATTCCAGCCCCGCAAGGCCTTCGATGTACAGCAACAGCTTGCCGGCGTTGAAGTTCGAGTACTGGTCGCCGAACAACCTTCCGCTCCGCGTGTAGGCTTCCGGGGCGACCGGAATGCCCCATTCGGCACTGAAGTTGTAGTGTTTCAGATGATTCAGCGTCAGCCGCCACGCCGGTTCCCCGAGCCGTTGACGGAACATGCCGCTCAACGTGAAGTACGCCGTGTCCGGCGTGTAGCCGAACGAGTGGTCCACGTCTGTGGCGAACTCCTCCATGGCCCGGCGCGCCATGGCCAGGGGGAAGAAGTCGCCGTAGAAGCCCCTGTCGGCGTCCAGCGCCCATGAAGCGACCATCCTCGATGCGTATTCGCGTGGGAAGTACCTGGAGCGCATGTGCCAGAACCCCGTCGTCATCAGCATGCCGTTCTGTGGCCCGGCGAAGAAGTCCTCGTGTTCGTTTGCCTGCCAGCGCGCGTCAAACCAGTCCCGAATCCGGCGCGGGTCGCGAGGGACCATCCGTTTCCATTGCTGGATGTCGTCCCGGTGCCCGGTGACCCGGGCCATGGCCGCGAGGGCTTCCGCCACCTCGAAGTGATTGGAGAAGAATGGGGGGATCACCTTGCGAAAGACCTCGCGGAAATAGCCCTCGTAGCAATCCCGCAGGAATGTGGTGTCGCCCGTGTGCCGGTAGATCTGCCAGGCGCCCAGAACGTGCTCCGACAGTTCGAGCCCGTAGACCCCGGAGTGCCACGTCGTTCCCTTGGTGTCGGCCAGCGCGATGGCGCCGTTCGGGTATCTTCGGAAATGGCCGCTTCGGTACAGATGCTTCCACGTGAGAACGTTTCCGTAGGCGTAGTGCGGCTTGTCGCCGGTCCAGGCGCCCACCTTGATCTGGAACGTCGCGTCGTAGCGGTGCATCCCCAGGAAGTTGTTGACGGCCGTCTGCGTGTGCGGCTCCATCTCCCAGCCCTTTTGAGCGTCGATGGAGTACATCAGGTACAGCGACCAGAGATAGTAGTAGATGTCCTCGAACGTCCGGTCGGAACAGCGGAACCACGGGATGTCCTCGTTGAGCTGCCGATTCACTTCGCGCGTCTTCGCCGCCAGGGCCTTGCGCGGCGCGGCGAGCACGGCCATCGCGGTCTTCAGCGCCGGACCGTACTCATCGTGCATGGCCCAGACGACGACCACGCCGTTGCCGTCGCAGGGGATGTCGAACTCGTAGTGCATCTCGCCGTGTTCGCCCTTGGTGAACCGGTGGTTCGCGGAGAAATCCCTGGAAGCGGCAAGGACGGTGCTCATGCCCTGGTACATGATCGGCCCGGTGCGCTGGGAACCGTCCGTCTCGGGCCGGCATCTCGTCGTGCCGCCTTCCACGATGTGGATGGCGTTGTGTTGTGCTTCGTACCGAATCGTCGCCGTGCTCGTCCGACTGTGCCGACCATAGAAGCTCCGTCCGTCGAATCGCAACGTCACGGGACGCGACGCGGTGAGGATCGAGCAGGCGGCGTCATTGCGGGCAATGAACTTCTCCTCCCGCAGGCGGACGCCGGGAACCTCGTACTCGCAGATCATCCGGTCCGGTTGCCAGACCATGCTCTTCGGGACGGGGTGGCGATGGGTCTTCCCGCCCACAATCACGCTGCCGTAGAGGATGCGTGTGTCCTTGTAGAACTCCCAGCCCAGGAAGTCGTTGCCGAGACCGGTGTCGGCGGGGCCTTCGCCGCGGCTCTCGACCAGCCCGACGCCCCGGCTGCGAAGGTCGTGATGGAACGGGTGCGTCAGGCCGAGGGTCTCGTGTTCGGTCACCTCCCAACTGGCGTGAAAGCCCCCGACGTAGTAGGTGACGTTGCCCGCGAGGAAACCGTGTTTCCGGCCCTGGACTCGCTGCCGCAAGCGCCGGCAGTAGTTGGAGAACGGCGGACCATCCGCCGGGGAAGGGCGGGCGCCCGCAAGCAGGAGCAACGCGGCCGCCGTCAGGGACGCGCCGAAGGCATTCATCGGTAGTCTCGGTTCTGCCGACGCGGGTCGGTCATCTGCCGGCCTTGCCGACGGCGGTATGCGGGTGCTTTGTGACGACCTGCCAGATCGTCTCGCTGACGATCCGGGGGCGATAGGCGGTGACCTCCAGCAGCTCGCCGAGGTCGGGCGGGTGGACGTAGCCGCCCATGCCCAGCTTGCGGGTGTTCTCGTTGGTGCAGTTCGCCAGGTCGTCGTGGATCGACGGGTCCAGGGCTTCGGGGTTGCCGGCGGAACATCGTCGCGAAGCACGTGGCCGCGAGGGTGTAGCGGGGCAGGCCCTCGGCCTCCAGCGACTTCCGCGCTTCCTCCCGCAGGCGCCGGCGCAACGCCGCCGCGCCGGTCACGCCCGGCCAGGAGCTGTAGAGGAACGCCCGCCCGCGGTCGGGGGGCCTGGCGAGGAACAGGTCGATGATCGCCGACGCGCTGGCCAGGTCGCTGACGTCCCGCGGCTCGGGGAAGGGCTCCTGGTTGTGGGAGATTTTCCGTCGGATGTTGTTCGCCAACACCGGGTGCGTGCCGAAATGCTGGATCACCACGGCGTCCCAGTCGCGCTCGACGAGGCTCTTCTTCGCACGCCCGGGATGGGTGTGGAACGCGTTGACGTGCATCCAGATCTGCCAGCCCGGGCCGAGGTGGGCGCGGCCGTTCGTCTTGACCCCGGCGGACTTCGCCAGCGTCGGATGGAACCACGGCACGGAATTCTCGAGGCAGCTGTTGCCGAAGTAGATCGCGCGGAAGGTCTTCTCCGGCGTGCCGGACCTTTCCGCACCGGCCGCGGGGGCCGAGACCAGAACGGCGCCCGCCAGCGCCCGTGCATGGAGGTGGGGTGTCATGTTGGCTCTCCGCGGGTCGAGCCGACCCTCTACTGTTCAACACTCCCGGCATCGCACGCGAGGCGGAAAACCTCTTCCAGCCAACGGTCGCGGGCGGCGTCGGTCTCCAGCGGCCGGTAGCTGAAGTGGTCGAAGCGGCCCTCGCCTTCGCCGCAGACGAGACAGGGCCGGGCGGAGTTCCGACGGGCTCGACGTCGCCTGCGTGACGTCCATGCTCGGCTGGACGATCCGCCGGGCGATCTCCGGTTCGGTCATCCACCGGGAGCGCTTGTGGCCCTTCTGGACGCGGCGGACCACGCCGTCGTCGGCGAGCCCCGAGCCGATGTACGAGCCCGGGTGGGCGAAGAGCATCAGTCCGGCCGTCGCGTTGCCCCGGACCTCGACCGCCGTCTCGGTCTCGTACGCACGGTGGATAGGCTGGCGGGTCAGCGGGACCGAATCACCGGGGTCGTCCCCCCGGCCTCGGAGG
Source organism: uncultured Planctomycetaceae bacterium (assembly GCA_964385465.1). Taxonomy (GTDB): domain Bacteria; phylum Planctomycetota; class Phycisphaerae; order SM23-33; family SM23-33; genus CAYLPJ01. Next base: position 8,651 of record CAYLPJ010000031.1, on the reverse strand, counting down.
ACCAGGGCGCCGCCGGCAAGCGTGAACGGCTTCGGCTCGCGGCGGCGGGCCGGTGTGGGCCACGCTTCGCGCCGACGGTTCAGGTCCGATGAGGCTTTGATGGGGTTCTGATGAGGTTGGCAGATTCGGGCGTTTCGGGTACACTGGAGTTCCTGTCTTGGACAGTCTCGCCGCCGCGTGCTCACGTCGGCCGGAGGAGAGATCGCGAGTTCCCGCGCACGGGCGCTTCCGACCGGCGCGGCGTGCATTTGGAGGAGATGTCGATGCGAACGTATCCGTCCCCGTCGTACCCCCGTGCCGTTCCCTGCTTCGAGCCGCTGGAGAGCCGCCTGCTGCTCGACGCCCAGCCGTACATCAGCGAGCTGATGGCCTCGAATTCCTCGGCCCTGGCCGACGGGTTCGGCGAGTACAGCGACTGGCTGGAGTTGCACAACCCCGCGGGCACGCCGATGGACATCTCCGGCTGGACCCTGGAGGACTCAGGCAACAGTTGGACCTTCCCGGCCGGGACGGTCATGGGGCCCCACGAGTTCCTGCTGGTCTTCGCCTCGGGGGAGGACACGGTCGATCCGCTGGGCTACCTGCACACGGACTTCAAGCTGAGCAAGGACGGCGAGTACCTGGCGCTGGTGGACGACGCCGCGACGGTCGTGCACGCCTTCGACGAGTACCCCGAGCAGGCGACGGACCTGACCTACGGCGTTGCCCAGGACATCCAGACGACGTACGTGCTGCCCGCGGGCGCGACGGCGAAGTACCACGTCCCCGCCGACGGCACGCTGGGAACGACGTGGACGGCGCCGGGCTTCGACGATACGGCCTGGGCAGAGGGCCCCACGGGCCTGGGCTTCACCGAGAGCGTCTCGGGCTTCTCGGTGCACAACTACAAGGCCAGCGGCGGCTTCAGCGTCGGCGGCCTCGCCGATGCCGAGCAGCTCATCGCCACGCCGAGCGTGCAGTCGTACGTCAACGCCGAGAATGTCTCGACGATCAACTACTACAACAGCGGCGGGCACGGGCACTACAGCAGCGGCGAGACCAACTACCCCGGCTTCACCGGCAGCATGGACGACTTCGCCGTGCTGGTCGAGGCGACGATCACGATCCCCTCGGCCGGGTGGTGGACCTTCGGCGTCAACAGCGACGACGGCTTCAGCCTGGAGCTGTCCCGCGACGGCGTGACCCACTCGGTGTCCCATCCCGAGCCGCGCGGGGCCAGCGACACGCTGGGGCAGTTCGACCTGTCGGCCGGGGAGTACGACCTCCGCCTGGTGCAGTACGAGAGGGGCGGGGGCGCGGAGGTCGAGCTGTTCGCGTCCCCGGGAAGCCACACGAGCTTCGACGCGGCGGGGGCGTCGTTCGCGCTGCTGGGCAAGGCGGCGCTGGGGATCGACGTCCGCAGCAAGCCGGCCGGCGCGGGCGAGTCGACGACGCTCTACGGGCAGGTCGCCGCGGACGTCGAGTCGGACATGGCCCTGCCGGGCGGGACCTACGCCTCCTCGCTGTATTCGCGGACGGCGTTCGACCTGGCCGATCCGGCGGCGGTGACGTCGCTGATCCTCCGCATGCGATACGACGACGGCTACGTGGCGTACCTCAACGGCGTGGAGATCGCCCGCCGCAACGCCACCTCGGCGCTGTGGGACGCCTACGCCGACAGCGAGCGCAGCGAGGCCGAGGCCGTCGCGTGGGAGAACGTCGGGCTGACGGCGGCGGACCTGTCGCTGCTCCAGGCGGGCACGAACGTCCTGGCGGTGCACGCGCTGAACGCCTCGGCCGACGACGGCGACCTGCTCGTGCTGCCGGAACTGGTCGAGATCACGACCACGCGGCTGGCGGACCACTACTTCGCGACCCCGACGCCGCTGGAGCCCAACAGCAGCGAGTTCTGGTCCATGGTGGCCGACACGACGTTCGACCACGACCGCGGCTTCTACGACGAGCCGTTCCACCTGGCCATCGAAACCGACACGGTCGGCGCGGAGATCTGGTACACGACGGACGGCTCGGAGCCGGGTGCGGCGAACCCGGCGGCGGCGCTGTACGTCGCGGGCAGCCCGATCCTGATCGACGGGACCACCACCGTGCGGGCGCGGGCGTTCCTGGACGGCTACGAGCCGTCCAACACCGATACGCAGACGTACATCTTCCTCGACGACGTGCTGGCCCAGTCGCCAAACGGCGAGACGCCCGCCGGCTGGCCTGCTTCCGATGCCGACGGCAAGATCGACGGGCAGGTGATGAACTACGGCATGGACCCGGAGATCGTCGGCCATGTCCGATACGCCGAGGACATGCTCGACAGCATGCAGTCGATCCCGACGATCTCGCTGGTGACGGACCTCGACCACCTGCTGGACCCCGACACGGGGATCTACGTCAACGCCTATGGCGACGGCGAGCAGTGGGAGCGCCCGACGTCGGTGGAGATGTTCTACCCCGACGACGCCGACGGACCGGGCTTCCCCGACGGCGATGACGGCGGCTTCCAGGTCGAGGCCGGGCTGCGCATCCGCGGGGGGTTCAGCCGCAGCGGAAACAACCCCAAGCACGCCTTCCGCCTGCTGTTCAAGAGCGACTACGGCGACCCGAAGCTCAACTACGAACTGTTCGGGGACGAGGGCGCCGGCGAGTTCGACGCCATCGACCTCCGCTGCACGCAGAACTACTCCTGGAGTTTCCAGGGCGGCACGAAGAACCTCTACCTCCGCGACGCCTTCAGTCGCGACATGCAGCGCGAGATGGGCCAGCCCTACACCCGCAGCCGGTACTACCACCTTTACCTCAACGGCCAGTACTGGGGGGTCTACCAGACCCAGGAGCGCAGCGAGGCCAGCTACGCCGAGACCTATTTCGGCGGGGTCGAGAGCGATTACGACGTCGTGAAGGTCGGCGGCGGCTACGACGTCGAGGCCACCGACGGCACGCTGGACGCGTGGTACAGCCTGTGGGAGCAGGCCTCCAACGGCTTCTCGTACGTCAACCCCGAGGACCCGTCCGACAACGGCTACGACCTGTACTACAAGCTCCAGGGGCTGAATCCAGACGGCACGGCGAACCCCGACTACACCACGCTGCTGGATGTCGACAACCTGATCGACTACATGATCTCGACGTACTTCGTCGGCGACCGCGACGGGCCGATCTCCAACTTCCTCAACAACGAGCAGCCGAACAACTGGTACGGCATCTTCAACCGGGAGAACCCCAACGGCTTCAAGTTCTTCCGCCACGACGCCGAGCACTCGCTGGACACCGCCGGCGTGAACATCAACCGCCTCGGGCCCAGCGACACCGAGGTCTGGCCGGCGGGGGACATCTTCAGCGAGTCCAACCCCCAGTGGCTGCACCAGCAGCTCTGCGAACATCCCGAGTACCTCTCGCGGTTCGCCGATCACGTCCAGAGCCACCTCCACGACGGCGGGCTGCTGACACCCCAGCGGTCCGTCCCGCTGCTGATGCAGCGGGCCGAGCAGGTCCGGCTGGCCATGATCGCCGAGTCCGCACGCTGGGGCGACGCCCAGCGCCCCGACGACCCTCGAACCTACGAGGACCACTGGCTCAGCGCGCTGGACAGCGCGGTCAACTGGCTCCAGCAGAGGCCGGCCATCCTCCTCGGCCAGCTCCAGGCCCACGGCTGGTTCCCGACCGTCGAGGCGCCGTCCTTCGCCGTCGAGGGCGTCGACCAGCACGGCGGGACGGTGGACGTCAACGACGAGCTGACCCTGTCCGAGCCGACAGGCACGCGGTCGATCTACTACACGTTGGACGGCACGGACCCGCGGCGGGCCGGGGGCAGCCTGTCCCCGTCGGCCATCCTGTGGGACGGCACGCCGCTGACGCTGACCCGGACCACCCATGTCTCGGCCAGGGCCCTGGAGGGCGCCTCCGACTGGAGCCCTCTCTCCGAGGCGACATACTACATCGACCTCGCCCCCGACATCCGCATCACCGAGGTCATGTACAACCCCGCCGAGCCGACGGCCGAGGAGGTCGCCGCCGGATTCACCCAACGCAAGGACTTCGAGTTCATCGAGCTGCGGAACATCGAGACCGACCCGGCCGAGCCGGCCCTGCCGCTGGCCGGGCTGCGGTTCACCGACGGGATCGACTTCGAGTTCCCCGCCGTCTCGCTGGCCTCGGGAGAGTACGTCGTGGCGGTGCGGAACCTGGACGCCTTCACCTTCCGCTACCCGGACTTCGCCGGGGCGATCGCGGGGGTCTACGACGGCTCGCTGAGCGACGGCGGGGAGAAGGTGGAGCTCGACGCGCCCGTCGGCGGGATCATCCACGAGTTCCGCTACGAGGACGACTGGTACGACGTCACGGACGGCGAGGGCTTCTCGCTGACGGTGCGGGACCCCGAGGCATCGCTGTCGGTCTGGGGCAAGAAGGAAGGCTGGCGGGCCGGCAACGCGCCCGGCGGCACGCCCGGATACGACGACCCCGCCGACGCCGACGCCAGGCTCCAGCCGGGCTCGGTCGTCGTCTCGGAGGTGCTCGCCCACACCGACCTGCCCCAGGTGGACGCGATCGAGCTGCACAACACCACCGACCAGGCCATCGACGTCGGCGGCTGGTTCCTCAGCGACGACCGCAAGGACGGCTCGGGCAACCTGACGCTGGACAAATACCGCATCGCCGACGGGACGGTCATCCCCGCCGGCGGGTACATCGTCTTCACCGAGGACGCGAACTTCGGCCTGGACTACTCGACGAACCCCGCCGGCGACCCCTCGGGCGACCCCGGCAGCCGGACGCCGTTCGCGCTCAACGAGCTCGGCGACGACGTGTACCTCTCGTCGTCGGCGACGATCCTCGTCGGCGGCGTGCCCACCGAGGTGCCCGGAGGCTACCGCGAGCACGTGGACTTCGGCGCCAGCCCCAACGGCGTGCCCATCGGCCTGCACCTCAAGAGCGAACTCGACGGCGGAAGCGACTTCACCTTCCTCGAAACCCCGACGTTCGGTGCCGCCAACGCCGGTCCGCTGATCGGCGAGCTCATCCTCGACGAGGTCATGTACCACCCCGACGGCCCCACCCAGGCCGAGATCGACCTGGGCTTCGACAATCCCGACCTCTTCGAGTTCGTGGAGATCCTCAACCGCTCGGGGAACACCTGGCAGTTGGAGGATATCCGCCTCAGCGGCGGGATCGCCTTCACGGCCGGCTGGCACGACGCGGACACGTGGGGCGACGAGGCCTGGACCGTCGAGCCCGGCGCGACCGCCACGTGGCAGGCCTCCCTGGCGCCCGACAGCTACGAGGTGCTGGTCAACTGGAGCCTGACCGACGGCCTCGGCGACGCCCGCGACCTCGACGACCGGGCCTCCTACGAGATCACGCACGCCTCCGGCTCGGTCGTGGTCACCGTGGACCAGGACGACGACATCGACCCGCTGGTCGGCTGGGTCTCGCTGGGGACCTACCTCTTCAGCGGCGACAGTACGGTGACGCTGACCCGCGGCGATGCCGACCCCGAGGACTGGACCATCGCCGACCGGGTGAAGTTCGTCCCCGCCGGCGGGGGCGAGACGGTCGTCGACGACCCCGCGCTGGACTCCTACGCCACGAACCCGGCGACCAACCCCATCACCGAGATCGCCCCCGGCGAGCGGATCGTGGTGGTCAAGGATCTCCCAGCCTTCGCCCAGCGGTACCCCGGCGTGACGAACGTGGTGGGGCGGTACAGCGGCAGCCTCGCCAACGACGGCGAGAAGGTCAAGCTGCTCCGGATCGGTGAGCCGGAGTCGGCCACGGGGTTCGTCCCCTACTACCGCGTGGACTACGTCAACTACAACGACAAGCTGCCCTGGCCCGTCGAGGCCGACGGCGACGGGCCCTCGCTGGCGCGCCTGCGCTCCGCCGGCGGGCTCGTCGAGTACGGCAACGACGCCGCCCACTGGTCGGCCAGCTCGGCCGACGGCACGCCCGGGGGGTCCAACGTCTACATCGACACCACGCCCCCGACCGCGCCGACCACCCTGGCCGCCAGCGTGTCCGTCGGGCCCGAGACCATCCACCTCACGTGGTCCGCCGCCGCCGACCCGCAGAGCCACGTGGACCACTATGTCGTCTACCGCGACGGGACGGCGATGGCGACGACCGCGTCGCTTGCCTACGACGACGCGGCCGTGGCGGTCACCCAGCCTTACACCTACCAGGTCGCCGCGGTCAACCGGGACGGCTACGAGGGGCCGCTGTCGGAGGCGACGCTGGTCACCGTGCCCGGGCTGGTGCACCACTCGCTGCCCAGCGACACGCGGATCGACCTGATCTTCACCGAGCCGCTGGACCCCGCCACCGCCGGCGTGGCCGGCAACTACGCGATCACCGGCGGCGCGACCGTCAGCGCCGCCGACCTGTCGCCGGCGGGGACGCGCGTCTCGCTGACCGTCTCGCCCATGGCGACCTGGACGGACTACACCGTCACCGTCACCGGCGTGACGACCGCCTCGGGCACGCCCATGCCGGACGGCCAGTCGGTGACGTTCACCTACCAGTACCAGGGCACCGGGTACATCCAGCGGGACTACTGGCTGAACATCGGCGGCAACGACGTGCCGGACCTCACCGGCCACCCGGACTTCCCCGACAACCCCAGCGGCACGACCTACCCGACGGAGTTCCGGATCCCCTCGAACTTCGGCGGCAGCTACGGCACGCGCGTCTATGGCTACATCCACCCGCCGACCACCGGCGACTACACCTTCTGGATCTCCGGCGACGACAGCAGCGAGCTGTACCTCTCCTCCGACGAGGACCCCGCCAACAAGGTCCTCATCGCCGGGTTTGACGGCTATACCAGCTCGACGCAATGGGACAAGTTCCCCGCCCAGCAGTCCGCGGCCATCGCCCTCGAGGCCGGGCGGCGCTACTACATCGAGGCCCTGCACAAGGAGGGCGGCGGCGGCGACCACATGCGCGTCCGCTGGATGCTTCCCGACGGGTCCTGGGAGGACCCCGCCGACGACGACATGCCCATCCCCGGCATCCGCCTGACCGAGTTCGACGGGCCGATCGACTTCTCCCCGCCGACCACCCCGCTGAACCTCCTCGCACAGCCCGTCGCCCCGGACACCATCGAGCTGACCTGGACGCCCTCCAGCGACCCCGACACCGGCGTCGACCACTACGTGATCTACCGCAACGGCAGCGAGTACGACACCGCCGCCGCCCCGGTCTACACCGACAGCGGCCTGGACCAGGCCGCCAGCTACGTCTACGAGGTCGCCGCGGTCAACCCCGACGGCATGGCCAGCGCGCGCTCGGCCGACAGCGGCTGGGTCACCCCGCCGCCCAGCCTCGACGCCGTCGAGGTCACCAGCGACACCGAACTGGTGCTGACCTTCGGCGAGCCCGTGGACAAGGGCTCGGCGGAGACCGAGGCGAACTACGCGCTGACCGACCCCCTCGGCCAGCCGGTGACGGTCCTCGTTGCCGACCGCCTGGCCGCCCCCGACGATCACCAGGTCGTCCTGGCACTCGGCGAGGCCCTCGCAGACGGCGAGACCTACACGCTGACGGTCTCCAACGTCACCGACCAGGACGGTCAGGCCGTCGCGGCCGGCACGCAGGCGACCGTCATGCATACCGACTGGACCGGCACGGGCGTGCCCGCGGGAGTGGCAGGGGGCTTCAGCTACGACAGCGGCACTGATGCCTGGACCGTCTCCGGTGGCGGGGCGGACATCTGGGGCGCGGCCGACGAATTCTACTACTTCTACCAGACCTTCACCGACAACGCGCAGCTCACCGCCCGCGTCGTCAGCGTCGAGAACACCGACCCCTGGGCCAAGGCCGGCGTGATGATCCGCGAGAGCCTCGACGCCGGCTCCGTCCACGGCTTTACCCTCGTCTCGCCCGGCAACGGCGTGCACTTCCAGGGCCGGGCCGTCACCGGCGACAGCAGCACCGATTTCGCATCCGGCGGCGGGGCGGCGCCCTACTGGCTCCGTATCGAGCGCGTCGACGGCGTGCTGCGGGCCTACGCCTCACCCGACGGGACCGGTTGGACGCAGCTCGGCGCCGACCAGGCCATCGACATGACCGCCGCGGAGCTGTACGTCGGCCTCGCCGTTACCGGCCATGACGGCGGCGTCTGCGATGCCGTCTTCGACAACATCTCCCTGGCCTTCCCGGTCAGCAACACCGATCCGACCGTCGAGATCACCGGCGCCCCGGCCGAGAGCGACGAGGGCACGCAGATCAGCCTCGCCGCCTCCGTCACCGACCCCGACACCGGCGATACCCACACGCTGGACTGGACGGTCACCAGGGACGGCCTGCCCTACGCCTCCGGCAGCGGGACGACGTTCGACTTCACGCCCGACGACAACGGGGCCTACGCCGTCGGCGCAACGGCCACGGACAACCACGGGGCGACCGGAAGCGACACGGCCGCCGTGACGGTCGTCAACGTCGCGCCGGCCGTGGACGCCGGCGAGGACGCGGCCGCCGACGAGGCGCAGGCCGTGTCCTTCGCCGGGTCGTTCAGCGATCCCGCCCCGGCCGACACCCACACGATCCACTGGGACTTCGGCGACGGCTCGACCGCCAGCGGCAGCCTGACGCCGACGCACGCCTACGCCGACGTCGGCGTCTACACGGCCACGCTGACCGTCACCGACGACGACGGCGGCGAGACCAGC
>CAYLPJ010000030.1:0-74441 GCA_964385465.1 uncultured Planctomycetaceae bacterium | reverse complement strand
GCGGGCGGTGCAGGCGGTGCAGGCGGCGGGACCGGCACGGCCGGGGCGGGCGGGCAGTGCAGGCGGCGGGACGGGCACGACCGGCGCGGGCGGGGCGGTCGGTGCGGCCGCCAGCCGCGGGGTGCGGCTGGGGCGGGGGGAAGGCGACTGGGCCGTACTGGACTTGAACCAGTGACCTCCTGCGTGTCGAGCAGGCGCTCTAGCCAACTGAGCTAACGGCCCGAAGGAACAAAGTACTCTATCGGGGCGGCGGGTGGATGTCAAGGCGCCAAAACGGCGCGGACGGGGTCAAAATCTCCCGTCCGCCCGCGCATACCGGACGCCCGCCGGGGCGGGCCCCCGAGCGGGCGTCCGGTACGGCGCGGGCCCGCGATGCGTTGGTTTTTTCCCGGCGGCAGGCCCCCGTGGGGTGCGGCCGGGGCTGCGAAGGCGCTAGGCGAGCTTGTAGACGCCTCGCTTGACCTTCGTGAAGCGCTCATCGTCGCGCAGGGCTGCGGCAACGATGCCGTAGAAATCCTTCGCGTTGGTCTTGTAGCCGGCCTTGAGGGCCTCGTTCATCGCGTTCTTGACGCGGATCCCGTCCGGCGCGTCGGCCAGGATGTTGGCCAGCACGTCGCCGAGCGCCTTGCCGCCGCCGCGTTTCTTCCGGCCGGCCTTCTTCGACGCCTTCGCCTTCTTGGCCTTCTTCGCCTTGGGCTTGGGGCCGGGCTTCTTGCGGCCGGGCTTGGCGGCGGGGGGCGCGGCGGCACCGCCGAGGGAGGCGATTTCCTCGTCGACGTCCGCCAGCGAGGCCAGGAGCTTCTCGCGTCGTGCGGCGAGCTTCTCCAGTTGGCGCTCCTTCGCGGCGAGGGCACGGCGCAGTTCCTGGATGCTCATGTCGGTCTTCCTGGGGGGCATTCTCTTCTCCTGCTTCTTCGTTATCCCGGCACCCCAAACCGAATGGGGCCGCGGCAAACGGGTGGGTTCTCCAGCTACAGTCTTTCGACACAATACACGACATGAGTATAGACATTCCACACAATGGTCGCCACAGTTTTCTCGCGTGGGGGCGCATTTCAGGTCGCCGGGTTCGCGGCGCGAGGGCCCGGAATCGCCCGCCAGCCGGCGGCGGAGGGGCGCCGAACGGCGGCCCTCGATGGCTTGAGTGTCGGCCGCGCGGGCCGTACAATGCGCCTACGTCCCGCGGGCAGGCAGCCCGAGGACTTGTCCCGTAGCCGGCCGGAGGATCCGATCCGATGCCTGAGCCACATCCGTTTCCGAAGAAGTCCCCGATCGCGTTCGTGGGCAACTACGTGCCGCGCCGCTGCGGCATCGCGACGTTCACCACGGACCTCGCCAAGGCGGTCGCGACCCAGAGCGGCGCCGACCACGACGTTTTCGCCCTGGCGATGAACGACGTACCGGAGGGGTACGGCTACCCCGAGCGGGTGCGTTTCGAGGTGCGGCAGAACACGCAGGCGGACTACCGCATGGCGGCGGAGTTCCTGAACATCAACCAGGTCTCGGCGGTATGCATGCAGCACGAATACGGCATCTACGGGGGTACGTGCGGCTCGCACATCCTTGCGACGCTCCGCCGGCTCCGCCGCCCGCTGGTGACCACGCTGCACACGGTTCTCCAGGACCCGACGGAGGAGCAGCAGACCGTTCTGGAGGAGATCGGTCGCCTGAGCGACCGCATGGTGGTGATGAGCGACCTGGCCAAGGACATATTGGACGACGTGTACGCCATCCCGCCGGAGAAGGTGGCGATGATTCCCCACGGCATCCCGGACGTTCCGTTCATCGACCCGAACTACTACAAGGACCAGTTCGGCGTGATGGGTCGGAAGGTGATGCTGACCTTCGGCCTGCTGAGCCCCGGCAAGGGCATCGAGTACGCCATCGGCGCGCTGCCGGAAGTGGTCAAGGAGTTCCCGGAGATCGTCTACATCGTCCTGGGCGCCACGCACCCGCACGTCAAGCGGGACAGCGGGGAAACCTACCGCAACGGGCTCGTCCGCCAGGTCGCCGAACTGGGGCTGACCGATCACGTGATCTTCCACGATCGGTTCGTGGACATCGAGGAGCTCTGCGAGTTCATCGGCGCCGCCGACCTGTACGTCACGCCGTATCTCGGGGAGGCCCAGATCACCTCGGGCACGCTGGCCTACGCGCTGGGCGCGGGCAAGGCGACCGTCTCGACGAAATACTGGTACGCCGTGGAGATGCTCGCCGACGGCCGAGGCCGGCTCACGGGCTTCCGCGATTCCGACGAGATCGCCGAGGCCATCGTCGAGCTGCTGCGCGACGAGCCCGAGCGCCACGTGATGCGCAAACGGGCCTACGACTACTGCCGCAAGATGATCTGGAAACGCGTCGCCCAGGACTACCTCGACCTGTTCGCCGAGGCCCGCGAGGCGTGGGTGGAGCGGCAGCGGACGGCCGTGATGCCGGCCCCGGGCCCGACCCAGCCGATCAAGGGCGAGGAGCTGCCGGAGGTGGACCTGCGGCACCTTCGGGTGATGACCGACGACACGGGGCTGCTCCAGCACGGCCGCTACGCCACCCCCAACCGTACGGGCGGGTATACGACCGACGACAACGCCCGGGCGCTGATGGTGACGACCAAGCACTGGCAGCAGTCCCGGGACGAGTCGGTCCTGGGGCTGCTCCAGACGTACCTGGGCTTCCTCGCCCACGCCATGGACGAGGAGACGGGCCGCTTCCGCAACCACATGCACTACGATCGGGCGTGGGCGGACATGCCCGGCAGCGAGGACTGCCACGGCCGGGCGCTGTGGGGTCTGGGGACGTGCGTCGCGGCCGGGCCGAACCAGTCGGCGATCGCGTTGGCCAGCGAGCTGTTTCACCGCGGTCTGGACGTGGTGGAGGAGTTTTCCTCGCCGCGCGCGTGGGCGTTGGTGATCCTTGGCATCCAGGCCTACCTGTGCCGCTTCGGGGGCGACAGCGAGGCCCGCCGCCACCGCGCCCAACTGGCCGAGCGCCTGCTGGAGCACTTCACGCAGACGATGGAAGAGGACTGGCCCTGGTGCGAGGACGTGGTGACCTACGCCAACGCCAAACTGCCGCACGCGCTGCTGATGAGCGGCAAGTGGATGAACCGCCCGGACATGATCGAGGTGGGCAAGAAGGCGCTGAACTGGCTGCTGGAGACGCAGACGAGCGAGGGCGGGTGCCTTACCATCATCGGGACAAACGGGTGGTACGTTCGCGGGCAGAAGCCGGCGGCCTTCGACCAGCAGCCGATCGAGGCCCATGCCTTGATCGACGCGTGCATCGAGGCCTACCACGTGACCCGCGAGCGGCATTGGATCGAGCACGCCCGGCGGGCGTTGAACTGGTTTCTGGGGGACAACGATCTGCGGAAGCCGCTGTACGACTTCACGACCGGCGGCTGCTGCGAGGGCCTTCACGCCGACCGCGTCAACGAGAACCAGAGCGCCGAGAGCACACTGGCGTGGCTGATGAGCCTGCTGCTGATGCAGGAGCTGGAAATGGAGCAAACGTTGGGCAAAGGCCCTGCCGATAAACCTAGTGATTCCCCCGCCGCCGAAGACGACGGCGACGATGAGGCCGTAACCGCATCCCCCAAGCGCAGGAAGAAGCATGCCAAGTCCGATCGTAATGATAAGTAGTTATCCCCCACGTCTTTGTGGAATTGGCACTTTCTGCGAGGAAGCACGGGAGTTCGTTCAGGCCCGCCACCCCAACCGGGACGTGCTGGTCATCAGCCACACCGACGGCGAGGGCGACGGCGTCCACCCGATCATCGACGTCTCCGACCGCCGGTGGTGGCGTCCCGTGGCCGAGAAGGTCCACGAGCTCAAGCCCTACGCCGTGCACATCGAGCACGAGTACGGGCTGTACGAGTACCGCGACGAGCGGGGGCACGGCGACGGCAACGAGGGGTTCCTCGACCTGCTCGACGCCATCGGCGACGTGCCCACCATCGTCGAGCCCCATACCGTCCACGGGCGCCTGACGGAGTTCGAGGCCGACTTCATCTTCCAGATGTGCCAGCGCGCCGACGTGGTGCTGTTCAAGTGCCACTACCAGAAGTGGCGGCTGGACTGGAACTTCTCGGGCAAGGGCTGGCCGACGCCGCGGAACATCCTGGTGGTCCCGCACGGGGCGCGCAGCGACAAGCGGTACAGCCTCGCCGAGGTCGTCGAGCTCCGCGAGGAACTGGGCCTGGAGGAGGCGCCGCACCTGTCCGAGCACCTCGTCGGGCTCATCGGGTGGATCCAGTCCAACAAGCGATGGGACATCCTCACCAGCATGTGGGAGGAGATCCACCAGGCCGTCAAGGAGCGGACCGGGCAAGGGTGGGACCTTCTCGCCGCCGGGACGATGCGCGACCCGAATCACAAGCGGGACTACGAGAAGTACAAGGCCGAGGTCCAGTTGCTGGAGAACAAGGGCCTGGCCCACTACTACGAGTTCGTGCCGCGGGGGGACATCTACTACAAGATGATGGCGGTCTGCGACTTCATCGTTCTGCCCAGCACGGACGAGACGCAGTCCGGCACGCTGGCGCGAATCATCGCGCTGAACAAGCCGTACATCACGACCGCCCCGATGGAGGGCCTGACGGCCCAGACGCTGGAGTCCGGCGGCGGCGTGCTGTTCACCAACAAGGAGATGCTCAAGCGGCACGTCATCGAGTTGGCCTGCAACGAGGACGCCCGCATGCGGATGGGCGAGAACCTCAAACGGTACCTCGACAACGTGGTGGGTTGGGAGGTCGTGGCCGACCAGTACCACGAGGCATACGAGCTGGCGCGCAAGGCCCAGCGGACGGGCAGGAGCGTGGAGCTGCCGCTGGAGTTCTGAGCGCAAAAAGTGAGACGGGCCCGTGGGTCAAGCGGGCCCGCCTCGCGCCTGTGGGGAGGGTGGGGGGATGTGATGAGCCTGATTCGCCGGGAAGGCGAGGGGATTGGGTCAGTTCGCTCGCCGCATGCGGCGACGCAGCACGAACGGGGTCGCCAGCAGAAGCATCGCGGCGGTCATCGGCTCGGGGACCTCACCCAGCGAGCCGATCAGCATGTCCTGCTTGTCCTGCGAATGCAGCACCACGAGGTTCTGCATCGGCGTGTAGCTGTCCGGGAGGGTCGCCAGGTACCCGTCGGCCGTGTCGCGGACGCCGGCGTTGTTCGTGATATAGAAGCTGCCGTCGCCGGCGCCGAAGTCCGGGTCGCTCTCGTCGGGGAGCGTCTCGTAGAGCGTCTCCCAGATCGCCACGCCCAGCGCGGCGGCGGAGGTCTTGTCGGTGACCGACCAGGCGTATGTCTCGTAGAGGTAGGCCACCATGTCACCGTTGCGCAGGGTGCTGACGGATTCCTCGCTGACCTCGGTCGTGCCCGCCCAGTGATCGAGGTCCACGCAGAAGGACTTGTACTGGCGGCCCTGGTAGGTGAAGAGGTAGCGGCCGGCGTAGACGGTCTTGCCGTCGGAGACCAGGCCGTCGCCGTGCACCTTGACCGTTTCGACGAGATCGAGCCCGTCGTAGGTCATCATGTCGGCGTGGGCGGCCGGGGCGGCCAGGGAAAAGACGATGGTCAGAAGTGTGCTGATCGAGAGGATGCGTTTCATGGTCGGAGCCTCCTGAGACTCGTGCCCTTTCGGGCGTTCGCGATGGTCTTCGGGTCGCCCGGCGCGGACGGATAGTCCTCGCATCCGGCCGGAACCCTCCTGGTTGCTTGCGTTTTCGCGGGGGCCTGATCCGGCCCTCCGCCGGCCTCGCCGCGACTCACGCGTTCGCGACGAACCATTGGGAGGCTAGGATTCATATCCGCATGCGGCAAATTGTCGGCGCGGAATCTCGATTTCTCCCGGGGGCCGGTCGCGCCGCGTGTTGCGGCTACGCGGTGGACTTGCGGGCGGGCAGATGCGAAGATGCGCGTCCTATGAACCTTGAGCAGATCAAAGAGTGGCTCCAGGCCGGGCAGACCGATGAGGTCGAGTCCGTCTGGATGGAGGCCGGCGAGGCCGATGCCGTGGACCCCGAGCTCGCCGCCGCGGTGCTGTCGGCCGTGGTGGAGACCGGCAACGAGGACCTCGCCGACACGCTGGGCTGGACCTTGCTGGAGGAGCGCAAGGACCGCGACGATCCGGCGACGGTGCTGGAGCTGGCCAAGGCCCTGTCGCTGGCCATGCCCCTCAGCGCCGAGCTGCGCCAGCAGGCCCTGGACCTCTACCGCCAGGTGTACGGGGACAAGGAGGCGTTCGACGGCCTGGTGGCGGCCTCGGAGCTGATGAACGCGCCCACCCCCCGCCGGGCGTTCGCGACGCTGGACCTGTGCCTGGCACTCGAGGACGGCTGCTACGTCGCCAACCGCTTCCGCAACCAGGTCGCCCAGGTGGTGCGGTTCGATCCGACCCTTCGCGAGTACGAGCTGGAGGACCTCGCCGACGGGCTGTTCACCCTCGATCCCCGCCGACTGGCCGATGAGTTCGAGCAGATCGACGAGACCGACTTCCGCGTGCTCAGCCACCGCGACCCCGAGCGGCTCAAGGAACTGTTCCTCGCCGAGCCCGCCACGGTCCTCGTCGGCGTCTGCCAGAGCCACGAAGGACGCATCGATTCCGTCGAGCTCAAGGAACTGCTCGTCCCCCGCTACATCGAGTCCGGACAGTGGAGCAAGTGGTGGTCCAAGGCGCGCACGGCCGCCAAACGCAGCGAGAAGCTCACCGTCGAGGGTCGCAATCCGCTGTTCCTCGTCTACCATCCCGAGGGGCTCAGCCTGGAGGACGAGCTGGCGTCGGACGTCGAGACCGCCCGCACGCCGCAGGAGACCCTCGATCTGCTGCGCCGCTACGCCCGGGAGGCCCGGCAGCGGAAGGTCGAGACCGACGCGGGCTTTGCCGGCGGGCTCGCCGAACGCCTGGCCGAGCAGGCACAGACCTACCGCCGCGAACGCCCCGCCGACGCGCTGGTAGCGGCCCTTGGGATCGAGGCGGCCGAGGGGATGGGCTTCGGGCGCCCCGAAGGCAGCTACCCCTCGCCGACGGACGTGCTCTCCGAGGCCGGCAACCCCGCCGCCACCGTCGCCGCCCTGGAGGACGAAGCCCTCTGGCCGGCGGCGCTGGCGGCCCTGGCCGGCATCGACACCGGCGGGGAGCACCTGGAGAAGCTCCTGCCCCTGGCCCCGGCCAGGCAGCTCGACCGCATCGCCGGGCTGCTCCGTGCCGCCGGGCGCGAAGACGCCCTCGCCGGCGCGGCCCAACGGGCCCTTGCCGACCCGCTGGAGCACCTCGATCTGCTGATCTGGCTGTGGTCGGACCCGGCCGAGCCGGTCCCCGACACGCCGCCGAAGATCGAACTGCTCACCCGCATGCTCAAGGCCATGCACGACCTGGACATCGACATGCAGATGGCCGAGGGGCGTGACCGCAAGGAGATTCAGCGCCGGCTTCGCACGGCGATCGCGGCGAGGGACCTTGCGGGCTTCCGCGAGGTGGTCGCGGGCATCGACGAGGCGATGGCGAGCATCGTCAGGA
This sequence comes from uncultured Planctomycetaceae bacterium, assembly GCA_964385465.1. GTDB lineage: Bacteria > Planctomycetota > Phycisphaerae > SM23-33 > SM23-33 > CAYLPJ01. The sequence goes on along the minus strand of CAYLPJ010000030.1, from coordinate 66,938 downwards.
GCCGCATCGAGCGGACGGACGGCCTGGCCGAGACCGTCCGCGCGGACATGATGCAGATCCTCCGCGAGCAGTTCTACGGGCTGTTCCTCAAGCAGAAGGTCCTGCCCTGGGAGGACGAGAACACCCTCTACACGACCGAGGAGGGCCTGCACCGTTACGAGGCGGAGCTGAAGGAGCTCGTGGAGGTGACGATCCCGGCCAACTCGCGCGCGATCGGCGCGGCGGCGGACCTCGGGGACCTCAGCGAGAACAGCGAGTGGCAGTTCGCGGTCGAGGAGCGGCGGAAGCTCCAGCAGCGCCAGGCCAAGATGCAGGACGAGCTGACCAAGGCCCGCGTGCTCTACCCCCAGGAGGTCGAGACGGACGTGGTGAACATCGGCACGAAGGTGACGCTCCGCCGCGCCGACGGCGAGAGCGAGCTGGAGGTGAGCATTCTCGGCCCGTGGGACTCCGACCTGGCGCGGCGGCGGTACAGCTACCTGACCGCGATGGCCCGGGCCCTGCTGGGCAAGGCCGAGGGGGATACCGCCTCGCTGAAGATCGAGGGCAACGAGGCCGACTACACCATCGCCGCCATCGCCATCGCGGAATTCTGAAGCACCGGATCACCCGAGGACCGGATTGCCGAAAAACCGGTCTTCCGGTCCTTCAGATCGCCGCGAGAATTCCTCCGTCGACGTACAGCACGTGCCCGTTGACGAAGTCGGACGCGGCGGACGCCAGGAAGACGGCCGGGCCGATCAGCTCCTCGGGCCGACCCCACCGCCCGGCCGGGGTGCGGGCGGTAATCCAGGCGTTGAACTCGGGGTCCTCGACCAGCGGCCGGGTCATCTCCGTGGCGAAGTACCCCGGGCCGATGGCGTTGACCTGGATGTTGCTGGAGGCCCATTCGGTCGCCATCGCGCGGGTGAGCATCTTCAGCCCGCCCTTGCTGGCGGCGTAGGGGCCGGTCGTCTCCCGCCCCAGTTCGCTCATCAGCGAGCAGATGTTGATGATCTTCCCGCCGCCCCGCTCGATCATGCCCCCCACCACCGCGCGGGCGACAAGGAACGGGGCGGTCAGGTTCGTCTCGAGAACGGCGCGGAATCGCTCGGGCTCGACCGTCGCCAGCGGCCCGCGGAGGTTGATCCCCGCATTGTTGACCAGCACGTCGATCGGGCCGGCGGCGGCCTCCAGGCCGGCGACGCCCTCGGCCACCGCGGCGGGGTCGGTCGCGTCGAACGCCTCGCCGCAGGCATCGCGGCCGTCCCGGCGGAGCTGATCCACCGCGGCGGCGAGGCGGTCGCCGTCGCGGCCATTGAGGCAGACCGTCGCCCCGGCGGCGGCCAGGCCTTCGGCAAGCACCCGCCCGAGCCCGCGACTGGAGCCGGTGACCAGCGCGACGCGTCCGGCGAGATCAAACAGCCCTCGTCCGGCCGGCCGGTCAGGCATGGGAGGCCTCGGCGAAGCGCTCCAACTCGCCCTCGTCCCACAGCACGCAGGCGGCCGGGGCGCCCTCGTGGATATGCCCGAAGCACGCCTCGTCGCACTTGGTGCACCAGGTGATCTCGTGGAGCTTGCCCTCGCGGACCTTTTTCGGCCAGGCCGCGTCGGCGATGAGCTGCCGCCCGACCGCCACAAGGTCGCAGCGGCCTTCGGTGAGGGCCTCGCAGGCCAGCTCGGGCTTTTCCATGTTCCCCACGGCGATGACGGGCACGTCGAACCGGCGCCGGAACTCCGCGGCGAGGTCGGCGACGACCTGCTCCCGCGCAGGCGAGACGTCCAGCACGTCCAGCCCGGCGGCGACGAGGCGCTCGACCAGCGCGAAGCTGTCCTCGATGGAGTACCCCGGCCCGACGGGCGTGTGGCGGTACAGGACGAGCAGGTCGTCTGCGCAGCCCTCGCGGACGCCGGCGATGATGCGTTCGGCCAGCCGGCCCCGCCCCTCGACCGACCCGCCGTAGGCGTCCGTCCGGTGGTTCTGCTCGGGCATGAAGAACTGGTTCAGCGGGAAGCCGTGGGCCCCGTGCGGCTCGACGGCGGCGAAGCCCGCCTTCCGGCAGCAGTCGGCCGCCCGGACGAAATAGTCGATCAGCGTCTCGATCTGCTCGGGGGCGTAGGTGTCGGGCCCGGCGATCTCGCCCTCGTCGGCGACGACGGGGAAGAGCTGGATGGCCGGGACGGCCCCCTCGCCGCGGATCGCCTCGACGAGCGGCTCGAGGTCCTCGGGGCCCCGGCGCGTGGCCAGCCGCCGCACGCTGGTGCCCTCGACGATCACCATCCCCGCCCCGCCGGCGGCGAGGCGGCGGTACCAGGCGATGCCCCCCGGCGAGGTGATCGGGCGGACCTGGTACATCGGCGGGGCCACCACCCGGTTGGGCAGCCGCACGCCGCGGACGTCCAGCGGCCGGAAGATCTCGGGATAGTCCATCGCGGGTCCTCCCCGGGGCGTCAGTCCAGCCGGATGCCCCGGGCCTCGAGCCACTGCTTCAGGTCGCCCATCTGGGTATCGAAGATCTCGCTGTCGTAGTCGCTCTCGAGCTTGTCGATGAGCTGGAGGAGGTCCTCGCGCCCGTCGATGGCCTCGCCGACCTTCTCCTCGAAGGAGTCGCTGAGCGCCCGGAGGTCCTCGATGGGCACGGGCAGGTCAAGCATCCCCGCCAGCAGGCGGGCCATCGTCTCGATGCAGCGGGGGTTTCGGCCCTGGATGTAGGCGGGGATCTCCGCGACCAGCGTGGCCATGGCCAGCCCGCGCCGCGGGGCCTCGTGGGTCATGTACGTCGAGATGCTGGCCGGGCCCTGGTAGTCGCTGAACCGCACGCCGAGGGACTCCAACTCGCCCTTGAGCCCGGCGTCCGAGACGCTGCTGAAGATCCGAGGCTCGCGCGTATGGGGCACCACCCCGGCGACCGAGCCGAGGAAGAAGACCTGCTCGACGCCGAAGCGCTCGGCCACCTCGAAGATGCAGTCGGCGAAGTTCGCCCACCGCATGTGCGGCTCCTTGCCGGTGAACAGAATCAGGCCGCGCTGGTCGTCGAAGAAGAACCGGCTGCTGGGCGGGCGGAGGCGGACCACCTCGCCGTCACGGATCCGGCAGTACGGGCGGAACAGCGCAGAGACCTCCATCGAGCCCGGGAACGCGTACAGGTAGAAGTCCTCGGGGGCGATCTCGCCGAGAATCTCGGCGTTGAGGTTGCTGATCAGCCAGTCGATCGTCCCCGTCGAGACGTCTCCGCCGTCCATCCAGCCGGACATCCCCACGAGCATCCGGGGAGAGTCCAGCGACGGCTCGGCGGACAGGTTCAGTTGCGTACAGGACACCAAATACCTCCTGCTGACGACACTCTCGCTGCCGCGGCTGAGCGGGCCCGAAGCCGCGCGCCCGGCCGCGGTTCCCTCCCCGATTCACTGTACGCGACCGGGACGGGGGGCGAAAGGCTTTCCTCGGGCGGCTCGCCCGCGGGAGAACCGACGGGCGGCGGTATTAAAGGCGCTGCCTCTACGGCCGATACGTGTTGTGGACGTCGGGATCGCGCGTCTGGATCGGTGACTGCGGAGTTCATCATGCGCCAGCGGGCTCTCGGAAGCCCCGTCTCCAGCGATCCGCCCGTTCCGCCCCTCGGCTCTGCCGTGCTGTGGGCGGCCGCGGTCGCGGCACTGGCCTGCGCCGGCCCCGTGCAGGCGGGCGAGACCGCCACCGACGCCAACTTCCCCGACCCGAACGCCCCCCCCGCCGCGCCGGCCGACGGCGCCCTCGGCCACGCCGACGAGGAACTGCTGCTCTTCCAGGACGTGCCCGTGGTGGTGACGGCCTCGCGGCAGAGCCAGTCGGTGGACTGGCTCAGCGTCCCGGTCAGCGTGGTCACCGCCGAGGACATCCACTACGGGGGCACGACCACCATTCCCGAGGCGCTCCAGTTCGTCCCCGGGATGGACGTCCAGCAGATCGACCGCAACCGCTGGGCCGTCGGCATGCGGGGGCTGCACGACACCTTCAGCGACCGCACGCTGGCGATGGTGGACGGTCACCCGGCCGAGAGCATCGCCTTCGGCGGGCCGGAGTTCCTTCGCTTCCCGATGATGGTCGAGGACATCGAGCGGATCGAGGTCGTTCGCGGGCCCGGCGGAGCCGCCTGGGGCGCCAACGCCTTCCACGGGGTGATCAACATCATCACGAAGGACCCCCGTGACGTGGCGGGCACGCTGGCGACCACGACGGTCAACCAGTACGGCGACACCTCCACCCATCTCCGCCACGCCGGCACGTGGGGCAAGTGGAGCGCCCTGGGCTCGGTCGGCTACCAGGACCGCCGGAGCTCCGACGACGCCCTCGCCGACGACGACTTCGACAGCCGCGACTTCAGCCGCGACTGGCGCTTCTTCGCCAAGGCCGTCTACCGAGACAGCGAGCAGACAAAGCTGACCCAGACGCTGGGCTACAGCCATCGGGAGTTCGGCGACTTCGCCTTCGCGTACCATCACCCGCGCGAGGACAGCCGACAGGACACGCTCCACTACGCGGGCGAACTCACCAGCCGATGGGCAGCGGATAAGGAGGCCGCGGTCCGCTGGTCGGGCCGTTGGGAGGATTCCTGGCTGCCCTCCGTCGGCCGATACGTCAACGCCGAGGGCGACCTGGACGTCCAGTTCGACTTCGACCTGCCCGACGAGCACACGTTCTCCGCCGGGGGGAACGCGCGGGTTCAGTACGGCAACGGCAAGCTGCGCATGCCGGAGGACCTGCGATACGTCGACGAGCCGTACTGCAACACGTGGCTGGGGCTGTTTGTGATGGACCGCTGGCAGGCGACCGACCGGCTCGTGCTCGAGGGCCAGGGGCGCATCGACTGGTACTCCGCCGGCGAGCTGGACTGGGCCGGGCGCATGGCCGCCATGTTGGCGCTGGACGAGGAGAAGCGTCACGTCCTGCGCGTCAGCGGGGCCAAGGCGTTCCGCAGCCCGATGCCCGCCCAGATCGGCACGCGGGCGTTCCGCCTGCCCACGCCGGGCCTGCCGGCCTATCCCGCCGACAGCGCGTTCGTCACCATCCGCGACAACGACGACGTGGCCAACGAGCAGATCTACGCGGCGGAGTTCGGCTATCGAGGACAGCTGACCGACCTGCTCGCCGTGCGGGTGGACGGCTTCTACCACGTCTACCGCGACATGCTCGGGCACGTGACGACGCTGGTCCCCCCACTGCTGCCCGGGCCCGGCCTGCCCGACCGCCGCGTCGTACGCCCCGAGACCAAGGGCTCGGCCGAGGCGTTCGGCGGCGAGGTCGAGGCCCGACTGGCCGGCGAGTGGTGGAGCCTGTCGGCCTGGTACAGCTACCACCAGTTCCGTGCTCGACACAGCTTCCGGGCGTTCCTCCCCGCAGACCACAAGGCCGGCCTCACCGGCCGGGTTGCGCTGCCCGACGGCTGGACGCTCAACGCCAACCTCAAGCAGACCAGCTCCGCCCGGACCCGTGACCCGAAGTGGCCGGCCGCGCCGAGCTTCCTGCAACTGGACCTGGCCGTCTCCAAGAAGCTCCTCGACGACCGCTGCGAGCTCACCCTGGGCGTTCGCGACCTGCTGGACCGAACGGACCGCGCCATGGAAGACACCGTATCCACCGCCAACGGCGGCCACCCCACGCCGGGCCGGATGCTGTTCGTGCGTCTGTCCTGGAAATTCTGACGCCAAGCAAGAGGCAGCGAAGATCGCGAACTGCCACCACAACCCGGTGCGGCCCGCCTCGCGGCGGCTCTGCGGAGCCCTGCTCGCCGTCGGCGCCTTCTGCGCCCTTCCCGGCAGCCGGGCCCGGGCCGCCAGGCCGGCGACGACCGCCCCGGCCACGCGCCCGGCCCCGGCCACGCGCCCGGCCCCGGCTACGCGCCCGGCCCCGGCTACGCGCCCGGCGGCAAGCACGCAACCGGGGGCAACAACCCGACCGACCGCGCCCGCCGGCGCCCCGGACTCGCCCACGACGCGTCCCGCAAGGCCCCGGGCACAGCCGTCGGACGGGGACAGCGAGGACCTGCTGCTCTTCCAGGACATGCCGGTCGTGATCTCGAAAGTCTCCAGCGCGTCGCGCCTGAGCCAGCCGCAGGACTGGCTGTCGATCCCCACCAGCATGGTCAGCGCCGAGGACATCCATTACGGCGGGCATACGTCCATCCCGGACGCCCTCCAGTTCGTGCCCGGACTGGACGTCCAGCCGATCGACAACGTGGACTACGCCGTGGGCGTTCGCGGCCTGCACGACCCGTTCGGAGACCGCGTGCTTCGGATGGTGGACGGGCGCGTGGTGAGCAACTCGGCGCTGGGCAGCGGCATATGGGCGTTCCAGCCGGTCGCGATGGAGGACATCGAGCGGATCGAGGTCGTTCGCGGGCCCGGCGGAGCCGCCTGGGGGATCAACGCCATGTCCGGCGTGATCAACGTGATCACAAAGGAGCCCAAGGACGTCCTCGGCCTGTTGGCATCGACCACGGTGGACCACTTCGGGCAAACCTCCTCCCACGCACGCTGGGCGGCCGAGAACGGGCGGTGGAGCTGGCTGACCTCCGTCGGCCTGCGGAGCCGCCGCACCTCCGAGGCGACGGTCGGGGCCTCCTACACTTCCTCCAGCCCGCAACTGAACGGGCTGATCGGGTTCTCCGACTTCCAGCCGGAAGACGACGCCCGCGTCCTGCTGGCCGACGGCAAGGCGATCTACGAGGAGCACGAGGGCAACCGCGTCTCCTTGGGAGGCTCGGTATCGAGAGGGTGGCGAGGGCCCTACGAACACGGCGGGTACTTCCCCCGGCGCCGCATGGAGACCGACCTCGTCCGCGCCTTCGCGCGATGGGACCGACAGGTCGACCAGGACACCGGCGGGTACCTGCTCTGGTACGGTGAGCTCCTGGATATCGAGTGGCCCCAGTTCCTCAACATGAGGACCCTCACCAACCAGTTGGAGGGGCAGCTCGACTTCGTTCCCGCTCCCGGGCACAGGACGGCCTTGGGGCTGAGCGTTCGCGGCGTGCACCTCGACGCGCGCCGGGAGAGCGACCAGCAGTACCAGCTCACCACCGAGCCGGTGTTGGACACGCGGGCCGGCGGCTTCTTGACCGACCGCTGGTCCGTGACCGACCGGCTGGAGATCGAGAGCCAGGCGCGCCTGGACTGGTACTCCGGCACGGGGCTGGACTGGGCGGGGCGCCTGACGGGGCTGTACGCCCTGGACGAACCCAAACGGCACATCCTCCGCCTCAGCGGCGCCCAGGCGTTCCGCACGCCTCTCCGCGTGCTCCAGGACGCCTACGGCGGTCGTGTGCAGCATCCCGTCAGCGGGCACCTGATCAACATCGAGCCGGCGGACGGCCTGCACAACGAGGAGACCGGCTCGATCGAGGGCGGCTACACTTTCCGCGCTACCCCGGAGCTGGTCTTCCGAACGAACGGCTACTGGCAGTGCTTCCGGGAACTCGTCGGGCAGACCACCCGCCGCGACGCCTTCGGGCGGAACTGGACGAAGCTGGACAACCTTGGCGGGGCCCGGGCATACGGCGCCGAGGCGGAAGTCGAGTACGAGACCAAGCGAGGCCGACTCGCCGCCTGGTACACATGGCACGCCATGCACGAGGGCTTCGCCGGACAGGATCTCCGGGCCTTCATGCCCGCCAAGCACCGCGCGGGCGTCGCCGGGTGGCTTCACCTGCCCGGCGGCTGGACACTCTCGGCCAAGTACCGCTATGCCGACCACACGCCTCGCAACCCGGCGTCCAAGTCTGGAATGCCCGTCGACCACCGCCTCGACCTCACCGTCTCGAGGGAGTTGCTCGACGGCAAGGCCGAGATCATGGTCGGCGTCCACGACGTGCTCGACCGAACCGCGAGCGAAGCGTTCTCCAACGGTCGACTCGCCGCCCACGAGACCCCCGGGCGGACGTTCTTCATCCGCCTCCAGGTCAGGTTCTGAGATATGGTCCCGTTCGTCCGACAACCCGCACGAACCGCCCGGCCGGCGAGGCCGGTGCTGCCGGCCTGCGCGATTGCGCTGCTCTGTCTGGCCGCGGCCCCGTCGGCGCACGCCGAACGGGTGACCGTGGTGCTCAGCTCCAAGGCCGGCCCGTACCGCCAGGCCGAGGCGGCGCTGACCGCCCGCCTCGCCCGCGCGGGCCACACCACGCGAAGCGTCCTGCTGGCCGATGTCGTGGCCGAGCCGGCCGAGCTGCGCCGCGGCGAGACCGTCTACGTGGCGGTGGGCACGCGGGCGATGGGCTGGCTGGGCGGGCGGCTGCCGGCGACGTCCAGGCTGGTCTACTGCATGGTCTCCGAGGCCCCCGACCGTCACGACGGGGCGCTGGTCGGCGGCGTCAGCACCCGCGTGCCGCTCGACGCCCAGTTCGCCCTCATCCGCAGGGCCCTGCCGAAGACCCGCGTGCTGGGCATGCTCCACCGGTCCACGTGCGAGGTCTGTCGGAAACGCCTCCGGGCCGTCCGCGCCGCACTGCCCGCCGGCTGGAAACTCATCGCAGAGGACGTCGAGGACCACGGCTCGGTCGCCGCCGCCATCGCCGCCCTGCTGGCACGGGATCCGGACATCGTCTGGACCGCGCCGGAGGCGTCGCTCTACAACGTCGCGGCCGTGCGGTCGCTGCTGCTGGCGGCCATTCGCAAGGGCAAGCCGGTGTTCGGCTTCTCCCTGCCGTTCGTCCGGGCCGGAGCGCTGCTGGGCGTGGGGATCGATCCGGGCGCGCAGGGAGCGCAAGGGGCGGAGGTGGTGCTGGAGGTCCTGCGCGGCGGGGGCGAGGCGCCCACCACGCGGCCGAACGTTCGGCTGCGCCCGAGGACGCGTCACCAGGAAGCGGTGAACCTGACCGTGGCGCGGAAGCTGGGTATCGAGCTGCCGGAAAAGGTGGTCCGGTCGGCGGACAAGGTGTTCGGGAAGAAGACCGAGGGCAAGAAATGACCGGCTCCAAACGTAGTCGAAGCCTGCGGTTCCGGGCGACGGCGCTGATTCTCGTGGTCGTCGTCGGCGCCCTGAGCATCGCGGCGGTCACGGCATTGGTGCAGACCAGCCGGCTGGTCGCCGACGGCGCCGCCGACGAGGCCCGCGTGGTCGCCCGCAGCCTCGCCCGGGCCTGCGAGCTGCCCCTGGCCGTACGCGACGCCGCCGAGCTGCGCCGCCTCGTCCGGGGCCTGGACTGGTACGAGGACCTGCTGTTCGTGGCCGTGTACGACCCCACCGACGCCTGCCTGGCCCGCAGCGTGCGCGACGAGACGGCCTGGCGTCGCTACCGGGAGAGCCGCGAGGGCCTCTCGCTCGCCGTCGAGCCCGTCCTGCTGACGACCTCGGTCAACGAGTTCGCCCTGCCGGACGCCACGGCCGTCGAGCCCGCCGAGAAGTCCGCCGCCGTCGGGCAGGACCTCGGGCACGTCGTGCTCTGCTACTCCGGCGCCGCCGTCCGCGAGGCACAGTTCCGACAGGCGCGCATCACGCTGGTGATCGTCCTGCTGGCCGCCGGCATCTCGGCCGCGACCGTCCTGATCGCCGTCACCCGCTGGACCCGGCGGCTGGGCACGCTGGTCGAGGCCAGCGAGCGCATCAGCCGCGGCGACCTCTCCGAGCCGGTCGACGGGACCAGCCACGACGAGATCGGGCGCCTCGCCGGCTCCATGGAGGAGCTCCGCCTGGCCGTCCGGCAGCGCGACGCCGAACTGCGGACCTTCAACGACACCCTCCAGCAGCAGGTTGCCGAACGCACGCGAGACCTCGCCGACGCCAAGGAGGTCGCCGAGGCCGCCAACCACGCCAAGAGCGAGTTCCTCGCCAACATGAGCCACGAGATCCGCACACCGATGAACGCGATCATCGGCATGACCGAGCTGGCCCTCGATACCGACCTGTCGCGCCAGCAGCGCGAGTACCTCGTGACCGTCAAGAGCTCCGCCGAGTCGCTGCTGGACATCATCAACGACATCCTCGATTTCTCCCGCATCGAGGCCGGGAAGTTCCACCTCGAACCCGCCCCCTTCTCCGTTCGGGACTGCCTGGCCGACGCGACGCGGACGCTGAGCCTCCAGGCCGACCGCAAGGGCCTCGAGCTGGTCTGCGACGTCGATCCGGACGTGCGCGACGCCCTGCTCGGCGATGCCGGACGCCTCCGCCAGGTGCTGGTGAACCTCGTGGGCAACGCGGTGAAGTTCACCGAATCCGGCGAGATCGTCATCCGCGTCGAAGCCGACGAGACCGGCGGCGACCGCGGCGAGCTGACCTTCTCCGTCCGGGATACCGGAATCGGCATCCCGCCGGCACGCCAGAAGGATATCTTCCGCGCCTTCGAGCAGGTGGACGGATCGAGCACGCGCCGCTTCGGCGGAACCGGGCTGGGCCTGGCCATCTCCGCCAAGCTGGTCCGCCTGATGGGCGGCGAACTCCACGTGGAAAGCCGCGTGGGCATCGGCAGCACGTTCTCCTTCACCCTCGGCTTCCCCCACGCCAAGGACTGCGACGTTCCCGCGGCGCCGGGCGGCCCGCCCGTGCCGTCGCTGGCCTCCACGCCCGTGCTGATCGTCGACGACAACGCCACCAACCGCCGCGTGCTCTCGGGGATCCTCATGCGCTGGGACATGGTCCCCCACGAGTGCTCCAGCGGGTGCGAGGCCGTCCTCGAGCTGCAAAACTCCGCCGAGCGGGGGCACCCCTACCGCCTCGTCCTCCTCGACGTCAACATGCCCGAGATGGACGGCTTCGAGGTCGCACGCCAGATCCGCGAGGACTCCCGGCTCGCCGGCGCGATCATCATGATGATCTCCTCGGCCGCGAGGCAGACGGACGTCACGCGCTGCCGCGAGCTGGACGTGGACACCTACCTCATGAAGCCGGTCCGCCAGAAGACACTGCTGGAGGCGATCCGCGCCGTCGCGGAGTCGCGAGAGGATGGCGACGACGACGAGCCCGCCGAGGAGACCGCCGAGGCGCCGCCCGAGCAGGTGCAGGCCCTCCTTGCCGAGGACAATCCCGACAACCAGCGGCTCGCGGTCCATCTGCTCAACAAGGCCGGGCACACCGTCGTCGTGGCCGCCAACGGCAGGGAGGCCGTCGATGCCTTCGCCGCGCGGCGGTTCGACGTGATCCTCATGGACGTGCAGATGCCCGAGATGGACGGCTACGAGGCGACGGCCGAGATCCGCCGCCGCGAGGCCGACGACCCCGACGCCGGGCACGTGCCGATCATCGCCCTGACCGCCCACGCGATGAAGGGCGACCGCGAGAAGTGCCTCCAGGCCGGCATGGACGCCTACGTCGCCAAGCCCATCCGCCGCCAGAAGCTCTTCGAGACCATCGCCGAAGTCCTCGCCCGGCCGGCCGGCAGCACACGGTAGCCCCTGGGAAAAAGACCGGGAAAGACCTGACCCCGTTCAACCGATGGCGATCCGGAACGCCAGCGTCATGGTGGCAGCGGGGCGGGAGGGGGCGAAGGCGATCCGGCGCAGCAGCTCGGCGCGGCTGCTCTCCTGGCGGGATTCCTCGGTCAGCTCGACCACGGTGAACGCACCCGGCGTCTCCTCGGCGGAGAGGACCGCCTCCGGCCCGCCTTCCGGGCGGATGACCACCCGCGAGCCGTCGGCGTCGGCCTCGGCGGGATGGGCGGTGAGGAAGGCCTCCTCGACGGTCGGCGGCTCGCCGTCGAAGGCGAACGCGTCGGCCAGCCGCACCCGCGAACCGTCGCCGGCCAGCTCGATCGTCCGCGTCAGCCGCCGCAGGGCGGGTGCGTCGTAGGCCCCGCCCAGCTCGATCACCAGTCGCTTGTCGCCGTCCCCGTCCAGCCCCTCGACCGTCAGCGCCCCCGCGTGCTCCCGGCCGGGGGCCTGCCGGCGCCCGTCGATGACCGGCACGCTGTGGCCGAGCGAGTTGCAGAAGATGCTCTCGTAACGGCGGCTGCTGAACGTCCTGGCCGAGTAGATCGGCCCGCCGGGGTCGGTCAGGATGTACTGCCCGTCACGGTAGACCACGAAGCTGCCGATGTCGTTGTGGTTGTGGTGCTCGGCGTTGTGACCGGCCTTGGCCCCCACGACCGTGCCGCCGGCGCGGACCATGGCCAGGCCCAGCTCCCGCAGGTGGGTGTCGCTGTGGCAGTCGCGCGGCCGGGCCGTCCAGCCGTCGTAGAGCAGCAGGCCCTCGAGCGTGCTGACGACAGGCCGGCCGGCATCGTCCAGCAGGCAGAGCCCCAGCAGTTCGGGCAGGTCGTGGAAGCGGTTGATCAACTGGGCGGTAACCGGGTCCTGGAACCCTTCGCGGGCATCGGCGAAGCACAGTTCCCGCCCGGGCTCGACGGCCACGGCCAGCGGGTAGCGGCATATCTGCTCGACGCGGTCGCCGGTGGCGATGTCGATCCGCCCGCCGGTGAACGTGTGCAGGGCCGCGGCGAAGCGGATGAACCACCCGAACCCGAACCGCCAGTAGCTCGGGCCCTCGCTGCACCCCCCGTCGGCGGCGAAGCCGGAGAGGAAATTCGGCAGGTGCGTCAGGGCGTCAACGATCGTCTCGGCCAGTCGCTCCGGCTCGGTCTCCAGCAGCATGGACGCAATGCCGATGCTGCCGAGGCACACCGCGTTCCAGTTGTTCGCCATGCCCTTCCAGTGGTGGCGGTATTCGGGCGAGAGGTTCGGACGCAGCACCCGCCGGTGGACCTCGTCCAGCACCCGCCGGCGGACCTCCGGGGCGATCACGTCCCGCAGCGCCGTCAGCAGCCGCCCCATGCGGCAGGCCGTCATCGCCGCGCGGAGGTCGATCGGCGTGCCATGCCGCTCGTGGGCCGGCATGATCCACCACGTGCTCTCGCAGTCCGCCCACAGCAGGTCGTTGAGGTAGTCCGCCTTGTCCATGCCCAGCAGGCACGCCATCGCCGCCAGCTCCGTCTGCCCGTCGCGCCGGCGATACAGGCTCTCGTACCGCCGCCGGTTGCCCTCGCGAACGTAGTCGCGGAAACGCGTGTACGGCAGCGTCTCGATCGGCTGCTCGTCGGTCAGCCCGGCCTCGATCTGCTCGAGGAGCCCGCAGGCCTCCGCCGTCGACCGCGCCCGCTCGCGTGCGGCCGGATCGGCCAGCTCCGGCACGGCCGGCGTGCCGAAGGACTCCACCACGATCGCCCGTACCTCATCCGCCGAATGCTCGCCCAGCATGTACGCATCCTTTCGTCTGGAAACCGACATCGGCGACCGCGGGCCGCCTCGAACAGTCCGCCGCGCCCGCGGGCGCGAAGCTGTACCCCGAAGCTTCTACCCGATAACGCCTTACAATGCCACCCGCCCACGCGGGCGCCGAGGGTGCCGACAGGGAAGCAGCCCCGTGGGGACATGTCGCGGCTCCGTCGGTGACGGCGATCTCCGCTGTCGGTCACGTCCGCCGCTTCGGGGGGTGTGCGGTCTGCCTGGCGGTGATGCGCTTGGCGCGGCGGCGGGGCTCGTCGGCATCGACGGCGCCGAAGTTCTCGCGGAGGTAGCTCTGGAAATCGTGGGCCTCGCGCTGGAAGAGGCCCGAGAGCTTGCGCCGGCGGACGGCCCCGACCGCGCCCCGCGGGCGGGCCTCGTGCTTGACGGTCACGGCCAGGGCGTCCGCCCGGGGCTGGAAGAGCACGCGGAGAATCACCGGCACGCGGGAGGGCGGCTCGGACTCCCGCAGAGACAGGACCACCTGCCCGTCGTCATGGTCCTGCTCGCCCCGGCGAAAGACCAGCCGGAACCGCTCCTTGCCCACCAGCTCGTATTCGCCCCGCTCGTAGGAGCAGAAGAACGCCTCGGCCACGCTGTGAATGTTCTCGATCGGCGGGGCGAGGAACCGCTCGCTGAACGTCACGGGCTTGCGGGCGGCCTTGCGGATCCACCGCCCGGGCAGGGGGATCACCACCACGCCCAGCAGGAACAGCAGGATGAGCAGCACCTCCTGCCAACCGATTGTGAACGCCAGCATCATGTCGCACTGCCTGACAAGGAACCCGCGCGTCCCGCGCACCCGCCCATGATGACAACCTCCCGGTCCGCGTTCAACCCGCACGCCACTTGAAGACCACCGGCGGAACGTGCGATGATCCCACCTCACGCGAGTGTTTCACCTTCCGTGGACCCTCCAACTTCGCACACGAAAGGGCCTCTCATGACGCACCGCCTGTTTCGCTTCGCCGCCGCCGCCATGCTGCCGGCGCTGATCGCAGCCTCCGCCGCCGCCCAGCCGAAGAACATGATCGGCCGGCAGAGCCAGAACGAGGGGATCTTCGTCCTGCCCAGGCCCGGGGGGGTGACCGTCGACGGCAAGCTCGACGACTGGGACTTCTCCGGCCGGATCTGGGTCTTCGCCGACACGTCCGTCCGCGGGCGGTATAGCGTGGAGGTCGCGGCGATGTGGGACGCCAGGCACCTCTACCTGGCGGCGAAATGGCGTGACCCGACGCCGATGCACAATACGGTCGACCCGAAGTTCAACCCCAACGACGGGTGGAAGGCCGACTCCTGGCAGATGCGCATCCGCACCGACCGCACGCTGTGGGTGACCACCTGGTACTACGCGCCGAAGAAGCAGCCCGTCATGCACCTGGCGTACTGGCAGGACGAGAAGAACAGCCGCGCCGGGCAGGACGTCGTGCTGCTGACCGCCGAGCCGGGCTCGGCCGAGCTCGGCCGGGGGGCGGAGATGGCCTACCGCAAGACCGAGGACGGCAAGGGCTTCGTCCAGGAGATCAAGATCCCCTGGAAGCTGCTCTACCGCCAGCCGCCCTCCCCCCGGGCCGGGCAGACCTTCCGCCTGGGCAACGAGTTCCTCTGGGGCGACCCGACCGGTCGGACATGGCCCGTCCACCGCTACGCCGACAACATGCAGCCCGGGCATACCTCGCGGGAGTTCTACTGGACGGCCGTGCGGGCCTGGGGCGACGCGAAGCTGCTGGACAAGAACGACATCCCGCGGCGGAAGTACGTCGACGCCACGGCGAAGCTGCCGGGCACCGTGCCGGTCCGGGTGCGGATCCCCGCCGGCGCGGCGCGGTTCACGGTGGTGATCGAGGACGACGCCGGGCGGCGCGTGCGGAACCTCGCCGGGGACTTCGACCCGCAGCGCTACGGCGTGGAGGTCGAGGGCGAGACGCGCGTCTGCGAGGTGCTCTGGGACTGCCTGGACGACAACGGGCGGCTGGTCGAGCCGGGCACGTACCGCACCCGCGGCCTGACCCACGCGGGCCTGGCGGCCGAGTACGAGATGTGCTTCTACAACCCGGGCACGCCGCCGTGGCGGACGCGTGACGGCAGCGGAGCCTGGGGAGCCGACCACGGCGCGCCGCTCCGCGTCGCGGCCGCGGGGGACTGGGTGATCGTCTCCTGGCCGTTCGCCGAGGGGGGCAGCGGCATCCTGGGCGTCGGGCCCGACGGGCTGAAGAAATGGGGCGAGAAGCGCGGCGCCTACGCGCTGGCCGCCGACGAGGAGTACGTCTACGCCATCACGTCAAGCTGGCACGCGAAGGGGCGGCTGTGCCGGATGAGCAGGAAGGACGGCTCGTACGCGCCGTTCGTGCTGAACGGCAAGCCGAGGCCGTTCGAGATGTCCCTGGTGGACCTCGGCCTGGCCAGGCCGGGCGCCGACGACGAGGACGCCCAACACAAGCGGATCGTCGCCGGCGGCGACCTGACCAAGGTCGAGGGCACGGGCAAGGTGCTCGCCCTGGCCGTCGACGGCGAAAAGCTGCTGCTGGCGATCGACACGGGCAAGCTGGCCGTCCTCGACGCCGAATCGGCCGAGGTCCGCCGCGTATGGGACGTCGGCGGGCTCACCGGCCTGGCCGCACGCGACGGGCGATGCTACGGCCTGGCCGACGGGAAGGTGGTGGCCATCGACCTTGCCAAAGGCGCGACCGAGCCGGCGAAGCTGCCCGGCGCGGTCGCCGCGGCGGCGATCGCGCTGGACGGCGAGGGCAACCTCCTGGTCGCCGACGTCGGCCCCGACAGCCAGGTCAAGGCCTTCACGCCGGCGGGCAAGCTCGCCTACACGTGCGGCAAGCGGGGCGGGCGCGTGCTGCCCGGGCCCTTCGACCCGCAGACGATGACCGCGATGAGCAGCGTGACCGCCGACGCCGCGGGCAACGTCTGGGTGGTCGAGCACACCCAGACCCCCCGGCGCGTGAGCGTGTGGGGGCGCGACGGGAAGCTCGTGCGGGATTACGTGGGCAACACCGGCTACGCGGGAACGGGCAGCTTCCTGCACGAGACGAACCCCGGCCTCGGCTATGTCGGGCCCGTCGAGGTCGCCCTGGACAAGGCCGAGCGGGACTGGAACGTCACCCGCGTGCTGTGGGCGCCCGACGAGGACGCCGGCGAGGACTTCCCCATCTCCACCGGCACGCACGTGCTGCCCCAGCGGTTCACCCGCGAGGTCGATGGCAAGCCCCGCGAGTACCTGTACGTTCACGACCCCCGCGACTCCGGCGGGCAGGTCGTCTACATGAAGTTCGCCGACGGCTGGCGGCCCGTGGCGGCCGTCTGCCTGGCGGGACACATCTCCGGCGGCTTCACGCATCACGGGGAGATCATCGCCCAGCCGACCGGCGAGATGGCGGGGCTCAACGGCAAGGACGGCGTGTTCTGGAATGACGCCGACGGGGACGGCAAGGTCCAGCGGGGCGAGTGCGAGATCGTGCCCACCGACGAGCCCGGCGACGCCATGGAGGACGAGCTTCCCGCCAAGCGGCGCCGCCGCAGGGGCGAGGGCGCCCTGAGCCTCCGCAACGGCTGGGGCGGGCGCATCGGCGAAGACCTGACGATCTACTGCGACGGCCTGGTCCGCTACAAGCCCGTCGGGTTCACCGAGGCGGGCGCGCCGCGATACGGCAAGGCGGGGATGGAGCGCTTCGGCCCGGAGGAGCGCGGCGACCTCGTGCCCGTCGACGCCGAGGACCTGCTGCTGTGCCTGAGCTTCAAGGGCTACGCCCAACGGACGACGGGGATGCTCGGCGTGGACATGAACACGGGCAAGGTGCGGTGGTCCTACCCGAACCCCTACCCCGGCGTGCACGGTTCGCACCGGGCGCCCATGCCCGAGCCGGGGCTGCTCATCGGCCCGCTGAAGATCTGCGGCGTCGCACACGTCAACGACCGCGTCGGGCGGGTGTTCGTCATGCGGGGCAACCTCGGGCAGGACTTCTTCATGACCACCGACGGGCTGTTCGTGGGGGCCATGTTCCAGGACGGGCGCCTGCCCGGCGAGAGCCTGCCCGCCAAGGAGGCATCGCTGGTGGGCATGCCCATGGAGGCGTTCAGCCACGGCGGCGAGCCCTTCAACGGCTGGTTCGGCAAGCAGAGCGACGGCGCCATCCGCATGACCTGCGGCTTCGCCAGGCAGGCCTGCATGATCCTCCAGGTCAAGGGCCTCGATACCGTCCGCCGCTTCAAGGGGCCCGAGCTCGATCTCGACGCCGCCGCCGTTCGCAAGGCCAACGAGGACAACGGCGCCCGCGCCCTCGCGGCCGCCAAGCCCAAGGAGCTGACCGTCGGCCGGCTGACCGGCGAGGCGAAGATCGACGGGCAGGCCCGCGAGTGGCCCCGCAAGCCGGAGATCGAGATCGCCCGCGCGGGGCGCAAGCGTGTGGGGACAGCCCGGCTGGCGTGGGACGCCGAGACGCTCTACGCCTACGTGCAGGTCAGCGATCCGAGCCCCTGGGTCAACCTGGGCAAGGACGCCACGCGGCTGTTCAAGACCGGCGACGCCGTGGACATCCAGCTCGCGACCATGCCGGAGGACCCCGAGGTCGTCCGCAAGCACCGCAAGGTCCGCAAAGGCGACCTGCGGGTGGTGCTGTCGAAGCTCGGCGGCAAGCCGGTGGCGGTGCTGATGCGCCCGATCGAGCCCGAGGCCGACCGCGACCTCCGCGTGCTGTACCGCTCCCCCGTCGGCGAGAAGACCTTCGACCGCGTGGAGGTTCTTGCCGGCGCGAAGGTGGCCGTGCGGACCGGCTCCAACGGGTACTCGATCGAGGCGGCCATTCCCACCGAGGCCCTGGGCCTGGAGCCCAAGCCGGGCCTGCGGCTGCTCGGGGACATCGGCGTGATCGCCTCCGACGCCGACGGGCGGATCAACACCGCCCGCACCTACTGGGCCAACCCCCACACCAACCTCGTCAACGACCTGCCCCACGAGGCCTGGCTGACACCCCGGGCCTGGGGAACGTTCGTCTTCCAGGAGAAATGACATGCGGATCGGCATTCTGCTGGCGTTCTCGCTTCTCACGACCGGAACGTGGGCGCTCGCCGCGGCGCGGAGCGACCTGAACCCCGTGGCGGTGCACCGGCCCCCGAACCATGAACCCGTGGTGCTGGTCGCCGACGGGGAGGCGGCGGCAAGCATCGTCGTGGCCGTGGCGAAGGAGCGGATGACCCACGACCTCCGCCAGGCCGTCCGCGACCTCCAGCACTTCGTCGAACGCGCCACCGGCGCCAAGCTGCCCGTGGTCCACGCCGGGGCCGCCGACGGCGCGGCCATCGTCCTCGGCGATACCCCGGCCGCGGCAGAGATGGGGCTGGACTCGGCGAAGCTGCCCGTCGAGGGCTTCGCCATCAGGACCGCGCCGTCGCGCGTGCATATTGTCGGCTGGCGCCCGGAGGAGCCCCGACGCGCCGGCGGCGACGGCCTGGCCTGGGGCGTCTACGAGTTCCTCGAGCGCTTCGTGGACGTGCGGTTCTACTTCCCCGGCGAGATCGGCTGCGACGTACCCGCACGCAAGACGCTTGCGGTCCCGCCGGCGTCGCTCCGCGACGCGCCGCACTTCCGCAAGCGGCAGATCTGGCCGTCCGGCGGGCGGAGCGTCACCAAGTGGACGGGCATCCACCACCGCCGGATGCGCTCCGGCGACACCTGGCCGGTGAAGCTCCAGGTGCACAGCCCCACCGGCTGGCCGAAGCTCTGGGGCGAGAGCCGCCCGGAGTGCTTCCAGCTCCGCAGCGACGGCACGCGGAACCTCGCCATGCTCTGCTACGGGCATCCGCGGACGCTGGAGACATACATCGAGGCCATCGAGGCCTGGTACGAACGAGGCAAGAACCTCGGCTGGGGCCGCAAGACGCCGATCGGCAACAACATCACCGTCTCGCCGAACGACATGGGCATCGCCTGCCACTGCGAGCACTGCCGCAAGCTCTGGTGGCCGGACGGCGGGCGGTACGGCACGGCGTCGAAGATTCTCGCCGACTTCGTCCAGCGTCTCGCCGTCGCCGTCAGGAAGCGCTGGCCCGACAAGACGATCATCTACCTGCCCTACTCGAACTACACGATCTGCCCGCCGGGCACGAAGTTCCCCGACAACGTCGAGGTCCAGCTCTGTGGCATGCCCGGGCTGGCGACGTACAAGGAGCCCGCCGTCCGCAAGGCCGAGCAGGCCAACATCGACGCCTGGGTCGCCGCCACCGGCAGGCGGATCCAGAACTGGCATTACTCCTGCTGGCCGGAGGACAAGACCAAGGCCTGCTACCTGTTTCCCAACATCGTCGCCCGTCACTACCGCGACAACCGCGACAAGACCGTGGGCAGCTTCATCAACGGCATGCGGGACCACTGGGACCGCCAGCACGTCAGCCTCTACGCCTGGATGAAATGCCTCTGGAACCCCGACTTCGACGTGGAGTTCGCCACCGAAGAGCTCATCCGCCGCATGTTCGGACCCGCGGCCGGGACGATGCGCGAGCTCGTCCACATGCAGATCGACGGCTGGGAGGACAGCCGCTGGCCTACGCCGGAGATCTCCCCGGTGGCCGTCTACGAGCACAGCTACCCGCGGGAGGACGTCGAGAAGATGGAGGCCCTGCTGGCCAGGGCGTTCGAGCAGGCCGGCGGCGACGAATTGGTCACCCGTCGCCTGGAGTACTACGCCGGACCGATGCGGGCGTTCTTCGAGCAGTCGAAGCAGTTCGCCGAGGGCGGCGGGCGGACCGTGCTGATCGCACAGAAGGTCGCCGAGAGCCCGGCGATCGACGGCAAGCTGGACGACGCGGCGTGGAAAGAGGCCGCGCCGGTGACGTTCGTCCGCGCGACCGACCGGGAGCGGCCCGAGTGCACCTTCCCCACGCAGCTCCGCGCAGTGTGGACGCCGGACGGCGTGACGTTCGGCTTCCGCATGGCCGAGCCGAAGCCCGAGGCCCTGAAGCGCGAGATCCGCAGCCGCGACGCCTCGATGGCGTGGTGGGACGACAACGTCGAGCTGTTCCTCGATGTCGCCGGCAAGCGGGAGGGCTACTACCAGCTCATCGTCAACGCCAACGGGGCCGTCTACGACGGCAAGGGGCGGGACAACACCTGGACCTGCGAGGGGCTGCGGGCCAAGGCGCACCTCGGCAAGGGCTTCTGGAGCCTCGAGGTGTACGTGCCGATCTCCGCCTTCCCCGATGCCCGCCGCCCGGGCACGGGGGTGGTGTGGTACGGCAACTTCACCCGCCACCGCGTGGCCGACAAGAACCCCCGCGAGTACCAGCGCCTCAACACCACCCACGCCCCCGGCAGCCACAACATGATGGCCTTCGGCCCGATCCAGTTCGTGGAGTAGGCGGTCGGCGGTGTGTCAGCAGGGGCGGCGCGGTATCACGGACGAGCCATGTTCGAGCACCCGCACAGCGAGGTGAACGCGAAGGTCTTGATGGGAAACCGGTGATCCGAGGAGGGTCTTCTCCCGGGCTGTCACACGACAGGCGAAAGGTCGGAAGCGCCCGAACGGCCCGAGGCGCAACCCGGCCCTCGAATCCGGCGCTCCTATCGCCACGCCTTCACCGTCACCTGCTGCCGCGCTTCGAGGTCCTCGGCGGCGGCGTGCCACGGGCGGTCCGCGAGCTTGCCGGTGACGCCGAAGACATGGACGGCCGGCTCGTCCGCCGGGGCAGTCCACGTCTCGCCGGGCAGGAGCACCTCGTGGATATCGCGGTCCACATCCGGGTGCTGGGCGCCGGCGGGGTCCAGCCAGAACCGCCCGTGGAGGGCGTCGGGCACCACCACGCCGTAACCGCAGCGGGCCTTCGCGTCGTACCAGATGCTCTGGAGCCCGTAGTAGTTCGGCACGTCGCCGGCCCCCGGGGCGTCCCCGGCCGATGAGCCGCCGAGGTGGCTGGGCAGGTAGTGGAAATACTGCACCAGCCGCCACCGCTCGGTGTCGATGTTCGTCACCGACAGGCACGTCAGCTCGAACGCCGCCCTCCCCGCCGCCGGCAGGCGAAGGCGGTACCGCGCCCGGTACGCACGGCCCCGGCTGCGGCGGGCGGCGGGCTGGCCCTCATCGTCCACCGCCGTCTTTCCCTCGCCGGGCCGGCCGGGCCGATACTCGGCCGTGAACTCCGCCACCGTCTCCACGGGCCCTGCGGACCGCCGGACCTCGACCAGCCGGTTGGCCGGCAGCCAGAGGTCCTGCCCGGTGTTCTCGTGGATCAGCGCCTGCACCCGCCCCAGCGGCTTGGCGCCCATCCGCACGTCGTCGATGAGGTCGCCGTCGTCGTCGGTCTTCCGCAGCGCGATCGCCGGGTTCTCCAGGACGAACGGTGCGGTGAGCTTCTCCCCCGCCGGAGGGCGGGCGCGGTTGGAGGGCCTGGCCTCGATCAGCACGGACGACCGCGCCGGCAGCTCGGCGACAAGGAAGCTGACCTCGGTGTTCCCGTCGAGGGCGACGTGCTGGAGGGGCACGTCGGCGGAGACGCCGCGCGCCGCATCGGTCAGCGCCGTCAGCGGCAGGCGGACCGTCACGTCGCGCAGGTCGCGGTCGGTCGGGTTGCCCACGCAGACCAGCGCGCCACCGGCGGGGGCAGCCTTGGCGGGCCTGAGGTGGCCCCGGGCGGTGTTGTCGGCCCGATCGGCCTCGTCGAGCACCCGCTCGGGGTCGGCGCGGACGACGGCGAAGCCCGCCTCTCCGCCGAGGCCCACCGCCGCCGACCCCCCGGCCGGAACGGTCACGGTCCGCTCGGTCGCCCGACCGTCCAGCCAGAGCGTCAGGGGCACGTCGGCGGGCAGCTTGCCGGCGTTGGCGAGAACGGCCTTGCGCTGTTCGCCGACGACGCGCACGGCGATCTCCGCCGTCCGCCCGGCGTGGATGGCGACCGCCTTGGGGTTCACGCGGCGGCACGCGGCGGTGAGGAGGTCGTAGGGCTCGCCTTGCTCGTCCACGAGCCCATAGTTGGTATTCTCGGGAAAGGTGCTGGAGATGCCCAGCGCCGGCTCGTCCACCCACATGAAGAAGTGCGAGCCGACCATGAACGGCTGGGCGAAGAGCATGGTCTGGTAGATCTCGAACGCCCGCGCCCGCTGGGCCTGCGTGTCCACGCGCATGCCCGCGCCCTTGGTGCATGGCAGGCCGCTGTCGAGGGCGGGGAAGGACCACTCGGTGAGGATCATCGGGCGCTTGCACAGGGCGTGCTCGCGGACGAGGTCCTCGCGGGCGTCCTCGGCGGACCAGGCGTCCAGGTCGATCCGGGCGTACTGGTTGCGGGTGACCACGTCGAGGTGCCTCCCGGCGACCTCCCAGACGCAGTCGTGCACGCCCCCGCCGGCGAAGCGGCTGCCGAGGATCATGTGGTTGGGGTCGGCGGCGCGGATGGCCTCGCAGCAACCGGCGAAGTACCGCTCGGCGATCAGGGCCAGGTACGCGTCCCGATCGGCGTTGGCGGCGTCGGTGGCGGTCACCGGCATGGTCCGCGACGCCGCCAACGCCTCGAAGCTCGCGAAGTCCGTCCCCCACCCGCGATTGAGCTTCTCGATCGTGCCCCTCCGCTCCTTCAGCAGCCGCACCAGCGCCGCCTTGGCCGTATGGTCCGCGGGCTTGGCCCAGGCCTCCTCCACGAGCCCGTACGGGCGGTGGCTCTTGCCGTACCACTCCAGCTCGTTGTCCAGGAAGTAGCCCAGCAGCCACGGGTCGCCGCGCTGGGGGCGGCAGTAGCGGCGGGCGTAGGTGAGGCAGTAGTCCTTCCACCGCGGGTGGAACACGTTGGGAAAGCCCGTCCAGTGAACCTTCGGCGTGATGTCCGAGTACGTGCTGAACCGCGCCCCGAAGCTGATGAACTCCGTATGCACCAGCCCGCGATGCCGCAGCGACCGCGAATGCCCGGCCGCGACGCAGTTGAACCCCCACGCCGTCAGCCGCCCGACGGTCTGCTCGCACCAGTCGGTTTCGTCGGGGAAGAGCTTCCGCATGTTCCGCCCGTACGGCGCGTAGCCCAGCTTTTCGCACCAGTGGCCGGTATAGCGGCAATGATCGGTGCCGACGTCGTAGAACGCCCATCCCGCCGGGTCGATCAGCCACCAGGTCCCGTCGATCCGCTGTACGTGGAAGAAGCCCGTCGCCTTGCCGCGGATGTCGCTCATCGGCTCGCGGTCCCAGGCGGGCGCCGGCGGCGGGGATTCGCTCGCCGGCGGGCCCACCGGCTTGCCGACGGCCACGCGAACGTCGTCGAAGTGCACGCGGAAGTCGCCGCTGTCCAGGGCGGGCCGCCCGGCCGTCACGGCGGGCTTGCCCTTCGGGAAGCGGAACGAGCGCTTGTAGAGCAGCGTCCCGGCGGCGTCGCGGACGGTTCCCGAGATGCCCTCCCCCGTCAGCGCCAACCGGAAGCGGTACGCCTTGCCGTACCCCCACCTCGCATCCCCGCCGACGGACTCCCCCCGCCGCGGCAGGGCCGTGTCGCCCTCGTAGTTGGCCAGCCACGAGCCGCGGTGGCACTCCACCAGCTCGAAGCTGCGCTTCGGCGTCTGGCCCGTGTTCGTGGGCGACTCGGTCAACGCCAGGTGCCAGTAGTTCTTCCCGTCGCGGTAGACGCACACCCCGGCGATCTTCCACTGGTTGCCCAGGGCGCGGCGGGGGATGATCGTCGCCTCGACGGTCACCTCGCGCCCGTGCGGCGCGGCCGTGCAGATCGCGAACGTCTTGCCCGCGTCTTCGCAGAGCAGCCGCCCGTCGTCGGCCTCCCAGGTGAAGCCGGTGATCTCCCATCCACCCGGCAGGTTGCCGTCGGGCACGTTCGAGAAGTCCTCCGTCCGTTGAAAGGCCGGCTCGGCAGGCGCCGAGGTCGCGGCCGTCGCCGCCGTCAGCAGAAGAACCATCCAGGTGCGTGTCATGTTTCAATGTCTCCGTAGTGTTCCCGCCGCGTCGCGGGCCGGGGCGTCGTCGGGTCGTCATCGCACGCCCCTGAAACGCGCCGGCCGGGCGTTGTGTGCCGCGCCCGCCGCGAGGACAATGGACCCGACACCCGATACAGCAGAAAGGACCCCGCATGCATCCCACGCGTCGCACCGCCGCCCTGGCGGCCTGCGTGCTGCTCGCCGCCGCCGCCGCGGCGACGGCCGAACTCGAGATGTCCTCCATCTTCGCCGACCACATGGTCCTCCAGCGGGACGCCAACGTCGCCGTCTGGGGCTGGGACGAGCCGGGCACGAAGGTGACAGTGACCTTCCGCGGGCGGGCCGCCACGGCCGAGGCCGGCGAGGACGGCCGGTGGGACGCCAACATCCCCTCCGGCGCCGCCGGGGCCGGGCCCTTCGAGCTGGCCGTCAAGGGCACGAGCAAGGCGGCGTTCCCAGACGTCGCGGTCGGCGAGGTCTGGCTGGCCGGCGGACAGAGCAACATGTGGTGGGCGGTGCGGCGATGCGACAACTTCGAGGCCGTCCGCGCCGCCGCCGACCGCCCGACGATCCGCGTCTGGGACTGCAACACGCACCCTCGCGAGGGCGGCTGGCGGGCGGATGAGCCTCAGCGGACGGTCCGGGCCGAGTGGAGGCGTTCGACCCCCGAGACCGTCGGGGAGTTCCCCGGCACGGCGTACTTCTTCGCCGTCGAGCTCGGCGAGGCCCTCGGCGTACCGGTCGGCATCGTCCACAACGCCGTGCCCGGTTCGGCCATCGAGCCCTGGCTCAGCCGCGAGTTCATCCAGAAGCACCTGCCCCGGCTCCTGGAGCTCTGGCGCCGCCGCGAGGCGCTGTACGAGGAGGACCTCGCCGCCTACCAGCCCGTCCTGGCCGCCTGGCAGGCGAAGGCTGCCGAGGCCCGCAAGGCCGGGCGCAAGCCCCCCCGCCGCCCCCGCGGGCCGCGAGACCCCAACACCGCCGCCCGACCCGGGCGGTTCCACAACGCCATGGTCCTCCCCGCCGCACCGTACACCGTCCGCGGGTTCCTGTGGTACCAGGGCGAGAGCAACGCCGGCCGGGCCGAGCAGTACGAGATGCTCCAGGCGGGTCTCATCGACGAGTGGCGGTGGCTGTGGGGCAAGCCCGACCTGCCCTTCCTGTTCGTCGAACTGGCGAATTTCGGCTTCCTCCAGACGCGGCCCAGCGAGGAGGCCCCCTGGCCGGCCCTTCGCGACAGCCAGGCCGCCGTCGCCCGCACCGTGCCGGGCGCCCATCGCGTCAGCACCATCGACTGCATGACCGAGGAGGAGGGCCCGTGGCAGATTCACCCGGCCAACAAGCAGCTCGTCGGTCACCGGCTGTTTCTGGCGGCGATGGCGAAGGCGTACGGCAAGGACATCGCGTGGTCGGGCCCGGTTCTCAAGGATGCGACGTTCGCCGGCGGCAAGGCGGTGCTGACGTTCGACCACGTCGCCGACGGTCTGGCCGCCCGAGGCGGGGGGAAGCTCAAGGGCTTCGCCCTCGCCGGGGCCGACCGGGTGTGGCACTGGGCGGAGGCGGCCATCGACGGCCCGCGCGTGGTCCTGACCAGTGGCGAGGTGCCCCGCCCCGTCGCCGCGCGCTACGGCTGGGCGAACAACCCGATCGGCAACCTCGTCAACAGCGAGGACCTGCCCGCCTTCCCTTGCCGCACCGACCACTGGACGCTCCAGCTCGGCCGCACCTTCGACGACTGAGCCGCAGCCCCGGCGGAGAACCAACCGCCGGAGTTCATACGACTCGATCGTGTTCGGCCCGGGACGCCGGCTATCGCCCTGCCGCCGCCGGCGGGGCGCTGGTGTCGGCCCTGTTGTAGAACGGCGGGTTCAGGTCCGCCGGCTGCCAGGGCGAGGGCAGGACGTACCGCACGCGGGTGAGCGTCTTCTGCGAGCGGTACTTCGAGACGTCGATCACCGTGCTGTGGTACACCGCATTGTGGTCGATCCACGTGACCAGTTTCAGCCATTCCACATCGCTGAGCTTCCCGCGGACCTTCTCGCGGTGCTGCGGGTGGTCCAGGAGCGTGCGGATCAGCTTGCTGCGGTTCGTGCCGAACTGGTACGGCATCGTGATCTCCGCCTCGCTGTGGCGGTCGGAGATCGACACGAGCATCCCCGGCCAGTCGTTGCGCTGCATGCGGCGGAGGATCGGATCGGCGTCCCGCCCGTGGATGAACTTGTCGCCCCTGGCCTCGGGGTGCAGCTCCAGGTGCCAGTCCAGCGCCTTGATCGGCGTGGGGTCGCCGGGCTTGAGGCCGAACAGCGTGCGGTAGGACTGGGGGAACCCCCCGATCTCCCGCGATGTCAACTCGATACCGCCTTTCGGCTCGTTCTTGCCGTGGCAGGCCGTGCAGTGCTTGTCGAAGATCGCCTGGATGTCCCGGCGGTAGTCCAGGACGGTCGTGTCCCCCCAGGCCGGCGGGACGGGCGTCTGCGGGCCGCGCTGGAGCACTTCCGGCCGGTAGGCGTTGCGCAGCGCGACGGTCTCCATGCGGCTTTCGTGGCAGCCGGTGCAGCCGCGGAACTCGCCTCGCTGGAGCGTGAAGCTGGTCCTCATGCGGCGGATCTCGCAATGATTGGCGTCGAGGGCCTGGAGGAACACCGGCGTGCCGGCGGGCACCTTGAAGTACGCGCTGCCGTTGGCCTCGACGTCCACGATCCCCACCGTCCGCGTCGGCGCCCACGTCCAGTGGGCGAAGTGCCGCGTCGTCGCGTCCCCGGGCAGGTAGTGCAGGTGATTGTGCCGGTAGTCCGGGTCGTCGTAGTCCACCGGGGCGGGCAGCATCAGCCGCTGGCTGATCCGCAGGTACTTCACCGCCCCGCGCGGGACGCCCGGGAGGTCGCGGTAGACGTCCTCGACGAACGCGGTGGCGTGCGTCGCCTTGGGGTCGACCTGGTCGGCCACCACCGGCGGACGGGTACGCTTCCGCAGCGGGTGGGGCATGAAGCAGCTCACGTTCGCGTCCCGGTGGAGCAGCTCGCGGTTGCCCCATACGTCGATGTAGTACAGGGCGAACTCGGACTCGTTGGCTGTCATATCGTGGCCGACGAGGAAGCAGTTTTCGGACATGGGGAACGGGTTGATGTACGATCCGCCGCGATTCCGCACGCCCCCGGGGGCAACCACCTGGTCCCGCAGCGGCCCCAGCCCGCCCTCGATCGAGCTGGCGCCCGGCGTCAGCAGCCACATCGCCTCGGTGTTGTTGATCCCCCGCGACGGGTCGAAGAGGATCACCGGGCCGTTGTGCCCGTCGTGGTGCCCCTGCACGGTCGCCACGCACAGGTCGCTGCCGGGGGCCTGCTGGACGTCGCGGATCGAGTACGGGCGGCTGATGTGCTGCTTGTAGAACGCGTCCATGTTCGTCCCGTCCGGGCGGCATCGCCAGGCGGTATGGAGGTTGTACAAGTCGCGCTCCTGGTACTCCCAGTGCAGAAAGACGACCATCCCGTCGTGAAGCACGTGAGGGTGTCGGTCGAAGTCCTTGTTGTTGCTGATGGCCACCGGCTCGGCCGCCCGGTCGCCGTCGAGGCGGTAGAGCGTGGTGCAGCGTTTGTTCTGGAGGAACGGCCCGGCGCACTGGTTGCCGAAGCTCGACCGGTCGGAGGCGAAGACGATCCCGCCGTCGGGCAGGATGCACGGCTCGATGTCGTTGGAGCCCGGCGAGCCGGTGAGGGGCTTCGGCTCGCCGCCGGACAGCGACAGCTCGTAGAGGAACGCGTTCTTCTTGTAGTCCCAGCCGAACGGCGGCTTGCCGGTCAGCGGCTGGTGCCAGAAGGACAGCACCACCCGGTCGCCCTGCCAGTCCAGGTCGATGCCCCGGATCGAGCCGGCGCCGATCGCCCCGTTCAGCAGCGCCCGGGCCGGGGCCGCCGGGTCGGCGCTGCGCTTGACGTACAGCTCGCCGACGGGGATGTTCGTCCGCCCGGTGACGGCGACGTTGACGTTCCACACCCCCCCGGGGATGGCCGGGTTGGTGAAGAACACCATGCCCTCGGCGGGGAACTCCCCGCGGGCGGCGGCGATGGCGCCGCGAGCGGCCTGCCGAAGCGCCAGATACGCCGCGTGGGCCCCGGGCAGGTCGCCGGCGGCGACGGCCTGCCGCGCCGACGCCAGGGCCTCGCCGAATGCCTCCAGTTGCCGCTCGGCCGGCCTGCTGGCGGGATCGGCCGCCAGCGCCTCGATCCGCGCCGCGACGGCCTCGACGGCCTCGCCGACGGCGCCGGCCGTGCGGTGGCGGTTGAGCTGGACGAGCTGGCGGGCGTAATCGTCCCGGAGGTGGCGCTCGCGCCCGCGCGCCTTCCAGGCCCGGTACCAGGCCGGCGGGTCCTCCCGGCCAAGATAGAGCTGGGGCAGCTTCTTGTTCGTCGCGTCGTGCTTCTTCACTCGCAGGGCCAGGGCCCATTCGCCCATCGCCTGGACGACCGGATCGGGGTGGTCAAGCAAGCTGGCGGCCCGCTCGCAGAGCGCATCGGGATACCCCCGGATCTCCTTGCTGGCGCCGTAGGCGCTGAGCTTGACGACGTCGATGGACTTCAGCAGCACGTCGGCGCCCAGGACGGCCGACCGCGCGTCGCCGGCGGCGACGAGGCGGTCGAAGGCCGTCTCGGCGACGGCGTACGAGCCGGCGGACTGCATCGCCTCGGCGAGCGCGACGAGGGCGAGCTCCAGCTTCTCGGCGTCCTCGATGCTCCGCAGATGCGCGATGACGCGCCCGGCGGGTTCCGGGGCCTTGAGGATGGGCTCGAGGGCCCTGGCGGCCTCCTGGCGCTCGCGGCGGCGGTAGTCCGGCACGCCCGACGCCGGGGAGACGACGCCCAGCGCCGCCGTGGCGGCCAGCAGAAACGCGACGGGACGGAACGTGCGGGAGGGGAGTGTGCGAATCATGGCGGTCTGCGCCTTTCTCTCCATGGCGGCCCGGTCGGGCGGGCGCCCGGCATCGCGGTCCTGCCCGCGATTCTACCATCGCGCCGAAAGCCGACAAACCGCCTTTGGCGCCGAACCGCCGCAGGGGTATGCTCCCGGCTTCGACGTGTATCTTCCGGGGCCCCTTTCACAGGAGCGACGCGATGAGATGTCTTGGATTGGCGACCGTCGTGCTGGTGGCGGCGGGCGCGGCGTGGGCCGACGAGGCCGGCCAGGTCTTCGACGTGCCTCGTATCGAGGGCATCGAGTTGGACGGCAAGGGCGGCGACTGGGGCGAGAAGGGCCTGCGGATCGAGGCGATGAGCTGGCCCGACGGGCCCGTCTGCCCCGTCGAGGACCTCGACGGGCGCTTCCGCCTGGCCTGGGACGACCGCGGACTGCTGATCCTCCTGCACGTCACCGACAGCGTGCCCTTCGAGGCCGACGAGGCCGGCCGCCTCTGGCAGGCCGACTGCATCGAGCTCTTCCAGGCCGAGAAGGTCGGCGGGGCCGAGCGGATCCAGGTTCTCATCGCCCCCGGCCGGACCGCCAACCACCCCGACGTCCGCACGCACATCTTCGACCGCCGGGCCAGCGAGGAGCTGAAGAAGCAGCCCGCGACCGTCTCGGCCGTGCGAACCAAGACCGAGTCCGGCTACCTGATGGAGGCCCTGCTGCCGTGGAGCAACCTCGGCATCAAGCCGGCCTTGGGTACCGAGGCCGCGTTCCAGATCTACGTCAACGACGGCGACACTCCGGGCCAGCGGGATCGGATGATCTGGTTCCCGCTCGATGAGGCCCACGCCGACAGCACGCGGATGCACACCGTCCGGCTGGCGAAGGAGCCCTCCCCGGCGGTCCTGGCGGCCGCGACGGGACGCTACGAACACTTCCGCCGCGTCGCCGTCACCGTGGTGGGCCCGGCGAAGCTGGCCGGCAAGACCGTGATCCTGCGCGACGGCGAGGCCGAGCTGGCCCGCGGCAAAGCCGAGCTCGAGGCCGGCCGGGCCGAGGCGGACCTCACCGCGCCGATGCCCCCGCGAGGCAAGCCCTACGGGCCGCTGGGGGTGACCCTCGACGGGGAGCGCATCGCCACGCTGGCCCTGCCCGACCCGGACGTCGAGCGCGCGCGGCTCTGGCTGGAGACGCGCCCGGCCTTCGAGCCGTGCATCTTCCACGGGCAAGTCTTCCCCCCCTGCCGATTCAGCCGCCCGCTGCTGGTCGAGGAGCTCATCGGGCCCTATCGCATCGAGACGTCGTTCTACGACGCCAACTGCGATCCTGTAACAGCGGCCGAGAACCCCGGCCGGTACGGCGCGGTGGTGACCGTCCACGGCGAGGACGGGCGAAGCTACACCCGCTACCACACGCTCTTCCGCACGCCGGAGCAGTTCAGTTGGTGGCGGGAGGACTTCGGCGGCACGCTCGAGTTGCCCAAGGCGTTCGGCATTTCCGGGGCGGCGGTGGCCGCGCAGAAGGAGGTCGTCAGCGATTACGTCCGCTGGGTGTTCATGGACCACGCCCGCCGGTTCGACGCCGCCGCGGCGGTCGTGGCCGGGCTGTACGAGACGGGGGAGCACAAGGGCAAGCCGGTGCCCTTCATCCTCGAGTACGAGCCCCGCAACCGCCAGTACTGGGTGACGCTGAAGCGGAAGCTCAACGGCAACGCCGAGCGGTTCCCGGGAGGGTTCGCCTGCCCGCGGCTGACCCCGGGCGGACAGGCCCCGATCCTTCACCCCGGCTCGTGCGAGAAGGCCGGCTTCCTCGCGGGGACGGACAAGAAGCTCGACGAGCTGCTGACGCGCTGGTCGAAGGACACCGACGAGGCGTTCATCGCCTGTGTGGCGCGGCGCGGGGTGATCGTCCTGCACAAGGCCTACGGCGAGCGGGACGGCAAGCCGATGACGGTCCACACGCCGAGTTGGATGGCGTCGATCACCAAACTCATCCAGGGCACGTGCCTGATGATGCTGGTGGACCAGAACCTGGTCGGCCTGGACGACCGCGTCTCGGCATACCTGCCGGCCTTCAAGGGCGTCAAGACGAACAACCCCCTGACCATCCGCCACCTGATCTGCCACTGCGCGGGCATGTGGGGGCACTGGGGCGACGACGAGAGCGACTTCGAGCAGCGCGTCGCCGAGTTGGCCCCGCATCTGGAGGTCGGCGTCAAGCACCAGTACAACGGCATGAGCCTGGCCCTGGCCGGGAAGGTTATCGAGCAGGTCAGCGGCGAGTCCCTGCCGCACTTCTACTACAACCACCTGTTCTCCCCGCTGGGCTGTCACTTCACCCGCGCCGCCACCGGGTCATGGGACGCCGAGTCCACCGCGATGGACATGGCCCGCATCGGACAGATGCTGCTCAACGGCGGAGCGTACGGACGCACGCGGTTCTTCAGCGAGGCCACCCGCGACAAGATGCTGCCCCGCAAGCTCACCATGCTGCTGGGGCCGGACACCGAGACGGTCTGGGGCATCGGCTGCACGTGGATGAGCACGGACGTACTCAGCGAGCGGACGTTCGGTCACGGCTCGGCCGCCAGCGCCACGCTGCGGATCGACCTGGAGAACGACCTGGTGGTGAGCATGACCCGCAACCGGGCGGGGAAGAACTTCGGCAAGTACCACCCGGCGTTCCTCAAGCTGATCGCCGACAGCGTGGCGAAGTAGCGGGAACCCCAGCGGCGCCATACCGTATCAGGTTCTCCGCTCGTTGCCGGTTGCCCGAAATCGGCAAGAGCAGACGCACCGCGAACGCGGTCGGCGTCCGCGGGCCTGCGCCCGCCGCTCAGTCGGCGATCAGCGGGGCGATGCGGTCGCGGAGGGCGGTGATCTGTTCGGCGGTCTCGCCGCCTTCGAGCTTGGGCAGATACTCGATCGCGTAGTGCCCGGCGTAGCCGCGGCTCCGCAGGGCGCCGATCAGCGCCTCGAAGTCCACCGTGCCATCACCGAAGACCTCCTGCATCTTGCCCGGCGCGGCGTCGCGGAGGTGCACGTGCACCGTGCGGTCGAGCATGAACTCCGTCCGCGTCAGCGCCATCTCCTGCATCGCCCAGTGGCTGGGGTCGTAGACGACCTCGAGTTCCGGGACGGCCTCGAGCAGTTCGGCCACCGCGGCGGGGTCCTCCAGCGGCGTGGCGTAGTGCGGCTCGGGGGCGACGGTCACGCCCCGGGCGGCGGCGACGCCCAGCATTTCGCGACACGTCTCGGCCGTGCGGGCGATCATGTCGCCCGCCTCGGTCCCGTGCTCCTTGTAGCCCGGATAGAACGAGCAGACCTTCGCGCCCAGTCGCGTGGCCAGCCGGCAGACCGCGTCCAGCTCGGCCAGCCGCTGGGCATTGGCGTCCGGGTCGTCCCGCTGGTACGGATGCGCCCCGAAGGCGCAGTTCAAGGCCGTTGCCGTCAGCGACCGCTCGGCCAGCAGGGACTCGACCTCGCCGGCGGCGGCGTCGAAATTCTCCACGAGGTCGGCGGGCACCACGTGCCCCCAACTGGGGATGCAGATTACGTCGGTGTGGGAAAAGCCCAGCGAGACCACGTTATCCAGGGCCACGTTCAGCGGAACCTTGAATGCACTGGTCGAACAGGAAATCGCCATCGTCGTGTCCTTCCTTCTCCTGCCGGCCGCGGCGGGGGCCGCGGCTACTCGAACGTCCCGGCCTCGATCATCAGCTCCAGCGGGAACCGGTCCTGCCTCAGGGGCAATGACAGTTTCCGGTGCAGCCGGGCGGACTCGTACACCGCCATGACGACCTCGAAGCCGCGCAGCGCGTTGGCCGCCCGCATCGGGTGCGGGTCGCCCCCGCCGCGAACGCCCGCGGCGAAACGGCCGTAGGCGTCGACCATGGCGTCCCGGCCGGCGAACTCCGGCAGCTCGACGGGGCGCCACGTGCCGGCCTCGCCCTCGCCGGCGGGCACGGGCTTGTGCATCCACTCGTCGGTCCCCGCCCGCCACGAGCCGCCGTCGGCGTCCTGGATGAACAGGTTGGGTTTGTGGCGGTCGCCGGTCCGCCAGAGGCGACCCGCCGTGCCGAGGACCTCGTAGTCCTGGTAGATGCGGTCCGGCTCGCGGACGTCGCCGGTGAGAAGTTCGATCCGCGGCCCGTCGGCCACCTTGACGACCGCCGACGCGCCCGTCTCCACCGGGTGCCCGTAGCGGCAGCCCGGCTCGCCGCCCCGGCCGCGCCTGGCCAGGCGGGCCCGGTCGGCCTCGATGTCCCGCTCGATCTGCCCGAAGACCCACTCGATCTGCGGGTCGCCCAGCAGCCACAGCAGGCTGTCCACCAGGTGCGTGCCGTCGCTGAGCACGTCGCCGGCGCACTGCCCGCGGAGGACGCGGACCTCGCCGACCGCCCCGGCCTCGATCAGCATCCGGGCCTCGACCAGGTCCGGGCGGAGGCGGCGCTGGTGGTTGATCACCAGCGGGATGCCGGCCTCCTCGCACGCGGCCGTCATGGCGCGGGCGTCGGCGAGGTTCGTGGCCATGGGCTTCTCGCAGTAGACGCCGCGCACGCCGGCCTCGGCGGCCTGGATCGTCAGGGCCGCGTGCGTGTCGTTGGCGGTGCAGACGCTGACGGTGTCCGGGGAGGTGGCCGCGAGCATCTCGCCGAAGTCGGTGTAGGCGACGGTCCCGGCAAGCTCGGCGGCGCGTTCGGCGTTCTCGGCGAGCACGTCGCAGACGCCGACCAGCTCGAACTCGTCCATGCCGGCGAGGATCTTCGCCTGGTTGCGGCCCATCCCGCCGCAGCCGACCAGCACGGCCCGCAGTGTGTCGGTGGCCTCTGCGCTCATGCGTCCACCTCCGGCAGCGAGCGGATGAACGCCCAGCTCGCCTCCAGGCACTCGAACGGGTCCATGTCCTTCGGCGGGACCAGTTCCCACTGCATCACCAGCTTCTCGGCGGCCGGGGCGTGGCGGCGAAGCATGTCCCAGATGTCCGCCAGGCCGACGTGACCCGCCCCGAGCGCCGCGCCCTCGATCTCGAAGGAGAGGGTCTTGGGGTTCGGATGGACCACGTGATCCTTGAAGTGCGTGCCGATCGTGTACGGCGCGGCCGCGCGGCAGGCGGGCAGGCTCCGCTCGCCGATCAGGTACGTATTGCCGGTATCCAGGAAGATGCCCAGGTGGGGCACGCGGCGGCAGAGCTCGACGAGGTCGTCGCAGTAGTAGTCGCCGTGGTTCTCGATGCCGAGGGGGCAGCCCATCTCGTGGCATGCGGCGGCGGCGGGGGGCAGGACGTCGGCGAGGCGGTCGAGTTGCTCGTCGAGGGAGGGCGAGTCCATGAACCGGTGGTAGGGCCCGACGCCGAATGTGACGATCGGCGCCCGGACCACATCGCGGTGCCGTCGGATCGCCTCGACGGACGCGTCGATGGCCCGGCGGACGGCGTCGACGTCGGGATCGAAGAACCGCCCGGGCACGCCGCGGACGCCCAGGTGCGGCGTGAGGGCCAGGTCGTGCTCGGCGACAAACTGCCCGATCTCGTCGCGGCGGGCGGGGTCGTCCAGCTCGCCCAGCGGCGCGCCGGTGGACCGGAACCCGTGCTCGACGAGGAACCGGAGCGTATTCATCGTCCGGTCCCCGTCCCATACCTTGAATTCGCCCGGCCAGACGCCGGCGTAGCCCCAGATCATGGAACAACACTCCTTACCTCAGACAGCGAACGGATCACGTCCGGGCCACTATGGCATGCCGGCGGCGAGATGCAACCCCCTGGCTGCGTTGGCGAACGGCAGCCCCTGTTCGGTGGCCGGCCGGAGCCTTACCCCCGAGTCCTGGACCGCCGGGCACCGACCGGCCGGCTACCGCTCGTCCCGGTGTCGCGACCGGAAGAACAGGCGGATGGGGACCTCGGCGTAGGGCAAGTGCTCGCGGAGCTGGTTGACGAGGTATCGCTGGTAGTTGCGGTCGAAGCTGCGGACGTCGTTGACGAAGCACACGATCGTCGGCGGGCACGTGCCGATCTGCGAGCAGTACAGGATCTTCGGCGGCTTCGTGCCGTGCTTGTGGCTGGGGCCTCGCTGCTGGAGGATTTCCCCGATCACCTCGTTGAGCTTCGCGGTCGTCACGCGGTGGCGGGCCTGGTCGAAGAGCTGCTCGGCCAGGGCGACCGTCTCGCCGACGTTCACGCCCTCGGTCGCCGTCGTCAGCGTGATCGGCGCGTAGCTCAGCTCGGGGAAGACCTTCGCGAAGTAGTCCGCGTAGTCCTCCCCGGCCGCCTTGCCGGAGGCGAGGTCCCACTTGTTGACCACCAGCAGGACGGGCTTGAACTCCTCGGCCACCTGGCGGGCGAGGTCCTTGTCCACCTTGGAGACCGGCAGGGAGGCGTCGATCAGCAGGGCCACCACGTCCGCCCGGCGGATGCTCCGCAGGGACCGGCGGTAGCTGTAGAACTCGATGTCGTCGGCGATGCTCCGCCGCTTCCGCACGCCGGCGGTGTCGATGACCGTCAGCCGCCGCCCGCCCCGCTCGATCGTCACGTCCACGCTGTCCCGCGTGGTCCCCGGCGTCTCCGAGACGATCACGCGCTGCGAGCCGGCCAGGGCGTTGATGAACGTGCTCTTGCCCGCGTTCCGCTTGCCCACCACCGCCAGCTTCATCACCGTCGCGGCCGGGGCCTCGGCGGGCATCTCGCCGACGACCTCCTCCAGCCGCTCCAGCAGCTCGGGGATCCCGTGGCCGTGATGGGCGGAGATCGGCAGGGCCTCGCCGAAGCCCAGCGACGGCAGCTCGCCGACCTCGCCGGTCAGGGTCGTCTCATCCACCTTGTTGGCGGCCAGGACGACCGGCAGGTTCAGCCGCCGCAGCCGCGAGGCGACCTGGCGGTCCAGCGGCGTGACGCCCTCCCGGGCGTCGACGACGAAGAGGATCGCGTCCGCCTCGGCCAGGCCGTAGGCGATCTGGTTCTCCACGTGCTCCTCGAGGCGGTCGTGATCGACGATGCCGATCCCGCCGGTGTCCACCAGCTCGACGAAGCCCTCCCCGACGGCGCACACGGCCGAGATGCGGTCGCGCGTCACGCCCGGCGTCGGATCGACAATGGAGATGCGGTGGCCCACCATGCGGTTCAGCAGGCTGCTCTTGCCGACGTTGGGCCGGCCCACGATGGCGACGGTCGGTAGGTCCATCGCGACATCGTACCGCCACAGCTTCCCGGCGGAAGGACCAAATTCGAAGCACCAGACGACAAGCCCCCACAGGAGGCGCCATGAACGTGCCGCCGCGACCGCACCACCGGTTCACGCCGACCGCCCCCCGGACGCCAAACCACCCCCAACGAGGGTTCTACTGCTGCACTGGCGTCGCCACGCCAGGCGCCAGGTCCTCCCGAGGGCCGGAAAACACTTTGTGCGTCGGCCGCGGCGCCGGTACGCTCCACGTCGGTGCAGACCGGAGAACCAACGCGAAGGGATACGCCATGAACCGACGACAGTTCCTCCGCACGTTCGGGGCCGGGGCCGCCGCGGCCGCCCTGCCCCGCCTCGCCGCCGCCGAGAAGGATCCCCCCCGCCGCCCGAACGTCGTCTTCATTCTCACCGACGACCAGCGGTGGGACCAGATGAGCTGCGCCGGGCACAAGTACCTCAAGACGCCCCATCTCGACCGCCTCGCGGCCGAGGGGGCGCACTTCCGCAACATGTTCGTCACCACGAGCCTCTGCTCGCCCAGCCGGGCGTCGTTTCTCAGCGGCCTCTACGCCCACAGCCACGGGGTGACGAACAACTTCACCGACTACCCCCACGACCTGCCCAGCTTTCCCAAGCGGCTCCAGGCGGCGGGGTACGAGACGGCCTACGTGGGCAAGTGGCACATGGGGGAAGCGGACGATTCCAAGCGCCCCGGCTTCGACTACTGGGTCAGCCACAAGGGCCAGGGGACCTACTTCGACAACACCTGGAACCTCAACGGCAGGCGGAAGGTGGTCGAGGGCTACTACACCGGGAACGTCACGGACATGGCCATCCGGTGGCTCACCTCCGGGCGGAAGGCGACGGACAAGCCGTTCCTGCTGATCCTGGGGCACAAGGCCCCGCACACGCCGTTCACCCCGGAACCGAAGTACGAGCACCTGCTGGACGACATGCCGGTGAAGTATCCCCCCAGCGCGTTCGACCTGGAGGACAAGCCCAAGTGGGTCCGCCAGCGGATCGACACGTGGCACGGCATCTATGGGCCGATCTACGGCTTCCGCGAGAAGTTCCCCGATGCCCGCCCCGAGAGCGTCAAGGACTTCGCCCGCTTCGTCCGGTCCTACACGGCCACGATCAAGAGCGTCGACGACAGCGTCGGGCGCGTGCTGGCCGCCCTGAAGAAGCTCGGCGTGCTGGATGAGACGGTGGTGATCTTCGCGGGGGATAACGGCATGTTCCTCGGGGAGCATGGCATGACCGACAAGCGGACGATGCACGAGGAGTCCATCCGCGTGCCGCTGCTTCTCCGCTACCCCCCGCTGGTCAAGCCCGGCACGCAGGTCGAGGGGATGGTCCTGAACGTCGACCTCGCCCCCAGCGTGCTGGACATCTGCGGGGCCCCGCCGCTGAAGGGCATCCACGGGCGCAGCTTCAAGCCCCTGCTGGCCGACCGTGACGCCGACTGGCGGACGAGCTGGTTCTACGAGTACAACTACGAGAAGCAGTTCCCCTACACGCCGAACGTCCGCGGCGTGCGGACCGACCGGTGGAAGTACGTCCGCTACCCCCACGGCGACGGCGGGCCCGACCGCCACATGGCCGAGCTGTACGACCTGAAGAACGACCCCGGCGAGCGGAACAACCTCATCGACAGCCCGGCCCACAAGAAGACCATCGCCCGCCTCCAGGCCGAGCTGAACCGCCTGATGAAGGCCACCGGCGCCCTGCCGGACAAGATGCCCCTCGACGAGGGCGTCAAGAAGGAGCTGCCGGAGGAATCGATCCGGTAGGCGCCGCGAACGCCGGGTGCGTTTGCGGAGGAGCCCCCCCCGCGGCGAGACGCCGCAGCCCTGCTGCGCTCGCCAACGCGGGCGGTCTTCGCCGACGGGGCGAGCCGCGGCGTCTCGCCGGCGCCCGCAACTGCGCGCGCCGCACGGGGTTTGAGATAGAAACGTTCACCCCGGGAGGTCCACGATGGGACGCACGGCGAAACTGACCAGGCGAGGGTTTCTCAAGTCCGCCGCGGCCGCGACCGCGGCGCCGTACTTCGTGCCGCAGTCGGCCTTCGGGGCCAACGACCGGATCACGACGGGGATCATCGGCCTCGGCGGGCCCGCCGGGGGCGGGGCGGGGGGCACGGAGCTGCTGGCCGTCTGCGACGTCCGCGACGACAAGCTCGCCCGCCACGCGCACAACAAGTCGGTGGCGAAGTACACGGACTTCCGCGAGCTGCTGGCCCGCGACGACATCGACGCGGTGCTGATCGGCACGCCGGATCACTGGCACGCGATTCCGAGCATCCTGGCCGCCCGCGCGGGCAAGGACATCTACTGCGAGAAGCCGATGTCGCTGACCATCCGCGAGGCCCGCGAGATGGTCAACGCCGTCCGCCGCTACGGCGTGGTCTTCCAGACCGGCAGCCAGCAGCGGTCGGCCTACGGCGGGAAGTTCCGCTTCGCCTGCGAGATGGTCCGCAGCGGGCGGATCGGCGAGATCGAGAAGATCCACGTCAACGTCGGCGGGCCCTCCCGCCCCTGCGACCTGCCCCCCCAGCCCGTCCCCGACGGCGTGGTGTGGGACATGTGGCTGGGCCCGGCGCCCGAGCGGCCGTTCCACGAGCGCATCCTCCGCGGCTGGCGGTCCTGGCGGGACTACTCCGGCGGCGGGATGACCGACTGGGGGCATCACCACTTCGACATCGTCCAGTGGGCGCTGGACATGGACGACTCGGGCCCGCGGGAGATCTACCCGCCCGACGGCAAGGACCACAAGCACCTGACGTACGTGTACGCCAACGGCGTGAAGGTCCATCACGGCGGGGCCGAGGGCGCCCAGATCGTCTTCCACGGCACGGAGGGGCGGATCGGCGTGGACCGCGGGCAACTGTGGACGGATCCCCCGAGCATCATGAAGACGCCCATCGGCGCCGACGAGGTGCGGCTGTACTACAGCACGAGCCAGAAGGGCAACTGGCTGGACTGTATCCGCACGCGCGAGCGGCCGATCTGCGACGTCGCCATCGGCTGCCGCTCCGTGACGGTCTGCCACCTCGGCAACCTCGCGTACTGGCTGAAGCGCCCGCTGAAGTGGGACCCGGTGAAGGAGGAATTCATCGGCGACCCCGAAGCCAACCGCTGGCTCGACCGCCCCAAGCGCGAGCCCTGGCGCGTGTACTGACCGCCAGCGCACCAGAGCCGCGGCCTGTCCCCGCGGGAGTTCCTGTCTGTAGACGCACTTGGGGCCCGGCGACGGGGGGTGCGCCCCCTACCGCCCTCCCAGCGCCTTGAGGCAGGCGTTGAGGTAGCCGTAGCTTTCGGCGGCGATGATCGCCTGGCGGGAGAGCTCGTACTTGCCCCCGCCGATGACCTCCAGGCAGACCGGGCCGTCGTAGCCGCCGTCGACCATCGACTTGCAGTAGGCCATCAGGTCGATGTCGCCGCGCCCGCAGGCCTGGTCCGGGGGATCGCCGGGCTTGGGCCCGCGGCCCTTGCAGTCGCGAATGTGAACGTGCCGTACCCGCGACAGCACCTGCGGCAGCGCCTCGGAGGGGTTCTCGCCGGCGCGGTGGATGTGGCTGGGATCCATGTCGATGCCGAAGCTCGGCGAGGAGATCTTCTCCATCGCCGCCAGCGTCGTCGGCGTGCTGTAGATGCTCGCACCCACGTGAGCCTTGACGCACAGCGTCACGCCGTAGGTGCCGGCCTTCTCGGCCATCTCGGCCAGCAGGTCGGTCTGGCGGTCGAAGTCCTCCTGCACGTCCGCCTTGCCGCCGGGGCCGACGTTCACCACCGGGATGCCCAACTCCGCGCCGGCCTCGAACGCCTTCGTCAGCCGGTCGGCGTCCAGGGCGCCCTCTTCCATGCTCAGCAACTCCAGGCCGGTCTCGTCGCGGAGCGAGCGGATGTCATCGACCTGCGACCGCCAGTCGTCGAGCACCAGGTGCTCGCACATGTTCTTCAGGGCCGACAGCTCCACGCCGTCGTAGCCCGCCCAGGCCACGTGGCGCATCGCCGTGGCCAGGTCCTGCTGCTGGAACAACACACTGTTCGCACCGAGTTTGATCATGGGTGTCCTCTCTGCGTCTGGTCGTTCGCTCTGCCTGCCGCCGCTACAGCGACTCCTGCACGCCGCGGAGGTACTGGAGGCACTTGTCCACGTCGGCGAGGGCGCGATTCGGGTCCCGCTCGTGCTCGACGATGAACCACTCGGCCCCGCCCGTCTCCGCCATGGCCGGGAGCATCGTCGGCCAATCCACCTCGCCCTCGCCGATCACCGCCTCGTCGCTGCCGCCGTACTCCTTGACGTGCACCGTCAGCGATCGCCCGGGATACGTCGCCAGCGTGGCCTCGCAGTTCCCGCCGCCGTGGATCGCGTTGCCGATGTCCAACTGCATGATGACCTCCGGCACGGTCGCGCCGAAGAGCACGTCCCACGGGACCTGCCCCTCCATCGGCTGGAACTCGACGGCGTGGTTGTGGTAGCCGGTGTACATGCCCAGCGGCTTGAGCCGCTCGGCGATGCCGTTGAACAGCTCGGCCGTGCGCTTCCAGGCGTCGATCGAGTTGCGGTACTCCTCCTTCAGGCCCGGCACGACGAGGTACTTGTTGCCGAGCGTCTGGTGGAAGTCGATCGATCGCTTGAGCTCGTCGCCGAGAAGTGTGTCGAGGCCGACGTGGGCGCCGCAGCACGGCAGGCCGTGGTCGTCGATGATGCGCTTCAGCTCCGCCGCCGAGTAGCCGTAGTACCCGGCGAACTCCACGCCCTGGTAGCCCATCTTCGCGACGGCCTCGACGACGGCGGGGAAGTTCTTCCCCTCGTCCTTCTGGCACTCGTGGCGGACGGAGAACAACTGCAGGCCGATGGGCATCGTCTTGGCGTTGGCGGTCATTGGGTGGCTCCTTGTCATGCGTCCGGATGCGTCGTGGGTTGTCAGGACCGGGATGATACGCCCTCGGCCGGTGGATCGGAAGCGCCGGGGACGGTAGAATCGGCGCCGGACGTATGGGCCGACGTCCGCGGCGGGCGCGCATGGGCTGCCGGCCCTCGGCGGCGTCCGGGACGAGAACGGCTCGGCGGGGACGGGCGACGGCTTCGCCCGTTGGCGCGGACCGCCCGGGTTGGCCCGCGCAACGCCCCTTCCCAACGCGAAAGGAGCTTTCGATGAAAACCGCCGTGCCGATCCTTGCCCTCGCCCTCCTGACCGGCTGCGGAGGGCGGAACGCTCCCGACCCCGCGACGCAACCGGCGAAACACGCCGCCACCGCGCCGGCAAGGGCGACCACAGCGCCCGCGACGCGCCTGCCCGAGACCCGGGCGGCCGCCGAACCCGCCGATCCGCCGACCTACACCGCCCCGAGCCCGGCGACCCTCCCGGCCGGGGGGGACAAGCGGTTCGTCACCGGCTCGCCGTTCGACACCGACTACGTCCCGCCGGCGAAGCCTTCGGCGGGCAAGCAGATGTGGGCGAAGTCGGTGCTGTGGCAGGAGGCTCCGGAGCTTCACGTGGAGCAGTGGCTGACCGACGAGCCGGAGACCGAGGGCAAGTTCCGGCTGATCGAGTTCTGGGCCACCTGGTGCCCGCCCTGCCGGCGGTCCATCCCCCTGCTGAACCGCCTGCACAAGCGGTTCGGCGCCGACCTGGCGGTGATCGGCATCTCCCACGAGAGCGCCGACGACGTGCGGGCGCTGAAGGGGCCCGAGATCGAGTACTACAGCGCGGTCGACACCCAGGCCCGAACGAAGAAGGCCCTCGGCGTGGTGGGCATCCCCCACGTGATCCTCGTCGAGCCCGGCGGCGTGGTCATCTGGGAAGGCTTCCCTCTGCTGAAGGGCTACGAGCTGACCGAGGGCCTCATCGAACGGGCCCTCGCCGCAAGCAAGGCCGCGGAGACCGACAGCGGCCGGTAAAACCGCGGCGCGCGGCAACTCGGCGGCACGATGGGCGGCACCGGTACCGGGGACCCCGCCGACCCGCCGTCCTGCATGACAGAAAGGTGGCAGATATGGCAGCGGTGGAAAAGAGGGTCTCGCGGCCGAGGCGGTACGCGTACCCGCCGGCGGCGGGGTTCGCCAACGAGGTCGCCGCGCACCTTGTCGCGGCGCTGGACGAGCTGACAACGCGGCATTTCCACATGATCGGCCCGCTGCCGGCCGACGTGCTGGCGTGGACGCCGGCCGAGGGGTGGTACAGCATCACCCGGATCACCGCCCACATGATCCAGGGCGAGGCCCAGTGGCTGACAAAAGTGGTCGAGCCGGACCTGCCGACCGACCTGGCCGAGCCGTTGGCCTCCTGGCGGGCCGGCGAGCCGGCCGCGGCGGCGGACCTCGAGGCCGTCGCGTGGCGGATGCGGCGGGAGGTGACCGGCGCGGGCATCGCCCCGCTGACCGACATCGACGCCGAGACGGCCGTCGGGGAGCACGTCGTCACGCCCCGCGGCCTGCTGATGCACATGGCCTGGCACTGGACGTACCACAACGGCCAGTGCGCCCTGATCGCCGGCCAGCGCGGCCACGAGTACCGCTGGACCTTCGCCCCCCGCATCGCGGGGGCGCCCTAAGCGGTCTTGCGCAAGTTCGTTGGTGTGTGTGCGCCGGATTCGCGTTGCCTGCCAAGGCGGCCGATGCAGGCGATGCCGTAGCATCGCCGAAGCAGGCCAACGCGGGCAGGCAGCGCGAAGACAAGCACACACGCAACATGACCTGCGCAGGACCGCTCAGGGGTCCTGCGAGCGTTTTCTCCCGACGAACAGCAGCCAGCGCCACAGGCCGGCGTAGGCGCGGGGGGTCTCGGTGCGCTCGGGGGTGAAGCGGGCCTGGAGACGGGGCAGCAGGTGGGCGTCCATGCGGACGTGGTTGATCTTCATCCAGCGGCGGAACAGGCCCAGGGGCGTGGCATGGAAGTCGGCCACGGCGATGCGCCCGTCGGGGGCGAGGTCCCCGGCGGCGGCGTCGACGGCGGCCTCCCAGCCGGGGTTGATCATCGTCAGGCAGTAGGAGAAGACCACCACGTCGAACGCGCCCGGGTCCAGCGGGCGGTCGTACGCGCGGCGGACGAGTCGCACGCGCTCGTCGAAGCCGGCGAGCTTGCGC
The DNA here is from genome assembly GCA_964385465.1 of uncultured Planctomycetaceae bacterium. Classification (GTDB taxonomy): domain Bacteria; phylum Planctomycetota; class Phycisphaerae; order SM23-33; family SM23-33; genus CAYLPJ01. The sequence goes on along the minus strand of CAYLPJ010000030.1, from coordinate 23,703 downwards.
CGAGCGACATCGAGCATCTCGTCGGAGAGGTCCAGGCCGGTCAGTTCCGCCTCGGGCAGGCGGCGGGCAAGGGCCGCGAGGTTCCGCCCCGTGCCGCATCCGACCTCCAGCACGCGCCGCGGGGCCGGGCCGGCCAGGCGGGCGACGGCATCGACCAGCCGCCGCCGCCCGAACAGGAAGCACCACCGCGTGGCGTCGTAGATGCGGCTGTGGAAGCGGTAGTATCGCCGCAGCGCGTCGGGCCGGCCGTCCACGGCGCCCGCGGCCGGGGCGTCCGGGCCGCCGGCGGTCACTGCACCACTCCCAGGTGCAGGCTGCCGTACGTGCCCACGCGGTCGACGCGGTGCAGCGGCTCGGTGACGTCCGGCAGGAACCGCACGCGCCCGTCGAGGCTGCGGGGCAGGAAGCCGAGGTCCAGCCCGGCCGAGCGCATCAGCACCTTGGTCCCGGGGCGGCTGTTGGCGAGGATGAGCTCCCACTCCTCGGCGAGGGCCTCGGGGTCGTGACCGGCCAGCCAGTCCTGGTGGTCCAGGAGGATGTAATGCGTGTACCTGCCGGGGTTGTCGCGGAGGAACTCGGTGACGGTGCACGTGTGCGTCGCGACACGGTCGCCCCGGTCGCCAAGCGTGCGGAAGTGCTCCGGCCGGAGGTAGTTCGGGCAGCAGGTCGGCGTGTATTCGCCGGTCATGTAGACGCGCCAGAAGTAGTTGTCGGCGATGCCGACCTCGGTGAGCACGGCGCGGACCTTGTCGCGGACATAGCCGGCCAGGCCGAGGGGATGGTGGCGGTCGATCAGGCGGACCTGCTGGCGGGGCACGCCCATCATGGTCATCAGGACCGGCTGCTTCATGAGCCATCGGCTCAGCCGGCCCCAGAGGATGGGCTCGACGCGCTGGTAGATTTCGCGCTGCTCGGCCAGCGACTGCGCCTCGAGCATGGGCCCGACGTGCGGGCGGAGCCCGCGCTTGACGTTCAGCAGCAGCTTGCCCAGCAGCCAGGCGACCTCCCCGGCCGTGCCGTGGAAGTAGAACGACCGCCGCAGCCCGGCGCCGGAGAAGTAGTCGATCTTGCGGTCCCAGAACGTCCGCGCATACGGGGGAATGCCGTCGCGCACCGCGTCGTACAGCTCGCGATGCCGCTCGTGGCGCCCCCGCCCGAACATCGCGAACAGGTCTTCATGCCCGCCCTTCCGCAGGAGGGCGAGCTTGAGGTGCATCAAAGCGTTCTGGCGGTAGTTGACGTCCACGGCGTGGACCGCGCGGGGGTCGTCGAGGAGGTAGTCGAGCGCGTTGCAGCCGGCGCTGGTGATGACGACGACACGGCTGTCGTTGTCGAGCCCGAGCAGCCGGCGGTCGATGCGGGGGTCTTCCCAGCAGGTGTTGTAGATGAGCCTCCCGCCGTGGACGCGGCGGAAGAACATGTCCTGTGTGGCGCGTGCGACGCGGCGAGTCCCGCGCGCGACGGCGCCGCGAATCTTCCGTCGGGCTCGCGTCCGCCGGCTCGGGCGGGTCTGCATCGATGACGAAACGATCGTACACCTCCGTCGGTTCTGGGCCGTTTCCCGGTTCCCGATCCGGCAGGATCGTACACTTTTCGCCGCCCCGTTTGCAAACACACTACGCCCACTGAGCGCATTCTTAAACCGCAGCGCGGCACGCGTGCGGTCGCGCAGCGCCCCGAGCTGCCCGGGCTCGAATCCCGTGAATCCCTGCCGGGCCTCTTGAGGGCCTCACACGTCGCAGATGGCCACGGCCTCGCGGAGGCTGGTCATCGGATCGCGCTGCGGGATGAACTCGTGGGCGACAAAGCCGGTGAAGCCCGTCTCCACGATCGCCCGCATGATCGCGGGGTAGTTCAACTCCTGCGTGTCGTCGATCTCGTGCCGGCCGGGGACGCCGCCGGTGTGATAGTGCCCGATGCACTCGGCGTTCTCGCGGATGGTGGCGATCACGTCGCCCTCGTCGATCTGCATGTGATAGATGTCGTAGAGCAGCTTGAGGCTCTCGGAGCCGACGCGTTTGCAGACCTCCACCCCCCAGGCCGTGCGGTCGCACATGTAGCCCTTGTGGTCCCGCTTGCTGTTGAGCAGCTCCAGGCAGAGCGTCACCCCGCTGGCCTCGGCGAAGCCGACGATCTGCTTGAGCCCCTCGACGCAGTTGTCCTGGCCCTCGTCGTCGGTCAGGTCCTCGGCGCGGTTGCCCGACATGCAGATCACGTTGGGGAAGCCGGCCTCCGCGGCCGCCTCGATGCTCGCGCGCGTCCTGGCGATGTACTCGGCGTGGCCTTCCTTGCGGTTCAGCCCCGGGTTGTTCCCCCCGCCGGTGACCATCGAGCAGGCCAGCCCGTGCTTCTTCAGCACCTCCCAGTCCTGCCCGGGGGCCAGCAGGTCGATGCCCTGGATCCCCATCGCCGCGGCCTCGGCGCACAACTGCTCGAACGGGACGTCCCGGTAGCACCACCGGCTGACCGCCTGCCTGACGTTGCCCTTCAGCGACTCGCTCATGTCCATTCCTCGGTTGGGGGTTTGTGAACTGCCGCGAGCGAAGATACGGCGACGCCCAACCGGCCACAAGCCCCGGCCGGCGGCGCGAATTCCGGCTTTTTCTGCCCCACGGGGCGGGAGGTTTCGTAGTATAGCCCGGACGGGCCGGAGGGCGCGCCGCGGGGCGCGATTCGTCCGCCCGCCCGAGATAAGCGCCAGACCCGAGGCAAACACGTGAGCGATTTCCCACGAACGACCGTCGACGGCGTGAGCCTGTCGCGGATGATCATCGGCACGAACTGGTTCCTGGGCTACTCCCACACCAGCGCGGCCAAGGACCGCTGGATCAAGGCCCGCCACGACGTCGCGAGCATCGCCGACATCATGGAGGTCTTCGTCCGCGAGGGCATCGACGCGGTGATGTCCCCGGCGACGGACCTGATGGCCGACGCGGTCAAGGAGACGCAGGACCGCACCGGGCGGGAGATGACCCAGATCGTCACCCCGAGCTTCAACATCCTCCCCGGCGGGGAACCGGAGGCCGAGCCCGAGCGCGTGTTCGACCAGGTGCGGGACTACGGCGCGACCTTCTGCTTCCCCCACCAGTCGGTCACCGACGCCCTGCTGGACACGATGCACCGCGTGATCCGAGACTACGACAGGTACGCGGCCATGATCCGCGAACGGGGCATGATCCCGGGCTTGAGCACGCATTGCCCGGAGTCGGTGGTCATCGCCGATGAGACCGGCGCGGACGTCGCCAGCTACATCCAGATCTACAACGCCGTGGGCTTCCTGATGCAGGTGGAAGTCGACTGGGTGATGCGGATCATCCGCAACGCCGCCAAGCCGGTGATGACGATCAAGCCGATCGCCGCCGGGCGGCTGCTGCCCCCGGTGGGCCTGGCGTTCGCCTGGGGCACGCTGCGGGAGCAGGACATGGTGACCGTGGGCACGACGACGCCGGACGAGGCCCGCGAGGTCATCGATCTGTCGCGGGACTTCCTCAGCCGCCGCATGCCCGACAACGAGCTCCAGAAGACGCGCAGCAAGAAGGCCCTGGAGCCCGCGTCGTAGCAACCGTTTCCCGGCCGGGCAGCCCGTAGCCCGTGTCCGGGCCGTGCCCTGCCGCGTCGTGAAGGGCCCGGCTTCGCGCCGCCTCGGCCGTTTGGTAGCCTCGAAAAGGCCTCCGGGCAGCCCGGGGTCCGGGCCCCGGGGACCCGGGCCGGGAATGACCGTCAGCCGCCGCACACGAACGAGAGAGATCGCATGTACCTGACCGGATTCGCAGACGAAGCCGCCGCCGACCTCGACGGACAGATCCGCGCAACCAAGGAGCTCGGCTGGTCGAACATCGAGAGCCGCAACATCGAGGGAACGAACATCCACAACCTCTCCGACGAGGCCTTCGAGGCCGCCGCGGAAAAGCTCGACGCCGCCGGGGTGCACGTCAACTGCTTCGGCTCGGAGATCGCCAACTGGGGCAAGAAGATCACCGACCCCTTCGAGATCACGCTGGAAGAGATCGACCGCGCCATCCCGCGCATGCAGCGGCTGAACAGCACGCGGATTCGCATCATGAGCTACGGCATCCTCAAGGACCGCCCCGCCGACGACCAGATGGAGCAGGAGCGCTTCCGACGCCTGCGGGAGATCGTCTCGCGGTTCGCCGACGCCGGAATCACCTGCGTCCACGAGAACTGCATGAACTACGGCGGCATGGGCTGGCCGTTCACGCTGAAACTGCTGGAGAACGTCCCGGGCCTGGAGCTCGTCTTCGACACCGCCAACCCCGTGGACACTCGCGACTACGCCGCCGACGACCCCCGGCAGCGCCAGAGCTCGTGGGACTTCTACCAGCACGTCCGCGAACACATCGCCTACGTGCACATCAAGGACACCCGGTTCGTCGCGTTCACCGACGGCATCTTCAACGAGGCCGAGTTCACCTGGCCCGGGGAGGGCGACGGCGACGTCGTCAGGATCGTCGGCGACCTCGTCAAGACCGGCTACGATGGCGGGTTCTCCATGGAACCGCACCTCAAGGTCGTCTTCCACGCCGAGGGCGGCGAGAGCGACGCCGACGCGCGATACCGCTCCTACGTCGAGTACGGGCAACGCTTCGAGAAGATCCTCGCCGACTGCGGCGTGGACCTCTCGCAGGTGGGCTGAGCCGATGTCCACGAAGGTTCTCGTGACCGGCGCGGCCGGGAGGCTTGGCCGCGACGTGGCCGTCGAGTTGACCGAGGCGGGCTTCGACGTCCTGGCCAACGATTCCCGCTACCGCGCGGGCCTGGACTTCCGCGTCGAGCTGGCCGACCTGCTCGACCCGATGGCGTGCTACCGGCTCATCGAGGGCTGCGACGCCGTCGTCCACCTGGCCAACTACTCCCACATCCGCGCCGCCAGCACGCCGCAGAAGCTCTACCGCGAAAACCTCGCGATGGACGTCAACGTCTTCCAGGCCGCCGTCGAGATGGGCGTGCGAAAGCTCGTCTTCGCCAGCTCCGTCCAGGCGTTCGGCGGCGACCGGCTCCTCGACTGGTTCGGCAACGAAGACAACGAAGCCGCCGTCCTGAGCCGGCCGAGCTGCCTGGCCTACCTGCCCATCGACGGCGACGCCCCGCCCTGCCCGGCCAACCTCTACGGGCTCAGCAAGGTCGCCGGTGAGGACCTCCTGCGCTTCTACGCCAAGACCACCGAGGGCCTCTCGGCCACGACGCTGCGGTTGCCGTACCTGATGCGCCATAAACACACTGGCTGGCTCCGCAGCCGCAGGGACCGTTTCAAGGGCCGCCTTCTCGGCAACCCCGACGAGGGCTTCAGCTTCCTGTTCACCGACGACGCCGGCCGGCTTGTCGCCGCCATCCTCGAGCGCCAGGGGCCCGGCTATCACTCCCTCTGCCCGACCTCCCCGAACCCGACCGTCGACGTCCCCATCCCCGAGCTGCTGGACCGCTGCTACCGCGGCGTGCCGCTGAAGGTCCCCGCCGAGGAGCTGACGAGCCTCGTGGACATCTCCGGCATCACCGCCACCCTCGGCTGGACCCCCCGCCACACCACCCTCACCCCCGACCAACCCGCCGAGACGGGGTGACGGCCAGCCGTTGATCGGATATGCTCCCGCTGTCGGCCGGGCTGGCCGGGAAGGGAGCGGTGGCATGCGACGGGCGACGAAGGCGTTCGAGGAGCTGCGGGCATTCTGCGAGGACCAGCCGATCGTGGACTGCCACGATCACTCCCGCCAGTGCGGGCCGAAGTACGCCGACCCGATCGAGGTCGTCCGCGGGGGCTACTTCCACAGCGACCTGCTCAGCGCGCTGTCCGACAAGGAGAACGCCGTCCTCGCCGACGCCGGCCGCAGCGTCGAGGACCGCTGGCCGATCCTCGAGAAGGCCTGGTCCCGCACGAAGCACACCGGCTACGCCCTGGTCACCCGCCGCGTGCTCCAACGGTTCTACGACGTCGACGACGTCACGCTCGACGGCCTCAAGAGCATGGAAGGCCGGCTCATGGACCTCTCCGACGCCGCCACGTTCGAGGGCATCCTCGACGAGGCGAAGATCGTCGCGCGGATCGAGGACGTCTGGCCGGACATGGCAGAGGTGCTCGACGGCACGTGGAAGATGACACCGCGGGGACACCTGGCGATCAGCCTTCCCGGCTACCACAACGTCCGCTCGTGGAACGACGTCCAAGACCGCGTCGCCCCGCTCGGGAGGACCGCCGTCACGCTCGACGACTACCTCGACGCCTGCCGCGAGATCTTCGCCCGCGCCAAGGACTACGGGGCCGTCGCGTTCAAGGACCAGTCCGCCTACAGCCGCCCGATCGACTACGGCAACCCCACGCGAGGCGAGGCCGAGGCGGTGTGGAACGCCTTCATGGCAGACCCGAACCGCTCGGCGGCGTATCCCGACGGCACGCGGGCGCTGGACGACTGGCTCTTCCACCGGTTCCTGCGGATGGCGGCGGAGCTGGACCTGCCGGTGCAGATCCACACCGGGCACATGGCCGGCATCCGCAACGAGATCGCCAAGACCAACGCCGTCGGCCTGACCGGCGTGCTGCACCTGCACCGGGAGGTGCGGTTCGACCTTTTCCACGCGAACTGGCCCTACGGCGGCGAGCTGCTGTTCCTGGGCAAGAACTACCCCAACGCGTCGATCGACTTCTGCTGGGCGAACATCATCGACCCCGTGTACTGCCAGCGGCTGTTCTGCCAGGCCCTCAGCGCGATGCCGCACGGCAAGGTGCACGGGTACGGCTCAGACTTCGGCGGCCATGCCGACCGGGCGTGGGCCCACGCCGGCATCGCGCGGGACAACATCGCGATCGCCCTGGCGGAGATGGTCGAGATGGAGTACCTCGGCCTGGACGAGGCCAAGGCCGTCGCCCGCGCGTGGCTGTTCGACAACGCCAACGCGTTCTTCCGGCTGGGCCTGGAGGCCTGATTCCCCGCGGACCTCGTCAATGAGCTGGCGCATCCGCTCGGCGATGGCGGAGACCCGCGACGTCCCCGGGCGGCGGAATCGCTCGCCCACAAGCAGGCGCCCGCCACCAGGCCAGCCCACTCATCCCTCGGAGAAGCCGGGCTTGGCAACTCCTTGGCAGGGGATCCGGAGCCTTCACCGGCTGCGCGAGCCTCGTCGCCGCCGCAAGGCGTGAGCGGTAGAGCGAAGCCCTGACGATCCGCCAGGCGGCCGACTCCGGTCAGGCGGCGTCGGCGCGGTCGTGTTCGAACGCCTCGCGGAGGCGGCGCTCGGTCTCGTCGAGCTGCTGGAGCAGTTGATGCCCGATGCCGCTGCTGGCCTGGATGCCCTCGACGGCGGTGCGGACCTCGTCGATGAGCTGGCGCATCCGCTCGACGATGACGGCGAACGCGGCCCCGGCCTGCCCGGCACGGGCAGCCTCCACACTGGCGTTCAGCGTGACCATGGTGATCGCCGGCAGGATCCGCGCCACGCCGGCGCTGGTGGCGTCGATCTTCTCGATCGCCCGGGTCATCTCGCCGGTGAGACCGGACAGCTCGTCGGCCACCTCGGCGTTGCGCCGGCCGGCCTGGTCGCGGAGCAGCCCGTCCATCATCCGGGCGGCCGCGGCGGTCATCAGGTCCTGCTCGGGACGCATCGCCTGCATGACGGCCTGGCGGACCTTGGGCACCCCGGTGACCTCGACGATGACCTCCACGCCGCGCCGGCGGATCATCGCCGCCTGATCCGCCGACGTCGCGATGCCGTGCTGCCGCGCGAGCTTCATGGCGTCGGCGTCGGGATTGGGGTCGACCACGCCGACCACGCGGACCCCCCGGGCACCGAGAAACTTTGAAAGCAGTTCGGCGGCACCTCGACCGCCGCCTACGAACACAACGTTCATGTACATCCTCGCGGGGCGATTGCGTCCCGTGGCCTTCTCCCGGGAAGGGTATCGTCGCGGCCCAAAGTGGCCTTTAGCGGGATTCCGGGGTAACTTGGACGGCAAACGCAGCCCCGCCCGCGAACCGCCATCCGCAGGGACGAGCCCGACCATGACAGAGACAGATACCTCAACGCCGGAGCATATCGAACTGGCACGACTGGCGGTGATGGCACTGGGGAACTACCCGCTGGGGCCCACGCGGCTGAGCTTCCTCGGCCACGGCGACTACGCCGGCTTCGTGGTTCACTCGGCCGGGGGCGGGCAGTGGACGCTGCGGCTGCACGTTCCCGGGCGGGCGCGGCTGGCCGAGGGCCCGGCCGACGACGGGGCCGTGCGATCGGAGCTGACGTTTCTTCAAGGCCTGGCCGACGCCGAAGATGTCACGGCCCCACGCCCCGTGGCGACGCGGGACGGCAAGTTGCTCGCCGACATCGCGGCGGAGTCCTACGACGGCGTGCGGTGCTCGCTGCTGACCCGCGTCGAGGGCGAGTGCATCCCCGGTGGCGCCCAGCCGGGCGCACAACACGCCGCGGCGATCGGCAGGCTGCTGGGCCGCCTTCACGCCCACTCCCGCACATGGCTGCCGCCGGGAGATTTCACCCGCCCGGGGTTCGACGCCGACAGGCTGGCAGAGCGTATCGAGGCCGTCGACGCCATCGCCGCCGCGGGGATCGCCCCGGCCGACGCCGTCGCCGACACCTGCCGTGCCGCCGAGCGTGCCGCCGCCCTGCTGGCCGACATCCCCGCCGGGCCGGACCACCAAGGGGTGATCCACGGCGACCTGGACGCGCAAGCGGTCCTCTTCGCCGACGGCGAGGCCCGGGCGGTGGAATTCTGCCGTTGCGGCCTCGGGCCCTACGTCTACGACGTCGCCGCCGCCTTGCGCCACCTGCCCCCGGAGCTTCGCGGCGGGGCCCTCGGCGCGTGCTCGGCCGCCGGAAGCGACCTCGGGCGGGTCGGCACGGACGTGCTGGAGGCCATGCTCCTGGCCGCGGAGGTGTGGAGCTTCGCGGACCTCGCCGCCGAGCCCGCCGCCGGCGACTACATCGCAAGGGCCCTGCCCTACGTGGCCGAGCACCACGCGCGCCCGCTGATGGCGGGGCGGCAGTTCCTGCTGCTGCGGTGACCGCGGGGTCATCCCCGCGGCCGGGCCGCCGGCTGGACGGATGCCTCCCGCTCTCCGGCCCAGACGCCGCAGCGGTGCTTCAGCGCGAAGGCCAGGACGGTCTGATCGTCCGTGGGCTCGACGCCCTCGGCGAACTCCGACACGTCGGCGACCATGGCCGCGACGAGATCGTCCAGCTCCCGCCCGCGGTGGGTCTGCGCCGAGCTCAGCAGCCGCTTGTTGCCGAACATCTCTCCGCGGATGGAGACGGCCTCGGGCAGTCCGTCAGTGGCGAAGACGACGGCATCGCCCTCGGCGAGCTCCAGCTCGAACGGGTGAATGTCGATGTCTTCCATCACGCCGAGCACCATCGAGCCGAGGTGGTCCAGCGGCCGTACCGGCCGCCGCGCGTCGGCGGGGACGTACGTCGGCACGGGGTTGTGGCCGCTGTTGACCAGCGCGACGCGACCGGTGGCTGTGTCGATGACGGCGGCGATCATGGCGACGAAGCTGCCGTCGGGCGTGAAGCGGACGAGGTCGCGGTTGACCAGGCGGACAAAGCCCGCGAGGCCGATGCCGTCGTCGACCCATGTCCGGAACGCGCCCTTGACGATCGCGGTGACGAATGCGGCGCCCATGCCGTGGCCGCTGACGTCTGCGAAGACGACGTCCACCTTGCCGTCCCCGACATCGGCGACGTCGAAGTAATCTCCGCCGACCTCGCTCTCGGGTCGGAAGCTGCTGGCCCAGTCGAGGCAGTCGGCGGCGGGCATGTGGTCGAGGTCGGGCATGAGCCGCTGCTGAATGCTGGCGGCCTCGTTGAGCTCGCGGCGGGTGCGGTCGGCGTAGCGTCGGAGCTCGGCGTAGGTTCGGCGGAGGCGGTAGGCCTTCTCCTCGTTGTCGTACTCCACGCTTCCGACGACCATGAAGAACAGGTACACCGCCCCGCCGAGCACCAGCCCCTCCAGCACCGTCAGCGCCAGCAGCAGCCACCAGCCGCCGTTGAGGCTGTAGATGACGAACGTCGCCGCCGCGACGAGCACAGGCAGGACGGCGTAGTACGGCGCGACCCGGAAGAGGGCCCGGTGGTCGGCCACCCGCCCGTGACGACGCTCGAACCACTCGACGATGCGGCTGAATCGCGTGCGGCAGTAGGTGTAGGAGATCTCCAACCGGTCGCCGACGACGCGGAGCGTCGCGCAGGCGAACAACACCCCGGCCGCGCCAAACAGCTTCGCCTGCCAGCCCCCACGGGCCACGGCGGCGTCGCGGTCACGCAGGCGCCGACGATGGATGTGCAGCAGCATCAGGATGTCGCGGAGCTGGTTGTGCTCCAGGCGAGGGCTGAGCTCCAGTCGCTGGATGCCCATGCTCGCCAGCAGCGCGGTCAGCGCCCGGCAACCCTCGAGGTGGACCTGCTCCCTCGGGTTCGGGGGCCCCAGCAACTGCACCGTGCCGTCGGCCCGCAGGTCCAGGCGAGCGATGTGGTGGCCGACCTTCTGGAGGGTGGGGAAGACCCGCCCCTCCAGCCAGTTTCCCAAGCGGCGGGCGTCGTGGCAGATCGACCGCCCGCAGAGCCACAGCCCCGCCCAGGCGACGCGAACGGTTTCCGGCACCGGCGGGCTGACCGGCTCGTTCGCCCCCGTCGTGAATGCACGGTCATCGTAAGGCATCGGCTCGCCTTCACGTCGGCAGAAACGGAGCTTTCTATGCAATGATAGGCGCCCTCAGCCCGTCAGGCACCCAGGCTCTCCTGCTCGGCGGCGATCCGGTCGAGCACGGCGTGCTTCTCGGGGTCCGGGCGGTAGGTGTCGGCCCGGCGGCGGTAGAGCTCGGCGGCGGCGGCGAACGTGGCGTCCAGGTCCAGCTCGCATTCCCATCGGCCGGCGACGGCCATGGCCTTGGCGTTGTCGAACATCACCGGCCATGTCTTGTCGCCCAGCAGCGGTCCGGCCCAGTCGGCATTGTAGCGGATGAGCGTCTCGGTCGGCACGTGGACGAGCTTCGCGTCGCGGCCGAGGGCGCGAGCGACGGACGTGTAGATCTCGTTCCACGTGTGCGACTCCATGTGCCGCGTGACGTGGAACGCCTCGCCGAGCGCCGCCTCGGCGCCCAGCAGGCCGCAGAAGCCCTTGGCGAAGTCGCGGCTGTGAGTGATCGTCCACAAGCTCGTGCCGTCCCCGTGGACGATAACCGGCTTGCCCTGCTTGATCCGCCATGCCCAGTCATCGCCGGAGCCGATCCCGCCGGGGAACCGCGACCGGAGCGTGTGGCTGGGGCGGACGATCGTCACCGGCAGGCGCCCGGCCTCGTGCTCGGCCAACAGCCAGGCCTCCATCTCCGCCTTGGCCCGGCTGTAGGCCCAATAGGGGTTATCCAGCGGCGTGGCCTCGCTGACGACGTAGCCCGTCGGCGGCTTCTGGTACGCCGACGCCGAGGAGATGAACACGTACTGGCCCACCTGCCCGGCGAAGACCGTCGCGTCCCGCTGCACGCGGGAGATGTCGTAGGCGACGAACTGGCAGACAACGTCCCAGCGCTCGTCGCCCAGCGCCGCGTAGGCCGCGTCGTCCGTCAGGTCGCCGGTGATGCGCCGCACGCCGCCGGGCAGGTCCTCGTCACGCCGCCCGCGGTTGAACACGGCCACGTCGCGCCCGAGCTCGACGTCCCGCCGCACGCACTCGTACGAGATCTCTCCCGTCCCGCCGATGTACAGGACCTTCATGGATGGTTTTCCTTTCGTGTGATGGTGCTCACCCGCCGCGAGGATAACGCCCGGCGCCCGGTTCCCGGCGCCAAATCTCAAACAAGGCGCCGGTCCCGGCCCGCCACGGGTTCCGTGGCTGAAGCGGCGGGCTGTCACGCGACCACAGCGTCCGACAGGGAGCCGGGCTTAGACTGCATTGACCGGATCGGCCGGGTTCGGGTATGCTGGTCGGACTGTACGTTCCCCCTGGAGAGGCCCGGGGCCATCATGACCCGAAGTGACATACGAAACGTCGCGATCATCGCCCACGTCGATCACGGCAAGACGACGCTGGTCGATCAACTGCTGCGCCAGAGCGGGCTGTTCCGCCACGGCGAGCTGACCGGCGAGTGCATCCTCGATTCCAATCCGCTCGAACGCGAGCGTGGGATCACCATCCTGGCCAAGAACTGCGCCATCGACTACACGGACCGCCACGGGCGGGCCTACCACATCAACATCGTGGACACCCCCGGCCACGCCGATTTCTCAGGCGAGGTCGAGCGCGTGCTCAAGATGGCCGACGGCGCCCTGCTGGTGGTGGATGCCTTCGAGGGCGTCATGCCGCAGACCCGCTACGTGCTGGGCAAGGCCCTGGCGATGGGCCTGGCGCCGATCGTGGTGGTCAACAAGATGGACCGCCCGGACGCCCGCCCCCACGCCGTCCACGAGCAGGTGTTCGACCTGCTGGTCGACCTCGGCGCCGACGACCACGCCCTGGACTTCCCCACGCTCTTCGCCTCGGCGCGCGACGGCTGGGCCACCGCCGACGCCGACCGCCTCCCGCCCGAAGGCGAAGGCGACGTCCACCCCCTCTTCGACGCCATCATCGAGCACGTGCCCGTCCCCGACCTCGACCCCGACGCGCCGCTGCAGATGCTCGTCACCACGCTCGACTACAGCGAATACGTCGGACGCATCGGCATCGGACGCGTCTTCGCCGGCACGCTCGAAGCGAGAAAGCCCGTCGTCGTCATCGGTCGCGACGGCCGACAGACCACCCAGCGCATCGGCCAGCTCTTCCGCTTCGACAAGCTCGCCCGCCGCGAGGTGGACCGCGTGGACGTCGGGGACCTCTGCGCCGTCGTCGGGCTCGACAGCGTGGATATTGGCGATACGCTGGCCGACCCGGACCGCCCCGTCGCCCTCCCGGCCGTCAGCGTCGACGAGCCGACGCTGCACATGACCTTCCGGATCAACGACGGCCCGGCTGCCGGGCGAGAAGGGCAGTTCGTCACCAACCGCCAGCTCCGCGAGCGGCTCAACCGCGAGCTTCAATCGAACGTGGCCCTGTCGGTGGAGGACCTGGGAGACGAGTTCATCGTCTCCGGGCGCGGGTTGCTGCACCTGGGCATCCTGCTGGAGAACATGCGCCGCGAGGGCTACGAGCTCTGCGTGGGCAAGCCGGAGGTGATCTTCCACGACGGCGCCGACGGACGGGCCGAGCCGCTCGAGCGGCTGGTAATCGACGTGCCCTCGGCCAGCGTCGGCTCGGCCATGCAACTGCTCGGCGACCGCCGCGCGGAGATGCTGCACATGGACACCGCCGGCACGCGGACGCAACTGGAGTTCCTCGTACCCGCCCGCGGGCTGATCGGCCTGCGCAACCGCCTGCTGACCGCCACCGCCGGCGAGGCGATCATGCACCACCGCTTCGAGAAGTACGGCGCCTACCGCGGGGACATCCCCGGCCGCGTCAACGGCGCGATGGTGGCGATCGAGACCGGCCCGGTGACGACGTACGCCGTCGAGCAGTTGGCCGACCGCGGCGTGCTGTTCGTCCGCCCGGGCGAGGAGATCTACGAGGGCCAGATCGTCGGCGAGCACTGCAAGGAGGGGGACATCGGCGTGAATATCGCGCGGCAGCGGAAGCTGACCAACATCCGCTCGAGCACGAAGGAGGCCACGGTCACGCTCAAGGCCGCCCGGACCCTCACGCTGGAAGCCGCGCTGGAGTGGATCGAGTCCGACGAGCTGGTCGAGTTGACGCCGTCGTCGGTCCGCCTCCGCAAGCGCCTGCTGAAGGAAGGCGACCGCCGCCGCCACGCCCGCAGGGCGGACAAATAGGGACGGGTGCATTGTCCGGGCAGGCCCGCCCCAAGCGGCGGCACAGAAAACGTAACCGTCCCGATTTTTCCGCAACCGAACGCTGAATGTGTTTCAGAACCATGAACACTCCCATCGCGATTCTGTGTGCGCTGCTGCCGGTTGCGGCCGGCGGGGCGGAGGAAATCACCTTCGAGAACGCACGCGTCCGGATCGGCATCGGGTCCGACGCGGTGTGGCGGTCCGTGACGCTCGACGGGGAGGAGCTGCTGCACGCGAAGCGCAAGCTCGCCATCGCCGTAGCGAAGATCGAGGGCACGTGGCGGTCGGCGAGCCGGGCGGAGGCTGACGGCAACGAACTGGCCGTCGCCTTCGGCGGAGCCGACACGAAGCTTGTCTACCGCGTCTCGGCCGGGGGGGACGCGATCGCGTTTCGCCTGGCGGCCGTGAAGGGCACGCGCCCCTCGCGGCTGATCCTGCTCCGCCTGCCGGTGCGGATCGGCGAGCGGATCGGCCCGCGGATGAACTGCGCGTGGGACGGCGAGCGGGCGGTCTGCCTGCGCGGCCTGAACCTTCGCACGGATGGGCGGGCGCGGGCGTATCACGGCGGGGCCCTGCTGGAGTGCCTGACACGCGACGCCCCGGGCCCGCGGCTGGAGGGCGCGGCGTGCGCGGTCGTGGTCGGCTCGCCGGCGGAGCTCCGGGCGGCCCTGGCCCGCCTGGCCGCCGGGACGGACCTGCCGCGGAACGTCGATCCCGAGAGCGGCACGCCGGCGAAGGACCTCCCCCGCGCCCGCGGCTCCTACTGGTTTCTCAGCTTCGGCGCCGGCGAGGCCGATCGCGTGGTGGCCCTCTGCCGCCGCGCGCACATCCGCCAGGTGATGATGATGTCCGGCTCGTGGTGCAAGGACGTCGGGCACTACACCTTTCGCACCAGCCGCCACCGCGACCTCGCCGAGCTCAAACGGACCGTCGCCCGCCTCCACGACGCCGGCGTGCTGGTCGGCATGCACTGCTTCGCGTCGAAGGTCTCCAAGACCGACGCGTACGTCACGCCCGTACCCGACCGCCGCTTCTGGACCGACCGCACGGCCGAGCTGGCCCGCGACGTGCCCGCCGACGCCACCGCCCTGCCGACGCGGACGGACCTCCGCGAGTGGCCCGGCAGCCCGGTTGCGAAGCGGAAGCTCTGGGAGGGCGGGGTGGCCAAGCACCGCGAGGTGATCGTCGGCGACGAGATCGTCGCCTACGAACGCATCGGGCCCGAGGGCGAGTGGGACACGTTCCTGGGCTGTCGGCGCGGGGCCTGGAAGACCCGCCCGGCCGCCCACGCCGCGGGGTCGACCATGCGGCATTACGGCGTGGACGGATGCATCAACGGCTACATCATCGACCAGGAGACCGACCTTCTGGACGAAACGACCGACCGCCTGGCGGGCATCTTCAACGCCGCCGGCTTCGACATGGTCTACTTCGACGGCGGCGAGGACGTCGACCGCCGGCGGTTCCGCTATTACGTCTCGAAGTTCCAGGCCGTGGCGATGGGCAAATTCCGCCGCCGCCCGCTGATCCACATGGGCACGATCATGACCCATGGGCTGTGGCATTCCTTCACACGCAGCGGCACGGTGGACACGTACCTCAACACGCTCCGCGGGAAGATCATCGCCGGGGCGGACGTCGGCGAGTGGCCCACCGTCCGCGAGCACATCGACCGCTCCGTCGAGTACATGATCCGCACCCGGAACGACATGCTCCCCGGCGAGCTGGGGTGGTTCGGAATCTGGCCGAAGGGCAAGCACACGGCGGGCCTCCAGCTCGGCGAGATCGAGTACCTCATGGGCAAGTCCCTTGGCTGGGACGCCCCGATCTCGCTGGAGACCAGCTTCCGCCAAATGGATGCCCACCCGCTGACGGACGGGCTGCTGGAGATCGTCGGGGCCTACGAGCGCCTCCGCCGGGCCGGCCGCGCGCCCGAGAAGACCCGCGCCGAGCTCCGCGAGGCCGGCAAGGACTTCATCCTCCTTCCCCCCCGCGAGGGCGCCGACCCGGTGCTGCTGCCCGCCGCGGTGCTCGACGGCGCCGGCGGCGAGGGGTCGGGCCTGCGCTGCATCCTCGCCGAGCGGTCGAGGCCGGCCGTCGCGACGGTCTGGCACGAGACCGGTACGCGGTGCGAGCTGGCGCTGCCCGACGGCGCGCCCGCCCCGGCCGCCGTCCACCTGGACGGCTCGCCGGCGACCCTCGACGCCATCGCCGCACGCCGGGTCACCCTCACCTGGCCCAGCCTCGCCCGCGACCCCGCCGCGGCGCTCCTCCGCCGCGCGACCTGCCGCCCGGGCGCCGCCGTTCCGTGAGCGCACCCGGCCCCGAGGTGGGGCCATGGGGGATGAAGGGGTGACCGCCCCGCGCGGGACCTCTCGGGCCCGACCCGCAACGTGCCTACGGCCCCGAGGGCCGCAATTCGCAAGGAGCTGTGAGCCGTGACGAGAAAGGGGGGACCGTCACGACCCACGCAGTCAACAGCTACAGCACAGGCAACGTCTGGCGGATTCTCTACCGGTACGGCGCGCTAGCTATTCCCTTTCAACGCAGCTCCAGAGGAGTGAAGTGGGCCTCCCAACGAATACTGATACTCCGGCCGACCCGTCGGCTCCCTCCGCGAGGTCGACGGCGCTGCGGTCTCGGCCCGGAAGGGCGAGCCCGATTCGGCCGGAGCAGGTCTTGTTCGCGTCAGCGAGAAGACGGCGATCTCGGGGCGCTCGTTCCGACGGCGCCGCCTGGAGTTGCCGATCCCGCGGTTGACGTATACGTGTCGGTCGTCCCCGAGGTAGTACTGCCCGGCGATGAACTGTCGGTGCGTGACCGGGAAGAGCATGTCGTTGACCCACGTCTCGTGGACGACGTGCCCGTGGGTATGCCCGGCCAGGACGTACCGCGCCCCGCAGGCGACGAGGTCGTTGGTCGCGTCGGGATTGTGCACCAGCGCGACGATGGGCCCGTCGCCGCTGACCGACTCGAACGCGCCCACCGGGTCGTAGGCCGACGACCACAGCTCGCCGACGCCCACGAAGCTCAAGGACGCCCCGTCGCGGCGGTACGTCCGCGAGGCGTTGACCAGCGGCTCGATCCCCGCCGAGGCCAGGCAGCCGGCCACGTACTGCGCCAGGCCGCGGCTCTCCACCGTGCCCTGCGGGTGCCAGACGCCGTAATCGTGATTGCCCAGGACCGCCAGCGAGGCGACCTTCGGCCGCAGGCGCCGGAGCATGTGCCCCAACCGCTTGGCGTAATGCCGGGCGCTGGTGGTGATGAAGTCCCCGGTCAGCACGACGAAATCCGGCTCGAAGCTGTTGACGATCTCCAGCTTGCGGACCATGTTCCGCTCGAGCATGAACGGGCTCATGTGCAGGTCGGAAAGGTGGACCACCTTCGCGGCCTCGAAGCCCTCGCCCAGGCCCGGAAGGTACATCCGCTGTCGCGAGATCAGCAGCCAGCGATGGTCCAGCTCCCACGGGCAGAGCCCGTGGAAACCGACCTGCGACGCCAGCGACCACGCGAGGTTCTTGACGATGCTGCCGGCCACGCTCAGCCGGTCCGTCGAACCTGTCAGCACTTCGTTCATTCGGCCGGGTCTCTCTCCTGAAGGCTCCGCTTCCCATGCAGACTCGCATATGTCCGCAAAGATGCCGCTAGGGAAATGTTCAGGAAAGGTCAATTCCGGCCGGCGGCTTCAGGGCCCGTCCAGCACCGGTGCGGCCCGGCCGGCGGCGCGGCAGTGGGCCTCCAGATCCGCCCGCGTGGCCGCCTGCCAGTCGGTGTCCACCGGCTCGTGGATCACGAAGTCGTCGTGGTCCAGCAGGAAGTCCCACAGGCGCCCGTCCAGCTCGGCCAGGACCGCCGCCCGGGCCGGGTCGCCCGCGACGTTCCGGAACTCCCGCGGGTCGGCGGCGAGGTCGTACAGCTCCAGCCGCGGGCGGTCCTGGTAGACCGCGATGTCCCCGTGGACGCTCACGCCCGTCCGATTGTGCCCGCCGCCGGGACTGGGCGGGCGGACGTTGCGGATCAGCTTGTGCGACCGCGTGCGGATGCTGCGCGTGTTCTCGACCATGTGCGAGAAGACCGCGCCGTTCAGTTCGTCCTCCCGCCCGTCCACGACGTGCCCGGCGAAGCTCCGGCCCTGGACGCCCTCCGGCACGGGCAGGCCCGCAAGCGTCAGCACCGTCGGCAGGACGTCCACCTGCGCCGCCAGCGCATCCACCGTCCCCCCGGCCGGGACGACCCCGGGCCAGTGCAGCAGCCACGCCACGCCGGTGCCAGAATCGTAGCAGGTGGTCTTGGCACGCGGGAGGCCCACGCCGTGATCGACGCACATCACCACCAGCGTGTCCCGCTGCCGTCCGGCGGCCTCGATGGCGGCCATCACGCGGCCGATCATCTCGTCCCCGCGCCGCAGCAGCCCCTGGAGGTGTGCGACGGTCTCGCGTGCGCGGTCGTCGCCGCTGAGGTACTCCGGCACGCCGATCCCGCCCGACGTGTCCGCCTCCTGCGGATACCGCGCCGACGGCTCGCCGGAGTAGAACTGGTTCAGGTGCGCCTCCAGCGTCCCGATCTGGGCGAAGAACGGCCTGCTGTCCCCGGCGCGGGCCGCCATCCAGTCCTCGAACGCCGCCGCCGTGGTCAGGGCGTCCGGCCAGGGGTGCGTGTGGAAACGCTCGTCGACGGCCAGGACCTCGCTGACGTGCTCGTGGGCGCACTCGTGCTGCACGCCGAACAGGGCCGTCCGGTAGCCGTGCTCCTGCTTCAGCAGCCGCGCCACGTGCCGCTCCGTCCGGTGCAGGCGGTTGTTGTTGACCGTGTTGGTCAGGTACATCACGCCGTTGTCCTGGCAGAACCGCCCGGTCACGATCGCCGCTCGCGACGGCGAGCAGATCGCGCACGCCGAGAACATGTTCGTGAACCGGCAGCCCGCCGCCGCAAGGCGATCCACGTTCGGCGTGTGCACGGTCGGCTGCCCGTAGCAGCCGAACCACCGCCCGGCGTCATGCCAGGTGATCAGGACGATGTTGGGAAGATCGGCACGCATGGTGGCCTCCGGGGTTCTCGATCCCCGGACTCTCCCACGCCCGCCCCGCCGGTGCAAGCCCCCCGCCGGGGCGATGCCGTCCGCCCACCCCGGCGCGGCGCGACGTGCTCGACCGTTCTCGATGGAATGCCCCGCGGCGGTCCCCCGGCTTCCATGAAGGCCCTGGCGGCGGAAGGCAGATGGCAGCCGCGAAAGACAGCGTCGAGAAGCTCGTCGAGGACTACCGGGTGCAGTGCCTGTGGTTCCTGCGCCTGGACCATATGCCCGAGACGACCGTAGAGATCCTCCGTGTGCTTTCGCTCGTCCAGCGCCACGGGGACCGCCCCGCGTATCCACGAGCCGAGGAGCTCAAGTCGTGGCTGTCACGGCATTCCAGGCAGCCGTCCTGAGGCCCCGGGTCCACCGGCGCCCCCGCGGGGAGCGGCTCAGGCGCCCCACGCTTCCACCACGATGCTCTCCATACACTCCAGCTCGCCCACCGTCACCTTCGCGTAGCCGTCCTCCACGTCGTACGACACCGCCACGCCGGACGGGGCCTGGCGGATCGTCGGCCTCGCGGCGCCCACGCGGATTCGCACCGGGATGTCCCGCAGGACCGGCATGTACTCGATCAGCGGGTACCAGTGGCCCAGCAGCCTCTCGCGCCCGCTGTGGTTGACCAGGTGCACGATCAGGTCCGCGCCCCTGCGGACCGCCACCATCTCCACCTGGGCCTTCGTCTCGACGCGCACAAGCGGCCGGGGCAGCAGCCGGTCCAGCAGCGAGAGGAGCAGCCCCCGCATGTGCGGGTTCTGGTGCCGCCAGTATTCGCCGAACAGCGGCATGGCGACGTAGATCACCTCCCCGGCGCCCACGGCCCGGCGCGTCGCGGCGGCGTGGCCCTCGTACCGGTCGGCCGGGGCCTTGCCGTGACCGAACTTCGCTCCGCCCTTGCCCGCCTTCAGCGGGGCGATCAGGGGCACGAGCTGCTCGGCGGCGCCGACGGGCTTCACCCGCGAGGGCTGCCCGCTGGCCGAGGCCGGCTCGGGCAACTCGCCGAAGTACGAGTACGCCAGCTCAGAGAAACCCTCGTGCGAGACGCCCGCCAGCTCCAGCAGTCGCCGGTTGAGCCCGGCCTCGGCGCTGGCCTGGGTGACCAGCAGCCGGCCGCCCTTTTCCACGTAGCCGGCGAGCGTATCCACGAGCCCGTCGTCGAGGTACTCCGGCTCCGGCAGGATCACCACGGAATACTCGCCGCATCGCCGTGCCAGCGTCGCCTCGCTCAACGCGGTGTAGTGGCGCGCATGGTGCATGAACATCCGCGAGACGCCCTCGAAGGGCGCCATCCGCTCCTTCCGCGCCGCCGCGTCCGGGAAATACTGGAGCCGGTCGCCCATCAGGTGCGCGTGCGAGTGCAGCACGGCCACCTCCGGCACGTGCCGGGTCCCCTCGACCACCGCCCGCCGCGGCCCGACGAAGTCCACGAACACGTCCCGCAGCATCCGGTAGCCCCGCTCCTCCAGCCGCCCGTCGGGAAGCTGGCGGTCGATGATGTAGAAGCTCCCGCCGTTGGCGATCGTCGACGCCGCCGTGTAGCGGATCGTCTCCGGCGTGCTGCTGTTCCAGTCCCCCAACCCGTGCAGGAACCGCCCGCACATGTAGTCGAACGGGTACCCCGTCCCCGCGAAGTAATGCGACAGCGACGACGCCACCGTCGCCGTCGGGATCAGGTCCGCCGACAGCCGCGCGATGTGCGCCGGCGGGTCGATCGGCTTCCGCACGCCCCATTCCCAGTTGAACGCGATCGTCACCTCCGGATTGGCCGCCTGAACCTCCCGGGCCGTCCGCGCGAAAAACTCGTCGTACCGCGACCGGTACCACGCGACGTACTCCAGCCAGTGCGGGTCGTCGCTGCCGCGGGGGATCGCCCCGCCGAACAGCCGCTTGCAGGTCTCGCAGAAGCACGGCTGGAAGCCGGTCATGGTGTCGTAGAACACCTCGTCCACGTCGTACCCGGTGACCACCTCGATGCTCTGGGGGATGAACAGCTCCTCCAGGTACGGGCTGTTGACGCACACCGGCAGGTAGTTGCCGCTGTCGAACCCCGCGTCCGTCGCGCTGTCCGTCGCCTTCAGGGCCCACCGCGGATGCCGCTCCACCGCCGCGGTGTCCCGGAACACCGAGAAGTACGCCCCGATCCCCAGCCCGTGCTCCCTGCACCCCCGAACCGCCTCGGCCAGCATGTCGCACGCCAGCCGGGGGTGGCGGCAGCCCACGTCGGTGTAGTAGTACGAGTGCCCGTAGTGGCACTTCGCGAAGAACACCACCAGGTCCACCCCGTGTTCCCGCAGCCGCCGCGCATACGCGCCCCCGTCAAACCCCACCCCAACGTCCACGTCCGCCGGCATGTGAAAGTCCGGATGCGACTTGCAAAGATACGATGTCCGCCGTGTGGTCATGGGACCTCCGGGGGTTGGGTCTTCCGACCTGAAACGTCACGCCACAGCCCACGGCACCTGGAATATCCTCCCCCCCGGCCGACCGGGCGGGGGGCAGGCACATGCCAGTGCGATCAGCAGCCACGACCGCCCATGCTCCCGCCCTGCGCTGCGTGGGACTCTTCGACCACTCCAGCACCCGCCCGGCCTGGCAATCCGTTGAAGAAGTGCTTCGTCACCGAGAGCGAGGGGATCTTCGGTCCGGCAGGGAAGGGAAACGGAGGCGAATCTCCATGATTCGCTGAGTTTGCCTGACGCCGCCGGAACGAAGAAGACCCGCTCGCAGGCCGAATCGACTTCTTCAAAGGGCTGCTAGCCCCCGAACACCCCGCGGCCGCCAGGTCCGCATCCGTCACCCCCACCCGCGCCCGAACATCCCGCACCGCCCGCCACGCGGCCGCGTCCATCGTCCCATCCGCGGCCAACGCCATGGCTGGCACCAACCCCAGCAACCCCGCCACCGCCACCACCATCATCCCGTTCCGTCCCATGATCCCACGCCCTTTCATCAAAGTCTCCCGAAGCTCACCGAGCTTCACTCGATCCAGACCCATTTCCCGTCCCATCACTTCTTCGTTCCCGATCCGCCAACACCTATTAGGGTGTGTGTCCCCCAGTTGTCTGTGTCCCCCAGTTGTCCGGGCGGGATCACACCCGCTGAAAACCGACGCCTTCCACGGCGCACGGGACACACAACCAATTTCCTTGATTCCATCACAGATCCGCCCAGTCCACAATCAATGCCCCGTTCCCCGGCAACCGCGGCGTCTTCCCCCCTCCCCCCCGCATTCCCCTCAGAGCCACCTCCTGCAACGCAGGGAATTTTCCGAGCACCCTCAGTGCCCTTGCCGTAAGGCCAGTTCCACGAAGTTCGATACGCACAAGTTTGGGCAGCCCCATCAGGGCCGGCAACCCCTCACCTGTTACGCTTGTTCGATTAAGCCGCAACACTCGCAGCGCTTTAAGCTGGCCAACCCACCGCAAGTCACGATCGCCGATGTGGGTCCCAGACAAGTTGAGTTGCTCGAGTTTCTCGAGTCGGCTCAGCTTGGCCACAGCTTCAGAGCCCAACTGAGCATTGGCTAGAGTGAGATCCCGTAGATTCCCTAGCGACGCCAACGCAGCTGCCCCCCTGCCCGTGATTCTGGAGCTGGTCAGGAGGAGGCGCTGCAACGTCGGGTGACGAGCGAGACCAGCACATCCCCGATCCGTGATCCTCTCTCCGGGAAGCATTACAGCCGTCAGCTGGTCATGACCCGTAAGGAACCCCACAAGCTCGTCGTCGGCAGCATATGGGGACACTCCCTCCAATGGCACATCAAGCTTCCTCAGAGCCTTTAGGCCCCCGAGGCTACGAAGCCCCTGTGTGCTCAGACTCGCCCCACCAATCCGCAAGTACTGGAGCCTTCCCGCCCTTGCCAGGGATGTCAAGCCCGCCCCGGTCAGGCCTGTGCAGTAGCTCAGCGATAGCTCCCGCAACGCGCCCATCTTCCCAAGGACGCTCACCTCTGTATCGCTCCATCCACACATCGAAACAGATAACGCCTGGACGCGGCTCATCCCAGCAATCGCGTTGGCATCCGAGCCATCCAGCCCACGTCCACTGAGGACCAGCCTACGCGCTGCTGGATACCGGTTGAGTTCCGCTGCACTGCGAGGCGTCAGACGTACGTCCGAATCACTGATCACAATCGATGTCGCCCTTCTAGCACGACCGAGGAGGGCCATATCATCCACAAAGGCAGACCAGTCTGCTACAACCACGCGATCCACACGGCTTGGTCCCTTGCGCCACTGCTCTCGTAGTGCAGGCGCAAGCCACTCAGGAACGGGCAGTCCGGATATGTCTTCGGAGGAGCTTGGGGCGTCCGTAGCACATGATGCCTCTTCGCCTCCCAACGAGGCCGCCGGTGGCACCAGCCCACCGTGTATAGCCACGCACACCAATACACATACGTACTGTGTCGACCCATATGGCCGTCCCAACTGGGCTGGCATCATTCGTTCTCCATCGACTCACTATCGGGGAGTCTCCATCGAGTAAGGCCCACGTATTCGTCTGCATCGAACTGATTCCCCTTCCTTAGTTCATTCCAACGGCCTGGTCTCAGAACGGCCCCCCGAGATCGGACAATACCTTGGCTGAAACAGAAGGCCCTTGGCTTTGCACAGAGATCCCAGCTGCACGTAATCCACACGCTTCCGCTACCGATGAGCTTGTCGCCATCGCCTGGAACCAACGCCATGCCGTTCCTCGATATATTCCCCACTTTGTGATCGAATTCTGGTTCGTTGCCGGCAATGACATAGGCCGACTTCTTCTCGGCCCAGTCCGTCACCGTGACCCAG
>CAYLPJ010000029.1:0-75616 GCA_964385465.1 uncultured Planctomycetaceae bacterium | reverse complement strand
GCGTCAAGCGGGCGATGAGATTCGAACTCACGACATTCACGTTGGCAACGTGACGCTCTACCACTGAGCTACGCCCGCAAGGTAAGCGTTCATGATAGCCTCCCAGACGTGGCGGTCAAGGGGGTTTCGGGCGGTTTTTCGGGTCGGGGGCGCGGCGGCGGAGGCGTGTGAGGGCGTAGGCGGCGGGGCCGGAGAGGGCGTAGCCGAGGGCGGCGGCGGCGAGGGCGACGAAGGGCTCCAGCAGGGCCACGAGGAGGATGACGACCACCTTGACGAGGTAGCCGAACGGCTTCTTGCCGCGGATGTAGTGGTTGATCACGTGGGCGTAGCGCAGGCGGGAGACCATCAGCAGGCCGGCTGCGACGGTGACGACGGGCAGGACGATGCTGATGGCGGCGCAGAGCCACAGCGCGACGGTGTCGTTCATGGCCAGCAGCCAGGGCCCGAAGAGCCAGCCGCCCTGGTTGATGGTCTTGAGATGCTCCAGCAGCAGGACGAGCGCGACGACGGCCCCGGCGGCGCCGGGTGAGGGCAGGCCGCGGAAGTCCATGTGGGCGGCCTCGTCGGGCTCGTTCTCGACGTTGAACCGCGCCAGCCGCAGCGCCGCCCCTGCGACGTAGACGCCGGCGGCACACCAGAGCAGGCGCTCGACGCCGACGTCGCTGAGCCTCGAGAGGTAGGCCACCTTGCCGACCTTGCCGTGTATGGCTCCCAGGACGGTCCGCAGCATAAGCACGGCCGGGGCGACACCGAAGCTGATGATATCGCACATGCTGTCGAGTTGCCCGCCGAAGTCGCTGGTCCGGCGGGTGTATCGTGCGAGGCGTCCGTCGATCATGTCGCAGACCATCGCGGCGACCAGCAGCCAGGCGGCGGCGGCGAGGTGGGTGGGCTCGCCGGCGACGGCCTGCCGCGTGGCCAGGTGGATGGCGGCGAACCCGAGCAACCCATTGCCGAGGGTGAACAGGCTGGGCAGGACGGCGGTGGTCTTGAGGATGCGCCGTTTCGCCCGCTGCCGGCGGGCGTTGCGCCGTGTGGACTGGCGGTAGCGTCGCGGCGGGCCGGGGAACAGCGGCTCCTCGCCGGGGTTCAGCGGGCGTGGGGCGTCAGCGTTGGGGCGGTCTTCGCGCGGGGCATCGCCCCGGGTGTGCGGGTCGGCCTCAGGCTCGTTGGGCGTCTCCGTCATGTGGGGCGGCCTCGCGGGTGGCCAGAAGCACGGTCTCTCCGGCGATGGTCCTGTCGCCGACGGCGACCCGCACGTCGCGGGCCAGCGCCTCGGGGACGATCAGCTCGAGGCGGGAACCGAACTTGATCATACCAATTCGCCGCCCCCGTTTCACCTCCTGGCCGCGGATCAGGTCCGTGACGATCCGCCGCGCGACCAGCCCGGCGATCTGTCGGACGATGACGGGCACCTCGCGCCCCCCGTGGTCGCAGGCGAGGTGGATGGTGGTGGACTGGTTGCTGGCGGCGGCCTCGGGGGTGCGGGCGTCGGCGTAGCCGCCCTCGCTGCGGTCGATGGCGGCCACGCGGCCGTCGCAGGGCGCCCGGTTGACGTGGACGTTGAAGATGCTCATGAAGATGCCGATGCGGAGCCCCTCGGTTCCGAGGTCGCTGTCGGCGTCGACGGGCGAGATGTCCGCGACCGTGCCGTCGGCGGGGCTGAGGAACGTGCCGGGCTCATCGGGCGGGGTTCGCTCGGGATCGCGGAAGAACCAGACGACCCACACCCAGACGATGACGATCAGGGGCAGGGGCAGCAGGCAGAGCCAGGACATCAGCGCGCCCATGACGATCAGGGCCGCACAGCCCAGAGCGGCCAGGCCGGTCGCGCCGAGCCATTCACGTCGTCCGTATCGTGTCAGCGGGAAGGCCAAGGTTTTGCACTTTCGATGCGTCCCCGGATTCGTTTCGCGGTGCACGGTAGCAGCGCTCCCCGCGGGTGTCAAACGGTTGTGACGGCTCTGAATGAACGCGGCGAAGCGCTGTGGACCCGGGAGCCGATCGCTCACTCGGCGGTAACACCGTTCCGTACGCCGCGGTATACTGCCCGGCGAGGTGCCCCATGCCCGACGCCATGACCAACGCGCAGATCGCCGACATCTTCGCCGAGATCGCCGACCTGATGGAGATCCTCGGCGAGGACCGATTCCGCGTCAACAGCTACCGCAAGGCCGCCCGCGTTGTCGGCGAGCACAGCGCCGCCATGGCCGACCTCGCCGCCGAGGGGCGGCTGGAGGAGGTAGCGGGGATCGGCAAGTCCACGGCCGCCAAGATCGCCCAGGCGGTGGCCGAGGGCAAGGTGGACCTGCACGCCGAGCTGAAGGCCAAGCTCCCGCCGGGCCTGCCGGACCTGCTGGCTGTCGGGGGGCTGGGGCCCAAGACGGTCGCGAAGCTCTGGCGGCAGGCGGAGGTCACGTCGGTGGATGATCTTCGCAAGGCGGTGGCCGAGGCCCCCGACCGCCTCGCGGCCGTGGAGGGCCTCGGCAAGAAGAAGGTCGCCGGGATCGCCGACGCGTTGGCGTTCCTGGACGCCGCCGGCGGGCGGATCCGCCTGGACGCCGCGGCCGCCGTCGTGGCCGAGCTGTCGGACGCGGTGGGCGAGTTGGAAGGCGTCGCGCGTGTCGAGCCGGCGGGCAGCTTCCGCCGGGGGCGTGAGACCGTCGGGGACATCGACCTGCTCTGCGAAGCTGCGGCCGAGTCGGGCGACGCGATTACGACGGCGTTCGCCGAGGCGGCGACGGTCGCGAAGGTGGTCGCCCGCGGCGCGACGAAGTGCTCGATCCGCACGGCCGACGGCGTGGAGGTGGACCTGCGCGTCGTCGGGCGGGAGAGCTTCGGTGCGGCGATGCAGTATTTCACCGGGTCGAAGGCCCACAACGTTCGGCTGCGGGAGCTGGCGGCACGTCGTGGGCTGAAGCTCAACGAGTACGGCCTGTTCGACGGCGAGGATCGCGTGGCGGGCGCGGACGAGGCCGGCGTGTACGAGGCCCTGGGCCTGACGTTCGTGCCGCCTGAGCTGCGGGAGGACCGCGGGGAAGTCGAGGCGGCGGTCGCGGGCGGGCTGCCCGAGCCGGTCGCCCTGGCGGACATCCGCGGCGACATGCACATGCACACGACGGCGTCGGACGGGGCGAACACGATCGATGAGATGATCGCCGCCTGCCGTAAGCGCGGCTATCTGTACATGGTCATCAGCGACCATTCCAAGAGCCAGATCCAGGCCCACGGGCTGGACGAGCGCCGCCTGGCCGAGCACGCCAAGGCCATCCGCGAGGCCGGCGAGCGGCAGGACGGGATCGAGGTCCTGGCGGGGATCGAGGTGGACGTCATGAAGGACGGCCGGCTGGACTTCGACGACGAGGTCCTCGCCGAGTTGGACTTCGTCACCGCCTCGGCGCATTCGGCGTTGTCGCTGGGCACGGCCGAGGCGACGCGGCGGATCATCGCCGCCATCGAGAGCCCGCACGTGCACAGCATCGGTCACGCGTCGGGTCGGCTGATCAACCAGCGTCCGGGGATGGAGATCGACATCGAGGCGGTCGCGGCGGCCGCGGCGGACAACGACGTGGCGCTGGAGATCAACGCCCACCCCTGGCGGCTGGACCTTCGGGACACGCACGTCCGCGCGGCCGTGGAGGCCGGGGCGAAGCTGGTGATCAACAGCGACGCCCACGAAGCCGGCGGCCTGGAGGCGATGCGTTGGGGCGTCGTCACCGCCCGCCGCGGCTGGGCGACAGCGGCGGACATCATCAACACCTGGCCGTGGACGAAGCTGAAGCGGTGGCTGACGAAGGGAGGCCGGCATGGCCGATGAGCGAACGGAAGGCAAGCGTCCGAACGTGGTGCTGATTCTCTGCGACGACATGGGGTACTCGGACATCGGCTGCTTCGGGGGGGAGGTGGCCACGCCGCATCTGGACGGCTTGGCCGCGCGGGGCATCCGGTTCACGCAGATGTACAACTGCGGGCGGTGCTGCCCGACGCGGGCGAGCATTCTCACCGGGCTGTACCCCCACCAGGCGGGCGTGGGCGACATGCTCGGCGACCGCGGCGAGCCGGGCTACCGGGGATTTCTCAACGACCGTTGCGTCACCGTCGGCGAGGCGCTGCGGGAGGCTGGATACCGGACGCTGATCACGGGCAAGTGGCACGTCGGCGGGTGGTGGCCGCGCCGGCCGGGCACGGGAGCCTGGCGGCCGCACGACCCGGCCAAGCCGCTGCCGCCGGACCGGGGGTTCGACGAGTGGTACGGCATCCCGGGCGGAGGCAGCTACTTCTTCCCGAGCCCGCTGATGCGGAATCACGACTTCGTCCACCTCGGCGAGCACGAGCCGTTCTACACGACCGACGCGTACACCGACGCGGCGCTGGAGATGATGGACGTCGCCGTCGCCGACGGCCAGCCGTTCTTCCTGCACGTCTGCTACAACGCCCCGCACTGGCCCCTGCACGCCCACGAGGCGGACATCGAGCAGTATCGCGGGCGCTACCGCGAGGGCTGGGACGCCGCCCGAACGGAAAGGCACGAACGGCTCAAGGGCATGGGCGTGCTGAGCGACCGCTGGGCCATCTCCCCGCGGGACGAGGACGCCCCGCCGTGGGCGGAGATGTCCCAGCAGGACTGGCACGACAGCCGCATGGCCGTCTACGCCGCCCAGGTGCACTGCGTGGACCGCAACGTCGGGCGACTGCTGGAGCGCCTGCGGACACTCGGCGTCGAGCGGGACACGCTGGTGATGTTCCTCAGCGACAACGGCGGGTCGGCGGAGTTCCTCCGCGAGAACGGCTGGAACGACATGGAGCTGCCGACCACCCGCGACGGGAAGCCGGTACGGGTGGGCAATGTCGTCGGCCTCGAGCCCGGCGGGCCGGAGACGTTCCAGAGCTACGGCCTGCCGTGGGCGAACGTCTCCAACGCGCCGTTCCGGCTGTTCAAGCACTGGGTGCACGAGGGCGGGATCGCCACGCCGTTCGTCGCAAGTTGGCCCGGGCACATCGAGTCCGGCCAGGCGGCCGGGGGGCTGAACCACCAGCCCGCGCACGTGGTGGACATCGTTGCGACGGTCCTGGACGTCTGCGGCGCGGCGTATCCGCGGGAATTCCAGGGCCGGGCCATCGAGCCGCCGGCCGGGGAGAGCTTCGCGGCGGCGCTGACCGGCGGACCGTGGCGGCGCGAGCAGCCGATCTTCTGGGAGCACGAGGGCAACTGCGCGGTGCGGATGGGCAACTGGAAGCTCGTCAGCCGCTGGGAGCGGCGGCAGTGGGAGCTGTATGACATGGACGCCGACCGCACGGAACTCAACGACCTGGCCGAAGCCAACGCACCGCGCGTCGCGGAGATGTCGGCCGCCTACGACGGATGGGCCCGCCGCTGCCACGTCCTGCCTTGGGAGCGGGTACGGGCGCTTTCGCAGAAACGGGACTGAACGCGTCGGGGCGGTTCGCGCTCGCGGAGCTGCGCGGGTCTCCAGGAGAACCGGCCGCGATCACCCCCTGCGGAGTCCCCTACTCGGGCTTGTAGTCGGTCAGTTGCCCGGTGATGTCGTTGTACATGCGTTTGCAGCCGGTGATGTACTCGATGATCTCGTCGGTGGGCCGGGAGCCGAAGGACAGCCCGCCGCTGACCTGCGGGGGAACGGGCCGGCCGCCGCGAATCTTCTTCCGGCCGGTGATCAGCGAGCGGTTCCAGTCGACGAGGACGACCTCGCAGATGAGCTGTCTACCGGGGACCCCACCCTTGCGGGGGTTGGGGATCTCGACGTGGCTCCAGTCGAGGCAGATGACGCACTCGACCTCCTCGGGGTTCGCCGCGCGGTACTCCTCGGGCAGCTTCGAGAACTCCACCCAGTTGATACCGACGTACCGCCCGTCCGGCGACTGGCTGGCCGTGGGGGACTCGGCCTTGGGATCGCGCTCGAAGGCTTCGAACGTCTCCGGCGCCACGCGGTTGACCATGGCCACCTCGCCGACGACGTAGGGGGCGTGAGGATGATCCCCGGGGACCTCCTTCATACCGCTGGTATCGGCGTACTCCTGAAGCCGGGGCACGAAGACCATCGTGGCCTCCTGCTCGGGCGGCATGCGGTTGCGGTAGTGGAAGTAGAGAAAGATGGTGGCGAAGACCGCCGCGGCCAGACCGCCCCAGAGCACCACGCGGAGGGCCAGGTTCCCGGAACCCTTCTCTTCCTCGGCCGGCTTCTTCCGCTTGCGCTTCTTCGCGGCGCCGCGCGGCCCCCCGGGGATGGCGTTCATCGCCCCGCACTTGGGGCACTTCTGCTCTTGCCCCCGCTCGGAGTCATCCGCACGCAGGACCGTCCGACATTGGCTACACCGGTAGTGGATCATGGCACCATCCTTGTGAACCG
Organism: uncultured Planctomycetaceae bacterium; assembly: GCA_964385465.1. Taxonomy (GTDB): domain Bacteria; phylum Planctomycetota; class Phycisphaerae; order SM23-33; family SM23-33; genus CAYLPJ01. The sequence continues at coordinate 69,248 of CAYLPJ010000029.1, read as the reverse complement.
CGGCGCGTCCGGGGGTTATCTTACGGGTTCGGTCCCCCGGGTCAAGGAGGGAGTCTTGCGGCTCACGCCCGGTCGAGGTGCGCCCGCGCGCGCTCGAAGAACAGCCGCCCGTCGGCGCGGCCGATGCCGCCGCGGGTCCACCGGGGGTGGTGCGTCAGGTCGACGAACCGCTCGGGGTGCGGCATGAGCCCCAGCACGCGTCCGGACGGGTCGCAGATGCCGGCGACGTCGTCCACGCTGCCGTTGGGGTTGATCGGGTATTCGCCGGGCCGGCCGTCGCGGTTGACGTACCGCAGCGCCACCTGGTCGCCGTCGCGCAGGCGCGCCATCACTTCGCCGTCGCGCGGGACGAACTTGCCCTCCCCGTGGGCGACCGGGAGGGCGAGGACCTCCCCCGGCGGGAGGAACACGCACCGCTCGCTGTCGGCGCGAAGGTGAACCCACCGCTCCTCGAAGCGGGCCGAGTCGTTCCACGCGAGCGTCACGTCGTTCTGCACGGCCGAGGCGTCCACGTGCGCCCAGGGCAGCAGCCCGCTCTTGACCAGCACCTGGAAGCCGTTGCAGATGCCCAGCACCAGCTTGCCCGCCGCGACGAACGCGTTGAGCTCCTCGGCGAGGCGGTGAACGAGCTCGTTGGCGAGGATCTTCCCGGCCGCGACGTCGTCGCCGTAGCTGAAGCCTCCGGGCACGACGAGGAACTGATAGGCCCGCAGGGCCGTCGGGTCCTCCATGAAGCGGAAGACGTGCCCGCGTTCGGCCTGGAAGCCCGCCTGCTCGAGGGCGTAGACGGTCTCGCGGTCGCAGTTGGTCCCGGCGGTTCGAAGCACCAGAGCGTTCGGTGTGGCCATCGGTTCACCTTCGATGGGTCAGTCGATCAGGTCCGTGATATCGGCGACGTACATCTGCCGGCCGCTGCCGGCGTGAGGGGAGTCGAAGCAAACGCGCGTCCCCTTCCGGTCGGCGCGGGGGTGGAGGTCGCAGCGCCACTCTCCGGTGTATTCCGGCGGGGAGACGAAGCGGCCGATCTCCACGCGGCGGCCGGTGGGCACGTGGTAGAGATAGAGCTCCTGTCCGCGGTCGTCCGGGCCGGCCGGATACGTGTCGTTGAGCACCCAGTCGCCGTGCGGGGCGGGCAGGCAGGAGCAGTGGCCGTTTCGGGTCATCTGGCCGAGTCCGACCGGCTCGGCCTCGCCGGTCCGCTCGTCGAAGAGGTAGAACGCGCTGCCGCAGGCCGGGCGGCGCGCCCAGGCGAGGATGGTCTTCTCGTCACGCCAGATGAAGTGCGACATGCCGCCGTGATCGTCGATCAGCCGCAGGTCCGAACCGTCGGCGGCCGCGGTGAACATCCGCGTGGCGAACCCGCCGGAGCCGCCGACGGCCCGCGAGCGGTGCAGGAAGACAAACCGCCGGCCGGACGGGCTTAACAGCAGGTGGTTGACCCAATGGAACTGACCTGCCGGGTCGTAGTGCGGGCTCTCGAACGCGGCGATCTGCGCGATGGTGAGGAGTGTCTCGGCCTCGCCGGTGGCCAGGTCCAGCCGGTAGATGCCGCTGTCAGCCGGTGCCGGGTCGTCGCGCGTGGGGTCGGCGGCGGCGTAGCCGTAGCCGGGCCTCAGCCAGCCGGTGCGGGCAAAGTCCAGCCCGATGGCCTTGGCGCCGTCGGCCCTGGCGTCCTCCTCGCGTGCGAAGTCCACGTCCACGCCCCCCGCCGCCGCGGACGCCAGCGTGTAGACCGGCGCGCCGAGCGTGCGGCAGTTGCCGTTGGTCACATCCATCACGTGGCAGACGAAGCGCCCGTCCATGCGATCGTTCCAGATCACCTCGGTCTCGCTGCCGGGCAACCACTGGAGCATGCACCCCTGCTGCCAGCACCAGGCGTTGCTCGTGCCCAGCTCGGTCCAGGCGTCCCCGTCGGCCAGGTCGATCATGCCCACGCGGATGAAGTCGTCGGCGGTCGGGCTGCGGTGCTCGAAGCCGACCTCCATGCCCAGCACGTAGCGCCCCGTCGAGTCGAACTGGTGCTTGTCGTAGTAACCGAACCAGTGGTGCTTCGGACCGGAGGTGATCGGCCGGGCGGGGCAATGGGTTGTCGCGTCGCTGCTCATGGGTTGCCGCGGCTCCGGGAAGTCTACCAGTCGAAGGTGCCCTGCCAGGCGGCCCTGGCGTCGGCGGCGGGGACGTCGGCGAGCGTCCCCCCGCCGTCGGCCAGGACGATCCGCCCCGTGTCGGTCACCTTGCCGAGCTCTGCGAAGGGGCAGTCGGCGACGATGCGGAGGAAGGCGTCGTACGTGGTGGCCGGCACCTCGACGAGGAATCGCCCGGCCGACTCGCCGAACAGCTTCGCCGCGGCGGGCAGGGCCTCGCCGTCGACGGCGGGCATGGCCGAGAGGTCCAGCTCGACTCCGAGCCCGCCGCTGAAGGCCATCTCGGCGGCCGCGACGGCCAGGCCGCCCTCGCTGAGGTCGTGGCAGGCCCGCACGCAGCCGGCCTCGATGGCCTGCTGGACCGCCCGCATCACGCGGAGATTGGTCTGGAGGTCCACGGGCGGCACGTCGTTGCCGGTCTCCAGCCCGGCGGCCAGCAAGGCGTGGCTGCCACCCATCCGCGGGTCGGTCCGCCCCAGCAGCAGCAGCGTGTTGCCGGCCTGCTTGGCGTCGGCGGTGACGCACCGGCCGACGTCGTCGATCACGCTGATCGCGGAGATCAGCAGCGTCGGCGGGATGGCGATGGTCTCGCCGGTGTCGGTCTGGAACTCGTTGTTGAGGGAGTCCTTGCCCGAGATGAACGGCGTGCCGTAGGCCACGGCGGCGTCGCGGCATGCCTTGGCGGCCTGGACAAACGTGCCCATGCGATCGGGCTTGTTGCAGTTGCCCCAGCAGAAGTTGTCCAGGATCGCGAGGCGTTCGAGGTTGCCCCCGACCGCCACGTTGTTCCGCAGCGTCTCGTCCACGGCGTGCAGGGCGCTCTGGTAGGCGTCCAGGTCCCCCAGCCTCGGGTTCATCCCGCAGGAGATCGCCACGCCCTTGCGGCTGCTGAGCACCGGGCGGATCACGGCGGCGTCTCCGGGGCCGTCCTCCCCGACGCCCACCAGCGGCTTGACCGCACTGCCGCCCTGCACCTCGTGATCGTACTGGCGGATGATCCACTCCTTGCTGGCGACGTTCGGGGCCGCGAGGATCGCCAGGATCATCTGCCCGTAGTCGTCGGCCGGGGGGATCGCGGGGCTGGGCGATTCGGCCTTTTCGTAGACCGCTTCCTTGGTCGGACGTGGGCAGCCGTCGTGGAGGAACTCCATCTCCAGTTCGCCGACGAGCTGCCCGTCGTAAAACAGCCGCAGCATGCGGTCGTCTGTGCCATAGTGCCCGATGACGGTGGCCTCGACGTTCTCGCCGCGGAACACGTCGAGAATGCGTTCGACGTTCTCCTGGGGCACGGCGAGGACCATGCGTTCCTGGGCCTCTGAGATCCACGTCTCGGCGTAGGTCAGGCCGGCGTACTTCAGTGGCACGCGGTCGAGATGGACCTCCGCGCCGGTGGTCTCGCCCATCTCGCCGACGGCGCTGCTGAGCCCGCCGGCGCCGCAGTCGGTGATGCACGAGAACAGCCCGGCGTCGCGGGCCTGGAGGATCGTGTCGAGCATCTTCTTCTCGGTGATCGCGTTGCCGATCTGCACCGCGTGGGAGAACTCCGTCTCGTGGGCGTGGGTCAGCTCCCCGCTGCTGAACGTCGCCCCATGGATGCCGTCCCGCCCTGTCCGCCCGCCGACGACCAGGATCGCATCGCCGGGGTTCGGACGGCGCTTGCGGCATTTGTCGATCGGCAGCATCCCTACGGTGCCGCAGTACACCAGCGGGTTGCCCAGGTACCGCTCGTCAAAGTACACCGCCCCGTTGACCGTCGGAATGCCCATCCGGTTGCCGTAGTCCCGCACGCCGCCGACCACGCCCCGCATGACGCGCCGGGGGTGCAGCACGCCGGTGGGCACGTCGGCCAGCGGCATGTCCGGCGGGCCGAAGCAGAAGACGTCCGTGTTCGCCACCGGGCGGGCGCCCAGGCCCGTGCCCATCGGGTCGCGGACCACGCCGCCGATGCCCGTCGCCGCCCCGCCGTAAGGCTCGATCGCCGAGGGGTGGTTGTGCGTCTCGACCTTGAAGCACACACCGTAATCCTCGTCGAAGGTTATCACGCCGGCGTTGTCCTCGAAGACGTTCAGGCACCAGGGCTTGTCCAGCTCGCGCGTGGCCGCGAAGACCGTGGACTTGATGAGGTTCTCGAACCGCTCGACCTCCGCCCCGCCGCGGTCGCGGACCACCACGTCGCTGCGGAACGTCTTGTGCACGCAGTGCTCCGACCACGTCTGGGCCAGCGTCTCCAGCTCGACGTCCCGCGGCTCGCGCCCGATGCGGCGGTAGTACTCCTGAATGCACCGCATCTCGGTGAGGTTGAGGAACATCTCGTTGTCGTCCGACAGCGTGCCGAGCCCGGCGTCGTCGAGCTCGCGGATGGGGACCTCGACAACGCGGAGCGCGTACGTGTGACCGTGGACCTCCGGCGGCGTGTGCGCGGCATAGTGGATGTCCTCGATGACCGGGTTGGCCAGCAACTTGCGGGCGATGGTCTCGCGCTCGGCGTCGGAGACGCTGCCGGCCAGCTCGTACCGCCTGCCGGTGCGGACAGACGAGACGCTCAGGCCCATTTCGGCGATGGCCTGCTCGGCGGACGCGGCCACCGGGTCCATCACGCCGGGCTTGAGGTGGACTTCGATAACGGCGGCGCCCTCGGGGTCGCTCTGACCGAGGTGGCGGGTCTCGGAGACGGGGTCGGCGAGCAGCCTGTCTGCGACGCGAGCGGCCTGCTCGTCGGTCAGCTCGCCGGCGAGGAAGAACAGCCTCGCCGACCGGACGGACTCGACGGTGTCGATGCCGAGCTCGCCGATCTGCCCGCGAATGCTCTCGGCGTGCGGGTCGCCGAACTGCTCACGCGGCCGGACCTCGATGCGGTGAACCATGCCTCGCTCCCTGGTGGTGCGCCGGATGCCTGCGAAGTGGGGCATTCTAGCGGAGCGGGAGCGACAGGGCAACGGGCGGGCGCAAGTCGTTGCCCGACAGAGACTACAAGTGCTTGGCGACCAGCAGGCCGTACCGCTCGCGGGCGGCGTCCACGTCCAGATGGTCGCGGCCGGTCCAGATGCCCATCTCCAGGGCCGAATGCGCCGGAGAGGGGGTCTCGGCGATCTCGCCGAAGCTCGCCAGGGCAGCGCGGATCAGCCCGATGGCGTTCTTCGTCGCCGCCGAAAGGTTGCCGATGATCTCCCTGAGCAGCTCGTGGCGGTCGAGGTCTTCGGGGGTGGGGCGCCAGCAGTCGTAATCGCTGGGCAGGCAGACCAGGGCGTAGGCCAGCTCGGCCTCGCGGGCGAGCTTGGCCTCGGGCATGGCCGTCATGCCGATCAGGTCGCCGCCCCACGCGCGGTGCATCTCGCTCTCGGCCCGGGTGGAGAAAGCCGGACCCTCCATGCACACGTAGGTGCCCCCGTCATGGACGGTGGTCTCGACGGCGTCGGCGCAGCCCAGCAGGTGCCTGCGGAGCACGGGGCAGAACGGCAGGGCGAACTCGACGTGCGCGGCGAAGTGCTCGTCGAAGAACGTGCTCGCGCGGTGCACCGTCTTGTCGATGACCTGGTCGGGGATCACCAGGTGCCGCGGCTCGATGTGCTCACGCAGGCTGCCCACCGCGCCCGAGGCGATCACGTGCGTGCACCCGACCGACTTCAGCGCATAGATGTTCGCCCGGTAGTTGACGGCCGTCGGGTTCAGCACGTGCCCGACCCCGTGGCGGTTGAGGATCGCGATCCCGGTGCCTTCCCACTCGGTCAGCAACAGCTCGCTGGAGGGTTTGCCGAAGGGCGTCTCGACGGAGACGGATTCGCCCCGAGTCTCGGCGAGGGCCTCGCCCATGCCGCTGCCGCCGATGATGCCCACAGTCGCTCTGGCCATGTCCGCACACTCCTGATCCGGGGGTTCGCGTTCGTGAGCGGGGATGATACAGTCTGCTACTTGCCCCGGCCAGGGTGGAGCAGGTCGCGGAGGATACGGTCGAGGCTGCGGAGGGGCACGGTCCGCATGCGGGGCTCGCGCAGGGGCCCGTCGACGTGGATTTCGACGACCTCGCGGGCGATCCCCTCCAACAGCTCGCTGAGGCTGCCCAGCGGCGGGAGCTTCCGCGGCGGGCCGGAGAGGAACGTCAGATCCAGCTTCTCGGACTCCATGTCCATCGTACCCGACCCGACGATCGACAGCGCCGAGCCGCGCAGGTAGATCTCATCGAAGACCAGCGTATCGTCGCGAAGGTGGTAGCTGAGCTTGCCCTCGGTAAAGGCCGACTCGCCCGGCAGCGTGAGATAGACCACGTGCAGCAGCCCGAGCATGACAGGGAGCTTGTAGAGCTGGGCCTTGCTCAGCCGCAGCACCCCGGAGGCCCGGCGGCGGGGCTTCTCGCCGGCCGTCGCCCGAAGCTGCACGCTGCCGGCCAGCAGGCCGCGAACGTCCTCGGGCTTCTCGGCCCCGGCGGAGGCGAACAGTTCCTGGAGCTTCATGCCGTCGACCGAGAGGCTGAGCCCGAACTCCAGCGGGTCCGCGAGGCGCAGCTCGGCGAACCCGGCGACCTGTCCGCCGTGGGCTCGGGCAGAGAGGTTCCTCACCCGCATCAATGCTTGCCCGGGCTCTTTCGAGACGTTCGCCCGCAGCCGCGTGAGCTTCTGCCGCCCCACGCGGACCCTGTCCAGTTCGACGGCGGCCTTGAGCGCCAGCGCCGGCCCCTCCTGCGACGCCACCCCGTCGACGCTGCCGGAGAGGGTCTTGTGCCCGAAGCCGACGTCGAGCGTCGCGTCGTGGAACGCCACCCGCCCGTCGATGGACCATCGGGTCGCGCCGACCCCCGGCGCGGTCGCCGCCGACGTCGCCGGCTGGGAGCCCGGCGACCCGGCGCTGACGACGCGCAGGCTGCGGAGGTCGATGTCGCACCGTCCTCCCGGCCGGAACCGACGCGCCAACGGCGCCAGCGACCGCGGAACCGAATCGAGCAGTTCCCCGTCGATAGGCACGTCCGACCCGCGGATGCGCAGCTCGGCCGTCTCGGCCTCGGCGCTGAAGCCCGCCCGCCCGTTGACCACGAACCTCGCCTTCCCATGCCGCGCCCGCACGTCGCTGAGGTCCACCCGGCCCGGCGTGATAACCGCCCGGCCGGTGACATCGGTCAGCGGGTACGGGAAGTCGCCGTAGCGCATCGCCAGCCCGCGGCCATCAAGCACCAACCGCCAGTCCACGCCGCCCGGGGCGTCATCCAGCCCGCTTCGCAACGACAGGTCCACGTCCGCAAGCCCGGTGGGACGAAAGCGATCCCAAGCCTCCCGGGCCGGCTCGGGCAGCAGGGCGCGCAGTCGGCCGTCCATGGTCACACCGGTGGCACGAACGCGGACGTCCGCCGCCGGCGTATTCGCCTCCATCAGCACCTGCCCGGTCACCGAGACGTCCGTCTCGCCGTGTCGGCCGGTCAACTCCTCGATGATGACCCGCCCCGGGCGGACCGTAAGCAGTCCCGCCGCGTCGGTCACGGCGTACGGCAGGACGTTGGGGCACAGCGACGCGTCGGCCAGGTGCACCACGACGCGAAAGTCCAACTCCTCGCCGGGGGGCTGGAGCAGTCTGGCAGTGGCCCGTTCGGCGCGGCCGCCGGGGCGCAGCGACGCGGCTGCCTTGCGGGAGGCCGGGGGCAGCGCCGCCAGGAGGTTGCCGTCCAGCGGCAGGTCGGTGACGTCGATGATCAGGTCGGTCTCGGCGAGGTCGTCGCGGCCGAAGCCGCTGATCGTGCCATCGATGGTGCACCGCATGGGCCCGCGATGCCCGACGAGGGTATCCACCTTGACCTTTCCCTCTCGGATGTCGACGGCGCCTTCGAGCCCTTCGAGCCTGTAGGGGAAGCCCTCGTAGGTCAGCGAGGTCTTGCCGTTCATCCTCAGCTTCGCGTCGGCGCGGACTTCCCGTCCGGCGGCGACCTGCCAGACGCGGACATCCGCACTGCCCCGCCCGCGGGGGTCGAACGCGTCCCACCGCCGGTGCAGGTGCTTGGGCAGGGCGTTGCGGAGCTCGCGGTCCAGCGGGACGTTCCGGGCCGAGACCGTCATCTCGAAGCCCCCCTCCTTCCGCAGGTCGATCCGCCCGTGGAGCGTGACGGGCCCGCCGTCGCGGACCCCGGTGACCTTGACCAGGTCCACCAACTGCACCTCGGGGCCGACGCGAAAGTGAATCTCGCCCTCGACGTCGCTCAGCCGGCAGGGAAACTTCTCGTAGCGGAAGCTCATGCCCTTCGGCCAGGCCTTGCCGCTGACGCGGATCTCGCCGTCGCCCCCCCGCCGGAAGTCGGCGGCCAGGTTGATCCTGCCGGTCGGCTCGAACGCTCCGGCGATGGTGTCGATCGTCTCGGCCAGCCAGCCGGTCGCGCCGCTGGCGTCCGGCAGGGCCAGCCCATCGAGGCGGGCGTGGAGTTCGAAGGGGCTGTTGGCGTCGTAGCCCCCGTATCGCCCGTCCATGCGGAAGGTCGCTCCCCCGGCCTGGGGGATGCTCCCGGCGAGATCGCGGGCGACGACGCCGGCATCGCTGAAGCTCAGCACGCCGCTTACGCCGACCAGTTCCAGCCCGCCCTGGTTGGGCGGCAGCGTCAGGCTGACGTCATTGAGGTGGGCATCGAGTATCGAGCCGCTCGGGGCCGTGGTCGCGCTGCCCTTGAGCACCACCGTGCCCCGGATCGCGTATCGCTTGCGCCACTGGCGGAACCGATCGGGCAGGATCGGGTCCGTGCTCGACAGCCGGGGGATGTTGCTCTCCTCCAGCCGCATCCGGCCCTGCTCCAGGTCAAGGTGCCACGTCGCCCGGATGGGGTCCTGGCCGGGGCGGCGCTCCTCCATGGCGATCCGGTACGCCCGCCCGGAGGGGATCATCGAGAGGTTCACGCGCGTGCGGCCCTCGGGCAGGGACAGACGGACGTCCCGGATGGAGACGACCGGCAGCGGGCCGGTGAAGTCCGGCGCCCCCCCGCCGCGGGCGCGAAGCGTCTCCAGCAGCTTCTCGGCGGTGTAGGTCCCCTCGTTGGCGTCGTAGCCGAGCGTCACCGTCGGTGCGATGCAGATGATCTCCGTCGGCTCGAGCCGGCCCTCGGTGAACAGGCTCCACGGGTTGTGGTGGAGCAGGATCGTCCGGGCCGAGAGCAGCCGGTCGGGGCCGGGAGAGTTCGGCACGTCCACGCTGACGCCATGAAGCTCGATGCCCCCGAAGAGACGGAAGCTCGCCTCGCCCATGCCGATCCGCCCGCCGGTGAACTCATGAAGGTATCCAGCCGCCAGGTCGCGCGTCCAGGCGTTCAACAGGCGCGGGCCGAACCACCACGCGGCCATCAGGACGGTGAGCACGAGCAGCAGGACCATGCCGACGCCCCGCCGTCCCGGGGAGACGTACCGCCACTGCCGGGGCCGCCGGCGCGGGATGCGCTTCAGGATGTCTCCTGCGATGGCTTTCATGGCGGAGGCACGGACCCGCGGCGCGGAGGCTGCGGGCCTCTCGGTATTATATCGACACCGCCGGGGGAGTTCGCGCCACCGTTTGCCGTTCAGTTCGCCGTCCCGCCGGCCGCTTTGGTCAGGCCCAGGTCTTCGGCGGCGTCCTCGACGGCCTCGACGGCGCGCTCGACGGTCAGCGCCTCCTCCCACCGCAGGGCCACGCCGCCCTGGGCGGCTTCGGCGAACAGGGCGCGGGCGGCCAGGCCGACGCGCCACGTGTCGGTGGGGTCCTGACGGCGGCGTGCCCGCCCGGCGACCAGTCGGGCCATGCGGTCGAAGCGGCGCTGGAGCTGGCGGATGTCGAAGGGGTACTTCAGCGTTGGGGTGGGCAGGACGGTCCCGCGGTCCACGAGGAACAGCCGAACCGCCCGGCGGCTGCCGGACCGCTGGAACAGCAGAAACCGGAAGCTCTCGATCGGCGCCACCCACGCGTAGGCGGGGGCGTCCAGCGCGGCAAGGCGTTCCAACCGCGTCTTGATGGCCGAGGCACGCTCGAACCGCAATGCGGCGGCCTCGGTCTTCATCGCCTCGCGAAGGCCCGCGAGGTGCTCGCGGCGGTTTCCGGCTGCGAACTCGGCCGCGTCGGTGACGGCCCGGCGGTAGGCCTCCATGGTGACCGTGCCATCGCAGGGGCAGAGGCATCGGTCCATCTGCCCGTAGGCGCATCGCGGGGCGTGGGGGCTGCGGCGGAGGCACTGGACGTCACGGCAGAGATCGAAGGCGTCCTGGATGACGTCGATGAACTTTTCGGCCGACCTGCCGCTTTCGAACGGCCCGAGCACGCGGCCCCGTCGTGCGAACGGATCGCGCGTCCGCGTGAAGTGCGGGTCATCATCCTCGGGCCGAACATGAACAAACCAGGCCGGCTTCCAGTTGAGCATCTTCGCGTATCGGTCGGGCCAGAGGCGTCGGGCGATCCGCAGGTAGACCAGGTCCATCTCGAAGTGGCTTGGTGCAAGCTTCCAGTGGACCGAGCGGGTGACGGCCCGCAGGTCGGCGGAGCGTTTCTTCTCGTCGGGGTCCTTTTCGTCCAGCCGCCCCCGCAGGCGGGCGCGGAGGCTGGCGGCTGTGGTCAGCAGGATGGGCTGGTCGTCTTCGGCAGCCAGGAGGAACACGCCGCGCTTGGCGGGGACTTCGGCGATCTGCTCGTCGGTCAGGGGCGGGCGCACGTCCAGGCGGACGTCGAAGAGGCGTCCGAAAGAGCCTTTGTGGGAAGCGTGGGCCATGGCAGGTCGGGTGTCGGTCTGCCCCCGGCGGCTGGCGGGGGCCGTCAGATCCACATGCCGGTGATCTCGCCCTCGTAGACCATCTGTCCGTCGACGAAGCCCTGGGTCGCGCCGACGCAGCGGCGGCTTCGTATCTGGAGCATCCGCCCGAGGAAGATGATCCGCTGGCCCGGCGTCACCGTGCCGCGGAACTTCACCTTATCCACCCCGCCGAAACCGATGAACCCCTTCTCCGGATCGAGGTTGGTCACGTAGTAGCTGACCAACTGGGCGGCGGCCTCGATCATCAGCACGCCGGGGAACAGCGGGCGGCCGGGGATGTGTCCGCGAACCCAGAACTCGTCGTCGCGGATGTCACGGTAGCCGATGATGATGTTGTTGGGCACGTCCAGCGTGTGGATGCCGTCGAGCTGGGCGAACTCGAATCGCTGGGGGTTGACCTTGGCAATGGCTTCGCGATCGGCCAGAGCGTTAGCCGGGTCGATCTCCGGAAGCTCGACAAACGGTTGCGGCGGCATCTTCTACGTCTCCTGATGTCGCGGGTGCGCACCCGGCGCCTCTTGAGGCGACGCGGGAAAGATCGATAGCCGATGGACCGTAGCATCGGCACCGCCGCCGGTCAACTCTATTCGCTCTGCGACCCGGCCGAGGGTGCCGGTGCGGCCGGGGCGTCGGGCGCGACCTGGCGGCGGTAGAAGCGGTTGGCGAAGAACGACTCGCCGATCGCCAGGATCAGCAGGCCGAGCAGGATCGGCACGGCGAGGTCCAGCGGCTGGCGGACGGTCCGGCGCAGCTCGGCCAGGGCGGCGGGATCCGATGCGAGCAGAAGCTTCTCGTCGGGGAAGATGGCGGCCAGGGCCTTCTCGTCGAAGACGGTCATGTCGCTCTCGACGGGGTCGGCGTTGACGCTGAAGCCGCGTTCGATCCTGTCCGCTCCCTCGGCGAACCGGACAGTCCACGGCCCCGGGCGGTCAGCCCGGAGGCTGACGGCGCGGTCGTTGAGCGAGCGGACGACCGGCTCGGGCCGCTCGGCGCCGGGGCGAAGGACGGTGGCCAGGGCGTTGGGCATCGACCGGGGGGAGGGCACGACGGCGGTGCGGCCCCAGACGACCAGGCGGTCGGCCTCGGTCCCACCCGCCAGCAGCCGGGCCGTCCGCCGGGCGAGAATGGGAAACTGGGGCAGCCCGGCAAGGTTCGAGAAGCCGCGTACCGGCGAAAAGGTCCACAGCACCGAACTGCCCTCGCCGACGGTGCGGCGGAGGATGGCCGGGGCGCCGTCGGCGTAGTGCAGGACGACCTCGGCGCCCTCGGCCCTGGCGGCGATGCGGAACCGCCGGCGGCAGAGCACGTCGGAGAGTGGCGGGTTCCCGCCGGTCGTGAACGGCTGGAGCGTCGGCTCGCCACGCTTGCGGACGTCGAAGCTCTCCGGCTGGGCCAGGGCCTCGAGCTCCTCCGGCGCGGCCGGCAGGATCGCACGGGCCTCGTCGGAGCCGTAGGACGTCGGCGAGACCAGCGAGCCGATCACCACCCACACATGTCCGCCGTCGCGGGCGAAGCGACCCAGTGCCTTCCACTGTTCGGCCGAGAGGGAGGACACGTCGCAGAGCAGCACGATCCGCACGTCGGCGAGGGCGGCGGCGTCGAGCCGGTCGGCGGTGAGGGTGCGGCGGCGGACCCAGAAGCCTTCGGGCGTCCCGGCCGGGGCGATGGCGTGGGCCATCAGGAAGCTCGTCGGCGCCCCCCGCCCGACGGTGGCGGGGTCGCGAACGATCAGCACCCGCGCCGGCGGGCCGACCTCGAGCGTGAAGTACCGCGCGTTGTCCATCGCCAGCGGGTCGTCCTGGTCGAAGAAGACGCGCCCGTGGACGATACCCCGCCCGGCGGCCTCGAAAGACAGTCGCACGTCCGCGCCCGCGCCGGGGACGAGCGTCACGGGGCGGCTGTCGACCAGGCGCCCGCCGAGTTCCACGCGGACGTCGACGTCCCCGCCGACGCTGGTGCTTCGCAGGGCGGTCTCCAGGACAACCTTGGCCCCCTCGGGTACGGTGGTCGAGCCGATCTCGATCCCGCCAAGGGAGATGTTCGCGTCCTCGCCGGGGCCGCAATCCAGGACGATGAAGTGCACGCCCTCGGCCGAGAACGGTCCGGCGTCCCGCCAGGAGTAGCTGGTGCGGTCGGTAACGATGTAGAGCTCTTTCCGCTCCATGTCGATCTTGTCGAGCATGGCCAGGGCACGGGCGATGCCCGCAGCCAACGGGCGGGCGCCAACCGTCGGCTCGATCGACGCCAGCCGCTCGGAGACGAACCGCCGGTCGGCCTGAAAGGCCACCTTGCCGGGCGCCCCCACGGCCGGGAGCACAGCCACGCGCGAGCCCTCGGGCAAGGCATCGAGGACCTGCTGGGCGAGGCGTTTCCCGCGTTCGAGCAGCGTTCGCCCGCGGTGGCGGTAGCCCATCGAGCCGGAGTTGTCGACGAGGATGACGGCGGCGGCGGGTACGGAGGTGTCCGCAACGGTCCGCCAGCTCGGGACCTCTGCGCGGGCGACGAGGACGGCGAGAAGGACGATCATGGCCATCCGCATCAGCAGCAGCAGGAGGTGCTTGAGACGGAGCTTGGAGAGGTTGGCCTGGTGGGTTCTGCGGACGAACCGCATGGCGGGGAAAACGATCTTCCGCGGCTTGGTGCGCAGGATCAGGTGAATGACAACCGGCGCGACCGCCGCGCCCGCCGCCGCAAGGACCATCGGGAACAGGAAGCTCATCGCCGTCGCACCTCCGCGCCGCCGGGGGCGATTGCATTCGCCGCGACCGGCGCCCATCATACGGATCGGCCGCCACGGACACAAACACGGGAGACCGACGATGGCGACGATTCACATCGAGCGCGGCGACCTGACGGACTTCCCCGGAGACGCGGTGGTCAATGCGGCCAACAACGACCTGATGCTCGGCGGCGGTCTCGCCGGCGCCATCCGGCGCCGCGGCGGGCCGAGCATCCAGGAGGAATGCACCCGCCACGGACCGGTGGAGATCGGCGCCGCGGCGATCACGGGCGCCGGCGACCTGCCGGCCCGGTACGTCATCCACCAGGCGTCGATGGGCCTCGGGGGCGCCACCACGCCCGAGAGCCTCCGCGACTCCACGCGGGCAGTGCTGAAACTCGCCGAGGAGCACGGCGTCCGCACGCTGGCGTTCCCCGCGACGGGCACGGGCATCGCCGGCTTCCCGCTGGGCCGCTGCGCCGAGATCATGCTCAACGAGGTGCTCGACCACCTCCGCGGCGAGACCCGTCTGACCGACGTGCACTTCGTGCTCTTCGACGAGCAGGCCGAGGCCGTCTTCCGCGAAGCCCACGAACGGCTGACTACATAGCGTCGCGGGGTGCGTTACAATAGGCGCAGGCAAACACCCGCCGCATCCGACACCGCAGCGAGGCCGTGACATGAACGCCATACCCACACGCATCGCCCTGCTGGCCGCGACAGCCCTGCTGTTTGGCGGGGCTGCCCCCGCCGCCGCAAAGGACGCCGAAGACAAGAAGGACAAGCCCGCCGAGGCCAAGCCGACATCGAACCTCGACTACTGGCTCAACCAGGCCAAGCCGGTCGAGGAAGAGAAGGACAAGCCCGACAAGCCGGAGACCTCCGGGCGAAACCCGTTCCGCAGTTCCGCCCGGGCCTTCCGCCGCCGCGACGCCCTGCCGGGCGTGGTCGAGCTCAGCGACGGCCGGCAGCTCCCCGGCGGCCTGTACACCACACGGGAGAAGCCGTGGATCGTCTGGAACGAGGCGACCAAGAGTTGGCGTCGCATCCCGTTCATCAACTGCCTGAGCATCACGGCGGTGGTCGAGCAGGAGCGGATGGAGCTCCGCTGGCGGTGGAAAGGCATGGGCGAACCCGAACGGGTATACACGGGCAAGAAGTACCCGCTTCGCCGCCTGCGCTGGCGGTTCAAGCTCATCGACGGCAGCGTCGTCGAAGGCGCGACCAAGGGCCAGCCGGTCTTCGTCGAGTTCCGGGACAAGACGGCCGGGCCGTTCGTCCTGCACGAGCGGATGAAGGGCAAGGACGGCCAGACGCTCGATGAGCTCATCTACGTCCGCAAGATGGTCATCTCGCGCAAGATGATGAACGCCGTGATCGAAGACGTCGAGAAGCGGTTCGCCGCCGAGTCAGACAAGTCAGGCGCCGGCGAGTAGCCCGCCGCTGCGCCCGGAGCGAACCCGCCGGTTCCCGTCCGATTTCCACCTCATGCCGCACCCGGTCCCCGCCGAAAAAACCTGCGCGGGCTTGACAACGCGCCCGACGGGTCGGAATGATGTCTGCCCCTTCGCGCATCGACGCGCCGGGTAGGATGGACTGGCCGGGGTCGTCCCGGCCGATCAGGAGCGGGAGCATTCATGGCCAACAGCGGCGATTCGAAAACCGGGACCGCGTCCGGCTCGAAGGGCAAGAAGTCCGCGCCGGACGGCAAGCGGCTGGTGATCGTCGAGTCGCCCGCGAAGGCCAAGACGATAAACCGCTACCTTGGCAATTCTTACATTGTCAAGGCATCGATGGGGCACGTCCGCGACCTCCCGCCGAAAGACATCGGCGTGGACCTGGAGCACGACTTCCAGCCCAAATACGAGCTGCTCACCGGGCGGAAGAAGGTCGTCACCGAGCTCAAGAAGTACGCCCGGAAGGCCCCGGAGGTCTACCTCGCCACCGACCTCGACCGCGAGGGCGAGGCCATCGCGTGGCACTTGGCGGAGAGCCTGAACCTCTCGGCCGACAGGACCCGCAGGGTCATCTTCAACGAGATCACCTCCTCGGCGATCCGCCGGGCGTTCGAGCAGCCCCGGCAGATCGACATGGACAAGGTCAACGCCCAGCAGGCGCGGCGAATCCTCGATCGGATCGTGGGTTACAAGATTTCGCCCCTCCTGTGGCGCAAAGTCGCCCCGGGTCTGTCGGCCGGGCGCGTCCAGTCGGTGGCGCTGCGGCTGGTCGTCGAGCGCGAACGCGAGATCGACGCCTTCGTGCCGGAGGAATACTGGCGGATCGGGGCGGTGTTCACGACGGACTGCCCGGCCGCCGAGGACCTCGGGGCCGAATGGGCCCGGTTCCTGGCCCAACGGGATGATCGGGACAAGGGCCCGACCAAGGACGCCCAGCAGGCGTTCCTGGCCGAGCGAAGCAGCTTCCGCGCCGAGCTGGTCCAGTGGAACGGCGAGCGGTTCAAGTGCGACGACCCCGACACCGCCATCGCCGCCGCCAAGGCCCTGGGCCTGGAGGTCCGCAACGTGCAGCGGACCGAGGACCCCGAGGCCAAGGGGCCGGCGAAGAACCTCGTCCACGTCGAGGGGGCCGTGGCCGGGGGGCGTCCGTCCTACGCCGTGACGGACCTCTCGCAGCGCAACAGCAAGTCGCGCCCGCCGGCGCCGTTCATCACCTCCTCGCTTCAGCAGACGGCCTCGACGAAGCTGCGGTTCTCGGCCCAGCGGACGATGCGGATCGCCCAGCAGCTCTACGAGGGGGTGGACCTGGCCAAGCAGGGGCACACCGCGTTGATCACGTACATGCGTACGGACAGCCGGCACTTGTCGCGGGAGGCGGTTTCGCAGGTCCGCTCGCTGATCGCCGAGCAGTTCGGTCAGCAGTACGTGCCGGAGAAGCCCAACGTGTACGGTTCGGCCCAGCGGGCCCAGGAGGCGCACGAGGCCATCCGCCCGACCGACGCGAGCCTGCACCCCGACAAGGTCCGCGGCGCCCTCAGTGACGATCAGTACAAACTGTACCGGCTGATCTGGCAGCGGTTCGTCGCCTGCCAGATGCCCCCGGCGGTCTGGAAGGTCACCGAGGCCAGCATCACCGCCGAGGCGCCCGAGGGCACCGGCGTTTTCAAGGCCATGGGGCGGACGCTCGACTTCGACGGCTTTCTCCGCGTCACCGGCCTGCCGAAGACCGGGGAGCAGATCCTCCCCGAGCTGGGCACCGGGCAGGAAGTCGCGCCGATCGAGCTGGACCCGACACAGCACTTCACCCAGCCCCCGCCTCGCTACACCGAGGCCGCCCTTGTCCGCGCCCTCGAGGCCGAGGGCATCGGCCGACCGAGCACGTACGCCCAGATCATCCAGACCATCCAGAACCGCAAGTACGTGGAGTTGATGGACCGCGCCTTCCGCCCGACGCACATGGGCAAGGTCGTCTGCGACAAGCTGGTCAAGCACTTCCCCCGGGTGTTCGACGTCCGCTTCACCGCGAAGATGGAGGACCAGCTCGACGAGGTCGAGGAAAGCCACGAAGACTGGGTCAAGCTGCTTCGCGAGTTTTACCGGCCGTTCGAGAGCAACCTCGAACGCGCCACCGAGGAGATGGTCCCCGCCAAGGCCGAGAGCGAGCCCAGCGACTACACCTGCGAGAGCTGCGGCAAGCCGATGGTCTATCGCTTCAGCCGCAACGGGCGGTACCTCGCGTGCACAGGCTACCCCGACTGCCGCCAGACCCACCCCGTCGACGAGAAGGGGCGGAAGATCGACAAGATCACCGTCGACGTGGCCTGCCCGGACTGCGGCGAGCCGTTGGTGCTCCGCCGAGGGCGGTTCGGGCCGTTCCTGAGCTGCTCGAAGTACCCCGAGTGCAAGGGGGCCGTCAAGCTGGACAAGAAGGGCGGGATCAAGCTGCCCACGCCCCCGCCGCTGAAGGTGGACCTGGAATGCCCCAAGTGCGGCAGCGAGCTGAACCTGCGCCGCGGACGGCGCGGGCCGTGGCTGAGCTGCTCGAAGTACCCCAAGTGCCGCGGACGCCTCGGCTGGAAGGGCCTCGACGACGAGAAGAAGCAGCAGCTCGAGGCCGAGCTGGAGGCCCACGAGAAGACCAATCCCGTCCCGCAGCTACGCCACCTCGACGGCAGCGAGGTCACCGCGGGTGAGAAGCCCCGCGAGGTCACCCTCGACGACGAGGGCAACCCCGTCCACACCGAACCGCCGCAGGAGCCTCAACCCGGCGACACCGACGACGGCGGCTGATCCCCAGCCCTCACTGAAGCTTCCCGGTCTTCCGGTCTTCCGGCAATCTCCCCTACGCCGTAACCTTGGCGTTGCCGCGGCGCATCTTCTTGCCGGACTTGGCCTTGGCGTTGGTGGACTTCCGCTTGCGCTTCCGCCGTCGGCCGGGCTCGGGCACGTCCGGCTTGGGAATGCGGACGGGGTGATCCTCGACGACCTGCAAGGCCTTGGAAACCGTCTCGGCGAAGAGGTCGGCGCGGACCTCGTCGGCCAGACCATCGGCCCGGTTGAAGACGCCGCCCATCGTCAGGACCTGCATCTGCTCGCAGATGCCGACCTCGCGGATCATGGTGATCAACTGGCGGACACCGGGCACGCCGGCCGGCTTCGTGCCGTACACGCAGAGGATGTCCGGCTCGATCCGCCCGACGAACTGGAGGATCTCGTCGTTCGGCACGCCGCTGCCGAGGAACCAGACGCTCCAGCCCTTGGCCTCGAAGAGGTCCGCGGTAATCTGCGCCCCGAGTTCCTCGCCCTCGCCGTCGCCGCAGACCACCACCAGCCGCCGCCCGTGCTTGGGCTCCCGCGCCAGCATCGCCTGGAGCTGATCGGCCAGCATCCGGTTGATCCGCGTGGCCATGTGCTCGGTGATCAGCGAGATGTGATGACCCCGGTAGAGCTTGTCGACCTGGTCCATCGCCGGCCAGATGATGTGCTTGAGCAGCTTGCTGGCCGCGACGCCGCGGTCCTGCGCGGCAAACAGCAACTCTCTTGCCTGACATCGTTTGCCCGCGAAGAGGTGTTCGAGATACTGCTTGAAAAGCTCGGCGGTTGTCATGCTCGGTCGCCTTCGTGGCTGTGCCGGTGGGGCCTCGTCCCTGGCGTCCCTTTCCCGGCCGGTCCGGCGTCGCGACTCCCTCGCGACGGCTTGGAAAAACGTGATAAACTGGGTAATTTGCGTTGCACACGTAGAATCGGAATCCGGGCCATGGAAACTTGAGGGGATTTGATAATCTAGGTGGTTTACGCCTCATAAACAGCATGCACTGGCTGTGCGCGATGCCGAAACGCAGAGACAGGCTTGCCCCAGCCCCCCGCGCACGCTAGACTTCCCGCCATGGAACGCATCGGCATCGGCTACGACTCCCACCGCTTCGAGCCCGGCCGACCGCTCATCCTCGGCGGCGTCCGCATCGAGCACGACCGCGGCCTCGCCGGACACAGCGACGCCGACGCCGTCCTCCACGCCGTCACCGACGCCGTGCTGGGCGCCCTGGCCGCCGGCGACATCGGCGAGCGGTTCCCCGACAGCGATCCGCAATGGGCCGGGGCCGACAGCGCCGCCTTTCTCGCCGACGCGGTCCGGCTGGCCGATCAACGCCGCTGCCGCGTCGCCAACTGCGATATCGTCGTGCTCGCCGAGTCCCCCCGCCTCGGCCCGCACAAGCAGGCCATGGCCTCGCGGATCGCCGACTTGCTCCGCTGCCCGCCGGCGAACGTCTCGGTCAAGGCCAAGAGCAACGAGCAGATGGGCTTCGTCGGGCGGGCCGAGGGCATCGCCGCGATGGCGGTCGTCCTGCTGGCTTCCACCGACGGGCCCGAGACGCTATAATCCGCCCCCATGCTGAAGCTCTACAACACCGAGACCCGCAGCGCCGATCCCTTCGAACCCCTGGAGCCCCCGAAGGTCAAGCTCTACACCTGCGGGCCGACGGTCTACAACTACGCCCACATCGGCAACCTGCGGACGTACGTCTTCGAGGACGTCCTCAAGCGGGCGCTGGTCTTCTGCGGCCTCCAGCCCACCCACGTGATGAACGTCACCGACGTCGGGCACCTGGTCTCCGACGCCGACGAGGGCGAGGACAAGATGGTCCTGGCGATGCGGCGGGAGGGCAAGACCGCCCACGACATCGCGGACTACTACTGGCAGGCATTCCGCCACGACCTCGAGCGGCTGAACATCCTAGAGCCGGACGTCTGGTGCAAGGCGACCGACCACATCGACGAGCAGATCAACCTCGTCCGCGCCCTCGAGGAGAAGGGCTATGCCTACGTCATCGAGGGCGACGGCGTGTACTTCGACACCTCGAAGTTCCCCGAGTACGGGCGAATGGCGAAGCTGGACATCTCCGGCCTCCGCGCCGGCGCACGCATCGAGATGAGCGACGCCAAACGCAACCATACCGACTTCGGGCTGTGGAAATTCTCCCCGACCGAGGGCAAGCGCCTGATGGAATGGGACAGCCCGTGGGGGCGAGGCTTCCCGGGATGGCACATCGAGTGCTCGGCCATGGCGATCCGCTACCTCGGCGAGCGGGTGGACATCCACTGCGGCGGGATCGACCACATCCCGGTGCATCACACCAACGAGATCGCCCAGGCCGAGTGCGCCCTCGGGCACCGTTGGGTCAACTGGTGGATGCACGGTGAGTTCCTCACCTTCCCGCGCGGCGAAGACGGCGAAGAAGCCAAGATGAGCAAGTCCTCCGGCGAGTTCCTCACGCTGGACGTCCTCTGCGACCGCGGCTACGACCCGCTGGCGTACCGCTACTTCCTCCTGACCGCTCACTATCGCCAGCAGCTTGCCTTCACCTGGGAGGCCCTCGACGCCGCGGGCAACGCCCTGGACAACCTGCGCCGCAACGTCCGCGACCTCCGCTCGGCCGCCGAGGGCGAGGGCAGCCCGCTGGAGGCCCCCATGGGGACCTTCCGCGAGGCCGTCGAGAGCGACCTGAACATGCCCCGTGCCGTCGCGGCCGCCTGGGGCGTCGCCAAGGACACCGACGCCTCCCCCGCCGACCGCCTGGCCACGCTGGAGGAGATGGACCGCGTGCTGGGCTTCGGCCTGGCGGACCTTCGGGTCGAGGCGTTGGCGATCGACGAAGCCGACATCCAGCGGTTGATCGACGAGCGGGCCTCCGCCCGCAAGGGCCGGGACTTCGCCCGCGCCGACGCCATCCGCGACGAGCTGGCCGCCAAGGGCGTGGTCCTCGAGGACGGGCCCGGGGGCACCACCTGGCGCCGCGCGTGACACGCCCGCCGGGGCGTAGTATACCATAGCCCGCCATGGCCACCGCCGATCGCTACCGCATCCTCGGAATCGACCCGGGGCTGAACATCACCGGCTATGCCGCCATCGACGCCGGCGGGCCCGAGCCGCGGATCGTCGAGGCCGGAACGCTGCGCACCGACTCCAAGGCCCCGCTGGCCGACCGCATCCGGCAGATCCACGCCGACCTCACCGAGTTGCTGGCGGACCTCTCCCCCCAGATGGTCGCCGTCGAGAAGCTCTACGCCCACTACAAGCACCCGCGGACGAGCATCCTGATGGCCCACGCACGCGGCGTGATCCTGCTGGCGACGAGGCAGGCGGACCTGGCGTTGCGTGACCTGGCGGCCACCGAGGTCAAGAAGAGCCTCACCGGCAACGGGCACGCGTCGAAGCGGCAGGTCCAGCGGGCGATCCAGTCCCTCTGCGGGCTGGCGGAGGTTCCCGAGCCGCCGGACGTCGCCGACGCGATGGCCATCGCCCTCTGTGCGGCGCGGAAGCTCGTCCGGTAAGCAAGTCGCGGGGGTTTCGGGCAGGCACCGGCGCACAGAAGGGGCGAGCGCCGGCGGATGAGATCAGTCACCGGCACCCGCCCGAGTTCTGGAACGTTCGCCCGCGCACAGCGCCCGCGGCACTGCCGGGCAACTGGCCGGAGGGCCTCGCCGGCGATGCCGAACCGCCCGCCGCTGAACGCGGCGAGCCGGCAGGCGTTGATCTCTGCCGTCGGCCTCGCGGTCGCACCCACAGCGCGTCCGTTCGCCGTCCGCCCGGACCCCGGAGCAGTCGGGCCGGGCAGCATCTCCTGTCTACACTAGACGGCCCGGTCGCGCTGGCCAAGTGAAAGGTGTATGAAGGAATGGATAAGACCGCGGCGGGCCGTCCGGGCCTCAGCGCCGGGGCTTCTCGCCGGCGGTGACGTGGACCAGGAAGTGCCTGCCCTCCACCGGCGTGGGGGTGATCTTCCGCCGGGCGCCGTAGCCGCCGCGGCTGGTCTGCCCCCGGCGGACGAGCGTGGACAGCTCCTCCAGCGCCACGAACCGCGGGTCCCCCCCGCCGTCGGCCAACGGGTCCGTGCGACCGGCGAGGAAGCCGACCAGATGCCCGTCGGCGCTGATCGCCCCGGCCGACGTCTCGCCGGGGGCCAGGCCGTCGGTCACCTCCGCCGACCCGTCAGCGACCCGGACCGTCGGCTTCACCGGGCGGACCTCGCTGCCCATCTCCTCGTACAGGTTCGTCGTGTGGGCGGTCACGTCGGCGCCGGCGGGCACGCCCGCCTTGCTGTCGGCCGGGAGCGGGGAGAACTCCACGTCGCGGCAGAGCACCAGGCCGACCGGCGAGGGCTGCTGGCCCGCCCGGCGGTAGGTCGAGCCGGCCTGGACGTCGGCGGGCACGACCATGCCCTCCCTGGCGACGACGAAGACCTCCAGCGCGTCGTCCAGCGCATCGCGGTCGACCAGCAGCGCGTGCTTGCCGACGGGCACGCCGACGGCCTGGCGGAAGACCAGCCGCTCGCAGTCCGGCGTGGGCAGGGCGTACTGCTGGGCGTGCCAGCCGCGCCCGGGCATCAGCCACTCCGTGCCCCGCCGCGTGTAGACCTTCCGTACGGACTCGTCGTAGAGCTCCACGATCGCACGGGCTGTCGTGAACGTCTGCGTGGTCATGTGGGCGCCCGGCGTGGCGTCCATCGTGCGGATCAGCGCGTGCAGCGCGTCCCGCGAGTCCGGCTGGAGGACGATCGCCCCCAACATGGCCGCCAACGCGTCGGGGTGCTCGTCCCGGCCCAGCAGCGCCAGGGCCTTGCCCTGGTGGAACGCCGCCACGCGCGGCGCCCGCTCGATGCACCGCTCGAACTCCCGCTGCGCGCCGGCGTAGTTCACGCCCTCCAGCATGGCCGCCGCCATCAGGAAACCGCCGACCAGGTCGTCCGGCCAGTGGCGGGCGGCCTGTCGGTAGATCAGCCCGAGCTTCCGCCGCAGGGCCGCCTGGCGGGCGCGGGCGCTCTCGGTGCGGTCGCCGACGCGGCGGATGTCCGACAGGAGCGTCCGCCCGCGGCCGAGGGCTTCGGCGAACTCCGCGCGGGCCTTGCGGCGGTCGCTTCGGTCCAGCCAGCGGGTGCGGACCTTCCGCACGTCGTCGTGGACCTTGACCTGCCACTGCTTGATCTGCTCGCGGACCTGCCCGGCCATGGCGGGGTCCAGCGTGACCGGCTCGCGGCGCATCAGCGCGAAGACGTGCGACTCGGGGCGCTGGTAGTCGTCCTCGGCGCTGCCGGGCGTGTCCAGCGTGACGGTGGGTGCCTCGGTCGGCTTGGGCTTGGTGGCGCCGGCGGTCTTGACGATCTTCCGCACGTCGGCGCGGTCGACCGCGATGGTCGCCAGGGCCTTGCGGATGAGCACGCGCTCGCCGTCCTCGGTCACCTCGCCGCGGTGCACCTGACCGTCCTTCATGTAGACGATGTCCCCCGGCGCGGGCGCGAGCGCCAGCAGATACGC
Source organism: uncultured Planctomycetaceae bacterium (assembly GCA_964385465.1). Taxonomy (GTDB): domain Bacteria; phylum Planctomycetota; class Phycisphaerae; order SM23-33; family SM23-33; genus CAYLPJ01. The sequence goes on along the minus strand of CAYLPJ010000029.1, from coordinate 45,884 downwards.
CCCGGCCACCACCACCGCCGCCACCATCCGTCTTCGTGTGTGCGTATGCATACCACGAGTTTAACCCCGCAGCCGGCGCCGAGCGACCGCATCTTCCGGCGGGAACGTCCCCCGCCCGCCGCCGGCGTCTGGTGGCGGGGCGACCGGGCGCCGGCCGCGAACTGTCGGGCCGCCGCACACGCGAACCGTTTGCTGCCTTGAACCGCAGCCCGCGCGATGCTGTAATGGACGCCATGCTTGGACGCGTACGGCGAACATCGCGAACGGACGTGGGGCTGGCGGTCTCCTTCGCCGGGGCGGGCTACCTCATCTGGGCCGTCGTCGCCGGCGTCAGCCGCGACGTCGTCCAGGAGCTGATCAAGTCCTCCGTCGTCCGCGACTTCGCGCTCCACGACAGCGCCCGGGCGCTGAAGATCCTTTTCGTCGAGGCCGGCGTGGTCATCGACCTGGTCGGACTGGCCTGGCTGGCCGCCTCGCTGTTCCTGGTCTTCTGGAGCTCCCGCCAGCGGTGCAGCATCTCCTGGGCGTGGGCGTCGGCGATGGTCCAGGTCATGGTCGCCGCCCTCGGGGCCGTGCTGGTTGGCTGGGCCGCCTACCAGCCGCACGTCGTACCCGCCAACGCCGAGGTCCCCCCGACGGCCACGTGGGCGACGGTCAGCCAGATCTCCCTGCCCGTCTCCGTCGTCGTCGCCGTCGTGCTCTGGGTGGTGGTGCTCGTCTGGCTGCTGGTCGAGCGCGCCCGTCTCGACCGCCGGGGCCCCACGCTCCGCGACGGGCTGCGCACCACCAACTACCGCTGACCCCCCCTACACCAGCCCCTTGCGCTTCCGCAGGGCCCACTCCGCGCACAGCAGCGCGATCAGCGCCGCGATCACCGGCCAGCGGAGCTCGCCTGCGAGCTGCACGTGCTCCACCGCCTCCCGCTGCTCCGGCCGGGCCGTGATGCGCAGCTCGTCCAGCAGGCCCTCGAACCGGCCCAGGGGCACGAACTCGCCGCCGGACGACCGCGCCATCCGCCGCAGCAGGTCGTGGTTCGCCAGCACCTCCAGGGCCTCGAGGTCGCGCCGGAGCACCTCGAAGCGATGCTCGGCCGTCAGCTCGCGGTCCTCGACCGTCGCGGCGATCCGCAGCGTATACAGCCCGGGCGCGGGCGGGGGCGGCAGCTTGCCGCGGCGGATCTTCTCGGCGGTCTCGAGCCGCACGGGCGCCTCGCGCCCGTCGGGGGCGATGAGCTTGACGCGGACGGGCACGTCCAGCAGCGGGCGCCCGCGATGGTCCTCGACACCGGCGCTGATGCCGATGGTCTCGACCCGTCGACGGAGGCGGCGGAGGTCGTAGCTGGTCTTGTCGGTGACGATCCACACCGTCCCCTTCGGCGCCGCCAGGTACAGCGCGACCTGCCGCCAGAACCGCCGCTGCATGTCGGCGGTGTCCTTCTTCGTCAGCACCCACCGCCAGGTCGTGTCGAACGCGATGGCCATCGACCGCCCCTTGCCGTACGGCTGGGCGACGATCAGCGGCAGCCCCGCCGGCGTGGCGGCCAGGACGGTCGCCGCGGGCTTGAGCCCGGCCAGGCGGTTGGCGCCCGGCAGCGGGTCCAGGCGTGCCCAGTCGGCGCGGACATCGGCGGTGTCGCCCTCGCCGATCCGCAGCACGTCGCTCCGCAGGCCCGCGTCGGTGGGCACCACGCGGACTTCCGTGGCGACCTGCCGCCCCGAGGCCGACAGATCCACCGGCAGCACGTCGGCAAGCGGCGTGTCCGCCCAGCCCCCCCGGCCGAAGCTGTCCGCCCCGCCGATCATGCAGAACCCCTTGCCGTACTTGCCCACAAGGTCGCGGACGATCGCCAACTGCTTCGGCGTGAACTGCCTGGCCGAGACGCTGCCGAAGACGATCGCGTGGTAGGCCAGCCAGTCGTCGAGGCGCTGGCTGAGCTGCGAGGGGCGGTCGGCGTCGAGGGGGTTCAGCAGCACGCGGCGGTCGAGCGTGAACCGCCTGGCCGCGGCGAGCGCGCGGGCGATGTACTTGGCCTCGTAGCGGAAGCGCCCCTCGACGTAGAGCACCCGCATCTCGCGATCGACGACGTGGACGAGCTTGCCCTGGCCAGGCCGGCCCGCCAGCTCGCCCCGCGTGCCCCCGACGACCTCGGCGGCGACCTTGACGCGGTGGAAGCCGGCCCTGAGGGGCACGTGGACGAACCGCACCCCGAAGCTCTGGCGGGCGTCGGTGACATCGAGCAGGTCGCTGTCGATCTCCTCGGCGCCGAAGGTGCAGGTCACCTTCACTCGCCTGCCGGCCAGGCCGATGGTCTCGACCGCCGCGGCGATGGGCAGGCGGTTGAAGGCCTCGACCTCGTCGGGAACCGACAGCTCGCGAACGGTCAGCGTGCGGGTCGAGCCGGTGATGCTCTCGGACCCGACGGCGACGGTGTGGACGGGCACGCCGCGGGCACCCATCAGGGCGGCGAACTTCGTCGGCTCGATCACGTCGGCGGTGTTGTTGCAGCCGTCGGAGATCACCACCATGGCCGCGACCTTCCGGTCCTGGCCGAGCAGCAGGTCGTGGGCCTGCCCCGCGGCGTCGCCCAGGGCCGTCGCCGACCCGTCGGCCCGCGCGAGGCCGAACAGTGTCCATCCGGCGCCCGGCAGATAGGTCTCCGACGGCGAGGCCGAAGACGAGAACGTTACCAGGTGCAGGTCGGCCTGCTCGGCCAGGTCGGCGAGGTCGCCGCGGCGGGCGGCGAGGACACGGCGGACGGCGTCGATCCGCCGGGGGGGGTCAGAAGTCGCCGCCGCGGTCGAGGGCACTGCACGGGCGTCGCGGCGGGTCATCGACGACGACGTGTCCACGCAGAACGCCACCACCCGCCTGACCTCCTCGCTCCGCCGGTACTCCAGCGCCGGGCGCAGCGCCCACAGCAGCAGCAGGAAGATCACCGCGATGCGAGCCCCAAGCAGCAGCGCCTTGACAGGGCGCCGCACAGGGGAGGTCGTCCGCCGGTACGCCCGCAACGACCACGCGATCGCCCCCGCGCCGATCGTCAGCACCGCCCCGCGGGGAACCCAGAAGGCCGTCAGCCCCGCCAGGGCCCACCACAGCGCCGACCGCCCAACCGCCCCCGCGGCCGAGGCGACGCTCGCCGCGCCCGACAGCGCCGCCGACAGCCGCACCAGCAGCCCCGCCCCCACGAGCACCGCCGAGGCGGCCAGCATCGGCAGCGCGACCATGAGCCCCACGCGGGTCGCCGTCGGGAGGGTCTCCCTCAGGGGCTGGACCAGCGGCGTGACCGCCCCGGCCCAGGTTCCCCACACCCACGCAAGGACCAGCCCCCCGCCCACGCCGACCGCCAGCACCACCCAGAACAACCCCGCCGCCCGGTGGCGCAGCGGGGCCGGAAGGGCGACCGCCTCGACCAGCAGCACAGCCCCGGCCACCACCGCCAGCCCGGCCGCCCATCCGAGCGGCTCGAACACCAACGCCACCGCCACTGCGTCCATGAGCTAAGCCTATCTCCCCGCCGCCGCCACCGCAACGCCGCCCTCGCCGACAACCCCCGCAGACGGGGCCCGAGAACCCGGTGTGTCAGTTCTGTCCACCCCCGGGGACAGTGGACACACGGCAGACTTGTTGCGTCAAATCCTTTTTTGATAAAGGTTTATAGCTACACACCTTCTGTCCAGGTCTGTGTCGCGTGCACACCCTGTCCCGCCGGGGTCACAGGGGGAAGTTGTGGCCTCGAGGGCGGCTGGCCTCTGGACTCGGCGACCTTCGATCGCGTAGGATACCCGCTCGAGGCATCGCCGGTTTCCTTCCCCCTGGAGAGACGACCATGGAATGCAAGCAGGAACAGAACCTCGCCAACTGCACGTGCACCTACATGGCCTGCGGCAAGCGCGGGGTGTGCTGCGAGTGCATCCAGAACCACCTGCCCAGGAAGGAGCTGCCCGGGTGCTTCTTCCCGCCCGACGCCGAGAAGACCTACGACCGCAGCTTCAAGGCCTTCGCCAAGGCCTGGAACCTGTAGCGCGCCCGTGAACGTCACACGCCCCGACGCGATGGAGCGGCGTGTCCTCGCCGGCGAGGCCCCGGGCGGGCCGCCCGTGCGGGCCGAACTCGTAGCGCCCTCGCTCGCCCGCCCCGGCCGGCCGCTGACGCTCAAGCTCGCCCTCGCCGACGAGGACGGCTATCCCGCCGTCGCCTTCGCCGGCCGCGCCCGCATCCGAGGCGACTTCGCCGACCCGCCGGAGGTCGAGGTGGCATTCAGCGCCGGCGACCCGGCCGTCGCGGCCGTCGAGGGCGTCGCCGTCGCCGAGGAGGGGCTCTATCGCTTCGCCGTCGAACTGAACGGCAAGACTTTTCACAGCAACCCGTTACGCATAGACCGCGACGCCGGGGGCGGCATCTTCTGGGGGGACCCGCACGTCCATACCGTCCTCAGCGACTGCCACGCCGTCCGTTGCCGGTCGGCGCTGTTCTGCTACACGGCCGCGAGGCATTTCGCGGGGCTGGACTGGGTCTCGGCCGCCGATCACGTCTCCAACGGCCGGTGCGAGCTGGCGCGGTGGAAGGAGTCGGCGGCCGTCAGCGACGCCCACGACGACCCGCCGGCGTTCGTCACGTTGCCGGCGTACGAGGCGTCGTTCAAAGGCGGCGCCGGCGGGGACAACAACGTGTACATGCGTCGCTGGCCGGCGGCGTTCGTCGACGACTTCGACGAGGGCAGCGTGCGGACGCTGTGCGAGAAGCTCGCCGAGCAGCTCGCGCCCGGCGAGGAGTTCTTCGCCGTCCCCCACCACACCACCCGGACGGGCAAGCACGGCGAGATCCCCCCGGAGATCTACCCCGGCGAGGCCCTGATGCCGGTCATGGAGATCCACTCCAAGTGGGGCACGAGCGAATATCGCGGTAACCCCAATCCGTTGGAGAAGATACATCCCGGCCCAGCCTACGCCGCCGACCTGCTCGCCGCCGGGCTGCGCCTGGGGTTCGTCGGCGGGACCGACACGCACTCGACCATGCCCGCCGGCTTCGGCGACGACCACCTCACCCGCCTGCCCGGCCTGACCGCCGTGCGAGCGACGGAGCTGTCCCGCCCGGCCGTGTTCGACGCCATCCGCCACCGCAACTGCTACGCAACGAGCCTGGAGCGAATCCTGCTGGACGTGAGCGTCGCCGGCGCACCGATGGGCGCCTCAATCGATTGGCCCGATTCAGCCGCCCCCCGGGCCGTCCACGTCTCCGCCGCCGCACGGTCGGACATCCGGTCCATCGAGCTCGTTCGCAATGGCCGAACCGTCGCCCGTGCCGAGCCCGGCACCTGGTACGGGGAGCTCCGCACCGAGGACCCCGCCGACCTGTCCGGCGATTGGCTCGAAGCTGCCCCCCTCGGACGCTACGCCTGCTACTACGCCCGCATCACCGCCGCCTCCGGCGCCCAGGCCTGGTCCAGCCCGGTGTGGCTGATGGGATAGCACCCCGCCCCCGCTGCCGCCCCGGCACGACCGCCCGGGCGAACGGTACTGGTTGGCACTCACCCGGCGAGATGGCTCTCGATCCAGTCGAGCAGTTCGCAAAGGACCGCCTCGGGACTGCCGGGAGATGCTGGAGACCGCAAGTCATAGTTCGCACGCAGGACGTCGATTCTCGCACGCGCTTCCTCGGCCGTCACCGTGTCGGTAAAGACGCGGAAGAAGGCCAGCCAGGCGCTGGCGGGGATGCCGCACAGCGGCTCGGCAAGTGTGGCGGTCAGGAAGGCGTCCATGATTCCGCAGCGGGAAAACCGGCCGAAGTTTCCGCCGGCATCCGATGCGGGCCGGTCGGTAATGTGGTCGGTCTTGGAAGGATAGGGCGTCACGCCTCGCGGCGAGTGGATCGAGGTGTCGCTTCGAGCCTTTCGTACGTGCCGCCAATGGTGATTGCGCACTTCGGCTGCATAACGAGCGGGAGCGACAAAGGGGCTGAGAACCTTCGGGGCACCGGACAGCACATGCTGTAGCGCCCACGGAACAACGACGAGCAGGTCGGCCGGGGCGCACGCCTCGGGCGTCACACGGAAGCGGGCGCTGGGCTCGGCTTCTTTGGACAGCAGATACCACCCCTTCAACTCGATACCCATGATCGGGGCGTCGGCGGCGTTTCCTGAATCTCTCAGCAGGACATCGGGGAAGCACTGGCTCTGCCTGACGAAGCCGCAGGTAGCATACTCTTCGTCGGGATCCCAGACCGTCCGAAGGCGGTTCAGTGTCGAGACCACCTGCTCCTCGATCGTGGCCCCCAGCGCCGAGTTCAGAGTGAAGATATCCGTCGCGGAGATCCCCTCGATCGACGTGTCGGTCTGGAAGTAGAATGGGAGACTTCCCACGGCGTCAATGACGCGTTCATACAGCGCGGCGTGCGCCCAGTCGGGGTCGGGCCTGCGGATCTCAGGTGCAGGGCTGGAAGAGGGTGGCATTGTCTTTCTCCATGCGCCGACGGGCCAGTTCGAAGTACCTGCGGTTGATCTCGGCCGAATAGCAATGGCGTCCAAGGCGCCGAGCGGCCACCGCCGTCGAACACAGCCCGCCGAACGGCTCCCAGACCACATCACCGGGATCGGTGCTGGCCTCTATGCAGATTCCCAGAAGCTCCAGCGGCTTCTGGTTCATGTGGATGCACCGTCCGCGGGATTTCACCCGTTCGTTCCCCCTCACGGCAGCATGTTCCCAAACATTGGTGACCCCGTTCATGAAGTGGAACTTCGCCCGCAGTCCAGCCCATTCTTCCCTGGGTATCGCCCGCTTGCCGTCGAGGGAGAAGTACGGACGCCCGCAAGGATTGCCGTGAGTATTTGCGTAGTTCGCCAAGGCCTCGAACGCCTCCGGCGGCGGATAGTACCAGAGATGATCCTTCGTGAGGTACTTCCGCGTCGCGGCGTTCTTGACGCCGCAGGCCTCGTTGCTGCGATACAGGGGGAGTCCGGACCGCTCCCACTCCGCCCGAAGCCATTCCTGCATCGGGAGCATCGTGCCCTGAAACGGGAAGAACGCGACCCGCGTGTACTGGACACACACCTCTGTCGTGACCGGGAACTTCCGCAACGTCTGGCCGTTCGAGTTCCCCGCCACATGGCCGATCCCCTTGTTCCAGATATGGCAGTTCCGGTACTCCCACCCGAACTCCTCGAATACGTGATGGACTTTGGCCCAACCCAGTTCGCTGTTCCAGAACCACAGCGTTGTCTGAGGCGTGCTCAGTTTCGACCATAGATCGATGTGCGGCCGGTACCAGTCGGCAAGCTTCTCCGGCGTGGGAGGGTCCCCGGGGAAGCTCGCCAAACCATACGGTCCATCCGAGACAATGGCCACAGGGGAGGGCCAACGCTCGCACAGCTTCAGTGCGTCACCGTGGTAGAGATGGATGTCCGACGAGTTCACAATGCCACCTGCATCCTTCTTACTGGCTCGCAAGAGAGAAGTCAACGAGGCCGCGCGCCGTGTCATCGGGTCGGGCGCGCCATGTGGTCCCCGGCGGTCGAGCCCGGCCTTTGCTGTCTCCCGCTCTTGACATTCTCCCCGCCCACGCAGACTGCCGAGCCGTCGCGGCAGGTGACGACGGCCCGGCCGTGGCGGTCGAGGCAGAGGGCGTTGAGGGCCGGCTCGGCCGGGAGGGGGTGCTCCCAGAGCAGCTTGCCGGTCCCGCGGTCGGCGGCGGCAACGGTCCAGCGGTCGTAGGCGTTCGTCAGCCGGCCGCGGTCGTCGGTCGCCTGGTGGCCGCGGGTGAACACCACGGCGTTGGCGGCCAGGGCGACGGCGTTGACCTGGATCCAGGGCTCCTCGAACCGCCAGCGAAAGCCGTCGAGCCCCTGGTACATCTCGGGGTAGTTGTTGACGACGCCGCCCCGCCGCCCGCCGACCTGGCCGTTGAGCGCCACGACCATGCACGGGCTGTAGTGCGACGCCCTGTCCTTGCCGAAATCCCGGGCCTTCCGGACGGCCTGCTCGGCGAGGGCGAGCACGGCGGGGGTGTCGATCATCAGCAGCCCCTGCGTGCCGCGCGGCCGGGGGCTCTGAACCCGTTTGCCGTTGACGGTGTACCGCCCGAACCCGCCGGGCACGACGGCCATGCCCTTGGCGTCCCACGCCGGCGGGACAATGGATTCGCCCGCCAGCCGCACCTTCGCGCGGTGGAGAAGCCGCCCGTCCTCGTCGAACCGTTTGAGCTGGAACGACGGGTAGCCGCGGTCGCCCTCGCGCTGGTTCAACTCGTGCTCGAAGCTCCGCCCGCCGGTGAGGATGAAGCCGTCGCCGAGGACGGCGATCTCCCGCCCGCGGTTGCCCAGGGCCGACCACCGCATCCGCCCCTCGCGACGGGGGTAGTCGGGCAGAGGCAGGCGGCGCCCGGTGGCCAGGTCGAACCGGGCCTCCAGCCCGCCGCGGGGCTTGAGGTACAGCGTGCGGCCATGGACGGTCAGGAACCCGGCGGGGCTGATCGCGGGCATCAGCGCGCCGTCGGCCTCCCCGGCGGTCCCGTTGTGCCACCGCACCTCCCCGGTGCGGGCATCGAGCGCGTAGACGTGCACGCCCTGGATGCTGGCCAGGCCGGCGACGAAGTGCGCGGCGCCGTCGTGGACGAGCACGCCGCCGAGTACGGGCCAGCGGCTGACGAGATGCCCGGCGCGGAAGATGCGCCGCTCGTGGGGCGCGGCCCGAAACCGCCAGACGAGCCCGCCCGTGCGGGCGTCGAGGCAGGTGACGGTCCCGTCGGCGGCGCCGACGTAGACGCACCCGCCGGCGACGGTCGGCGGTGCATACACCCGTCCGGCGGCGCGGTAGGTCCAGGCGGGCTGGCCCGTGGCGGCATCGAGCGCGAAGACCTTCCCGTCGGAGCCGCCGAGGAAGACCAGCCCGCCGGCGGCGACCGGCTCGGTGGGCTGGTCCTGGCGGCACATGGCGTAGCGGTCGTGGCGGCGGACGTACTCGTACGGCGTCGCCGGCGTGTGGCGCCACAGCACCTCCGCTTCGGCGGCAACGGTCACAGGTGAACCGGCGGTGCGGCGGTTGTCGTGGCGGTAGACGGGCCAGTCGGCCTCGGTAAGCTGCATCGGGTGGGGCTCGACCTCGCCGGCCTCCAGCCGCTCGCCGGCGGGCAGGGCGCCGTGGACGGCCCGATCGCCGCGGGGGCAGAACGCAAAGGTCCCCCGCCAGACGCCGTTGCAGTGGCACCAGCCGCGGGGCACATGCAGCAGCCCGCCGGCGACGAACGAGCCCATGTGGCAGTCGCTCTTGACGCTCAGGCCGACCGACCCGCGGTTGCCGTTGCCGAAGATCCCCGCCGGGGCCCACGTCCGTACGCCGCAGCCGCCGTCCCAGGCGATCTCGCGATGCTCCTTGAGCTGCTCGCCCGTCGCCGCGTCGAAGATGCCCCACTGGTAGTACTTCCCGTCGCGAATGAACCCCGCGAACGACCTCGGCACGTCGCCGCGCTTCTTGTCGTCGTCCACAAGCACCCAACGCGTCGCACCCGAAGAGGCGTCCAGGAAGAAGATGTCGTTGTCGTAGATGCCCGTCAGCCGCAGCCGGACGCCCTCGCCGCAGGCGATCATGCCCGGGTAGTACTCCCGGCCGAAGATGAACCGGTACTTCCGCTCCAGCCGCCCGAGGCGCTTGTCGCGGTTGACCCAGACCGTGCTGCCGGAGGCGGCGTCCAGGCAGACAATCCGCAGGCCGCGAACCGTCTCCACCGAATCCCCACCCTTGCCCCGTTCGGCGGGGAAGCCGCTCTCGGCCGACTCGACCAGGAACGCCACCTTCCCGTCCCACGCCGCCACGGCGCGGGGGTCGATGCGGTCCGGGGCGACGGCGTGGTTCCAAAGCACCCGCCCGCCCGAGACGTCGGCCGCGCAGACCCGCAGGCCGTGGTCCATTTTGCCGCTGCGGACGGCGGCGCTGCGGCGGTTGCTCTCCCGGCCGTGGTAGGTCAGGTCCTCGGGGAAGGCGGGGGTGAGCTTGCCGATCAGCGCGACGAGGCGTCCTTTGTCGACGGCGAACCACTTGACCTGCTCGCCGTCGTCGCCGAGGGGGATCGTCCGCCGCAACCGCCCGGTCTCGGGGTCGAGGACGCATACGGCGCAGTTGGCGTCGTCGGGCAGGTAAAACGCCTCGTCGGTGGCCACGGCGGTGAGGTGCTTGGCGTCGACGTGGGCGGGCAGGGGCATGGACCAGAGGACCTGCCCGTTGTAGGCGTTGCGGCACCAGATGGTGCCCTTGACGGACACGGTGGGCCCGTGCTTGTGCTGCTGGCCCTGCATCTCGAACATCCGCCCGCCGGCGAAGCGGCTGCTGCCCCCGGCCGAGACGAACGGCGGGGTGACATACTGGATCTCGCAGGGGAGCTCGAAGACGGTGTCGGCCGAGACGGGGTTGTTCCCGCCGTTATGCTCGAAGTGGGTCCACTCGTCCATGCCCTCGACGGCGGGCATGCGGACGACGGCCCAGAGCCCGGCTGCGTCGGCGGAGACCTTCACTGTCCCCCCGAGCTTCGCCGCCCACGCTCGCAGGGCGTCGGCGGTCAGCCCTTCGCGGGCGCCGGCGGGATTGCCCACCACCGCCGTACCGCGATACGGCGAGAGTACGCGGGCGATCTCCGCCGGGTCGAGGGCGGGGAGGTTCTCGTCGGTGGCGTCGGCGACGACGACGAGGTCGGCCAGCCAGTCCGCCAGCGGCAGCGCGTCGGCCCGGCCGGGCTCGACCATCAGGCGAACGCCGAGCATCCCGGCCCGCCGGGCCTCGGCGCCGGCGGCAGCGAGCGAGGCGGCGTCGCCGGCGAGGCCGTGGACCATCCCGGCCCCGCGGCGGACGAGCGCGACGGCGAGGCGCCCGTCGCCGACGCGGGGCATCTCGCAGAGCCCCACGCGCAGGCCGGCCCCGCCCAGCACGGCGTCGGCGATGGCGTTGGCGTCCGGTTTCGCGGCCGGGGCCGCGCCCGCGGCGGCGGCCGTGCAAGCCAACCACGTGGCGAAAAGGCGGGCAGTGCTGACGGTCTTCATGGCTTCTCCTGGCGTGTCCGCGGCGTGCGGGACCGATTGTACGCCCCATCACCTCAAACCCGAAGCGGCCGGGCCCGTTCTCTACCAGGCCCGGCGCGACCGGCGGCCCCCGCAGCGGCCCCAAATGAAGGCAAGAGGCGGCGGGAATGGTCTTTACAGAATCTGAACAACGGGGCAGAGGGACGCTGACCGGGAGCCGGGCGACACGGCATGTCAGGAGGCACGTGATGAAGACGAACGCGAGGGGTTTTCTCACGGCGGCGGTCATTGTGTTCTGCGCGGTCGGCGCGGCCCGGGCGGACATCATCCTTTCGGTCGATCGGGAGAACGGGCAGTCGGGCAACCGCGCACCGATCGGAGTGTTCGACGCCAACACCGACCCGCTGGCCACGCAGGCCGGCGGGCTGACGGCCGACAACTACTACTTCTCCGACCGGGAGTACGTCATCGGTTCGGTCCCGGCCCTTCTGGAAGGCGCCGAGTACGTCCGCACGTTCAATACCGACAAGGACAACGGCCCGACCCAGAACCTGTGGTCCGACGGCGTGGTCTACCAGCCGGACACGTACATCTTCGGGGCCAACCCGATGTCCGACTCGAACTTCTACTCGATCATCGTCCCCGAGCCGATCACCGCGGGGCTGCTGGCTCTCGGCGGGGTCGGCGTCCTGCTCCGCCGCCGACGCAGGCGGTAGGACGGTTGAGCTGAACCACGGGGGGGCGACGGGCCGACCGACCCGCGACGTCGGCCCGCGGGGGACGGTCTATTTCTCCGGCGCGCCCGAAGGCGACGCCGCGGTTCCGCCGGCCCGGTCCGCCGCATCCCGCCAGATCACGCGATGCAGCAGGGCGCCCTCGGGGCGCTCGAGGCGGGCGGCCTTGGCCAGCCAGTCCGGGCGGTAGCCGGGCCTGTCGGACACGGCGAACACGTCCGGCGTGCCCGGGGGCAATTCCCCCGGCGAGGGGTGGACAAGAACGCGAACCGACGGGGCCACGTCCTCGACCTCCCGAACCCACGCCAGCGGCGGGCCGCTGCTGCTGTCGGCGACGATCGTCGCGCCGCCGGGAACCTCCGCCAGCGCCGCGCGGGCGAACCGCTCGGCCGAGTCCTCACGCCCCTTCCACGGGCTCAGCCAGTACCGCGCCGGGTCGCGGAAGGGCAGGTCCTTTCGGCCGGGCACGGGCAGCGACGCCATCCGGGCCACCGGGGGCATGACGGCGTAGAGCGTCGGGCCCAGCAGCAGCGCGGCCAGGGCGGCCGAGGGCAGGCCCCCGCCGCGCCGCTCGGCCGCGGCGAAGCCGAGCCCGCCCAGCACGGCGGCGACGGCGTAGAAGGGGCCGAAGAACATGAACTGGTCGGCCACGGTGTAGCGGACGGCGAAGAGCAGCGCGACGCCGCCCAACGCGGTCAGTGCGACGCCGGCGCCCCGCTGCCTTCGCCACAGGCCGACCAGCCCCGCCGCGGCCAGCGGGAGGACGAGATTGGGCAGGTTGTACGCGACGTAGCCGAGCCCCATCGCGACCGCCCGCCCCGAGCCGCCCAGCACGTCCGCCCGCCATCGCCGCCCGAACAACGCCGACGCCACCGCCGGCCCGAGCCCCTCGGCGCGGGCCTCGCGGGCCACCAGCGCCAGCAGCCCCGAGCCCCCCACCGCCCAGCCGACCGCCAGCAGCGCCGGCGCCGACCACGCAATCCGGCCGCGCACGCACAGCACGCCCACCGTCAGGACGTAGACCGGCAGCGCCAGCAGCGCCAGGTTGTGCGCCGTCAGCGCCAGGCCGTTGGCCACTCCCAGCAGCAGCGCCCAGCCCGGACGGGGGGCGCGGAGCAGGCTCAGCAGTACGTGCAGTTCGGCGGTGAACACCGCGGCGTGGACCATCTGGCTCTCGCAGATCGTCGAAAGCCACCACGGCGTGTGCGCCAGGCCGAGCGCCCCGGCTGCGAACCACGCGGCCGCGGGGCGCCGGGGCTCCAGGCGCCGGACCAGCAGGGCGACGTTGGCGACGGCGAGGGCGCCGCAGACGGCGGAGACGAGGTTCATCCGCCATGCCAGCCCCCCGAAGGGCAGGGCGCTGAAGGCCTTGCCCAGCAGGATCAGCAGCGGGTGGGCGAGCGCCAGGCCCATCTGCCCGGTAAGGTCGAATCGGCGGATTCGGTTCTGGAAGATGCCGCTGTCCTGCCATGCCGGCCCGTGCTGGGTCGTCAGCGCGTAGAGCAGCAGGAAGGCGGCGAACACGCCGAGGTACAGCCCAACCCCGCGTCGGCGGCGGAACCCCGGCGGCCTCGATGCGTCAAAGATATCGGCGTCCATGGCGAGCGTCTCCGAAGGTCCGTGGGCAGCGGCGCCCGGCATACGGTACCGGGCAGCACGGCCGGCGGGCAACACCCCGCCGATCTGCGGCGAGACATCCGGCGGTCCGCGGCGTATAATACATAAGGAAAAGAAACATTACGGCGCGGCCGGATCGAGGCCGCGCGGGCGGGGAGGACGACCATGATTCCACGGCGATATCACACGGCGACGCGGGTGGCGGTTCTGGGGGTGTGCCTGGCCGTCGCGGCGGGACCCCTGCCGGCCCAGAGCCGCAACCGCGTCCAGGTCAGCAGTCCCGGCAGCCTGTCCCGGGTAGGTCAGGGCAGCACCGGGACCTTCCGGTCGTACTCCTACGGCCTCGGCGGCATCTCCTCGGGCGGCGGCGCGCTGGGCGGGGGCAACGTCCTGCGAAGCAGTGTCTCCCGCTCGAACCTGACGGTCTCCCGCCCGAACCTTTCCTCGGCCGTGGGCCGCCACGCTCGACAGGTCCGGGGCAACCTGCTCTCGGACACCAACAGCAGCCGCGGCTCCCACTCGATCCGCCGTTCGTCTCCGAGCGTGCGGCCGACGGGCAGGAGCAGCCGCAGCCTGACCGGCGGGCAACTCATCGCCGGCCCGGAGGCGACGCCGGCAACCCTCGCGGCGGCGAGGGCCGGGGCGAAACTGACCACCGAGGCCGCCAGCCTGCTGGAGGAAATCAGCGGTCCGGGCGTGGGGTCGGCGCTGCTGCGGCAGGACGACACGGCCTTCGGCGCGGCGCGGGCGTACGTCCAGGCCCTGGAGGCGGCGTCGGCGTCGTTGCTGGCCGACCGGAGCAAGCCGATCACCTCGCTGGTCCCCAAGACGCCCAGCCGCTACCGCGAGTTCATGCAGCGGGGGGACGCGTCGTTCCGCGCCGGCGACTTCCGCAGCGCCTACGCGGACTTCCAGATCGCCAACGATCTCGGCGACCAGGATCCCGAGAGCTTCCTCTGCCTGGCCCACGCGCAGTTCGCCCTATCGAGGTACACCTACGCCAAGGGCGCCTACTTCCTCCAGCAGACCCTGCGGTTCATGCCCGAGCTGCCGCTGACCAACCTCCGCCCCCGCGGCTTCTACGGCGACGAAGCCCTCTACGCCAAGCACCTGGTCAACCTCGAGGACCATGTCGGAACGCAACCGGGCGACGGCGAAGCCCAACTCATGCTCGCCTACTTCCGATGGTTCAGCAAGAACCGCGACGTCGCCGCCACCACCAAGGCCCTCGAGGCCGCCCTCGACGCCGCCGTCGCCAAGAACGACGCCCGCCTCGCCGAGGCCGTCGAGACCTTCTGGGACGGCATGCTTCCCACGGGCCTCGTCGAAGGCAAGCTCGGTGCCGGCGATCAACAGGAACCCGCCACGCCCGAGCCGCAACCCGAGCCGGCCCCCGTCACGCCCGCCGGCTGACCCGCGCCCGCACCTGGCGGTCAGGCGAAAAGTCGCTCGACCGGGCACTGAAAGTCGGGCAGGAGGTCGCCGGCGTCGAGGATGTCCCCTTCGCCAAGCGTGCGGACGTCCCGGCCGGGCTCGTGGACGGACACCGTCCGCGTCTTCGGCCAGACCACCCAGAGCAGCCGCGTCCCCGCATCGAGCCAGTCCTTGGCCTTCTCGGTAACCTTCGCCCGGGAATCCCTCGGCGAGACGACCTCGACGGCCAGGTCGGGCGGGCCCTCGATGAACGCGGGGGTTTCCTCGCCCCCCCGTTCGGCGGACAGCCAGGCCACGTCCGGCGCGCGAACGGTATCCGGCTCGCGTGCCAGCACGAAACCGGTCTCGGCGGCATACAGAACGCCTGCGCCGTGCTGCTCGACATGCGTCCGAAGGGCGAAGTACGCGTTGCCCGCGATCCGCCCATGCAACCCGCCCGCCGGTGTCATCATCCGCAGTTCTCCCCGCAGAAGCTCGCACGGCGCGTCGAGGTCCATCTGGAACAACTGCTCGGCCGTGATCGCGTTGGTCGTCGTCATGGTTATCGCCCTTGCGCGCTGGACTCGTCCCTTGCCTATTCTACCGCGGGACGCCCGGAACGGCCAAGGGGGCGCAAACTTGCCGGCGCGGCGGGGCCCCGAGCCAAGCCGGGGCAACCTGGAGAACGTGGCGGTGTTGAAGTACGGTAGCGGTATCGCGGTGCGGCCGGGCTTTGCCCGGGCAAAGGAGATCAGGGCATGACGGAAGGCCAGAAGCGTCCGGCGGACGTTCGGATCATCGAGAACCTCAACAAGGCCAAGGCGAAGATGCTGGCCGAGCTGCACAAGGTCGTCATCGGCCAGGACGCCGTGATCGAGCTTCTGATGCAGGCGATGCTCAGCCGGGGCCACTGCCTGCTGGTCGGCGTGCCGGGCCTGGCCAAGACGCTGATGATCTCCATGCTGGCCAAGGTGCTGAAGCTCGACTTCAACCGCATCCAGTTCACGCCGGACCTGATGCCCTCGGACATCACCGGCACGGAGGTGATCGAGGAAGACCTGACGACCGGGCGGCGGGCGTTCCGGTTCGTCAAGGGGCCGATCTTCGCCAACATCATCCTCGCCGACGAGATCAACCGCACGCCGCCGAAGACCCAGGCCGCCCTGCTCCAGGCCATGCAGGAGTACCACATCTCCGCCGGCGGCGACAGCTACGACCTGGACCTGCCCTTCTTCGTGCTGGCCACCCAGAACCCCATCGAGCAGGAGGGCACCTACCCCCTGCCCGAGGCCCAGCTCGACCGCTTCATGTTCATGGTCATGGTCGACTACCCCTCCCTCGACGAGGAGCGACTGATCGTCAAGTCCACCACCACCGACGTCAACGCCGAGCCCGAGAGCGTCCTCGGCGCCGAGGACATCCTCGCCCTCCAGCGGATCGTCCGGAAGATCCCCGTCAGCCAGCACGTGGTGGACTACGCGGTGAATCTGACCCGGGCGACGCGCCCGGGCGACGGCACGGCACCGGAGTTCGTCAAGAACTACCTCACCTGGGGCGCCGGGCCTCGCGCGGCCCAGTACCTCGTCCTGGGCGCCAAGAGCCGGGCGCTGCTGCACGGGCGGTTCAACGTCGCCGCCGAAGACGTCCGCGCCGTCGCCCACCCGGTGCTGCGGCACCGCATTTTCACGAACTTCAACGCCGACGCCGAGGGTGTCTCGCCCGACAACGTCGTGGACATGCTCATCGACGCCGTCAAGGAGCCCCGCGCCGAGGACTACGACCAGGCCCCCGCGGCCGCCGGCGTCGAAAGCTGACCGCGGGGCGCCGCACTCCCCCTGTGCGGGCAGCCCGGTGAGGACCGCGGCGAACCGTCCGGCGGACCCGGCGGACAGCACGCGCCGCGCACGTCTCGCGCCCTCGGCGCACTGCCCCCAACGAACCGTTGCGATTCCGCTCCACAGACGCTACCACTGACCCAGCGAACCCGCGACACCCAACCGCCGGAGCATCATGGAACGCATCCTCATCATCGGTGATTCGATCTCGATCGGCTACACGCCGCCGGTCGCCGACGCCCTCGCCGGCGAGGCCGAGGTGGTGCACAACCCCGGCAACGGCGGCGACAGCGCGAACGTGCTGGCGAATCTGCCGGACTACCTCGACGCCGCGGGCGGCGCCGGCGTCGTCCTGCTCAACTGCGGGCTGCACGATATCAAGCGCGAGTTCGGCAGCGACCGCCGGCAGGTGCCGCTGAAGGACTACCGCATGAACCTCGCCGAGATCGTCAGCCAGATCAAGTACCGCACGCTCCCGCTGCTCTGGGCGACCACCACGCCGGTCATCCACGCCCGCCACCACGCGACCAAGGGCTTCGACCGGTTCGAGAAGGACGTCGAGGCCTACAACGCCGCCGCCGCCGAGATCGCCGCCGCCGCGGAGGTCCCCGTCTGCGACCTCAACGCCGCCGTCGAGGCCGCCGGACGGGAAAGCTGCATCGGCGACGACGGCGTGCACATGACCGACGAGGGAAACCGCGTGCTGGCCGCCAAGGTCGTCCAATGCCTCCGCAGCCACACGGGAGGTGCGGCATGAAGGCCCGGGCGATCCCGCTGATCCTGCTGGCCGCCACGGCCGCCGCCTCCGCCCAGACCGCCTCGGACGGGACGATCTCGGGGGAGGGCATGGCCCACCTGCTGGGGATGCTGGAGGACCCGGCCAAGGCCAACGGCATGTTCGCGGCGCTGCGGACGACGGAGAACCCGGCGCTGGTGCCGCTCTTCACGGCCCTGACGCGCAGCGGCGACAAGAAGCGCCGCCTTTTCGGCGTGGTCGCCCTGGCCGGGCTCGACGCCAATGCCGCCACGCCCGTGCTGCTGGAGCGGATCAAGACCGACCCCTTCATGGCCGTGCGGGCCGAGGCGCTGGGGCGCCTGCTCGAGGCCGGCACGCTGACCGATCAGCAGATCGCCGACGCCCTGGCCGTCTCCGACGAGAACGTCCAGTGCCTCGCCGCCCGCGCCCTGGTCGACCGCCGCCAGGCCGGCCCGGCCACGCCGTGGCTCCGGAAGCTGGCGACCTCCGCCGACGAGGCGACGGCCCTGCTGGCCAAGACGTGCCTGCTCGGCCTGGGAAAGCGGGAGCACGCCGCCGCCGTCGGCAAGGTGCTTCGCGACCCCCAGACCCCCGCGACCCTCCTGGCGACCGTGCTGGAGCAGATCGAGAAGCAGAAGATCGCCCCCGCCGTCGGGTTCGTGCTGGAACTCGCCCGGCAGACGACGCGCCCGATGCACGTCCGCGTGGCGGCCTACAAGACCGCCGCGGCCGTCTCGAAGGTCGGCGCCGCCGCATTGGGCGAGGCCGTGGCCGCCAACCGCAGAAGCGCCCTCGGCGTCCGCCTGCTGAAGATCCTCGCCGATCGCGACGACGCGGGCGGATACCTGCCCACACTCGCCGAGGGCGACGACCCCGTCGGCGTGCTGGCGCGGTTCGAGCTGGCGCGGAAGGTCGGCGGGCCCGGCGCGTCGCGGGCGGCCCTCGAGGCCGTCAAGCTCGAACACCCCGTCGTCGTCGCCTACATCCTCGACCGCGCGGGCGCCGACGTCCAGGCCGACGGCGATGCCGCCTTCTACGTCCCCGCGCTGGACGCCATCGTCCGCAGCGTCGAGCCCAGGCCCCGGCGTATGCGCAAGGAGCACTACCTCGCCGCCGGCGCCGCCGCCAGGCTGATCGAGATCGGCACGCCCGAGGCCATCGCGGCGATCAAGAAGCTTCTCGAAGGCCGTACCACCGCCCGCACCCGCGCCGTCGCCGCCGGGTTGCTGCGGGCCAAAAACCCCGCCGCACGAGACCTCGTCCGGCCCCTGCTCCAGAGCCCCTACGAGGAGCTGGCCATCGACGCCGCCCTCGCACTCGGCCACTTCGGCGACCCCGCCGCGGCCGCGAAGCTCCGCCACGTGGTCGCCAACGCCAAACGCCATCCCGACGCCCTGGCCGTGCTGGCAAGCTGGTACCTTTTGAAGATCGACGGCAAGATCGACGAGGCCGTCGCGAAGCTGGCGGCCAGGCTGGACTGATCCGCACCCGCATGCCGACACCGCAGGCCGACCGTCACGCGAAGGACACACCCATGTCCGATTCGAAGCGTCTCTTCCCCGGTTGCCCGTCGGTGGCCGGCCGGGCCGCACTGCTGCTGGCCGCCCTCTGCGCCGCCGCGCCGGCGACGGCTGCCGACAACGACCCCACGCTGCTGGTCGACCCCGCCGCACGGCGAGCCGTCCGGGTCCATCGCGGGCGGGACTACGGTCACGCCGCCCGACGCGAGCCGGCCGGCAAGCCGGGGGGCAAGGCCCTGCGCCTGACGTGGGGGAAATCGAAGAAGCGGCTGATGGAGATCCTCTTCGGCGGCCGCCCGTTCCTCTACGCCTTCGAAGAGGGCGTGGAGCTGACGGTCCGGCTCAACGCCGACGGATTCCCCGGCTGGCGGAAGTTCGCCTTCCGCTGCCGCGACGCCGACGGCGAGACGTTCCAGTGGCCCGGCGAGCTGCCCGCCGACGCCACGGGCTGGCGGGAGGTCACCGTCCGGCTCAAGCCGGGCAAGACCAACGGCAACTGGGGCGGCGGCAAGGCCGGCAAGGGCCGCATCGACCTGCCCCTGCGCCTCCAGGGCATGGTGCTGATGGCGCCGAAGGGCTTCCAGCCGCCCAAGAGCATCCTGCTGGGCGCGGTCCGCCGCAACGCCTTCGACCCCGCCGACGTCGCACCGCAGACGCTGCTGTACGACGTGGGCGTCGAGCTCACCGCCCCCCGCCCCATCCTCGTCGCCACGCCGGACGACCTGGACAAGGTCGCCGTCGTCGCGACCAAAAACGGCAAGGCCGCGGCGACATTCACCCCGGCGGCAACGTTCGAGGACCTCGACGGCGCGACGGTCGAGTGGAAGGGCAAGCCGATGACCGTCCCGGCCGGCGAAACGGCGCGGGCGGCGATCGGCAGGGCGCTGGAGCGGCTGGGCTGGTACCGCGTGACGGTCCGGCTGATCGCCGCCAACGGCGAGAGCGTCGAGCGCCACACCTGCACCCTGCCCTGCATCGACCCGGTGGGCATGCGGGACAGCCCCGGCGACGACTTCCAGTTCGGCGTCGGCGGGTCGCTCCAGAACGACCGCTGCGCCCTGGCCGCGACGATGATCGGCGTGGACGTCGTCCGCGACGGCGCCACGTGGATCGACATCCAGCCGGGCGAGGGGACGTGGAACTGGGACCGCCTCGACGACCGCGTGGAGCGGGCCGAGCGCTTCGGCCTGGTGAGCCAGAACCTCGCCGGCTACCTGCCGACGTGGGCCGTCGCGCCCAAGTACGCCGAGAAGCTCCGCAAGGGCACCAACTGGCACGAGCGCCATACCTACGCCCCGCGAATGGACGCGTGGCGGAAATACATGGCCGCCGTGGGCGAGCGCTACAAGGGGCGCATCCGCCAGTGGGAGATCTGGAACGAGCCGGACATCACGGGCTTCTACCGCGGCTCGACCGAGGAGTACATCGAGATGCTCCGCATCGCCCACGAGGAGCTCAAGAAGGCCGACCCGAACAACCGGGTGATGACCGGCGGCTTCGCGACCGTCCTGCCCCACGGCGGGCACACGATGAACCCCGACCTGCACCTCCGCGTCGTCCGCGACGCCCAGCAGTTCTTCGACATCCACACCCATCACCAGCACGGAGACTTCGAGGGCTTCCGCCTGGCCGTCGACGGGCCGCTGGCGGCCATCCGCAAGCACCTCAAGAGCCCCCGCCCCCTGTACTTCAACGAGACCGCCATCGGCCGGCAGCGCGGGCTGGATTTCCAGGCCGAGACGCTCGTCAAGAAGATCACCTTCGCCAAGGCACGCGGGGCGATGGCCTACTCCTGGTTCCTCATGCGGGGGGGCAACCCCCACACCGACCTGTTCGGCATGTTCGCGTTCCGCACCTACCACCTCAGGCCCACGTTCTGCGCGTTCAACGAGGTCGTCCGCGCCCTGCGCGACACCGAGCTGATCGCCGAACCCCTCGGCGGGCCGCGGGACTGGATGTTCCTCTTCCGACGCACCGGGGCCGCCGGCGAGTACGTCGCGGCCGCATGGACCCAGGACCGCTCAGGGCCCGGCGAGCCGGTGATCGTGGAGCTGCCGGGCGGCGCGACCGCCCGGCGGGTGGACATGTTCGGCAACGCCGAGGAGCTGTCGGCCCCCGCCGGCCGGCTGGCGTGGACGTTGACGCCGCGCCCGGCATGGCTGAAGGTCCGCGGCGCCAAGAGCCCGCCTCGCGTGGCGGGGCTGCTGGTCGAGGCGCCCGGGGAAGTTGTCGCCGGCGACGACGGCGCCGTCCGCGTGCCCCTGACGCTCCGCAACCCGCTGGACAAGCGGGCCTCGCTGCGGCTGACCTGGCAGGCGACCGGGGCCGCCGCGGTCACCGAGAACGTAGCGGTCGGCGCAGCCGCCGCCGTCGAGAAGCCCCTGTCCTTCCGCCTGGCCGACGAGGCGACCGACGACGCCAACGCCCCGACCGTGGAGATCGCCTACGCGCTGGCCGGCACGGACTGGGCCGGCAAGCGGACGGTGACCATCCGCGCCGCCCGGACCATCCCCGCCGGGGCGTTCGACGACCGCCGGGCGGACTTCACGCTCGCCGACGACGCCCACGTCGTCAACAACAACGCCTACGACCCGTCGCGGCGGCACATGGCGTGGAAGGGCCCCGAGGACCTCAGCGCCCGCGTGTGGGTCGGGCGCGGCGAGGGCGTGCTGCGGCTTCGCGTGGACGTCACCGACGACCGCCACGTCCAGCCGCACAAGCCCGCCCTGCTGTGGAAGGCCGATGGCATCCAGCTCGCCTTCCAGCTCCCCGGGCGCGAGGGCTGGTGGGAGGTCGGCCTGGGCCGAAGCGAGCAGGGCAAGCCGATGGTCCACTGCTGGAGCCGCCCGCTGGGGCTGGCCTTCGACC
Source organism: uncultured Planctomycetaceae bacterium (assembly GCA_964385465.1). GTDB lineage: Bacteria > Planctomycetota > Phycisphaerae > SM23-33 > SM23-33 > CAYLPJ01. The sequence goes on along the minus strand of CAYLPJ010000029.1, from coordinate 24,138 downwards.
CCGCCGGCGTGACGCTGGCGACCCGGGCGACCGACCGCGGCGTCCGCTACGACGCGACACTGGCGCTGGAGGCCTTCGGCCTGACCGAGGCGATGCTCGCCGACGGCGTGCCGCTGAGCCTGATCGTCAACGACGACGACGGCCCCGGCCGAGAGGGATGGGCCGAAGTCTCACCCGGCATCGGCATGCACAAGAACCCCACCCGCTACCCCCTGCTGCGATTTGAGTAATTCGAAGGAAGAGACCGTGAAAGCGAAGATCGGATTGATCCCCGGACTGGTTCGCGAGGACATGCAGGCCGACACGTTCGCCACGCTGCGCCGGCTGGCCGGGCTGGGCTACAAGGGCGTCGAGGGCTCGGCCGTGCTGGTCGGCGGGGCCGAGGAAAACCGCCGCAAGCGGGAGGAGATCGGCATGGCGGCCGTGTCGCTCGGGGCCAACGTCGAGAAGCTCACCGGCGGCCTCGATTCGCTGCTCGCAGACGCCAACGCCGCGGGCGCCGAGCACATCATCCTCTGGCACCGCCCGTGCAAGACCCGCGACGACGTGCTCGCCGACGCCGAGATGTTCAACCGCGTCGGCGAGCGATGCGCCGCCGCGGGTGTGCGGTTCTGCTACCACAACCACGACCACGAGTTCCGCAACGCCTTCGACGGCGATCGGGCCATCGACCTGCTGCTGGCCGAAACGAACCCCGACCACGTCGGCTTCGAGCTGGACGTGGGGTGGGTGCTCTACGGCGGCGAGGACCCGGTGGCGTTTCTCCGCCGCCACGCCGGGCGGTTCCCGGCGGTGCACCTCAAGGACGTCGCGGACCTCGCCGAGCGCGGGCGATTCACGGCCGTGGGCACCGGCGAGTTGGACGTCCGCGGCGTGATCGCGGCGGGCCTGGAGACGGGCGTGAACTGGTTCGTCGTCGAGCAGGACCGCGTGAACAACCTCACCGGCTGGGAGTCCGTCACCGCCAGCATCCTCAACCTCCGCGAGCTGGGCCTGGCGTAGGGCGGGCGTTTCCCGGGCGACACGCCCCGCCACGTTCCCGTCGCCCCCGCGGGGCCGCCGCTCAATACCAGTTTTCCTGGCCCTCGGGGCGCCAGGAGATGACGCAGTAGTCCTCGTTCAGCGCGTCGATGCGGCTCATGTCCTCGTCGCTGAGCTCGAAGTCGAAGACGCTGGCGTTCTCGACGATGCGCTCGGTCTTCGAGGACTTGGGAATCACCACCAGCCCGTGCTGGAGCTGCCAACGGATCAGCACCTGGGCGACCGTCTTGCCGTGCCCCCCCGCGATCGCCGTCAGCGTCGGGTTGTCCATCCGCTCGGCGCGGACCAGCGGCGAGTAGCCCTCCAACTGGATGCCCCTGCCCCCGCAATACTCCAGCAGCTCCTTGCGATACCAGAACGGGTGGAACTCGACCTGGTTGACGGCCGGGACCTCCTCGGTGTGCTTGAGGAACATCTCCTCGAACCGCCGGACGGTGAAGTTGCTCACGCCGATCGAGCGGATGAGCCCCTCGTCGCGCATGGCCTGCATGGCCTGCCAGGCCTGCATCATGGTCGAGTCGACGGGCCAGTGGATCAGGTACAGGTCCACGTAGTCCATGCGGAGCTTCTCGATGCTCTCCTTGCAGGCCTGGCGGGTGGCGTCGAGCCCGAACTGGCGGATGAAGACCTTCGTGGTGACGAACACGTCCTCGCGCGGCAGGTCGGACTCCTCCAGGGCCTTGCCGACCGACTGCTCGTTGCCGTACACCGCCGCCGTGTCGATGTGCCGGTAGCCGGCCTCGAGGGCGTCGTGCACCGCCCGTTCGCAGGCCTCGCCGGCCTCGATCTGGAAGACCCCGAAGCCCAGCATGGGCATCTCGTAACCGCTGTTGAGCTTCACCGTCGTGTGAATGTCGAGCATGTCCCGCGTCCCTTGGCAAGTAAGTTGGATTCAGCCGCCCCGCCACGCGACGGGCCGTTCGGGGTTCATTCTAGCGGGCGCGGTCCACGGGACAAGGCACCGCCCCGTCCTGGGTTGCCACGGACCCGGCGGACGCTGTGGGCGGGCGCGCCGGACGGGCCGCCATGCAAGCCGTTGAGACAACCGCCGAAGCCGGTCCCCCCTCCCGGCCCCGGCCGACAAGGAGTTGACGCGATGACGCTTCGATCCCTGTTCGCTCTGCTGACCGCCGCGGCCCTCTTGGCATCCGCGCCGGCCGCCCGAGCCGGCGACCCGGCCGAGACGGCGAAACGGATCCTCGCCGACACCGGCGTGCGCGGGGGGCTGATCGTCCACGTCCACTGCGGCGACGGAAGCCTGACGGCCGCGCTGGCCGACGGGACCGGCCGCGTCGTCCAGGGCCTGCTCGCCGACGCGGCGAAGGTCGCCGCCGCCCGCGCGGGCCTGACCAGGGCCAGGCCCGCCGGCGAGGCGACCGTCACCGCGTGGCACCCCCCCGCCCTGCCGTACATCGACGGTGTGGTGAACCTTCTCGTCGTCGAGGGCGACCCGCGCCCGAGCGAGAAGGAGATCCTCCGCGTGCTCGCCCCCGGCGGCGTGGCCTGCCTGGCCGACGGCGACGGCTGGCGGAAGCTCGCCAGGCCGCGCCCCAAGGGGATCGACCGCTGGACACACTTCCTCCGCGACGCGTCGAACAACGCCGTCGCCGCAGACGACCGCGTCGCCCCGCCGCGGCACATGCACTGGCTGGCCTCGCCGATGTGGAGCCGCAACCACCACGTGCTGGCCAGCATCAGCGGGGTGGTCTCCGGCGGGCGGCGGCTGTTCGCGATCGTCGACCGCGCCACGGCCGCGTCGATGAACGTCCCAGGGCGATGGTCGGTCGTCGCCCGCGACGCCTTCAGCGGCGTCGAGCTCTGGCGGCGGTCCCTGCCGGACTGGGCGTGGCACCGCCAGCGGTTCCGCTCCGGGCCCGTGCAGCTCCCCCGCCTGCTGGTCACCGACGGCGAGGCCGTCTACGTCACGCTCGGGCTCGGCGAGCCGGTAACGGCCCTGTCCGCCGAGACGGGCGAGACCCTCCGCACCTACGCCGGAACGAAGAACGCCGAGGAGATCGTCCTCCACGACGGCGTGCTGATGGTGATCGTCGGCACGCCCGCCGCCGAGCAGGCCGGCATCGGGCCCAAGCGCAAGGGCACCGCCTTCACGTTCCCCAACCGCAAGGCGATCGTCGCCTTCGACGCCTCGACCGGCCAGGCCCTGTGGCGCTGGCCCGGGGAGGACGGCACGGGGATCGTGCCCCTGACCCTCGCCGCCGCGGCCGACCGGGCGTTCTGCCAGGACGGCCCCGGCGTGGTCTGCCTGGAGCTGGCGACGGGCAAGCGGCTGTGGCGGCACGGCCCGCAAGCGAAGGCCGAGCCGAAACGCCCGGCCAAGGGCAAGAAGGGCAGGCGGAACCGCCGGGGCAGGACGCGGAAGCTCGGCTGGTCGGTCGCGACGCTGGTCGTCCGCGACGGCGTGGTCCTCTCCGCCGACGCGCGGACGCTGCGGGCGATCTCGGCCGAGGACGGCAAGGAGATGTGGACCTGCCCCTGCCGCCCGACGTTCCACTCGCCGGTGGACGTGCTGGTCGTCGACGGGACGGTCTGGCTGGGCCAGGAGTTCACCGAGGGCCGCGACCTGAAGACCGGCAAGGTCTCGCGGAAGCTGCCCGTGGCCAAGGAGCTCTGGACGGTCGGGCACCACCACCGCTGCTACCGCAACAAGGCGACCGAGCGGTTCATCCTGACGGCCAAGCGCGGCGTGGAGTTCCTGGACCTCGCCGGCGAGGCCCACTCGCGGAACAACTGGGTCCGCGGGGTCTGCCAGTACGGCGTATTGCCCTGCAACGGCCTGCTCTACGCCCCCTCCCACGCCTGCGGCTGCTACATGGAAGGCAAGCTGTACGGATTCTGGGCCCTCTCGGCCAAGCGGTCCCCGGCACCCGAGCCCGCCCCGCCGCTGACCAGGGGGCCGGCGTACGGCGAGGAACTCGCCGCCGGCGAGGCGTCGCCCGACGACTGGCCGACCTACCGCGGTGACGTGCGCCGCAGCGGCTCGACGGCGGTGAAGGTGCCCGAGGCGTTCGAGGTCGCCTGGTCGGCCGAGCTCGGGCGAATGCTCACCGCGCCGGTCGTCGCCGACGGGATGGCGATCGTGGCCGATACCGACGCCCACCGCGTCCTGGCCGTGGCGGCCGACGACGGCAGGCCGCGCTGGGCCTTCACCGCCTCCGGGCGGGTGGACTCCGCGCCGACGATCCACGCCGGGCGCGTGCTGTTCGGCTCGGCCGACGGGTGCGTGTACTGTCTGCGCGCCGGCGACGGGGAGCTGATCTGGCGGTTCCGCGCCGCCCGGGCCGACCTGCGGACCGTCGCCCGCGACCAGGTCGAGAGCGTCTGGCCCGTCCACGGCAGCGTGCTGGTCCAGGGCGGCGTGGCCTGGGCGGCCGCGGGGCGGAGCACCTACCTCGACGGCGGGATCACGCTGTACGGCCTGGACCCGGCAACTGGGAAGGTGCTCCACGAGACGCCGATCCGCGTCGAGCACCCGCGCGGCAGCGAGGGCGCGGGCGAGCAGCCGGTGAAGAAGCTCACGCAGAACGCGACGGACGGCAAGACGTTCGCGGCGCCGGACCGCAGCGACGCGTTCTCCATGCGGGCGGCGCGGACGGACGTGCCCGTCGGCGACGGCGAGTCGGTGTATCTCCACCACCTCCGCTTCGACGCGGCGGGCAAGCTCCAGGACAAGCCGGCCCGCCACCTGTTCAGCACCTCCCGGCTGCTGGACGACGCGGAGGTCCACCGCTCGCACTGGGTGCTGGGCACCGGCGACTTCAGCCGCACGCCCGTGGCGTATTCGTGGATCGCCAACCGGAAGAGCGGCGGGTTCGGCTCGCGGCTGGCCGTGCCCTACGGCGTGATCCTGGCGTTCGACGACTCGACCGTCTGGGCCGTCCGCCGGCTGGGCGGCTACACGCTGGTCCGCCAGGAACTCTCGCCGGTCGATCCATCCGCCGAGCACCGGCCGGACTTCCGCAAGGCCACCAAGGCCAACGAGCCGAAGTGGACGTGGTCGGAGAAGCTCGGCCTGCGTCCGCGGGCAATGGCCGTCGCGGGCGACCGGCTGCTCATCGCCGGCGTGCCGGAGTACAAGGACGGCAACGTCGAGGCCTTCGAGGCCCGCGGCGAGGGGCTGCTGTGGGTCGTCGACGCCGGGAGCGGCAAGAAGCTCAGCGAACGGAAGCTCCCCGCCGCACCCACCTGGGACAGCCTCGCCGTCACCACCGGCGGCGTCTACCTGACCACCGCCAACGGCCGGCTCCTGCGACTGGGCAAACGGTGAATCGTCCGGGGTGAGCAGGAGTCGGGGAACGCACGCGACGGGAGCGACGCCCGGGGGCCGGGCGCGCACCGGACCGCCCGGCAACCGCCTGGCGCCCTATCGCCCTTCTGGGACGTACTCGACCGGGTCTTCGGCCCCGGCGGCGGTGAAGCCGGCCAGGCGGAGTCGGCAGGCGTCGCAGTGGCCGCAGGCGCCGCCGTCGGCGGCCGGGTCGTAGCAACTGTGCGTCAGCGAGTAGTCCACCCCCAGCTCCAGTCCGGCGCGGATGATCTCCGCCTTGCTCATGTGCAGCAGCGGGGCGCGGATGCGGAAGGTCCCGCGGCCTTCGACGGCGGCGGCGGTGGCGAGGTTGGCCAGCCGCTCGAACGCCTCGATGAACTCGGGGCGGCAGTCCGGGTAGCCGCTGTAGTCGACGGCGTTGACGCCCAGGAAGATGTCGAACGCCCCGACGCCCTCGGCGTAGGCCAGCGCGACGGCGAGGAACACCGTGTTCCGCCCGGGCACGTAGGTGGCGGGGATCTCCCCGGCGGCGTCGCGGTCCTTGGGCACGGCGATCGCGTCGGTCAGGGCGCTTCGCCCGAAGCCGCCGTCGGCGCTGAGGTCCAGCCGGACGCGGCGATGCTCGACCGCCCCGGCCGCGGCGGCCACCCGCCCGGCCGCGTCCAGCTCGAACCGGTGCCGCTGGCCGTAGTCGAAGCTCAGCGCGTGGCAGGCGAAGCCCTCCGCCCGCGCGACCGCCAGCGCCGTCGCCGAGTCCAGCCCGCCGGAGACCAGGCAGACCGCCAGCCTCTCGCCCGCGCCGCTCACGTCTTCCCGCCGGCCGGGCGCTTCTTCCTGCCGCCCTTCCCCTTCCGCCGCCCGGGCCTGCGCGCGCCGACCTCCCCGGCCCAGTCGTCCCAGGCCTTGGCCAGCTCGGCGGCGAGCTCGGGCCTGGCGTCGGCCAGGTCGTCGAGCTCCGAGCGGTCGACGTCCACGTCGTAGAGCTCCCACGGCCCGCCGCGCGCGGAGACGAGCTTCCACCGCCCTCGCCGCACCGCACGGTTGTTGGCGAACTGGAAGTAGAGCGTGTCGTGCCCGTCGCGCCGTCGGCCCTGGAGGTTCGGCAGGAGGCTCTTGCCCCGCAGCGGCTTGAGCGTCTGCTCGCCGTGCCGCCCGGGGTAGTCGCTGCCGGCGAGGTCCAGGCAGGTGGCCATGATGTCGATCAGGTGCCCGGGCTGGTGGCAGACGGAGCCGGCCTCGGCCGTGATGCCGTCGGGCCAGTGGGCGATCAGCGGCGTCGAGATGCCGCCCTCGTGCTGGTTCTGCTTGTACCGGCGGAAGGGCGTGTTGCAGGCGTGGGCCCATTTCTGGTCGTAGGTCCAGTAGCTGCCCGGGTCCCACGGGGGCAGGTGCGTCCGCTTGGACCGCTGGAACGGGCAGGCCCCGTTGTCCGAAAGGAAGAGCACGAGCGTGTTGTCGGCGACTCCGAGCTTGTCCATGTGTCCCATCAGCCGCCCGACGTTCTGATCCACGCGGTCGATCATCCCGGCGTACGTCGCCATGCGGAGGTCCTCGACGTCCTTCTTCTCGGCGTCGACGTCCTTCCAGGCGGGCACGTCGCCGGGGCGGGGGCTGAGTTCCCACGGCCGGGCGAACAGGCCCATCTCGAGCTGGCGCGCATGGCGCCGGCTGCGGATCTCGTCCCAGCCGCACATGTACTTGCCGCGATACTTCTCCACCTCCTCCTTGGGTGCCTGGAGGGGGTAGTGCGGGGCGTTGTAGGCGAGGTACAGCAGGAACGGCTTGCCGGACGCCTTCGCCTCGTCCAGGAAGCGGACGGCGTAGTCGGTCATCGCGTCGGTGGTGTAGAAGCCCGTCTCGGGCACCTTGAACCGCTTGCCGTTGAGCCGGAAGGAGTTGTCGCCGGTGAAGAAGTTCGTCGCGCCCGACAGGTGCCCGAAGTACCGGTCGAAGCCCCGGTCCGTCGGCTCCCGGTCCAGGTGCCACTTGCCCGACATGGCCGTGAAGTACCCCGCGCGCTTCATCGCTTCGCCGAGCGTCATGGCGTTTCGCATGGCGCGGAAGCCGACCTCCTGGTAGTACAGTCCGGTAAGGAGCGTCGCGCGCGTCGGGCCGCACTTGGCGGTGTTGTAGAACTGGCTGAACCGCACGCCCCGCGAGGCAAGCCGGTCCAGGTTCGGCGTCTGAATCTCGCCGCCGTAGCAGCCGAGGTCCGAGAAGCCCAGGTCGTCGACGAGGATCACCACGACGTTCGCCCGGTCGCCGTCCTTCGCCTCGGCCGCCCGCACCCACCGCCGGCCCGCCAACGCGGCCGGGGCCAGTCCCGCGGCCTTGAGAAACGTCCGTCGATTCATGGTTGCTCCTCTCGGATGTGGCGGGGCAGTTCCTGCCGGGCTGCTCTTCTCATGTAGTGCTGGAGAACAAGCGTGCCGCCACAGTAGACGATGCAGGCGGAGATGTCGGCGACGACCCACCAGCGAGGCACGCGGGTGCCCCAGGCGAAGAACCCGCCGGACAGCGCCAGGCAGAGGATCATGATCGCCTGGGCGGTGATGACGGGGCCGTAGCGGCGGACGTCGGTGGCCAGGATCAGGACGATCCCGCCGTACAGCGCGTACAGCCCCGAGCACAGCCGCGCCATGTACTCGGCCAGGATGCCCTCGGGGAACTCGCCCATGCCCAGCCATTCGTGGGCGGAGGCCATCCAGCTCCGCGGCATGTACAGCCCGGGCAGGCCCAGCACGCACGCGACGCCGCAGGCGATCAGCAGCCACTTCAGCAGTCTCTCGGCCATGATGCGATGCCTCCTTCTCAGCCCGCGGCGGGCAGGAAGTTGCGCAGGTAGCGGGCGGCCTGGCGCAGGGCCGCCTTGCGGGTCTCCAGCGTCGCCTCGTAGGCCCGGTCCTCGACCTCGATGCACAGCGGCCCGTCGTAGCCGACGTCTCCGAGGACGCTGACGAACCGGCCCCAGTCGATCTCCCCCAGGCCGGGCAGCTTCGGGCAGTGGTAGGCCAGCGGCAGGGCGAGGATGCCCTCGTCGTCGAGCTTCCCGCGGTCGACGCGAACGTCCTTGGCGTGGGCGTGGAAGATCCGGTCGGCGAACTCCCACAGCGGCTTGACGTAGTCCATCTGCTGCCAGAGAAGGTGCGACGGATCGTAGTTGAGCCCGAAGCTCTTGCTGGGGATCTCCTCGAACATCCGCCGCCACACGGCCGGGCTGTGGGCGAGGTTCTTGCCCCCGGGCCATTCGTCGGCGGAGAAGAGCATCGGGCAGTTCTCGATGCCGATCCGGACGCCGTGGTCCTCGGCGTGTTTGACGATCCCGGGCCAGACCTTGCGGAACCGCGGCCAGTTGTCGTCGACGGACTTGGTCCAGTCCCGCCCGACGAAGGTGTTGACGCGGTCGAGCCCGAGCATCTCGGCGGCGCGGATGACGCGCTTGAGGTGGGTGACGTAGACACGGCTCTCCCCGGCGTCGGGGCAGAGGATGTTGGGATAGTAGCCCAGGGCGCTGATGGCCACGCCGGCGTCGGCGGCAAGGTCCGCCACGCGAGCGGCCTCGGACTTGGTGAACCCGTCGGCCTCGACGTGCGTGACGCCGGCATAGCGCCGCTCGGCCTTGCCCATGGGCCAGGACATCAGCTCGACGCACTCGAAGCCCTCCTCGGCGGCGAACCGGAGGACCTCCCCGAGCGACAGGTCGGGCAGGATGGCGCTGACGAACCCGAGTTTCATGGCGTCTCTCCTTCGATCTCGACCCACCCGCCGCCGCGATGGCTGGCGAGGATCGCCTCGCAGAGGACGATCTCGCGGTGCCCGTCGGCGAAGGTGGGGAACGGTTCGGCCGCGGCGAAATCGCCGGCGGCGATGGTGCTGTAGAAGGCCCGGAAGCACTGCTTGAAGCTGTCGGGGTAGCCCTCGTTGTGCCCGCCGGGGTGGTCCATGGCCCAGCGAGCCCCCGGCGCGGCCAGCGAGGGATCGCGGATGACGGCCTCGTTGGGCCCGTCCCGCCGGCCGACCCAGAGGTCGTTGGGGCGCTCGCTGTTCCAGGCGTAGCTTCGCTGCGAGCCGGTGATCTCGATGCGGATGCAGTTCTTCCGCCCGGGGGCGACCTGGGAGACCCACATGCAGCCCCGCCCGCCGCCGCGGAAGCGGAGCATGACGCAGCCGTAATCCTCGGTGGTGACCTCGACGGGCTCGGTGTCGGCGGAGGCCTGCTCCTTGGACTGGAACGTCTCGACCTCGCCGAGCGGCCTGCGGCGGACGGGGTAGACGGTCCAGAGGTCGGCGCAGACGGCCTGGACGTCCAGGGCGGTCATGAAGGCGACGAGGTCCAGCCAGTGCGTGCCGATGTCCGCGACGGCCCGCATCTCGCCGCCCTCGTCGGCGAGGACGCGCCAGTTGTAGTCGGTCTCCAGGCAGAGCCAGTCCTGACTGTAGCTGCCGGTGACGTGGACGACCTCGCCGAGCTCGCCGGCGGCGATCCGCTCGCGGACGTCGAGGCAGAGCGGATAGTAGCGGCAGTTGTAGTTCACGCCGGCGGCCTGGTTCGGATGGCTTGCGGCCAGCTCGACCAGCTCGGCCGATTCCGCGGAGGTCATCGCCAGCGGCTTTTCGCAGAGGACGTGCTTGCCGGCCTCGAGGGCTCGCCGGGCCATCTCGAAATGCAGCCGGTTGGGCACGGCGAGATGGACGACCGCGGCGCCTTCGTCGGCGAGCACCTCGTCGAACGATTCGTACGCCCGGTCGAGCTCGAGCATCTCGGCGGCCGAGGCGGACTCGGCCGCGTCGACGCCGCAGATCCCGCGGACGCTCACCCCCAGCCGCCGCAGCGCCTCGGTATGCACGCGCCCCATGAACCCCGCCCCGACGATTGCCGCGCCAATCTCTCTCATTCGATCCTCTCCTCAACAGGGCTGAACACGAATGAACTCCGATACGGCCGGAAATCCGGCAGGGCTTCAGCGGATGGAGGGGATAGCGGAGCACATGGCTGAGACCCGGGATCTCGCGGGGCCGATTCGCGGGCGCGGCGGCCGCCCTTGAGGCCCCGGGCTCGCGGGCTCGACACGGACGCCTGGAGCCTGAGGCCTGCGCCTCTTCCCGTCCCTTGCATCCCTTGCACCCATGCTGAAAGGTCCCGCATCCGCGTTCCTCGGCGCTCAGCCCTGCGGGCCATTGCGAGGCACGACGCGGAGCATGGCGGCGTCGTGGCCGGGCACGACGGTGGAGTAGTCGACGCGGAACTCGCCGAGCTCCTCGCCGCTCCAGAGGTCCTCGACGAGGCACGGGCGGTGGCGGTCGATGCCGATCGACTCCCAGGGCACGGTCAGCCGCTGGCGGTCGCGGTCGCCGAGGTGGAAGAGCCCCACGGCCACCGACGCGTCGGCCAGAGGCTTGGCCCAGACCTCGCCGCGCTGCCCGCCCCACCACATCTGCCCCACGCGGTATCCCTGCCTGCCGAGCGGGTCCTGGTTGACCGCGATCAGCCGCGGGTTGGTCAGCAGCTCGCGCGTGGCGTCGTCCATCTTGCGGACGTCGCAGCCGATCATCAGCGGCGAGGCGAGCAAGCACCAGAGGGCGAAGTGCGTGCGGTATTCGGCGTCGGTGCAGCCGCCGCGGGCGACGTTGCCCTCCCCCCGCATCCCGACGACGAGCATGTCCGGGTCGTTCCACCGCCCGGGGCCGGCATAGGCGTGCAGGCCGAGCTGGCGGTCGAAGCCGATGTCCATGATCGACTTCCAGGAGTCGTTGATGTCGCCGGTGGTTCGCCACATGTGCCCGCCGACCGACGCGGCCCATTCCCACGGCTTCATGCCCCCCCACTCGCAGATGCTGAAGAGGATCTCCCGCCCGCCGGCACGAAGGGCCTGGCCCATCCGCCGGTACAGCCCGATGCCGTCCACGCCCGGGGGCAGGTAGCAGAAATCGTACTTCAGGAAGTCCACGCCCCACTCGGCGAACGTCCGGGCGTCGATCTCCTCGTAGCCGTAGCCCGCCGGCTTGCCCGCGCACGTGTGGCTGCCGGCGCAGCTGTAAATCCCGAACTTCAACCCCTTGCCGTGAACGTATTCCGCCAGTGCCGGGATGCCGGCCGGGAACTTCTCGCCGTCCCAGGTAAGCCGGCCGTCGACGCGCTCGTCGGCCTCCCAGAGGTCGTCGATGACGACGTACTCGTAGCCGGCGTCCTTCAGCCCGGTTTCGACGAAGGCGTCGGCGGTCTCGCGGACGACGGCCTCGTCGATCCGCGGCCCGAAGGTATTCCAACTGTTCCAACCCATCGGCGGCGTGGCGGCAAGCATGGCGGGGGCATCCTTTCGTGTTCGCGCTGCGGGCGGTCGGTTTGCGAGCGTTCAGGATATTCGCGGGCGCCCCACGGGTCCACGGAATCCCGGGCCGCCCGGCGGGCGGCTCCGGGCGGGTCCCCCGCAAGCTCACGCCGAGCGCGTCTCCCCTGCGCGGCGCCTGCCCGACAGTCCCGCGATGAGCGTGGCGTTCTCGGCGACCTGGTCGGCGTCGCCCTTGGGGAACATGCCCACGCAGAGGCCGTCCTTGGGCTTGAGCCGCTTGAGCACGTGCGCGTAGGCCTGCCGCGGCGCCAGGCGCCCGGCGGCGAGGACCTTGTAGGCCACCACGGGCTTGTCGAGCTTCGCCACCGTGGCCAGGGCCTTCCTGCGGCAGGCGTCGCTGTAGTTCTCCGGCTGGTAGAGGCACTGGTGGTAGAAGTCCGCCGGCAGGGACTTCTCCTCGGCCAGCAGGTGCGTGGTGGGCTTGTGCGTGGCCATTCCGGCCGGCAGGCCGAGCTCCTTGATCCGCTCCAGCCACGAGCGGACGAGATCGACCTTCCCCTGTGACAGGGCGCGGTCGATGCATACGCCCTGGATGCAGACGGCCCGCCCGCCGTGGGCGGCGCAGGCGTTGATGTGATCGATCATGTGCTTGTAGTTGTCCGGCTGGCCGATCCAGACCTTCAGTTTCCCGCCCTTCTTGCGGTAGGCGTCCCAGAGGCGGATCCAGCGGTCGTAGCAGGGCGTCCAGACGGCGGTGATGCCCCGCTCGGCCGCGGCGTCCATGACGGCCATGACGCGCTCGGGCGTGTAGTACGCCCGCATGACCTTGCCCGACGCCTGCGGGTTGCCGTGGCTGAACCCGAAGAACGGGTTGCTGCCGAGGATCAGCCGCGAGACCGTCAGTTTGCCCAGCGTGATCGTCGGCATGGCAGCCGACTCGCCGTCGGCCGCGCCGCCGGCCCCCCGCACCGCCGCCGCGGCCGCCGCGAGCATCGCCGTCTCGCGCAGGAACCGCCGTCTCGTGGTGGGCTGCTGCATCGTCACCGTTCTCCCGCCGCCGGCCCTACGCCCGCCACGGGCGAGCCCGGCGCTTGATCTTCTCCAGCGAGCGCCGGGCGATCGACGCGTCCTCGGCGATCTGGAAATCGAACATGCCCGCGAAGACGAAATCCGCGCCGCTGTGGAACGAGTACGCGAACGCCTTCTTCGGGTGGATCGCCCCGGCCGCCATCACCTTGAAGGCGATCCACGGCTTGGCGATCTTCGCCATGGTGTCGATGGTCTCTTTCGGGTCGCCGCACCAGCAGTTGTCGTGCTTGCGCCCGACGACGCGCCCGGACTCGTCCCGCTCGGCGGCCGAAAAGTAGTTGTGCCGGTGCAGCGTCTTGACGTAGAAGTCCGTCGCCGAGTCGCTCTCCTCGAGGGCCTTGACGACGCCGAGGTCGTGGCAGCCGATGCCCGAGGGAAGCCCCTGGGCCTGGGCGTATCGCATGCCCTTCTCCAGCAGCTCCAGCTTGCCCTCGCGGAAGTACCTGTCGGCGATGCCGCCCTGGATCTGGCAGATGTCCACGCCGAGGTCCACGGCCGCCCGGACGCACGGGCCGAAGTCCCCGTGCTCGTCGGGGAACGTCTGGACCATCCAGACCATCTTCCCGCCGCGTTCCTTGCGGTAGCGCTGGATGAGCTTGCCGGCGTTGGGGTGCGTGTTGATGCAGTTGATCCCGTGCTCCTCGGCAAGCTGGAGCGTATCGAGGACCTTCTCGTCGGTGTGGTAGGCCTTCAGCAGGTCTGAGACGTACATCAGGTCCCGCGCGTGGGCCCAGCCGCCGATGAGGTTGCCCCCGAGGATCACGCGGCTGACCTTGTGCGTCCCCAGCGTGCCCGTCGGCAGCTCGCACTTGCTGTTGGGGCGGACGGTCCTGTCGCCCGGCTTTCCCCCGCCGCTGCCGCCCTGCCCGGCCTGGAGCGTGCGCTCCTCGATGCTCATCGCCGCTCCGGCTCCCGCGGCCGCGAGGGCCCCCTTGACGAACGTCCGCCGCGTCTGCCTGCATGCCATCGCTCTGCCCTTTCCTGTGAGGCCTCTCGGAGCGAAACCCATCCTATCGCGCCCCCCCCGCCTCGCAAAGCCCCGGGCGCGCTTGTTCCCGGCCCGGGCCGGGTGTATCGTGCCCTCCCGGGCGACGACGCCCGAGGCAGGACGCCATGGCAGAGGACAGACAACCCGCCGGCCGGCCGGACGGCCCGGCCCCGCCGCAACGTGCCGCCGACGCGCCGGTCAGCGTCGTCGTGCCGGTCTACAACGAGGCCGACAACATCGCCCCGCTGGCCGACGCCGTTGCCGACGCGCTGGGCGATCGGCCCTACGAGCTGCTGTTCGTCGACGACGGCAGCACGGACGCGACAGCCGAGCGGATCGCCGCCCTGGCCGCGGCCGACGACCGCGTCGGGGGCATCTCCTTCACGCGGAACTTCGGGCACCAGTGCGCCCTCGCCGCCGGGCTGCTGCACGCCGGGGGCCAGGCGGTAATCTGCATGGACGGCGACCTCCAGCACCCGCCGAGCCTGCTGCCGACGTTCCTGGCGAGATGGCGGGAGGGATACGACGTCGTCCAGGGCCGCCGCGAGGACGCCGACGGCGTCGGCCCGCTCAAGCGGACCACCTCCCGCGGGTTCTACCGCGTCTTCCGGGCGCTGTCCGGCGTGCCCATCGAGCCGGGCATGTCCGACTTCCGCCTGCTCGACCGCGCCGTCGTCGACGAGATCAACCGCATCGGCCAGCACCGGCCGTTCTTCCGCGGGCTCGTCGCCTGGATGGGCTACCCCACCGCGACCGTGGCGTTCGAGCCGGCGCGGCGGCGGGCGGGCGAGTCCAAGTACACCCTCGCCAAGATGCTCGCCCTGGCGCGGACGGGCCTGCTGGCCTTCTCGCCCGTGCCGCTGCGGCTCGGGCTGGCCCTGTCCGCGGTTGCCGCCCTGGCGGGCCTGGCCGTGCTGATCTGCGCGCTGGCGGCGTGGGCGGCGACCGGCTCGCCGGCCGGCTGGGCCGTCACGCTGGGCGCGCTGCTGCTGCCGCTGGCGCTGCTCCTGGCGATGCTGGGCGTCCAGGGCGAGGCGCTGCTGCGCGTTCACGAACGCCTCCAGAACCGCCCCCCGTTCGTCGTCCGGCGGACCATCGGGCGAATCGCCCCCCCGAGGCCCGACGAGGACGGCGAAGGCTGACGCCGCCGGACGCCGCGCCGATCAGGGGATTCCCTTCAGCAGTTCGTCGATGGCGTCCTTGGCGGCGGGCTTCTCTCCGGGCGCGGCCGGGGCGTCGCCGCCGGCGCCGAACCGCACGTGACCCCACAGCGCCGGGTGCAGGCGGGCCTCGCTGGGGGCGTCGGAGACGATGCTCGTCGCCGGGTTCGCCCAGTACAGCCGCTGGAGCACCTCGTGCCCGCCCGAGCCGGCGACCAGCACGCCCCAGTCCAGCTTCAGCCGACCGGCCGAGGGGTCCAGGCCGAGGGCCTTCAGCGGCAGGGATGCCTCGACAACGTACCCGTCGCCGTCGCTGGATTTCGCCATGCGAACCCCCGCCGGGCGGCTCACGCTGTCAAAGTCGGCCGTGCTCACCGGCGAGACGACCTTCCACTTCGCGTCGTCCTCGGCGTCGGGGGCGACGGGCTCGTAGAGCACGGCCGTCGGCTCGCCGCCCAGCCAGGTCAGCAGCAGGCGCTTGTCCCCGGCAACGGGGCGCCCGCGCCGCGGGTCGGCGGCCGGGTCCGTCGAAAGCTGCACGTCCACCGCCGCGCCGGACTTGAACGCCTTCCGCCAGTCGTTGCCGGTGTTCTTCATCGGCCCCAGCCCGCGCACCTGCCAGCACAGCAGCAGATCGCGCCCGCTGACGCCGATGCGAAACGCCGCGCCGCGGCCCTTGCTGACGTCGATCGTCGCGGCCGGCTGGCCGGGCCAGTCGGTCGGGTCGCCGTCGATTCTCGGCCGTTCGCCCAGCGGGGGGCAGTCCAGCACGGGCGCCTTGCGGTAGACCGTTTCGCGCGCCCGGCGGCGTTTGTGGGCCAGCGCCCGGCGGATGGTCTCGGGCGTGACCTCGACCGTCCCGCCGTAGCGGCGGAAGCGGTCGATGCCGATCACCTCCACCACGCTGGCATGGTTGTGCCCGGCGACGACGTAGTACCGCCCGTCGCCCGCGCGGCAGAAGTGGCCCTGGAAGTGTTCCTGCCCGGCCGTCACGTCGCTGACGTCCAGCCCGGGCGGGGCGCCCTGCATGGACCACGCCCGCCGGTTGGGGTCGCGGATGTCGCGGAAGATCCGCCCGGCCAGCAGCCCGTCGGCCGTCCAGATGTTCCACGTGCCGACGTTGGAATGGAACACGAGAAACTCCCCGAGGTCCCCGGCGGCGGCGGTCTCGTGCCCGACGCAGCCGAACTGGGCGACCACCTGCCCGGGCGTGCGCGGCCCGGCGCTGTAGAGCGAGTGCACGCCGCGGCCCTCGGTGGCGTAGGACCACAGCACCTCGCCGTCCGGCGTGATCACGCCCTCGTCGAGCTCCCCGCGCCTGCCGTCGCCCATGCGGTAGAGGTTCCCCGCCCGCGTGCGGTAGTAGGCACCCGGCGGGACCGCCGCGTGGACCTGTTGCTCGTAGACGGGCACGCCGCTGCCGAGGAACTCCGCCACGCGGTAGGTTACCGGACCGGCCTGGCAGCTCAGGTCGGCGGCGAACCGCGTCACGCCGGGGATCCGCCTCGGCTCGCCGGCCTCGTCGCGGCCGTGGTCGAAGAGCCGCACCTCCTCGGCGCCCAGTTTGCCGTCGCCGTCGCGGTCGGACCACGTGAACCGCAGGCCGGTCAGGATGTGCCTGCCCAGCGCCGCCAGCATCTCGCCGTTGTTCAGCAGCGGGTACTTCTGGGCCTCGCCCATCGCCGCGACCAGCCGGCAGCGCCCGGCCTCGTACAGGAAGACCTGCCCGTACGCCCGGTCGGGGCTGTGCCCGCTGGCCCGGGTGACCAGATACGTCCGCCCGCCGACGCGGAGGGCGAGGTCCTCGGCCGGGGTGGGGCCTCGCCGGGTCAGCCCGGCCAGCCGCGTGGTGCCGCCCTCCCAGTCGAGGGCGAACTCCAGCGGGCCGTAGAACAGGCGCGTCTTGTCGCCGGCGTCCAGCGCCCCGCCTCCGCCGTACTGCGTGGGGCCGAGGTACTCCTGCCGGAACGCCCCGTCGGGCCCCCACCGCGTGATCCGCTTGGGCCAGTACTCGTTGGAGACCGCCCAGAGCTGCCCGCGCCCGTCGAGTGCCAGGGCGGTCAGCCGCCCGGTGCGCTCGCGCCGCCACGGGCCCGGCTGGTGCGGGCCGGGCTCGCCGACCGTCCGCACGCCCCTCCCGTCGGGCGCGAAGACGCGTACGTTGCAGCGGGACTCGTCGCGGTCGAAGACGTACAGGTTCCCGCCGGCGTCGAACGCCAGCGGGCCGGGGTCGAGCACGTCCAGCTCCAGCGGCTCGGCCGGTCCGCCGGCGAGGTCCACGCGGACCACCCGCCCGCCGCTGACGGCGTGCAGCCGCCCGTCCGGCGCGAACGCCAGCTCGCCCGGGGCGGGCACGTGCACCTCGCGGGCGACCGCGGCGGCGGCGGGGTCGTACTCGATCACCCGCTCGGCCACGCGGGGGTCCACGGGCGGCTCGCCGCCGAGGTGCTTCAGGGCCGCCACGCCGAAGATGCGGCACCGCCGGGCGTCGCGCTGCTGTCCGCCTTGGTCCCGCCGCAGGCCGGTCGGGCGGCGCGTCGGGCTCAGCCACTGCTCGACCACCCGCAGCCGCACCGCCCGCGTGCGGACCTCCCCGCCGAAGCTCGCGTAGCCGTCCAGGTACCGCGCCACCTCGTTGCGGTTCGGCGTGCCCTGGTAGTAGTCCCGCAGCGGCTGGGTGTACGTGGCCACCTCACGCCAGCCGGCCTGGCCGGAAAGCGGCACGTCGCCGGCGGCGTCGCCGGTGTAGACGTCGATCTTCGTCGTCTTGCCGTCGATCTCGCGGATCGCCAGCCCCCGCAGCGGCTGTGCCCGGTCCCACTGGAGCACGTAGATGCCCGGGCTGCTCTGGCGGACCGGCTCGTCGCGGCGGGCGTCCCAGCTTCCGTCGTCGTTCACTCGGCCGCTGTTGACGCGGACCTTCGCCGCCGGCGCGACGTTCTCGTACCGCCGCCGCAGCAGCTTGAGCCCCTCGATCCGCCCGGCCCAGGTCTTGCCCCCCTTGACGGCCACGACGGCCTCGCTGTCGGCGCTGCCGGCGAGGGGCACCAGCTCGCCGCCGAGCCCGGCGTCGGTGAAGATGTCGTCGGCCCCGCGCTGCACCGTCACCCGCAGCGCCCGCGTCCGCGTGCCCGCCGGGGCGGCGACGGCGTCCCATCGGCCGCGCCGGCCCCGGGCGGCAAACGCCTGCCAGTCCTCATCCTCCTTCGGCCGCGGGGGCCAGGGGGCGCCGGGCTTCAGCGCGGCAAAGCGCACGCTGAGCTCCTTGTCGGGAGGGAACGGGCAGACGACGCTGCCGACCGGCACGGGCTTGCGGAAGGCGACGACCAGGTGCTGCCGCGGCCCGCTGCCGCGCTGGGTGGTCAGGTACGTCATCGACCCGCGCGAATCGGGCATGCCCGGCGGGCTGCCGGTCAGCCGCAGCAGGCGGAGCAGGTCGCGCCTCGGCTCGGCCTCGATGCGCCCGCCGCGGGCCTGCTCCGGCGGCGAGGGCGTGCAGGCCTCGAAGTCCACGTCGCCGGCGCCGCAGGCGTTGACCAGCCAGCCGTCGCCGGCGCGGAAGGCGGCGTAGACCTTCCCCTCGCGCGCGGCCAGGCCGACGATCCGCCCCTTGCGCGTCGCGGACGGGGCGAGGCTGAAGACCTTCGCCACCTTCTTCGTCGCGATGTCCACGCTCCATACGTCGTGCTTGCCGTTGGCGACGAACACCGTCTCGCCGTCGGTCGCCAGCCGCCGCGGGCCCGTCCACGCCGCGAACGAATGTTTGCCCCACAGCTTCCGCCCGTCGAGGTCGCACTCGATGAACGACACGCCGCTCTCGGCACACGGCGCGCCGAGGTACACCCGGTCCGCCGTCGCGCACGCCGCCGCGGGGGGCGTGTGGTCGGCAAGCCAGCCGCCCGGGCCCGCGTGCCCGTTCAGCCACGGCGACGCCCCGCGAACGTTCGGGTACGGGCACATCCGGTACCGCAGCTCCAACGGCGGGTGCCAGATCGCCTTCCAGCGGTAACGCCCCGGCGGGACCGTGCGCCCCGCGTCGCCGCGGAGGTCCCACGGCTCGGCGTTCGCCCCGCCCGGGCGGGGCGCCCGGGCCGTCAGGTTCCGCACCCGCCGGCCCGACGCGTCGTCGATCGCGACCGTCACCGTCCCCGCGGCCGGGAGGTCGTACTCCAGCAGCAGCGGCGCCGCGTCCTCGCCGGCGGGCGGGGCGCCGGGGCCGGCCCCATCGCCGACCGGGCCGGCCTCCGCGGCGGCCGCGAAGACGTGCAGGCCGTCCAGGCGGGCGAACTTGCGGTCCTTCGTGGAGGTGATCCGCACCCGCAGGCCGCGGGTGGTCAGCGGCGCGAACGCGAGCCACCGCCCGTCACCGTGGGCGACGCGGGCGGTCGGCTCGATCGGCCGCCACTCGGCCTCGGTGGCCACGCGCGGGTTCAGCTCGGCCGGGCCGGCGTAGCGGTGGAGCTCGAACTGCCGGACGTTGCCCGTCAGCCACAGCCCGCGAACGCGGCGGGGACTCGGCCAGGCGACGATCACCCACGACGGGTGGACGTCCGAAACCGGCGGCGTGGTCCATCGCCCCTCGCGGTCCTCGCCCGCGCTCTGCCAATATCGGCGCCCGGTGACGAGGCTCATCGCCGACAGCGTGAACGGGGAGGACATCCCCGGATGCACGGTATGCTCGCGGTCGGCATAGGCCGTCGCGGCGGGCATGACGTTCGCCAGCCGCCGCCCGAGCACGCGCACCGCCTCCAGCCGGCTGGTGCCCCGCTTGCGGCGGTCTGTCAGCAGCAGCGCCCGCGTCTTCAGCGGTCGCGGGGGCGTGATGAGCCGCCCGCCGGAATGGTTGGCCGGCACGTCCAGCGCCTGCCAGTCCTCCGGCGTCTCGGTTCGGGGCGGCCAGGGGGCCCCCGCACGCAGCGCCGCCGCCTCGCCGGCGGGGCCCACCACGTGCAGCCCGCCGACCTCCACCTCCCGCCGGAACGCCAGCAGGTACCGGAAGGCGTGCTCGCCGGTGGCTTCCCGCCCCGTCCGCCCGGCCGACCAGCTCGCCGTGCCCCTGATCCCCAGCACGCCCAGCACGTCCTTCTCCGCCGCCGGCGCCGCCACGCCGTCGCGGACGGCCCGGCAGGCCCCGACGTCAATCTCCCGCCGCGACACCGCCGACGCCACGGCCGACTCGCCGCCGGCGCTGCCGCGCGGCGCAGCCGCCGTCGCCGCACCGGCCGCCAGCAGGACAGCCGCCGCACACACTCGCCAGACCCGATCACGCCGCTTCCAACGCATTCGTCCGCTCCCGCTGCCAGACCGCCGTCACCGCCCCTCAGATCTCTAACGCGCGACCGCGACGGGCCGACCTGCAATCACGCGGCGATGTTGGCCAGCCACCACGGCCCCGCCTGCCGACGGGCGAAGTGTTTGCCCACGCCGGGCCAGGATGTACCATGGTCAGGACGGCCGGCGGCGATCGCCAGCCCGAATGCGTCCGGGAACCACCGCAGGAAGGAGCCGGCAATGCGATCCGCTCGACATGGCGCGATGTCCCCGCCCCTGTTTGCCCTCATCGCCCTGCTGCCGCTGTGCCGCACGGCGGCTTCCGCCGTCCCGATCGCCGCCGACGGGACCGCCATGGCCGTGATCGTCCACAACGGGCACACCGACCCGGCCGCGTGCCTGTCTGCCAACTACGTCCGGCGCGGGCACGTCAAGTCCCCCGCCCACGAGCTCCAGGCGTACGTGGAGCAGATCACCGGCGCGAAGCTGCCGCTCGTGGCGTCATCGAAGGATGCCGGGGACAGGCCCGCGATCGTCCTGGAGGTCGTCGCGGCGGTGCCCGGGGCGAGCAAGCGTGCGACGGGCCGGCAGGCCTACCGCATCCGGACCGAGGGCGCCCGCCTGACGCTGACCGCGGCGACACCGCTGGGCCTCCACCACGCGGTGTACGGCCTGCTGGAGGACCACCTCGGGTGCCGCTTCTACACCTTCCGCCGAAGCGGGCTGCGGTACCTCGGCCCGGGGCACGAGATCGTCCCCGAGCGCCCGACGCTGTCGCTGGAGGGCGTCGACGACTTCCAGGAGCCCGCCTTCGCCAACCGCGGCGTGATCTTCTGGATGGGCAGCTACCCGTACATCCTCAAGAACCGCGGCATCGGCGAGCCGGCCCGACACGTCAGCGGGGCCCTGGCCGCCGGGCACAACTTCTACAAGCTCCTGCCCCCCAAGGACGTCAAGAAGAAGGGCAAGCTCGTGGCCAAGGGACTCTTCGCCGAGCACCCCGAGTTCTACCCCCTCGGCCGCGACGGGCAGCGCAGGCCCACCTGGTCGATGGGGGTCTGCGGCACCAGCGAGCAACTGCCCGCGTTCCTCGCCGACGCCCTGCGGAGGCAGATCGAGCAGGCCAGGCAAAGGGGCAAGTTCGATCCCGAGCTTCCGCTGTCGGCCGCACAGGGCGACGGCTTCACCGGCTGCCGGTGCGACGCCTGCCGGAAACTCGTCCGGCAGCAGCAATCGGAGGCCGCCCCCCTGATCCTCATGCTCAACCGCACGCTCGAGCGGCTGGGCAGGACGCACCCGGACGTCAAACTGATCACGTTCGCCTACTTCCAGACGCTCGACGCCCCCAGGACGCTTCGCCCGCACGAGAACCTGTGGATCAACGTGGTCTCCAGCGCCCGCAGCCAGAACATGGCCGGCGACCAGATGGGGCCGATCCGCGCCAACCCGGCCAACCGGGACTACGCCAGGGCCCTGCGGCAGTGGCCGAAGATCGCCCCGGACCGCGTTACCGTATGGCACTGGGACGCCTACCGGGCGGAATGGCCCTCGATGTTCTACGTGGCCGACAACCTGCGGACCATGCGGGATTGCGGCATCTACGGCGTCAACCCGCAGTTCTGCGGCGGGCCGTGGAACGACCTGCTGGCGTGGCTGTACCTGAAGCTCGCCTGGAACCCCGACGCCGATGCCGACGCCCTCATCCGCCAGTACCTCGCCGACAACTACGGGCAAGCCGCCGCCGACGGCGTGTGGGAGTACCTCCAGACCGCGCGCGAAGCCTACGAGCAGGCCCTCCACGTGCCCAGCGCCGTCCGCTGGACGGGCTGGACGGCCACCACGCGACAGAAGCTGTTCCCCGCCGACGTCCTCGCCCGAATGATCGCCGCCATGGACAAGGCCCAGGCCGCCGCGGCCGAGGACGCCACCGACGCCCAGCTCGCCAACCTGCTCGCAGCCCGCGGGCGCTCGCTGGACGTCGTCGTGCTCGACGCGGCCGGGACCGCCGGCGACTGGGGCTCCGTGCGCTACGAGAAGGACGGCAGGATGTGGTACGTCGCCGGCGCCGGGCCCCGCGTGCCCGCCTGCCTGGATCGCGCCAAGCAGGGCATCTTCATCAACGGCGGGGGCGAGCCGGGCGTCATGCGCAGCATCGCCCGCTACGCCGCCCGCAACGGCGGGCCCGTGGTCGAGCTGACCGGACAGGGCATTCGCGCCGTGGTCTGCCCCGAGCTCTCCGGGCAGATCGTCCGGGCCGTGGACAAGCCAAGCGGCAAGGACCTGCTGGCCGGAGAGGGCATCCAGGGCGGATACCGCGACATGTTCCGCCGGATCTCGGCGCAGATCTGGCTGCCGATGACCGACCGCGGCGAGGGCAGGGCCCGGCTCAAACGCCCCGACCGCGAGTGGGTCGATCTCTGGAGCCGCTTCGAGAACCCGCACCCCGACCGGCTGTACACCGAACTGATCCTCTCCCCGAGCCACTACGGCTTCAGCCCGGCGCAGTACATGCACCGGACGGTTCGCGCGATCCGGCGCGGCCTGCGGATCGAGCGCACCTACACGGGGGGCCTGAGCCGGCCCGGCCGGTTCAGCACGCGATGGCGCCTCAAGCTGCCCGATCCGACCCGCGCCCGCGTGGCCGTGCGAGGTGCAGGAATCGACCGAATGCTCGACCTCCGCTATGCCGTGCCCGGCGGGATCAAGGGCGTCCAGGCCGGCCAGCGGCTGCCCGGACTCGATGCCATGGACGAGCGATGGGACACCGTCATCGCCGTCAGCGACGCCGAGGTCGTCGAGCTCCCGCTGAAGGACGGCGCCGACGGCGACGTGGTGCTGAGGCTGGATCGCGGCGACGGGCTGGCGGCCGTGCTGACCACCCCGGCGGCCGGCTGGGACGCGGTACACCTCAAGCCCGTGGTGGATAAGGGCTTCCTGGAGGTCACCCTCCTCGGGACCCCGCCGCGGGGCACGGGAGGCAAGGCAGAGGCGCTGACGCTGCCGCCGCAGACCCTCGCCGCCGCGGACGTGCCCCCTGCCAAGCCCCCCGCCAAGGTCGAGCCCCAGGCCCCCGATCGCGACCCGGCCCCCGCGGCGAAGATCCGCATCACCGGCAAACACACGGGCGTGAACGAAATCGACGGGGCGGCGCTGGTTCGCATCCCGGCCGGAACGTTCCTGCGCGGCAGCGAAGAGGACGTCGCGGGGGCCGACGAAGGGCCCCGCCGCAAGGTCCACCTCGACGGGTACTGGATCTACAAGCACCCCGTGACGCTCGGCCAGTACCTGGCGTTCTGCAAGGCCACCGGTCGGGAGTTCAAGCCCACCTGGGGCCAGGCCATGCGCGCCGCCCCCGTGGCGGACCCGAACACCTACGCGGTCCAGACGAACTGGTATCAGGCCGAGGCCTACGCCGCATGGGCCGGCGGGGCCCTGCCCACCGAGGCCCAGTGGGAGAAGGCGGCCCGAGGCACCGACGGCCGCCGCTACCCCTGGGGCGACCGGTGGGACCCCAATCGCTGCGCGTCGATGGAGCAGACGCTCTACAGGTTCTCCGCGGGCTTCCGCCCGGTGGGCAGCTACCCCCACGGCGCCAGCCCATACGGCGTGCAGGACGTGGCAGGCAACGTCTGGGAATGGGTAGCCGACTGGTACGCCTACGACGCGTACCGAACCGCCCCCGCCCGCAACCCCACCGGACCCGAACGCGGCAGCCACAAGGTCCTTCGCGGGGGGTGCAGCCTCTACGACGAGCGATTCAGCCGCACGACGGCCCGCATGGTCCAGCCCCCCCACGTGACCAACTGGACCCCCACCGGCTTCCGCCTCGTCCTGCCGGCAAAACAGACGCCCTGACGCGCCCCCGAGGTCTCACGCCTTCCCCGAGAGCACGTCGCGGCAAGCGCGCAAACGCCGGCCGCCGACGCCGCCCCGCGCGCCCCGTCGAGGCGGCGCCCCACCCATCGCACTCCACGGCCCACGCCGCCAAATATGGAGTGCGGCGGCAACGACGCC
>CAYLPJ010000028.1:0-76935 GCA_964385465.1 uncultured Planctomycetaceae bacterium | reverse complement strand
CTACTGGAAACTCCAGCGTGCCGCCTGACTGCCGCCACGATTTTGTGTCGGACACGCGCCCCCCTGCCGCGGCCCCAGGGGCTTGATGTCGGGCGGGGTTTCTGGTAGGAAGGCTCGCCGAGGAGTCCTCGGCGCGGCGGCGGACGGTACGCACGCCGCCCCGGCCGAAACGCGAGCGATTGCATGAGCTTCCAAGCCGTCCACCGTTTCCGCGTCCGTTACAGCGAAACGGACCAGATGGGCACGTTCTACAACTCCCGGGCCCTGGAGTGGTTCGAGTGCGGGCGGACGGAGTTCCTCCGCCAACTCGGCGTGCCCTACGCCGAGATGGAGCGCCGCGGCGTGCTCCTGCCGCTGGTGGAGGCCCACGTCCGCTACACCGGGCGGGCGCGGTACGACGACGAGCTGCACATGACCACCTCCGGGCGGATGGCGGGCAGGGCCCGCGTCCGCTTCGACGTAGACATCCGCCACGCCGACGGATCGTCCCCCGTCGCCGACGGGCACACGGTCCACGCCGTCACCGACGCCGCCGGCCGACCGACCCGCCCGCCGACGTGGCTGACCGACGCCCTGAGCCAGGCCGATGGAGACGACCATGACCGGAGCTGACCGCATGCTGCTGCACGGCAACGAGGCGGTGGCCTACGCCGCCCTCGATTGCGGGGTGACCCTCGGGACCGCCTATCCGGGCACGCCCTCGACGGAGATCCTGGAGACCTTTTCGGAGATCGGCGGAAACGCCCAGTGGGCGCCCAACGAGAAGGTCGCCCTGGAGGTCGGCCTCGGGTCGGCCTTCGCCGACGCCCGCGTGCTGGTGACCATGAAGCACGTCGGGCTCAACGTCGCCGCCGACCCGCTGTTCACCGCCGCCTACACCGGCGTCGACGGCGGGCTCGTGATCGTCACCGCCGACGACCCCGGCATGGCCTCCAGCCAGAACGAGCAGGACAACCGCCGCTACGCCCGCGCCGCCGGCGTGCCCATGCTCGAGCCCTCCGACAGCCAGGAGGCCTACGACTTCTTCGCCCGCGGCATCGAGATCTCGGAACGCTGGAAACTGCCCGTCCTGCTGAGGATGACCACGCGAATCTGCCACTCCAAGACCATCGTCCAGCGGCGCGACCTGGCCGGGCCCCCGCGTGCGCCGCACTTCGAGGTCGACATCCCCGCCCGCGTCATGGTGCCCGCCATGGCACGCCCCGCCCACCGGCGGCTGCGGGAGAAGCTGGCGGACCTTCAGGCCTGGAACGAGCAGTCGGACCTGAACCGGGTGATCGACGGCGACGGGAAGCTCGGGATCATCGCCTCGGGCGTGGCCTACGCGCACGCCCGGGAGGCGGCCCCCGAAGCCAGCGTGATGAAGCTGGACCTCACCTACCCCCTGCCGATCGGGAAGATCCGGGATTTCGTCGAGATCGTCGATCGCTGCGTGGTCGTCGAGGAAGGCGACCCGGTGCTCGTCGACGACCTCCGGGCGGCGGGGCTGGCGGTCGAGGGCAAGCCCGAGCCGTACCGCTTCGGCGAGCTGAACGTCGCCCGGGTCCGGCGGATCCTGGCCGGGGACGTCAGCCCCGAGCCGGCGCCGCCGAAGGGCAAGCCGCCGCAGCTCTGCCCGGGCTGCCCGCACCGCACGACGTTCGACATCCTCCGCGACCAGGGCTGCATCGTCACCGGCGACATCGGCTGCTACACGCTGGGCGCCCTGCCGCCGTGGCAGGCCCTGCACACCTGCGTGTGCATGGGCGCGAGCATCGGCGTGGGGCTGGGGCTTCGCCACGCCCTGCCGGAGGCCGAGGCGAAGAAGGTCGTCAGCGTCATCGGCGACAGCACGTTCGTCCACAGCGGCATCACCGGGCTGGTCGAGATGGTCTACAACCCCCCGCCGACCGGGCACGTGGTGGTCATCCTCGACAACAGCACCACCGCGATGACCGGCATGCAGGAGCACCCGGGCACCGGGCGGACCTTGGACCACCGGCCGACGAATCAACTGGTCTTCGAGGACCTCGCCCGGGCGATGGGCATCGAGCGGGTCAGCGTGATCGACCCGTCGAAGGACCCCGAGGGCCTCGCCAAGACGATCGTCGACGACCTGGCCAGCGGCGAGCTGGCGCTGGTCATCGCCCGCAGGCCGTGCCTGCTGGCGGCCAAGAAGATCCGACAGTACCAGCAGGCGACGGAGGGCGGCGAAAATGGCTGAGAACGTCACGAACGTGGTCTTCGCGGGGCTGGGCGGACAGGGCGTGCTGAAGGCGTCGGACATCCTTGCCGACGCCGCCTTCCGCGCGGGGCTGGACGTCAAGAAGGCGGAGGTGCATGGCATGAGCCAGCGGGGCGGATCGGTGACCAGCGACGTCCGCTTCGGCGAGGGCGTGCTCAGCCCGATGGTGCCCGCCGGGGAGGCGGACTACCTCGTGGTCCTCTCGCCCGACCAGGTGGACATCAACCGCCACGCACTCGCCGACGGCGGGACGCTGATCCCGCCCGACGCCATCGACGCCGACGCGCTGGGCAACAAGAAGAGCCTCAACGTCGCCCTGCTCGGCGCGCTCAGCCGGCACGTCGATGCGATCGGCGAGGAGCACTGGTTGGCGGCCGTGCGGGCCAACCTGCCCGAGAAGCTCCACGAGGTGAACGAACAGGCGTTCGCCCTCGGCCGGTCGGCCGGGGCGTGAGCGACGCCCGCCCGCGGGCGGCGTCCGCAGGCGAAGCGACAGAAGGGAGAGACGATCGATGAACGCATCCGCCAAGGCCCCCGCGGCGGGGTTCCACCCCGCCAGCAGCCCGGACTACCTTCCCGCCGACCGGCTTCGCGAGCTCCAGCTCACGCGGCTGAAGACGATGGTCGCCCGCGCGTACGAGCACCAGGCGCTCTACCGCGCGCGGATGGACGAGCAATCGGTGACGCCGGACGACATCCGCCGGCTGGGGGACATCTCCAAGCTGCCGTTCACGGTGAAGACGGACCTCCGGGAGACGTACCCGTTCGGGCTGTTCGCCAGCGACATCCACGACGTGGTGCGTCTGCACGCCTCCAGCGGGACGACGGGCAAGCCGATCGTGGTGGCCTACACCGCCGAGGACGTGAAGGTCTGGTCGAAGGTGATGGTCCGCACGTTCGCCGCGTGCGAGTGCGGCAAGGGCGACGTCATTCAGAACGCCTACGGCTACGGGCTGTTCACCGGCGGGCTGGGCGCCCACTACGGCGCCGAGACGCTGGGCGCGACGGTGATCCCGATCTCCGGGGGCAACACCGACCGGCAGATCATGATCATGCGGGACTTCGGCAGCACGGCGATCTGCTGCACGCCCAGCTACTTCATGTACATCTGCGAGCGGGCGTTGGAGATGGGCGTCGACCTCAAGGACCTGCCCATCCGCGCGGGCATCTTCGGGGCCGAGCCGTGGTCCGACGCCATGCGCGAGTGGGCCGAGAAGATGTCCGGCATCAAGGCCTACGACATCTACGGGCTCAGCGAGATCATCGGCCCCGGCGTCGCCAGCGAGTGCCGCTGCCAGAGCGGGCTGCACATCTTCGAGGACTACTTCTACCCCGAGATCATCGACCCGGCCAGCGGGGAGGTCCTCGAGGAGGGCGCCGAGGGCGAACTCGTGCTGACGACGCTCAGCAAGCAGGCGATGCCCATGCTCCGCTACCGCACGCGGGACATCACCAACTTCATCACCGAGCCCTGCGCGTGCGGGCGGACCATCCGCCGCATCCGGCGCATCGGGCGGCGAAGCGACGACATGTTCATCATCCGCGGCGTCAACGTCTTCCCCTCGCAGGTCGAGTCGGCCCTGCTTGCGGTCGAGGGCACGCTGCCGCACTACCAGATCATCCTCGAACGCGTCAAGAACCTCGATTCCATGGAGGTCCGCGTCGAGGTGACCAGCGATGTCTTCAGCGACAAGATCGGGGCCATGGAGGACCTCCAGGCCAAGCTCTCCCACGCCATCGAGAACACGCTGGGCCTGCGGGTGAAGGTCAGCCTCGTCGAGCCTCACACCATCGAGCGGTCGCTCGGCAAGGCCAAGCGCGTCATCGACAACCGACAGATCTGACCGCCGGCAGCCAGGCGGCACGAAAGGACCTGCCATGAAGATCAACCAGCTTTCCGTCTTCCTCGAGAACAAGCCCGGGCGGCTGAGCGAGCCCTGCAAGCTGCTGGCCGAGGCGGGGATCAACATCGCCACCCTCTCGCTGGCGGACACGCAGCAGTTCGGCATCCTCCGGCTGATCGTCCGCGAGTGGGAGCGGGCCAAGGAGGTCCTGGAGGCCTCCGGCGCGGTCGTGCGGGTCACCGAGGTCGTGGCCATCGAGGTCGAGGACCGCCCCGGCGGGCTTGCCGAACTGCTCGATCTCTTCGAGGACCTCGACGTCAACATCGAGTACATGTACGCCTTCACGTTCGGCAGCAAGGACAGCGCCGTGCTCGTCTTCCGGTTCGACGACGCCGAAAAGGCCGTCAACGCCCTCCGCGACAAGGGCGTCAACGTCGTCCGGGACGTCGAGCTCTTCGGCAGCGGCGACTGACCCCCCGCCGGAACGCGGCGCGCCCGCCCGGGTCGGCGCCGCCCGCGCCGGGTGACCGCCCCGCCGGGGCCGCCGCCGGCAACCCCCGCACGGAGAGACCATGACCGAACTGGCCTTCGAGAACCGCATTCACAGCGACGCCGAGACCCTCTCCCGCGACGAGCTGGCCGAGATCCAGTTGACGCGGCTGAAGGACGTCTGCCGCCGCGTCGCCGACGTGCCCTTCTACCGCCGGGCCTTCGCCGACGCCGGCGTCGGCCCCGACGACATCCGCGGCCTCGACGACCTCCGCCGACTGCCGCTGACGACCAAGGAGGACCTGCGGCAGCACTACCCGCTGGGGTTCCTCGCCGTGGGGCGCGAGCGGATCGCCCGCATTCACGGCTCGTCGGGGACGACGGGCAAGCCGACGTTCGTCGCCTACACGGCCGAGGACCTCCGGACCTGGTCCGAGCTGTGCGCCCGGTTCCTCGTCGCCGGCGGCCTGCGTGCCGAGCACACGGTGCAGGTGGCCTTCGGCTACGGGCTGTTCACCGGCGGCTTCGGGCTGCACTACGGCATCGAGCGGGTGGGCGCGGCGATCGTGCCGGCGGCGGCGGGCAACACGCGCCGCCAGATCATGCTGATGCAGGACCTCGGCGCCGAGGTGCTGGTGTGCACGCCGAGCTACGCGTTGAACATCGCCGACGTCGCGGCGAGGGAGGGCCTGGACCCGCGCGGGCTGCCCCTGAAGTTCGGGCATTTCGGCGGCGAGCCCTGGACGGAGGACATGCGGCGGCAGATCGAGAACGCCCTGGACATCTTCGCGATGAACAACTACGGGCTCAGCGAGGTGATCGGCCCGGGCGTCAGCGGGGACTGCGCCGCCCGGTGCGGCATGCACATCCAGGAGGACCATTTCCTCGTCGAATGCCTCGACCCCGAGACCCTCGAGCCGGTCGGCGACGGCGAGCGCGGCGAGCTGGTCTTCACGGCGATGACCAAGCAGGCCTTCCCCATCATCCGCTACCGCACGCGGGACATCGCCTCGCTGGACCGCACACCCTGCGCCTGCGGGCGGACCACCGCGCGGATGAGCCGCGTCGTCGGGCGGACCGACGACATGCTCATCATCCGCGGCGTCAACGTCTTCCCATCCCAGATCGAGGAGGCCCTGCTGCGGGTCGAGGGCACGGCCCCGCACTACCTCATCGAGGTCTCCCGCCCGGGCAACCTCGACGCCGTGCGCGTCCAGGTCGAGGTCCGCAAGCAGGACTTCTCCGACACGATGGCCGACATGCAGACCCTCCGCGACCGCATCGACCGGGAGATCCAGGCCGTCACGGGCATCCGGGCGCAAGTCGAGCTGGTCAGCCCCAACACCCTCGAACGGTTCGCCGGCAAGGCGAGGCGGGTCATCGACCACCGTGCCGAGAAGGCGTGATCCGTCCCCCGGCCGCGGGGAGCCCCCCCGTCCCGCCGCATCCCTCATGCGGTCGCGCCGCCGCCCCACGAAAACGGCCCCGCCTTCCTCTCCGAAGGCGGGGCCGTCCTGTTGTCGGGTCGCGGTGACCCGCCCGGGGGCGGTTACCGCGTGAACACCTGCGTGTAGTCCCCGCCGGGCGTGCCGTCGGCGTCGCCGTCGAGCAGCACGCCGCGCGGGTCGGTGATCCGCGAGCCGTCCAGGACCAGCGTGAACACCGAGGGGTTGCCCGGGAGGTTCGTCCAGCTCCCCGAGCCGGTCAGCGTCAGGGTGGCGACGTTGTCCACGGGGTCCCAGGTCATCACGTTGGCGACCTGGTCGGTGATCGGCGTCGGGTCGCCGGGGATGTAGACCGCGAAGGTCGTCGGCTCGCTCGGGTCGATCGCGCCGGTGTTCAGCGTGCCCAGGTTCACCGCGTGGTTGAACTGCACCACCAGCGACCTGGCCTGGAGCACCGCCCGCTCGACCCGCAGCGGGCCGACCGTCGAGGGCGTCATCCCGACGCCGACGTCCGTGGTCGTCACGTCGTCGACGTCCAGGTTGAAGATCTTGTTGATCTGGTGGTAGACCCGCGGCATCTCGCTGGCGGCGAACACGCCGTAGAGGTGCTCGTTGTTGCCGTTGCCGTAGATCCCGCCGAAGACCCGCACCAGGTCCACCGTGCCGGCCCCGCGGACCACGTCGTCGTAGGTGCCCGCGTAGCCGTCGTTGCCCGGGTCGATCCCCGCGGCGATCGTGCTGCCCCGACCCGTCCACGTGCCCCGCGTCGCGTCGTACTCAGGGGCCATGTTGCCCCGGATCACCACGCTGGCCACACGCCCGCCGCGGGCTTCGTCGTCATTGGCCGCCGTGCGGAAGATCGTCGGCGTCAGCCCGTCGAGCTCCACGTTGTACAGCGGATTGCCGTTCGGGTCGTAGCCCGGGTCGAAGCCCGCGTACAGGCTGCTGGCCGACATGTCGCCGAGGATCGTGACGAACAGCAGGTCGTTGCCCGCCGTGACGATCCCGCCGTCCATGCTGCCCAGCAGCACGGAGGTGATCGACCCGGCCGAGCGGATGCGACCGCTGACCTCGCCCAGTGCGGCGCTGAGCACGCGGATGTTGCCGTCGGTGTTGAGGATGCCGCTCAGGTCGCCGCGAACGACGTTGAAGACCCACACGCCGCCGGCGGAGTGCAGGGCCGAATCGTCCTGCCCGCCGAACTCGCCGAACAGCACGGTGGCGGTGCGGACCTCGCCGCGGCGGACGTTCATCACGCCGGTCCAGTCCTCCCAGACCATCACGTTGAACAGGTCGCCGTAGAGCACGTCCAGCCCGCCGGTGAAGTCGCCAAGCACCTGGGCGGTGTACACCGTGCCGAACACCGTCGCCTCGCCGCCGTAGTCGCCGCGGATCATCAGCGTCCGCAGCCCGCCGAGCGTGACGGTGATGTCCGCCGAGGCGGCGTCCCACGTCTGGAGCAGCGAGACCTCGTCGGCGGTGAAGGAGCCGCCGGCGTACTGCCCGCGGAAGATCACCGTCCGCATCTCGCCGGCGTCGACGGTCAGGTTCGTCACGTCCGAGAGGACCTGCGTGACCAGCACGCCGCCGGGCAGGTTCCAGGTGGACCCCGCCGCGACCTCGGGCACGTACATCGTGCGGATGGGCCCGTCGATGTCCACGTCGCCCAGGACGACGTCGCCGAGCACCTGCAACAGGGCCAGGCCGCTGTCCTCGGCGCCGACGATCGTCACCGGCAGGCCGCCGGCGTACTGCCCGGCGCCCGTGTAGCGGATCACCAGCGAGGAGATGTTCGTCGTCCGCTTCAGCGTCAGCGTCCGCGTGGCCGGGTCGTAGTGGGCCATGCCCTCCAGCCCGCCGCGGAGTGCGATGGTGAAGCCCGCCCCGTCGTCCCAGACCGTCTGGGTCAGGCCGATGCTCGGGCCGAAGTCGTTGCCGTCTCCGGTCGGCGTGGCCGTCGGATGGTACTGGGCGGGGACGACCACGCTGCCGGGCAGGCCGTCGAGCAGCCGCTGGTAAATCGACGTGTCGGCCAGGAACGCGCTGGTGGCGGTGTCCTGGACCGTCCCGGCGATCCGCATGATGTCGATCGTGCTCGACCCGTCGGCGACCGTGTTGTCGCCGGTGGTCGTGAAGTCCCCGTCGGGGCCCGGGCCGATGCCGGCCGCGGTCACCGAGGAGTTGTAGTCGCCGGAGATGTAGAAGTTCCGGATCCGCCCGGCGTGGGCGTTGCCGCCGTTCAGCGGGTTGACCCGCGTGGTGTCGTGGACGGCGATGATGTCGTCGTCGCCGTCCTGGTCGATGTCCGCGTGGGCCAGCGCCTGCGGCAGCGGCGCGGTGGTCGTCGCCGCGGCCGCGCCGTACGCCCCGCCGCCGACCGCGGCCAGGACCGAGATGGTCCCGTCGTCGCGGTCGGTGGTGACGATATCGGGCAGCGCGTCGGCGTTCATGTTGACGAAGCGGGCGTCGGTCGGGGCGTCGCCGGTGGCGTAGAGCGCCGCGCCGGCGAACGTCCCGTCGCCGTTGTTCAGCCAGACCGAGACGTTGTCGCTGCCGCGGTTGGCGGTGACGAAATCAAGGTCTCCGTCCCCGTCGGCGTCGCCGAGGTCCACGCTCTGCGGGGCCGTGCCCACGCCGTAGTCGGCGTCCTGCACGTAGCTGCTCACGCCGTCGTGCAGGAAGACCGTAACCCAGCCATCGCCTTCGCGTGCGACGGCGAAGTCGATCTGGTTCAGCCCGTCGAGGTCGCCGACCGCGATCGACACCGGGCCCGATCCGACGGGCAAGGCGGCGATCTCCGGCGCCCCCACGTCGAACGTGCCGTCGCCCTCGCCCTCGACCAGCCACAGCGTGTCGTCGCCGTCGTGGGCGATCAGCAGGTCCGGGTCGGTCCCGGCCGTCAGGTCTTCGACGGCGAGCCCTCGCGGGCCGTCGCCGACGGCATGGACGACCTCGGCCCCGAAGCCGCCGGCCCCGTCGCCGAGGCGGGTCGAGACGGTGTCGTCCTCGTGGTTGGCGGTCAGCACGTCGAGGTTGCCGTCGCCGTCGAGGTCGGCCAGGACGGCCGCGGTCGGGCCGTCGCCCATCGTGTAGCGGACCTGCGGGCCGAAGGAGCCCAGCCCGTCGTTGAAGCGGACGGAGATGTCGTCGTCGTCGAAGTTGGCGACCACCAGGTCCGGGTAGCCGTCGCCGTTGAGGTCGCCCATCGTCACCGCACGCGGGTCGGCGCCGGCGTTGAGCATCGGCCGGGCCGTCATCGTCCCGTCGCCGTTGGAGGCGTAGTGGGAGACGTTCTGCCACCCGGTGTCCCAGCCGGCCAGGAACATCGAATCGGTCACGTCGCCGAGGACGGTGATGTAGTCCAGGTCCCGCCCGGAGGAGAGGATCGAGTCGGTCACGTCGCCCTGGACGAACGTGCGGGTGATCCCCGCGGCCGAGCGGACCGTCGAGCCGGTCATCGTGTTGTTGCCCAGCACGTAGAACAGGCCGATCTCGTCGGTGGAGCTGATCTCGACGTCGGTGACGTTGCCGTTGACCATCAGCCCGGTGATCTTGCCGCGGCTGAGGACGTCCATCAGCAGGTCGCCGAGGATGACGTTGATCCGCCCGAAGCCCTGCGTGGCCGAGGCGGTGGTCTGCGTTGCGGCGCTGCCGAGGTTGCCGCGGATGACCTGGAGCAGGTCGACGCTGCCGTTGAGGGCGTCGATGTTGCCCAGGATGTTGCCGTTGCTGACCGTGACGCGCCCGATGCCGCCGTTGGTGGCGGTGAGGTCGCCGGTGATGTCGCCGGTGCCCGGGTCGCGCCCGATGACGTTGACGAAGCTGATGCTCCGCCCGCGGACGTTGCCGTTGACGTTGCCGTTGATGACCGTCAGGCCGAGGATGTCGCCGTAGCGGCTGACGATGTCGCCCTCGACGTTGCCGTTGAGGATCGTCAGGTTCCGCAGCGAGCCGCCGGAGATGATGTCGGCGACCAGGTCGCCCTGGGTGGCGAAGCGGATGATGTGGAGGTCGCCGAGCACCTCGACCGATCCGAACGTGGTCCCCGTGCCGGCATCGAGGAAGCCCAGGTTCCCGTCGAACATCAGGAAGTTGGCGTCGCCGTTGACCTTCAGGTCGCCGAAGAGCGTCCCGTCGACGTCCACGCGGGAGACGATGCTGCCGCCGACGCTGACGTTGGCGAACAGGTTGGCCTCCGGGTCGCCGAACCGCCGGACGACGCGAAGCACGCCGAGGTCGCCGTTGATGACGATCTCCTGGGGCACGCCCTCGTCGCGCGGGTCTACGCCGAGAGAGGTGTAGACTTCCAGGCTGTTCAGCGAGCCGGCGATGTCCACCCAGCCGAACAGGCCTTCCTCGGCCACGATGCGCCCGACGTCGTTGCTGGGCGTGCCCGGCTCGGGGGTGGTGTTGATCTCCGCGTAGATCGCGCCGCTGCGGCTGATGATCGTGCCGATCCGCCCATGGGACTCGATCCGCCCGGAAATGTCCTCGGCGGCCTCGAGGTACATGAGGTTCGCCGCCGAGCCGGGCAGGAGGATGTCGGTGCTGTTGATGCGGTTGCCGACCTTCATCGAGCCGACCGTGCCGGCGACGCGGATGAAGGAGTCGGTCACGTCGCGCCCGACGTAGAAGCTGCCGATGCTGCCGACCAGCAGGCCGGCGACGGTGTCGCCGCGGGCGATGGGCACGATGTCCAGCACGCCGTCGAAGTCCATGTCCGCCACGGCCAGGGCCGCGACCGGGCTGGGCAGCTCCAGCAGGTAGCTCATCGTGAACGTCCCGTCGCCCGCTCCGAGGAAGACGGACATGTTGTCGTCGGCCTCGTGGGCGACGACGAAGTCGTCGTTGCCGTCGGCGTCGAAGTCGGCGACCTCGATGCGATGGGGCACGTAGCCGATGTAGACCTTCGACTGGTCGGCGAACGTGCCGTCGCCGTTGCCCAGCAGGATCGAGACCTTCCGCTCGGCCCGGTTGGCGACGACCAGGTCCAGGTCGCCGTCGTTGTCCAGGTCGCCGGACTCGAGGTCCATCGGGTAGTAGCCGGTCTCGTAGTCCACCCCGGCGGCGAACGTGCCGTCGCCGTTGCCCAGCAGGACGGTCGCCGTGTCGTCGAGGCGGTTGGTGACGACGATGTCCAGGTCGTCGGCCGCGGTGACGAACGTGTCGCCGTTGTCGTCGTTGAGCTGCCCGACGATCACCGAGCTGGGCCCGTCGCCGGCGTCGACGCGGATCTCGTCCAGCAGTCGCCCGTTGCCGCGGTTGATGAGGATCGACAGGTCGTCGCTCTCCTCGTTGGCGGTGACGACGTCGGCGACGCCGTCGCCGTTGATGTCCCCGACGGCCAGGGCGACCGGCTTCTCGCCGGCGGGGAACACGCGGCGGTCGAGGAACCCGCCCTCGCCGTCGCCGTAGAGGATGGTGACGCTGTTGTCCTTGGCGTTGGCGGTGACGACGTCGAGGTGCCCGTCGCGGTTGAGGTCCACCAGTTCGACCGCCCGCGGCCCGGCCTCGGTGACGTAGTAGATCGGGGCGGTGTACGCCCCGAATTCGTCGCTGAGCAGCAGCGTGACGTAGCTGTCCTTGCGGTAGTCGTTGACGGTGACCACGTCGAGCCAGCCGTCGGAGTTGAGGTCCCCGAGGGCGACGTCGCGTGCGCCGAGCCCGACAGGGTAGGAATCCGTGCGGATGTCGAAGTCGCCCGTGCCGTCGCCGTCGAGGAAGTAGGCGGTGCTGCTGCCGCCGGCGGAGACGACGTCGCCGAAGTCCCGCGTGACCCGCAGCGAGCCGAGGTCCTTGGGCGCGTGGATGGACGTCTCGATCAGGTCCCGGGCCGAGACGCTGTCGATCCCGCCGTCGGTGACCACGAACTCGCTGTAGTAGATGTCCGAGACGGCGTCGATGCCCGCGATGGTCCCGACGTCCCCGCCGTCGGCGCTGAGGGTGACGCGGTCCATGCCCGGTCCGCCGGCGGCCACCCGGCCGACGGACAGGCCGTCGGGCCTGGCGGCATCGCCGGAGATGTAGCTGTCCTCGATGCCCAGCGAGCCGCTTCCGGCGACGACCTCGCCGATGTAGTTGGCGGCGATTTCCGCGCCGTGGATCTTGGCCCCGGCGCCGGAGAAGCTGATCGAGCCGATGCCGGCATAGGAGCCGTTCATCCAGCCGGAGAGGAAGCTCACGCTGCCGGTGAAGGTCCAGAACGAACTGAGCCCCACCCCGCCGACCATGGCGGTCAACTGCGCGCCGTTGGTGCCGACGATCGACCCGAGGCTGTTCCGCTCGATCGACGTCGTGTTGCCGAACTGATCGACGAGGTTCACGATGTCGTTGATGTAGCCGAACACCGCGCCGTTGATCTCGCCGAAGACCACGCCGTTGCGGACGTAGCGCGGCCCGACGATGCTCACCGTGCCGATCGTCCCGCCGGACATGATGCCCGCGGCCGCCTTGGCGACCCCGCCGTCGTCGGCGAGCCCGTCGCCGACGGCGACCGAGTCGATCCGCCGGTCGGACCAGATCAGCCCGTTGACGCCGTGCCACTCCCCGCCGGGGGTGATCGAGTCGGCGTTGGCGACCACGGCGCCCAGCGTGCCCACCACGCGCAGGTCGCGGATGAACCCGCCGGCGGAGACTTCCGGCACGTCGCCGGTGATCTGGAGGCCGTTGACCTTCCCGCGGTGCCAGCCGTACTGCGGCTCGGTGTCCGGGTCGGCGGAGACCGGCGCGTCGTCGAGGCCGTGGACCCACGTGCCCAGCTTGCTGACCTGCGCGCCGATGTCGCCGCCGGTGGCGATGCGGCCCATGCCCATCAGCATGCCCGAGACGATATCGCCGTCGGTGGCGTTGTTGTAGGCGTCCCACGGCTGGGTGCTGTTGAGGTAGTACACGCTGAACGCGCCGCTGCCGCCGATGTCCATCCCGTAGTCCACGTTCGGGTTGGGAACGTAGTCCATGTTCAGGTCGCCGACCTTCACGTCGCCGGTGACCGACAGGCTCGTGTTGCCGTCGATCGTCAGCCGCGCGACGACCCCGCCTGCCCCCGAGCCGGGGTTGTTGAAGTCGTCGACGCCGATGATGATGTAGGAGTACGCCGGCACGTGCATGATCGGGTTGCCGTCGGCGTCGGTCAGCGGCTGGCCGGTGACCGGGTCCCGCTCCTGCGTGATGATCGGGTCGATCGTCAACTGCCCCCCACTGTCGTCGTAGAGGTTCGTGGCGTCGCCATCGGTGATCCGCTGCGGCGTGGCCTGGCCGATCCAGGCGCCGAAGTCCTGGAAGATCGTCCCGGTCACGTGCACGTAGCCGATGTCGCCGTCCTCGCCGCGGTAGAGCGTCGGGACGCCCATCAGGCTGCCCCAGTTGCCCTCGACCTGGATCAGGTCCACCTCGCCGACCGGCCCGGCCTCGTCGGAGTTCACCTGCACCACCGAGGCAAGGAAGTCCCCGTCGATGATCATCGTGCCCATCGAGCCGGTGGCCGACAGGGCCCCGCCGTAGCTGCCGACCGTGACCACGGTCTGGATGTACGCGTCCCATTCGTGCGGGTCGGTGTACGGCTGGCCGTACGGGTACGGCTCCGGCTGCCAGCCGATGAACCCGGCCGAGGCGGACAGGCCCAGGTCGCCGTCGAACGAGGCAAGCCGGCCGATGGAGCCCTCGGCCTTGACGGTCACGCCGGCGACGGTCCCGCCCTCGAGGGCGAACAGGTCGCCCCCGCCGCCGATGGTGTGCACGCTCGGCAGGAAGGTCGTCCCGTCCCCGAACAGCCCGGCCACGCGTATCGCGCCGAGGTTCCCGCTCTCCTCGACGACAATGTCGTCCGGGCTGAACGGGTTGCTGATGTAGTGCCCCAGCGGGCTGGCCTCGCTCATCGTGGGCAGGTTGTCGGCCGCGAAGGCCTGAAGCGTGCCCATGTAGTCGCCCTCGATGTCCACCGCGCCGAGGGCGGCCCCGGGCATGGTGTCGATCTCGAGCTTGTAGATCCACGGTGCCGTCGGCGCGATGACGGCGAGGTAGTAGATGTCCGCCTCGCGGGCGACGAAGTCCAGGGGCTTCTGCTCGTCGATCAGTTCGGCGGAGTCGTAGACGTAGCGGCTGCCGACGCCGTAGTCGTCGTTCATCTCGTAGCCGTTGCCGGCGACCCAGCGCCCCTGGGAGTCGAACATGTGGGCCTTGATGCCCCCGGCCGTGTTGCCGGAGTAGTAGAAGGGCACCCAGACAACCCCCAGGAGGAACCAGCCCTGGAGGGTGACCCGCTGGCCGGCCTCCATCGGGATGGCGACGTAATCGATGAAGTAGCTGGTTCCCTCGAGCCCGGGGATCTCCTCCGGCAGCGTCTGGGTCTCCTCCAGGGTCGACAGCGAGCCGTAGTAGGTCCCCGTCCCGGTCGGATGGTTGATGAACTGGGCGGACTCGGGCGCGTTGTTCTCCAGGCCGCCGAGGCTCCCGGGCAGGCGCGGGAACTGGCCCTGGATCCAGTAGTAGTGCCACGCCGCCTCCGTGGTGACGTACGTTTCCCGCTCGCTGAAGGTCAGGCCCATGGGGAAGACGTCGGCGTCGTTGTCCACGTTGATCGACGAGTACAGCGTCCCGCCCATCGTCCGGACGTAGTTGAGCGTCCCGCCGACCTTGATCGTCGAGGCGTAGGGCAGGTAGACGGACGTCCCGACAACGCGCCCGCCGCCACCCTGGCGCATGACCATCCAGTCGAGGTTCCGCCCGACGCGGGTGTCGGCCCAGTTGAAGCCGATGTCGATCAGGCCCATGTTCCCCGCCGTCCACATCCGCCCGGCCACCGTGCCGCTGACGCGGATGGTGCCCATGTCCTGGATGGCCGAGTCGGCGGAGTTGAAGATCTTCAGCAGGTAGTAGTTCTGAATGTTCCCGCTGCCGAACTGCCCGGTGCCCCACATGAAGGTGGAGTCCAGCGGGTTGCTGCCCAGGCCGGTGACGGTCCCGGACAGGGCCAGCGCGCCGTCGTCGACCTCGGTGAGGATCGCCGTGGCCGGGTCGATCTCGTACAGCAGGTCGGCGGTGGCGCCGAAGAAACGGTCGTCCAGGCTGCCGGTGACGATCTCGAGGGCGCCGTCGCTGTTCATGTCTCCGATGCGGACGCTCCGCGGGCCGTTCTCGATGGCGTACTGGTGGTTGCCCGAGAAGAACCCGTCGCCCTTGCCCAGGAAGACGCTGGCGGCGTTGGCTTCCTCGCTGACGGCGACGATATCCAGGTCGCCGTCGCCGTCGAGGTCCGCCAGCTCCACCGACTGCGGCGCGCCGGTGACGATCAGCGTCTGCCTTGCCGCGAACGTGCCGTCCTCCGCCCCCAGCATGAACTGGACGTTCCCGTCGCCGTAGTTGGCGACGACCAGGTCCAGCACGTCGTCGGAGTTCAGGTCGCCGAGCGCCAAGTCCACCGGCTGGTCCCCCGCGGCGTAGGGCACGTGGGCGGCGAAGGTCCCGTCGCCGTTGCCCAGCAGGATCGAGACGGTGTCGGCGGTGTTGTTGGCGGTAGCGATGTCCAGCCAGCCGTCGAGGTTGAAGTCGCCCAGGACCACCGCGACCGGGCGGTCGCCGACGGCGTAGCTCACCGGCGCGTTGAACGTGCCGTCGGGGTTGCCGATCAGCACCGCCACGGTGTCTTCGCCGGGCGTGTCGTCGAGGTTGCTGTTGGCGACGACGATGTCCTCGATCGTGTCGCCGTTGACGTCGCCGACGACGACGGCCGAGGGATCGTTGCCCACGTTGTTGTAGGTCGTGCCGACCGCGCCGGCGTCGTAGACGGTCTGGAGCCCGAACGTGCCGTCGGTGCTGCCCTCGAGGATGCTCAAGGTCGCGTCGGTCTCGTTGGCGACGATCAGGTCGGCGGTGGCGGTCCCCGAGACGTTGCTGAGGATCGCCTGGACGGGCCCGGCGCCGACGGTATAGGCCGTCGGGGCGTTGAAGGTCCCGTCGCCGTTGCCGGTCAGCACGCTGGCCTCGCCGGTGACGCCGTTGGTGACGACGAGGTCGATGAAGTCGTCGGTGTCGGTGTTGAGGGACGCCGGCGTGACGGACGTCGGGCCGGTGCCGGCGGCGAAGGTCGTCTCCGGATCGAACGTCCCGTCGGCGTTGCCCAGCAGCACGCTGACCTCGTTGTCGACGTAGTTGCCCACCACCAGGTCGAGGACGTCGCCGGCGTTGACAAAGCCGTCGCCGTTGTCGTCGTTGAGGTTGACCAGGGTGACGTCGCGGGGATTGCTGCCGACGTCGTAGGTCGCCGTGGTGGTGGCGTCGAAGGTCCCGTCGCCGAGGCCGAAGATCACCGTCACGGTCCCGAGCATGTTGCCGGCGGCGATGTCGAGGTTGCCGTCGCCGTTGAGGTCGGCCATGTCCAGCGAGGTCGGCGCCAGCCCGACCGTGGGCGGCTGGGCCTGGATCAGCTCGGCGAAGCCCCCGTCGCCGTCGCCGAGCAGGACGGTGGCGGTGTTGTCGAGGGCGTTGACGACGACCACGTCGAGGTCGCCGTCGCCGTTGACTTCGACGAGTTCGCCGTCGAAGGGCACGGCGCCGGTGTCGTAGGTGGTCGGGAACGCGAACGTCCCGTTGCCGTTGCCCAGCAGCACGGAGATCGTGTCGTCGAGGGCGTTGACGGTGATCGCGTCAATCCAGTCGTCGCTGTTGACCAGCCCGTCGTCGTTGTCGTCGTTGAGCTGGCCCATCAGCAGCGTTCGCGGCGAAGTGCCCACGTCGTAGATTGACCGGGCCCCGTCGTAGGTGCCGCCGGCCTGGCCCAGCAGCACGGTCAGCGTGCTGTCGACGGCGCTGACGGTGATGATGTCGGGGATGTCGTCGGCGTCGATGTCGCCGTCATCGTCGTCGTCGTTGAGCTGGGCGGTCAGGACGTCCGCGGGGGCGGACTCGACGGCCTGGAACGTGCCGTTGCCGCCGCCGAAGATCACCGTCACGCTGTCGTCGTCGCGGTTGGCGATCACGATGTCCAGCGGGTCGTCGTCGTTGAACTTGCCGAAGTCCGCCGAGACCGGCGCGTCGCCGACGGTGTAGACCACCGGATCCAGATAGGCCGTCGAGGAGAACGGGTTGCTGAGGATCACCGAGAACGTGTCGTCGAACTCGTTGGTCGTGACGAGGTCCACGCGGCCGTCGCCGTTGAGGTCCACCAGCGGCGCGAGGTAGGGGCCGTTGCCGGTGGCCAGCTCGAACCGCATCCCGAACGTGCCGTCCCCGTAGCCCGGCAGGGCCGAGACGTAGTCCGGCTGGAAGTCCATGCCCGTCAGGTCCAGCGGGTTCATCAACGCGTCGCTGACCAGGCCGATGTCCGTCACCGCGCCGGTGAACGTCCCGCCGGCCTGGTCGAACGTGAACAACCGGTCGCCGCCGACAACGTCCTGCACGCCGTACAGCGTGCCGTCGCCGCTGAAGGCGATGGTCGTAACGTCCTCGTAGCCGGCCGGCAGCTCGGCAAGACGGGTGACCACGTCCACGCTGAACAGGGAGAAGGTCGTATCGATGGAGACCAGCCACGTCTTGGTCGTCGCGGCCGGGTCGCCGGGGTCCACCGGGTCGGTCGTGGGGTTGAGGCTGCGTGCCTTGGCGACGGCATAGAGCGTGCCGTCGGGCGCCCGGTCGAGGGCGTAGACGTCGTCGTAGATCCAGAACGGGTGCGTGCCCTGGTCGCTGTCGAAGAGGATGGACTGGACGTCCACGTCGCCCTGCCCGTTGGAGTTCATCAGGGCCGAGGACAGGCGGATGCGGCTGAGGCGGTAGCCCATGTCGCGTTCGATGAGCACATCGCCGTCCTGGGTGTCCAGGTGCGGGATCTCGTTGCCGTTGTCGTCGATCTGGATGAAGACGCGGGCGTCGTCGATGTAGTTGCCGTACGAGTCGTAGTAGCCGATCACCCGGTCGGTGGTCCACAGGTAGCCCGGCTGAAGCGGCGAATAGGCCAGGCTGGTCAGGCTGGCGATGTGCGGCTGCTCGTAGGGCGAGTAGCGGTTCACGTCGTCCAGCTCGGTCACCGTGCCGGAGGTCCAGTCGATGGTGTAGAGCTTGCTGTCCGGCGGGTCGAAGGTCGGGGGCGTCGCCGCCGCCGAGGCCGTCACGCCCAGCAGTGCCTGGGCGCCGCCCGGGCTGGTCAGCCACTCGATGCCCACGAACGGGTCGGTGTTGCCCACCAGCAGCAGCTCCCCGCCGAACGAGCCGTCGCCGTTGCCCAGCAGCACGCTGAGGGTGTCGTCGCCGCTGTTGGCCGACAGCAGGTCCATCTGCCCGTCGCCGTCGAGGTCCGCCAGGCCCACCGACATCGGCGCCGTGCCGACCGGGTAGACCAGGTGCCCGCCGAACGTCCCGTCCCCGCCGCCCAGCCTCGCCGAGACGCTGTCGCTGCCGGCGTTGGCCGTCAGGATGTCCCAGTTGCCGTCGCCGTCGAGGTCGTCGATCAGCAACTGCTGCGGATCGATGTCCGTGAACTGCGTCGTCTGGGCCTGGAACGTGCCGTCCCCGTTGCCCAGCAGCAGCGAGACCGTCCCCTGCGTCGAGCCGTCGTTGGCGTTGGCCGTCAGCACGTCCAGGTTGCCGTCGCCGTCCATATCCACCGCGACGACGTCGACGGGGTTGTCGCCGACGTCGAAGCGGTTGCCCAGGGTGGTGGACATCAGGTCGCCGAAGGTCCCCGAGCCCTCGCCGAGGCGGACGCCGGCGCTGTCGTCGCCGCGCCCGACGCTGACCAGGTCGAGGGTCGAGCCGCCGTCGACGGTGCCCAGCACGACCGTGGCGGGGTTGTCGCCCACGTTGTAGGTCCGGTCGGCGGCCGGGGCGGTGAACGTGCCGTCGCCGTTGTTCATCAGCACCAGCACGGAATCGCCGACCTGGTCGGTGACCAGCGCCTCGGGCGCCCCGTCGCCGGTGAGGTCCTCCAGCGCCAGGGCCGTGGGGCTGTCGCCGGCGGGGAAGAGCTGGAGGGCGAACAGCGAGCCGTCGCCGCTGCCCAGCAGG
Organism: uncultured Planctomycetaceae bacterium; assembly: GCA_964385465.1. GTDB lineage: Bacteria > Planctomycetota > Phycisphaerae > SM23-33 > SM23-33 > CAYLPJ01. Next base: position 57,940 of record CAYLPJ010000028.1, on the reverse strand, counting down.
ACCGCGATGGTCTCGCCGAGGCGGTTGGCGGTGACCACGTCGAGCGTGCCGTCGTCGTCGGCGTCTCCGATGGCCAGGCCGACGGGGCTCTGGACGCCGTCGTCGACGGTGGTCACCGAGAACGTCGAGCCCACGCCGGCATCGGTGAACCCGCCGGCGCCGTCGTTGACCAGCACGTTGACGGTGTCGTCGGCCTGGTTGGCCACGACGATGTCGTTGAACGCGTCGCCGTCCATCAGGCCCAGGGCGACGTCGGAGGGGCTGTCGCCGACGTTGTACGTCGCCGAGCCGCTGAACCCGCCGGCGCCGTCGCCGATCAGGACCGTCACCGTGTCGTCGTTGCGGTTGGCGACCACCACGTCCAGCCCGCCGGCGTTGTCGATCTGCCCGACGTCCAGGTCCGTCGGCATCGCCCCCACCGCGGTGTTGGTGGCCGCGCCGAAGCCGCCGCTGCCGTCGCCCAGCAGCACGGAGATGTTGTTGCCGCCCTGGTTGGCGGTGACGGCGTCGAGATCGCCGTCGCCGTTCATGTCCGCCAGGCGAACGTCCATCGGCGCCGCGCCGGTCGCGTAGGTCCACCGCCCGGCGAACGCCCCGCTGCCGTCGCCGATCAGGACCGAGACGGTATTGCCGTCGCGGTTGGCGACGACCAGGTCGGTGTCGCCGTCGCCGTTGAGGTCTCCGAGGGCCACCGACTCGGGGCCGTAGTCCTCGTGCTCCATGAACGTCCCGTCGCCGCGGCCCATGAGCACCGAGACGCTGTCGTCGTCGCCGTTGGCGGTGATCAGGTCCAGGTTGCCGTTGCCGTCGACATCCGCCAGCGTCACGCCGGTCGGCCCGCCGGCGACGTCGAACGTCGCGCCGGCCCCGAACGTGCCGTTGCCGTTGCCCAGGAACACCTCGGCCTGGTCGTCGCCCTCGTTGGCGACCGCCAGGTCCGGGTTGCCGTCGTTGTTCACGTCGCCCACCGCCACGGCCGAGGGGTCCGTCCCCGCCGCGACGTCGCCGGCCGAGGCGAAGCCGCCCGCCCCGTCGCCCAGCAGGATGCTCACGTCGCCGTCGGCGGTGTTGACGACCACCAGGTCGAGGTTGTCGCTGTCGTCGATGACCGTCGAGGCGTCGTCGTCGCTGAGCTGGGCGGCGACGATCTGCACCCCGCCGTCGCCGACGGCCACCGTGCCGCTGTCCGTGAACGTCCCGTCGCCGTTGCCCAGGAAGATCTGGACGGTGTCGTCAGCCTGGTTGAGCACGGCGACGTCCGCCTGCGTATCGCCGTCGAAGTCGGCGCTGACCAGCGAGACCGGCGTGCCCCCGGTGGTCACGGTCGTCTGGCCGGTCAGGTCGATGACGTCGTCGATGGAATCCGGCGTGCCCTGGTCGTCGATGTCGGCCGGGTCCAGCACGTAGAGCTGGTTGTTGTCCGGGTCGATGGCATAGAACTGCTGGTTCAGCTCGTTCCAGGCCAGCGAGGACAGGCTTGCCGGGCCGACGATGCGGGCCAGGCGGGTGGCCTGTCCGTTGCCCTCGTTGATCCGGACGATCCATACGCCCTCGGGAGCCGCGGGCAAGCCGGTGGGGTCCAGGTCGGAGATCCGCGCCAGGCCGTAGAGGAACTCGTCGGTGTTGGCGGGGTCGTCGGGGTCGTAGACGGCGTAGTCCAGGCCGGTGACGTCGTTGTAGGCGAAGGTGCCCTCGTCGGCGTCCCAGAGGGGACCGACGATGGTCCCGACGCCGTTGGCGTCGACGGACTCCAGCGAGGCCTCGACGGTGATCGCCGCCAGGCGCAACGCGGCGTTGTTCTCGGTGATGGTGAACAGCCTCGCCGGCTGGGCGGCGTTGTAGGCCAGGCTCTCGGCGAAGGGCGCCTGGGTCTCGCCGAGGTCGGTGGCGATGTCCGAGCTCGTCGCCAGCGCGGCCGTGTCGAGGCGGTAGAGGTGCTCGTCGCGGGTGATGGCGTAGAGGGTCTCGCCGATGAACTCCAAGCCGATGACGGTATCGACATTGCCGCCGCCGGTAGTCTGGAGGACGAAGTCCGCCGGGTTCGGCGTGCCGGTCACGCGGTCCTCGCCGGCGAGGGTGACCTCGCCGCTGCCGGCGTTAATCATCACGAGCTGGTTGGCGCCGGTGACGCCCCAGACCTCCAGCAGCCCGGTCGTGGAGTTCTCGCGCATGGCCATCGCGGTGATGCCCGGGACCACGTTGGCCCCCCACGGGCCGTCCTCGGGGGTGTTCAGCACGGCGATGCGGTCGAACGGGACTGTCGTCCGCACACCGCCGGGGATCGTGGCCTTGACCAGCACGAGGGCATTGTCGGCCGAGCCGTACGCCAGGCCCCACAGCTCGCCGCCGGCGGCGCGGGGGTTGGTCTCCAGGGCGATGAAGTTGAGGAACGTGTTGGCGGTGGCGACCGAGTCGACGACGCGCCCGAGGCTGCGGACCGGCTCGTTGTTGCCCGGGCGGATCTGGAGCAGCGTGTTGTTGGACTCCTCGATGGCGTAGAACTCGTTGTCGTAGACCGCCAGCGTGCGGAGGTCGTTGCCCAGGGCGTTGGCGGCCCCGGCGGTGGTGCCCGTGCTGATCAGGGCGGTCTGGCGGGAGTGATCCGCCACGTAGGAGGTGCCCTGGTCGTTGACGGCGATGGCCTGGACGTCGTCGCCGAGGCTGCCCGTGGAGGTGCTGGTGTTGATCAGTTCGCCGATGAAGGGGCTGCTGTCGACGGCGAAGACGTTGCCCTCGTCATCGGCGGCCACCGAGCCGACGTCCCGGCCCAGCGGGGTTCGCGAGGCCAGGCGGTAGGCCTCGTCGGAGACGTTGATGCCCGCGTAGAGCGGCCCGTAGGCGGCCGTACCGGGGAAGATGCCCGTCTGGGGCACGCCGGTCTCGTAGCAGTCGCCGCCGGGATCCGTCCCGCCGTAGACGCCCACCCACCGAAGTTGGGTCTGGTTGTCGTCCAGGGGATAGTGGCGGGCGCCGACGATGACCGTGCCGGTGTTGTCCGGGGCGTCGGTCACGTCGTTGGGCTCGTACATCCAGTCGAAGGTGGCGAGGTTGAAGACGTTGCCCGACCACGGGTCGACGCGGTTGTACCAGGCCTCTCCCCCGCCGGAGGTGAACGGCTGGGCCGGGTTCGGCGGAATCACGCGGGAGATCGACAGGCGGGTGTCCGGCGAGGCGTTGACGACGTAGATCGCGAAGATCTCCGCCTGGGCGCCGTAGGTCGTCGAGACCTGGAAGCCGTCGGGGTCGAGGTAGGTGTCGCCCTGCTGGTTCCAGACGTACCAGGAGTTCTGGTGGTTGGCGTCCCAGACCTGGCGCGTGGGGGATTCTCCGGCCGGCCAGGTGACCACATCGGTGGGGTCGCCGTTGTAGAAACCGGGCAGATCGACGACGCCGAAGTGCGCATGATCGGCAAAGACCTCAACTGCATCCTCCCGATCGCCGATCAGGCTGATACGGACGGCCTCGTTCTGGCTGTTCTCGTAGACGAAGAACTCGCCGCCGCGAATCGTCGTCAGCAGCAGACGCTCCTCCAGCGGCTCGAAGCTGGGGACGAATTCCGGGCCACTCGGCGTCTCGAAGAAACTTGACATGTCAGACTCCCGTTGACTTCCTGTAAGTCATTGCCGTCACGGCGTATGGATGTAGGGATACCGCCGGGGCGCGCCGCCTGTGAACCGCGCGCCGCTGCGGAGATTCTACTTGGCCCTCATGGGGGTGTCAAAGCGATTTCCACAGGCCTCCTGTTGGGCACGCGCCCGCTAAGATGCCATGGCTCGCACACTTATCCCGACCGGCAACGAACCGGCCTGGCGCGGCGAGCCGGCCGGGCCGGCCGCGGCATACGGGCCGCTTTTGCGTTAGATGTCGAACGCAGCCGACGGTTCCCGCTTTCCATCGATTTTCTGTTTTGCCCGGCAGGGCCGACGTTCCCGTTCCCGGCGCCGCGGGTCCGTCCATACAGACAACGCACGCGCATGGGTTGTCTACCGAAAAGCCCGGGCGACGCCCGCGGGGATCGGTGAGCTCGGCGGGAGCGCCCCCGGCCGGCACGAGCCGTCACCCCCCGGCGCCCGCCTCCCTTCCTGCCCTTTCCAACCCCCGAATGCAGCGCCCGTCTCCGTCGAATTCCCGCCTGCTGCGCCTACCGCGGCTCGTCGTCCGCTGTATCGGTCGCGTCGCCGGCGTCGGCCTGTCCCTCCTGCCCCTCGTCGGGCTCGGGGAACTCGAACCGGGCGTCGACGACCGCGGTGCGTCCGACGAGGTCGCCGAATCGCTGGCGGTAGCGGGTGAACAGCGGGATCAGCAGGACCAGCACCAGCAACAGCGGCGCGCGGAGGGCGACCAGTTCCATGACCTTCAGCAGGTTGCGAAGCAGGCAGGCCCGCGGCGTCGGGGCGGCGCCCTTGTGGCCGACAACGCGAAGCTTCATCAGTCGCTTGCCCGGCGTCTTGCCGTAGCGGATCTCCGCGACGGTGCAGTAGGCGACGAACAGGACGAGCATGGCCACGTAGGAGGCAGCCATGGCGACGGGGATGCGGACCTCGTCGCCGCGTCGCAGGCGGTCGTAGAGGCGGCGCATCTCCTCCTCGGGCATGGCCCAGGGGCTGACGGAGTAGACGAACGAGACCAGCACCACCACGGGCGCCAGGTCGATCAGGAAGGCAATCAGCCGCTTGAGCAGCGGGCCGGTGCGGGCGGCCTCGGGCAGCGAGAACGGCTCGGGGCGCGTCCGCGGGCGCAGGGCGATCATGGGGATAAGCACGGCGATCAGCAGCGCCCACATGAAGAGGTTCAGCAGTTCCTCGCCGTCGTCGCCGACGGGGGCGTCGAAGGCGACCGGCCCCTTGTCCACCAGTTGCCCGACGCGGGGCATGCACGTGGCGAAGCGGACCGCCCCGTCGGCCTGCCAGAGCATCGCCACCTGTTTGCCGAACCGCGCCACCGACGGCGGCGCGTCGGCCGGCCAGGTCGCCACGGCATCCCCCCGCCGCGCCGGCTGGATGGCGAAGACGCGCTGCCGGTCGTCGTAGACCGCCAGCAGCAGTTCGTCGCCGGCCTCGTTGGCGTCGGACGGATGGGAGAGCACGACCACGAGCTGCCCGCCGATGCCCACCAGGCCACGGATCGGCGCCGACGCCGGCGAGCCGATCAGGTCCAGCCGCTGCCAGCCCGACGCGTCCCACCGGAAGATCCGATTGCCCCTCTCGCCGGCGTCGGAGGAGGCCAGGTACACGGCCCGGCCGGTATCGGCGAGCAGGAGGCGCGTCCCCGGCCCGCGGGGCAGCTCGGGACAATCGGCGACGTGCTCCCAGGTCGCGCCGGCATGGCGGAACAGCGCCAGCTTCCCCGCCGGGCGGGCCGGGGCCGTGGTCAGCGCGATCGCCGGGGCGGTCGCGGCCGGAACGGTCGTCGACGGCGCGGGTGCGGTGCGGGTCGCGGGCGTCGGCGGGGCCAGGGGGACGACGGCGAGGACGCCGTAGTCGGGTCGGCCGTTGGCGTCGAGCGACTCGGCGACCGCCAGCGGCGCGGCATCGCCGGGCCAGCGGGGGTTGCCCGACGGCGGGGCCAGCCAGGGGTCCGTGCCGGTCGCGTCGCAGAGCAGGTGCCCGAAGGGGTCGTCGAAGAACACGTGCAGGCGGTCGCCCCCGGCGGCGGCCAGTGCGGGCCGGCCGGTCATCTCGCGGTGCAGCCACTGCCAGTCCTCGTCGGCCGGGCGGAGGGCGATGTCGAAGGTCGAGCCCCGGGAGTCGAACTCCAGCAGCCAGACGCCGTCGTCGGAGCCGGCGAGGACGCGCCGCGTAGTCTGGGCGCCGGCGCCGGGGGCGCAGGCGGCCAGGGCCAGCAGCGCGGCGGCGATGCGGGAAAAGCTCACGGGCGCGGGCCTCCTTCGCCGCCGGTCTCCCCCGCCGGCCGCGACGTCCCCGGGCCGCGGCGATACGGCGGGCGAATGCCCCGGTCCACCTGCTGGACGGGAACGCCCGCCGGCGGACGGAACTGTGCGGCCTCGCGGAGCCAGACGTCCTCGGCGGTCATCTCCGACAGCCGCAGGCGGATGCGCCTCACGAACGCCTGGGCCTTCCCGGCGGCGTGGAATCGCATGTCGATGTCGGTGGGCATGACCGGCTCGGATGCCGGCGGGTCGTCGAGTCCGGAGGTGTCGATCGGGGCATAGTCGGCGAGGGAGGCGGTCATCATGCGCCGGCCCTCGGCGTTGAAGACGCGGACCTCGCGGGGCCTCAACGGCCCGGGCTCGCCGTCCCATCGGAAGAGGATCTCGCGTCGGAAGAGCACACGGTTGGTCAGCGGCTGGCGATCGATGAGGGTAACAACGTAGGCGCACTCGCCGGGTGTGTCGTTCATGCTCAACGCGACGGCGGGCAGGCGGGTGAGGTCGTCGGGCAGGGCCGTGACGGCCAGGACCCCGAGCATCTGCATCGGGTCGATGGGGAGGTTGTCGATGCCGGGCGCCCCGGCGAGGGCCTGGCTGCCCAGCCACGCCCCGCCGTGCTTGCCGATCTTGTACCAGAAGTAGTACACGCCGTCCTCGGTGCTGGAGCCGATGCGGAACAGCTCCATGTTGGCGGTCTCACGCCCGATGAGGACGAAGTCGTGGGGCCCCAGCCGGCGGGGCCCCTTGGCCAGCAGCAGCAGGCAGGTCGGCGCGCCGCTGTCCCAGGTAATCGGCGGGCCGTCGGCGGGGTCCATCGTCACTGAAAGCTCCGCCCGTGCCCAGACGCGGGGGACGGCATCGGCGTTGGCGTTGTACTCGGCGAGGAGGCGCTCCAGCCCCACCGCCCGGTCGGGGCAGGCGCGGAGGAAGGGGTCGCAGCCGCCGACGGTCGCGGCCAGCACGACCGCCATGACCGTCGCGGCGGCGCGGCTCACAGCTCGCCTTCGAGGATCGCGCCGAGTTGCTCGCTGACCTCGGCGATGCGGTCCTCGTCGAGATGCGGGTCGATCACCTCGCATGTCGCGTCGTCTCCCTTGAAGTGCATTGTCCAGATCTCGCTGTCGCCCTCGCCCGGGCGGGAGCGTTCGTAGACGAGCAGCTTCTTTCGCATCAGCACCAGCGCCAGGACGAAGCGAAAGCTGATCTTCGCCGGTTCGTCGGCCCCGTCAAGCCGCTGGAAGAAGTTCACCAGCAACTCGTCGTCCACGAACGTGCGCTTCTTTTCCTTTGGCTTGGGCACGCGGCTGCGCCAGGTGCCGAAGACATCGTCCCGGCCGGCGAGGTCCTTCTCGGCCTCGGGCCAGCATGCCATGCAGTAGTCCCGTCGAAGGAAGTCCTCCTCGGCGTCGGCCGGGGCCTCCAGCACGGCGGCGGCGAACTCCTCTTGCGGGACCATCTCCTTGTCGCAGGCGGCGCATCGCCCGCTCGTCCGCGTGATGTTGTACTCCTTGGCCATCGCTACGGCAGGTGCTCCTTCGCGGCGGCCTCGATCGCCTCGCGGAGCGCGACGGCGCGGGCGAGGTCGTCGGCCGAGCCGGACCGCAGGTCGGCGGCCGCCTGCTCGTCGCCGACCTGCTTGACGTTCACGCGGACGTTGTAGTCGCACAGGCGGCAGGTCGCCTCGGCCAGGGCGGCCCCGGCGACGAGGTCGCTGATCAGCCAGGGGTTGCACTTGTCGGCGAGCTGGCGGAAGTCCTGGAGGACGGCGAGGGCGAGCTTGGCGGCCTCCCGGGGCACGTCGATGGCGGCGGCGGTGGCGAGGTCCATGGCCTCGTCCTTCTCGGGCCCGTCGTCCATGCGGGCGGCGGCCTGGTAGGACTGGAATGCGGCAACGTCGTCGGCGACCAGGCGGGCGAACATCTCGCGGGCCTTGACCCAGCGTGCGGCGAGGTGGTCGTAGGTCTCGGCGTGCTCGGCGAACTTCTTCTTGCCCCGCGTGAAGTTCAGGGCCATCTCGCCGAGGGCCACCCCCAGCGCGCCGACCACCCCGGCAACGCTCCCGCCGCCCGGCGTGGACTTCTTTGCCGCCGTCGCCTCCACGAACGCCGCCACGGGCATCGCGAGGAGGTCTTCGTTACCGTTGCTTGTCTCAGGCATCGTTGCTCCTGTTTTCTTCCGTGGAACCGGACTACCGGAGTACCGCAGCAGCCGGTGGCGACGGACTGTCCGTTGCCGGGCGCCGGCGGTCTGGCGCCTCCGGCCATCCGGTCTCACGGGTTCTCGGCTGCTTTCGGCTCCGGCGTGGCGATGACCGTCACGTAGCCGCCGGAGAGGTACTTCTTGCCCACGCGGGCCACGTCGGCCGGGGTTACCGCGCCGTATCGGGCCTCCAACTCGCTGCGGAAGTCCCAGCCGAAGCCGTACAGCTCGTCCAAGGCCGCCGACATCGCCAGCGACGACATCGACTGGTTGCCCAGCAGCTCCGCCGTCAGGATCGTGTTCACCGCGCGGTCCACCTCCGCCTGCGTCGGCGTGTACCCCGCCGCCTTGCGAAGGTTCTTGTGGATGATCCCGACAATCCGGTCCGCCTCGGCCGGCTGGCCGGCGGCGTACACCATGAACGCACCCGGCGCCAGCCCCCACCAGTTGTAGGCGTGCACCACGTAGACCAACCGCTTGCCGCGAAGCTCGGTGTGCAGCCACCCGGCCGGCAGGCGGTAGCCGCTGATGATCGTGTCCAGCACGGTGATGGCGAAGCGGTCCTCGATGTTGCTCGCCTTCATCCCGGGGGCGGCGACGATCACGCCGGCGACCTTCTTTTCGGTCTCGACGACGTGGCGCTCGCCGTCGGCGGGGACCTCCCGGGCCGCGGGCTCGGGCAGCTCGATCTTCCCGGCCGGCAGGTCGCCGAAGAGCTTCCGCACGCGTTCGGCAGTGGCGTCGGCGTCGAAGTGCCCGTAGATCGCCAGGACGCAGTCGCCGGCCCGCAGGGCTCGCTTGTGGAAGGCGGCGAGCTGCTCGGCGGTGGCGTCGGCGACGACCTCCCGCCGGCCGACGGGAAGCATCGCGTAGGGCGCGTCCTTGAAGAACCGCTCGCGGAAGGCCTTGTTCAGCTCGCCCTGCCAGTTCTCGTCGACGCGGTCGATGGCGGCCAACTGCGACGGGCGGAGGATCTCCAGCTCCTTCTCAGGGAACGTCGGGCGCTGGATCACGTCGGCGAGGATACCCAGGGCCTTGTCGAACCGGTCGTCCAGGACCGACGCCTGCCAGTACAGGCTGTTGTTGCCCGCGCTGCCGGTAAGGCTCCCCCCCGCCGCGGCGAAGAACGCGGCGATCTGCTCGGCAGACATCTCCGGCGTGCCCTTGGTCGCCAGGGCGGTCATCAGCGAGCCGAGGCCGTTGGTCTCCGGCGTTTCAACCAGCACGCCGCCCTCGGCGACGAACGCCATCGACACCAGCTCGACGGCATCGGTGGCGTGGAGGACGACCCGCAGGCCGTTGTCCAGCGTGATCATCCGCCCGGAGGCCTGCTTCGTTTCGGTCTCGGCGGCTCCGGCGGCGCGGTGGCTCTCGGCCGGCACCAGCCGGGTGACGGCATAGCGGTCGAACGTGAGGTACTTCTCGGCGACGGCATGGACCTGCTCGGTCGTGACGGCCTGAACGCGCTCGGTGTAGTTGCGGGAGAAGCCCACGTCGCCGGTGGTGAGCATGTCCGTGCCGAGCATGCTGGCGACGCTCTCGACGGACTGCTGGCTGTAGACGAACCGGGCGACCATCTGGCGCTTGGCGCGGGCGAGTTCGTCGGCGGTGACGCCGTCGGCGGCGACGGCCCGCAGCCCGTCGAGGACCGCGGCCTCGGCGGCGTCGGCCTTCTCCGGCTCGGCGCGGTAGGAGACGTTGAAGATCCCCCTGCCCCAGGCCGGCGTCCAACTGCTGGTGGAGATGCTCGTGACCAGGCGTTTCTCGCGGCGGACGTCCGAGACCAGGCGGCTGGCCTCGCCGGTGCCCAGGATCGTGCTGAGCACGTCGAGGGCGTAGAGGTCCTCGTGGAGCAGCGGGATGGAGGGAAAGCTGATCTCGGCGAGCACTTCCTCGATGCCCCGGTGCGGGCGGACGGTGCGGACGATGCCGGGCAGCTCGGGGGCCTCCGGGAGCGTCAGGATCGGCCGTCGCCCGGCGGGGAATCCCGCGAAGGCCTGGCAGGTGCGGTCCAGGGCCTTCTCGACGTTCACGTCGCCGACGATCACGAAGACCATGTTGTTGGGCACGTACATCCGGCGGTGATAGGTGCGAACGTCCTCGACGGTCAGCTTGCTCAGCGGCGCGGCGTAGCCGATCACCGGCACCGACGCCGGGTGCGTGGCGAACACGTCCTTTGCATGGGCGTACCACATCTGGCGCCTGGGCTCGTCCTTGCCCAACTCCAGTTCCCGCTGGACCACGCCGTGCTCCCGCTGGAAGTCCTGCTCGGTGATTTCCGCCTTGGCCATCCACCCGGCGACGAGGTCGATGCAGTCCATTGCCTTGCCCGCCCCGGCGGAGATGTAGTACTGCGTCCACGCCAACGAGGTCGAGGCGTTGGACTGCCCGCCGATGTCCGAGACGATCGACCGCGTGGATCCCATGGCCCCGCCGTGGGGGGCGTAGGGCTCGCTGACGGCGCCTTTGGCGACGAGGTGCTCGCAGAGGTGGCTGATCCCGCAGCCGAGGAACTCCCGCTCGTACATCCCCCCCGCCCGCACGTACGCGCGGACGCAGACCACCGGCGCCAGGCGCATCGGCTTGACGATCACCGTCAGCCCGTTGTCCAGGCCGGCGACGGTCACGTCGCCCTCGGTGACCGTCCGCTGGACGACCTTGGCCGGGCCGGTCGCCGGGGCGGTCGCCGGCGCGGCTGCGGGCTCATCGGCCGCACGGGCCGCGACGGCCGGAAGTACGGCGGCGAAGATGCAGAGGATGTGGCGTTTCATGGGCTCAACTCCTGGCCAGGCGGGACGGTAGGTTTCCTCATCGTAGCCGGCGGGTGCCGCGGCGGTCAGGAGGACTCGGCCCCGGCGTCGGTCTCGACGTCGTTGAGATAAGCCAGCGTGCGGTCCAACTCGCCCTTGAGATGGCGGACCCGCAGCAGGCTCCGCACGCGGGTGACAAGTTCCAGGCGGTTGACCGGCTTGGTGATGAAGTCGTCCGTGCCGCTCTCGACGCCGCGCTCGATATCCCCCAGTTCGTTAAGGGCGGTGACCATGACGATGGGAATGTCCCGCGTGGCCGGGTCGCTCTTGAGCTTGCGGCAGACCTCGAAGCCGCTCATCCGGGGCATCATGATGTCCAGCAGGATCAGGTCCGGCGGGGTCTCGCGAATCTTCTCCAGCGCCTCGACGCCGTCGACGGCCGTGACGACCTCGCACGGCAACGCGTCCAGGTACGCCACGAGCAGCTCGAGATTCTGGGCGTTGTCATCCACCACCAGGACGGTGCTCTCGGGCAGCTTGCTCTCCGCGTCGGGGGAGGGGCTGTCGGTCTGTGGGTCGGGCATCTCTGCTCTCCTGCACGCCTGCCGGAACCCCGGCGGCCAAACGCCCAAGGCTACCGGGTCAGCGGCGGGATGGCAACAGCCTCTTGCCCGAGGCGCCGCGACGCGGGCCGCGGGCGCTAGTCCAGCACCTCCACCACCGGGGGCTGGTGGAGGCCGTGGTGGCAGAGCTGGTAGGCGTCCGTCCAGTCGGCGTTGTTGGGGCTGAACTCCCCGGGCCCCGTCCAGGCCTTCCACGGGACGTGCAGCGGGCCGAGGATGTTCTTGCGGCCGCCGAAGACCTCTACCACCACCGTGTTCTCGCCGGCGACCAGCGCGTCGGTCAGGTCCACCTCGAAGGGCCTCCACGGCAGGACGAAGGTCCGCCCCCCGGCGTGGACGGCCGCCGCCGTGCAATCGATCCCGGGCAGGCGCAGCCGCACGCCGCGATCGGCAGGCCGGTCGATCGTGAGGGTGTACTTCACGGACCCGCCGTAGAAGTCCAGCCCCTGGCCCACCCAGGAGCCGAGGCCCAGCTCGCGCCCGGGGGCGATAAGCGTCATGCCGCCGGGCGCCGGGGCATCGCCGGCTCGCAGGGCCACGTCGAACTCCCCGACGAGGTGCAGGGCCTCCAGCTCGTGATCGGCGCGGTAGTCCATGGCCAGGACGATCTCGTTGTCCCCGGCGGTCAGCAGGTCGGCGATCTCGATGGTGCGGATGTCCTCGTCCACCCACCAGCCGTCGGCCGCAGGCGCCTCGGCGCCGTTCACCAGCACGGTGAAGTCCTCGGGCCGCTCGATCGCCAGGGCGCAGCGGGCGGGCACGTCGGTGACGTGAACGCCGAACCGCAGCCGGCAGGGTCCGCGCGGCGTCGTATCCACCGTGCCCATGGCGTAGAGGTACCACGGCTGGTGCCCTGCCCCCACGCGTGAGGGCAGGTCGAAGCGGCCGCGAATCTCCGCCTCGGCGGCCAGGACGGGCATCGCCTCGCCGTACTCGTCGTCGCCGAAGGCGTAGGCGCAGTAGTCCAGGGGCATCGTGTTCGGCTCGGTTCGCTCGGCGGGGAAGGGCCCGTCGAGGATCCGCGCCTCGGCCACGGCGGGCGACGGCCGGGGGGCGGTCGCCCCGTCGACGTTCTCCCCGAGGGTCACCACCGCCGAGCCGGTCGGCGGCAGGTGGAGGTCGAAGGCGACGCTTCGGCCCGGGCCTTTCCCGTCGATGGTCGCGTCCAGGCGGGTCCGGCCGCCGGTTCGGGCGTCCCACAGCACGGCCGGGCCGGAGGCGCCGACGATGCGGACGCGGACGTCGCGGGCGTTGTCGCGGTCGTGCGACTGGGCGAACAGCACGTGGGCGCCGTCGACCTTCCGCAGCATGGCCCAGACGCACGTCGCCTCGCCGGCGTCGGGGTCGGCAATGGACACGCGGCGGTCGAGCAGGCCCTCCACGGCGGCCGGGAGGTCGGCGGAGCCGTCGCAGGCGGCGGACTTCCCGGCCAGGACGGCGGGGCGCTCGTCGAGCTGGGCGTCCACGCGGTCGGGCCGGCGGCCGACAAACAGCAGCTTGCCCCCGCCGTCGCGGAACCGCTCGAGAAGTTCGACGGTCGAGCCCCGCAGCGTGATCGACGGGGGCACGACCACCACGCGGTAGCTCATCTGCCCGACGCCAAGCCGGTCGCCGTCGGCCTCGCCGTGGTCGGCAAGGAGGGACTCGTCCAGGAAGTCCCAGTCGTAGTGCTGCCCCGACAGCCACCGCGTGAGCGTCGCCAGTTCCTCGTCCAGCTCGCCGACGGCCTCGAGGTCGCCGGCGGCATGGAAGCAGCCCCACGCGCTCTCGACGGGGTGCAGGACGGCGACGTCCCGCACGGGCCGGCCTCGGGTGAGAAGGAAGCTCAACCGAGCGAAGTAGTCCTCGACGACGTCATAGTGCGTCCACCACGGGCTGTGACGGAAGATGCTGGCGGGGTAGTCCCTCTTGGCCCCCCCGGCGAGGCTGAAGTGCGTCAGGTGCGGGCAGCGGAAGTTCACGCCCAGGGCGAACTGCCAGTCGCCGACGAACTTGTGGCCCTCCAGGGGCCAATCCCAGCCGGTGCAGCCGTAGAGCTCGCTGAGCACGCGTGGCCGCCCGAGCTGGTCGGCAACGCTGGTGCACTGCTTGGCGGTGATGAGCTCGTCGGCCTGGTCGCGGAGGATGTCGATCCCGGGCCAGCCGAAGTGCTCGTAATGCGGCATGCACGCGCCGACGACGCGGATCTGGGATTCGAGGCGTTCCTCGGCGAGCATGTGGCCGGTCAGGGGCAGGTCGTGCTTGTCGCACCAGCGCCCGATCTGTCGGCTGAAGGCCTCGACGAACAGCTCGGTGGCGGTGCGATAGAAGTCGTGGCGGACCTTGGCGAAGTCCCCGTCGGCGTCGGGGTAGACCAACTCGGGCAGGTGGTCGCGCAGGTCGTAGCCGCGGCGCTTCCGGAAGGCCCGGGGCATCTCGGGCGTCCAGACCAGGGCAAAGCCGTCCTCGGGCACCCCGTCATGCCATCGGCTGCAGTTGAAGCAGTTCGGCTCGTCGGTGAAAATCGCCGGGATCACCCCGCCGAAATCCCTGCCGTACCGGTCGGCGTAGGCCTGGTGGGTGACGTGGAGGAACTCCAGCACGGCCTCGGGATTCAGCGTGTCCAGGTACGGCGCGTCGTTGAAGTTGCCTCGCGGCTTCAGCGCGATGGCGTCGAAGCTCAGCGGCTTCGTGCCCGGCGGGCAGGAGGCGGGGTCGTCGACGGGCTCGTAGCCGACCAGGCGGCCGGTGTCGTCCAGCGTGACGGCGAAGCTGGCCAGCCGCTCGGCGTCCTCGGCGGGCTCGCCCTCGCCGGTGGCGATCAGCGCCCGCATCCCGAACTCCGGATGCTTGCGGGTGACGATCCCCCCGGCCGAGCCGCTGGGCCAGCGGTCCTCGTCGTACAGGTACGCCTTCATGCCCAACTCACGGGCCTTCTCGACGCACGCGGCGACGCAGCGGAACCACTCGTCGGAGAGGTACGGCGTCTGGAGCCCGTAGCGGCTGTGCATGAAGAACCCGCCCATGCCCGCCTCGTGCATGCTCTCGATGGCGCGGCAGAGGCGGTCGGGGTCGAGGCGGGCGTTCCAGGACCAGAACGGCGCGCCGCGGAACTCGGCCGGCGGATTGTCCCAGGTCTTCGTCAGGTCGTCCAACGGGCTCATCGTCTACCTTCCGTCTCTGATGGGAAATCGTACGGCCGACGGCGGTCCGCACGGCCGGGCAGGGACGATACCGCCTGCCTGCCTTCGGGATCAAGGCCCCATGATTCCCGGGGTGGGATTCCGGGGCGGTCGATGGCACAATGGGACCATGGCGAACCGACCGCGATTCCACGCACCCGACCTGGCCGGCGACCGGATCGACCTGCCCGCCGGCGAGGCCCACCACGCCCTGCACGTGCTGCGGCTCGGGCCCGGCGCGGAGGTCGAGCTGTTCGACGGCCTCGGCAGCGCCGCCGAAGCCACGATCACCCAAGCCGCCCGGGCCGGCGTCACCGTCAAGATCCGCCGCCGCATGCCGCCGGCCGGGCCACCCCGCCCCGCCGTGCACCTGGCCTTCGCCATGCCCAAGGGCAAACGCCTTGACTGGCTGCTGGAGAAGGCGACCGAGCTGGCGGCCGCGTCGCTGACGCCGGTGAGCTTCCAGCGGAGCGTCGCGGGCAAGGGCGGGATATCGGCGTCCAAGCGGGATCGCTGGCTGGGCCAGTGCATCGCGGCGGCGAAGCAGTGCGGGCTCAACCGCCTGCCCGAGCTGCATCCGCCGGCGCCGCTGGCGGAGGTCCTCGCCGGCGCCGGGGGCAGCGGGCGGGTGCTGGGGGACGCGGGCCCGGCCGCCGCGCCGATCGGGCGCGCGCTGGCCGACGTGACCGGCGACGACGAACTGACCGTGCTGGTCGGGCCCGAAGGCGGCCTGAGCGACGCGGAGCGCCACGCCGCCCTCGCCGCGGGCTTCGCGCCGGTGCGGCTGGGGACCACGGTCCTCCGCGTGGAGACGGCGGCGGTCGCCCTGCTGGCCGCGGCGAAGGCCCTGGCGAAGTCGGATACCGTGGAGTAACGGGATTGCACACCGGCGGAAGTCCGGTAGACTCCGCGTTCGCTTGCGTGTGCCCGCACCGATGGCCGAAGATACCTTGGGCGTCTGCGTGCTATGGAGAGCCGCATGGCTGATGAGCTGACGTTTACATTCGTGATTCCCGTCCGCGACCGCCAGGAGGTGCTGGAGCACCTCTACGGCGGGCTGAAGGTCGCCGCCGACGACCTCGCCGAGCCGTACGAGATCCTGTTCGTCAACGACGGCAGCACCGACGAAACCGCCGCCGAGATCCGCCGGCTGGCCGAGGTGGATCCGCGCGTCAAGGCCGTCGAGTTCTCGCGGTCGTTCGGGCGCCAGGCGGCCCTGACGGCCGGGCACGAGCTTGCCGCGGGCAAGGCGGTGATCACGCTGGCGACCGACGAGCCGGCGGACATCGCGAGCCTCGGCGAGTTGGTGGCGCGGTGGCGGGAGGGCTTCGAGGTGGTCTACGGCGTCCGCCGCCCGTCCGACGCCGGTCCGCGGCTGGGCGCGACCCTGGCCGGGCTGCTCCGCCGGGGCGTGCGGTGGCTCTGCGGGGCGGACCTCGCCGACAGCCCCGACCTGTACCTGCTGGACCGCCGCGTCGTCGACGCCCTGGCCGCCCACGGCGAGCGGGGGCGGATCTACCGCGGGCTGATCCATCGCGTGGGCTTCCGCCAGACGGCCGTACGGCTGGGCGGACCGGCCAGGCGGGCGCCCTCCTTCCGCGACCTCTGGCGCCTGGCGCGGGCCTCCGGCGAGGCCGTCGTGGGCACCACGCTGGCGCCGCTTCGCCTGGCGACCGTGATCGGCGCGGTGCTCATCGCCGGCGTCGGCGTCTACGCGCTGCTGGCGCTGCTGCTCTGGCCCTTCGGGCTCGCACCCGGCGGGTGGGCCCACGTCGCCGCCGGGTTCGTGCTCCTGCTGGCCGGACAGTTCCTCATTCTCGGCATCCTGGGGGCGTACCTCGGCCGAACGCTCAGTGAGGCCCGGGCCCGTCCGCTGTACGTCATTCGCGAGCGCGTCGGCTTCCAGACCAAAGCCGAGCCGGCAGCCGAGCCGGAGGCCGAAGAGCCCGAGCCCGAGAAGGACGACGACTGGGTGGTCTTCACGTAGGCCGCCCCCGCACGTCTCAGGCGATCCACTCGCCTCCCTCCCCCGCAGGACAACAAGCCAGCGCCGCGAAGCGAGGGGGCGGGTCGGCCAGCACCGAGAGCGTCTCCGTGACCGTCTCTCGACGGCGGTAATGAGCGGCTTCGATGAGCAGCCGCCGCGCCCGGCCGCAGCGCTTACGCAAGTCGGCGGTGTCCCCGGCGGCATCGGGACGAAGGGACTGCTGAAGCTGGCGGACGATCCTCCCGGCGCGGGCGAGGTGGTCCTCGGCGACCTCGATGTCCCCGGCATCGAGCGCCTCGACGGCCCGTCGGCAGAGCTGGACGGCCCCGTCGTGAAGCAACTCGGCCAATCGCCGCGGGGTAGCGGTGTGGGCATCGCCCAGCCGGTAGGCCCCGGCGGCGCCGTCGGTATAGAAGACCCCCCCGCCGCCGGGGAGGTCGCCGTAGGGCCCGCCCTTGAGGAAGTCCAGTCCGTCGCGCACGCTCGGGGTCCTTTCCGCGGGCCTGCCGCCGCCCGCCTGGCCATTGCATCGGTCAGGCATCGCGAAATGCTTGAGCAATACCCCGAACAGGAACCGAATCAGGGGACGTCCGTGTTGTCCATCGGCTCCCAGCGGTTGCGCGTGGCCGGCGTGGTATCGATCCCCCGGCGCATCAGGACGTTCGCGACGACCTCCTCGCTCCATCGCGGCGAGAGCACCATGGGCGCGACGTACGTGGCCACGAAGTCCTCCGTCGACCACGACAGGTGCCCGCCGGTGTGCCCGGTGTCGGCCATCTGGCGGTGCCAGTTGATCTGGAAGAGCTTCTCGTAGGTCTTCGGGCGCGAGTTCGCCAGGGGCAGTTGGAAGCCCACCCGCCCGGCCGAGGAGGTGTGCTCGCCGTCCATCGTGCCGGTCACCGTCGTGCCGATGCCCAGGAAGGCCCAGTCCTTGTGGGAGTAGAAGTTGACGATGCCCCGGCGGGTCTTGGTGAGGGCGAAGTCGATCATGTATCCCGGCGAGATGGCCGGGGCCAGCAGGATCACGCCGTCGAGCTCCTGACCCTCGGGCATGGATTCGGCGACCCACAGGGCCATCGCCCCCCCGCCGCTGTGGCCGATGACCACGACGGGGTTGTCGGGGTGGGCGAATTTGTACTCGGCCACGCGGACGGCGATCTCGTTGGCCTTGCGGCGGTTGTGCAGCTCGGCGCGGAGGTTGTAGAGCGGGCCCAGCGGCGCGGTCCAGTCCTCCAGGTCGATGCCCCAGTTGACCCCGCCGGCGTTGAGCCCTCGGCAGATCGCCTCGTTCAGCGGGCTTCGCCCCTCGATGCCCGGCAGCACGACGGCCAGACCGTGGCGCATCCGCTCGGGGGTCTTGTAGGGCTGGGATGCACAGCCGCCCGCGGCCGCCGCCATGGCCAACGCCGCCGCCCACGTCAGTCCCGTTCGTGGCATGTTCCACCTTTCGTGGTCCGTGACCGCAGGTCCCGGGCAGCTCAACCCTCGCCCCGGGCGTTCGTGCGCAGCATACCGCGCGGCAGCACCGAGTGGAAAGCCCCGCGTGCGACTCGGTTCCAAGGCGGCGTCGGAGCGAGGGGGGAGAAACCTCGCGGCGCGGGCGGGACCGTCTGCGCCCGCGCCGCGATGGGGGCGGCTATTCCTTCACTTCGTACTCGGCGTCGATGACGTCCTCTTCGCCGCCGCCCTGCTGGCCGCCGCCCTGCTCGCCCTGCTGCGGCGGGGGCGTCCCGGTGCCGGCCTGCTGCTGGCTGGACGCGGCCTGGTACATCGCCTCGGCGACCTTGTGCGAGCTGGCCTGGAGGTTCTGGATGCCCCGGCGGATGGCTTCGGCGTCGTCGCCCTTGGAGGCCTCGCGGAGCTGGCTGAGGGCGCTCTCGACGTTGCTGCGGTCCTCGGCGGGGACCTTGTCGCCCTGCTCGTTGAGCATCTTCTCGGTGGTGTAGGCGAACTGGTCGGCCTGGTTCTTGAGGTCCACCAGCTCGCGTCGCTGGCGGTCTTCCTCTGCGTGGGCCTCGGCCTCCTTGCGCATGGTCTGGATCTCGTCCTCGCTGAGCCCGCTGGAGCCCTTGATCTCGATGGACTGCTGCTTGCCCGTGGCGAGGTCCTTGGCCGAAACCTGCAGGATGCCGTTGACGTCGATCTTGAAGGTGACCTCGACCTGCGGCACGCCGCGCGGCGCCGGCGGGATGCCCGTCAGGTTGAACCGCCCGAGCGTCCGGTTGTCCCCGGCGAACTCCCGCTCGCCCTGGAGAACGTGGATGGTCACCTCCGGCTGGTTGTCGCTGGCCGTCGAGAAGATCTCCTTCTTCTCGGTCGGGATCGTGGTGTTCTTCTCGATCAGCTTGGTCATCACCCCGCCGAGCGTCTCGACGCCCAGACTCAGCGGCGTCACGTCCAGCAGCACCATCTGCTCCTCGACCTCGCCGCCGATGATCGCGCCCTGAATGGCCGCCCCGATCCCCACGACCTCGTCGGGGTTCACCGACTTGTTCGGCTCCTTGCCGAAGATGTCCTTGGCGATCTCGCGGACCTTGGGGATCCGCGTCGAACCGCCCACGAGGATGACCTCGTCGATGTCGTTGGCGGTCAGCTTTCCGTCCGACAGGGCCTGCTTGCACGGCCCGACGAGGCGGTCGAAGATGGCC
Organism: uncultured Planctomycetaceae bacterium; assembly: GCA_964385465.1. Taxonomy (GTDB): domain Bacteria; phylum Planctomycetota; class Phycisphaerae; order SM23-33; family SM23-33; genus CAYLPJ01. Next base: position 38,682 of record CAYLPJ010000028.1, on the reverse strand, counting down.
TCGGCGAGCTGCTCGAACTTCGCCCGGCTGATGGTCATCGTCAGGTGCTTGGGGCCTTCCTGCGTCGCGGTGATGAACGGCAGGTTGATGTTGGCCTCCATCGCCGTCGACAGCTCGCACTTGGCCTTCTCGGCGGCCTCCTTCAGCCGCTGCAGCGCCATCGCGTCGTTGCGGAGGTCGATCCCGTCGGTCCGCTTGAACTCGTCGGCGATGAAGTCAATCAGGACCTCGTCGAGGTCGTCGCCGCCGAGGTGCGTGTCGCCGTTGGTCGACAGCACCTCGAAGACGTTGTCCCCGATGTCCAGGATCGAGATGTCGAACGTCCCGCCCCCGAAGTCGAAGACGGCGACCTTCTCGTTGGTCTTCTTGTCCAGCCCGTAGGCCAGAGCCGCGGCCGTCGGCTCGTTGATGATCCGCTCGACCTTCAGACCGGCAATCTCCCCGGCCTCCTTGGTGGCGGTCCGCTGGGAGTCGTTGAAGTAGGCCGGCACGGTGACGACGGCGCGTTCGACCTCCTCACCGAGGTAGTCCTCGGCGACCTTCTTGAGGCCCTGGAGGACCATGGCGCTGATCTGCTGGGGGGTGTATTCCTTGTCGCGGGCCTTGACCCGGACCAACTCCTCGGGCGCGCCGACGACCTCGTAGGGAACGATCTTCTCCTCCGACGGGACCTCACGATGCCGCCGGCCCATGAAGCGCTTGATCGAGAAGATCGTGTTCTTGGGGTTGGTCACCTGCTGGTGGCGCGCCGGCTGGCCGACCAGCCGCTCGCCCTTGTCCGTGAAGGCCACCACCGACGGCGTCAGCCGGTTGCCCTGCTGATTGATCAGCACCTTCGGGGTGTTGCCTTCCATCACCGAAACCACGCTGTTGGTGGTGCCCAGGTCGATGCCGATGATCTTCTTGGATGCCATACTCTCTCACCTTCCCTTGGCCTCACCCCCCGCCGTCGCGGGCGGGAGGCAGAATCTGTCTGTTGAGCCCTCACGCGTCGTTATGCAGCGCCCGTGCCATACACCCTAAACAATATAACGCAATAGGTTACATCAAGCCATGTCCTCGCCGGAATGTCAAATCGACCGGTTTGGCATATCCCGGGGGCCGCTTTGGCAGGCCACGCTTGCCCATCACGCCCTGGTGGCGTAGCCTCTCGGCCATGAACCGTCCTGTCATCCACGTCGAGGGCGTCGGCGTCCGCATCGCCGACACGGCCGTGCTGTCGGACGTCTCCTGGCGGGTCGATCCCGGCCAGCAGTGGGCGATCCTCGGCGCCAACGGCTCGGGCAAGACCACGCTGCTCAACGTGATCACCGGCTACCAATGGGCCAGCGAAGGCTCCGTTCGCGTCCTCGGCAACCTGTTCGGACACGTTGACTTGCGCGAACTCCGCAAGCGCATAGGCTACGTCGGTTCGCACCTCGCCACCCGCATCCGCCGGCGCCAGACCGCCCGGCAGATCGTCCTGTCCGGGGCGTTCGCTTCGACGGCACTGTTCGACACGATCACGGGGGCCCAGAACCAACGGGCCCACCAACTGATCGACCGCCTGGACCTCGTCGAACACGCTGAGCAACTCTTCGGAACGCTCTCGGCCGGGGAGCAGCAGCGCGCGCTCATCGCCCGCGCCCTCATGCCCGCGCCCGACCTGCTGCTGATCGACGAGCCGTGCGCCGGCCTGGACCTGCCCGGCCGCGAGACGCTCCTTGGAACTGTAGACGCCCTCGCGCGGGGCGAGGGGGAACAGTCCACGACGCTGGTGATGGTCACCCACCACATCGAGGAAATCACTGCCCGGTTCAGCCACGTGCTGATCCTGGCCGGCGGGCGCGTCCTGGCCGCAGGTCCGAAGCCGGAGGTTCTTACGCAGCAAACGCTTACAAATGCCTTCGGCCTGACGGTCGAACTCGACGTCCGCCACGGCCGATACTGGCCGCGAATCCCCGGCGGCCAGGCCGCGCCCTGACAGTCCATTGAAAAAGTGCTTCGCAGCCGATAGCGCGGGATTCTTCGCGTCGGCAAGGACGAGAAGCGAAGGCGAATCCGCGAGATTCGTCCAGTTTCTCGGACGCCGGCGACGCGGGAGAGGACCCGCTCGCAGACCGAATCGGCTTCTTCAACGGGCTGCCGGCCTACTGCCCCTCGACCTCCAGCAGGGCCGCCGCGAAGGACATGTTCTCGGGTCGCCCGGCGTAGTTGGTGAACTCCCCCGGGCTGAGGTGCTCGACGTGCCCGTCGGCGAACAGGCACCCCCGCCCGGTGGGATGGTTGCCCGAGAAGTCGCAAGCGATGAGATGCCTTGGTCCGGCGTCCGGGGCCTCCGGGGCGAGGTAGAAGTAGTCCACGGACCGGCCCTTCTCCTTCGCGGCCGGGCAGCGAAGCGGCTCCGGCGGCAGGAGGCCCGCACCCGTCAGGTCGCTGAGGCTTTCGGGCCATCGGCCGTCGTGGCCTTCCCGCCAGGTCGTCAGCGCCGCGCCGATATTCCGCAGGTTGACCAGGCATTCGGTTCGGTGCTTCCGCTGCCGTTGCTGCTCGTGCCCGCAGCCGACGGCGCCAACCAGGGCCAGGGCCATCACGATCCGTCCAAGAGACTTCATACGCCAACTCCTTGCTTAACTGGCAGTTGCGATCGACCTCATACGACTGGCGGCTCGTGGAACAGGTGTCCGCCGCAGCGGCAGTCCGATGCGCCGAAGTTCCGCACGTGGCGGGGGTAGCGCTCAGCCAGCGCCGCGGCGAGCCCGCATTCGCTCGCGGAGGCGGCATCGACCAGGATCGCTCCCAGCATGACCGCCTTCGTCGAAAGGTAGTCCACATGCCATCGCAGCGGCTTTCGCCGCCGGCCATGGCGGGCCAGGCGGGCGTCCCTGGCGCGGCGGGCGCTGCCTACGTAATAGTACATCCCGGCCGGGAAGTCGAAACGCCCCAACCGCCCCACGCGGAGCCGCCTCGGCCGATCGAGGGCGAAGACCGCGATGTACAACCCGCCGTCGCTGCCCTCGCCGCCGGGGGTCACGGTACCCACGGCGATCCGAGCAGGACGGCCTCGTCAGCGCCGCTGGCCCGGGGGCAATGGGCGGGGAAGCCGTCCAGCCTCGCCGCCGCCAGCATCGCCGCCGCCGTGGCCGTGTGCCCGCGGAGGTCCAGACCGTACCGCTCGGCCGTGTAGGTGCTGCACGGGCTGAGCAGCTTGCGGATCCGCCCGGCGAGGTGAATGTTCAACGCCCCTCCGCCGGCGAGAATGACCTCGTGCGGGCGCTCGGTCAGCGCCAGCACGTCCCGGGCGGCGACCCGGGCGGTCAGTTCGGTGACCGTCGTCAGCAGCCCGGCGGCATCCAAGCGGTGCTTGCCCGCCATCATCTCCAGCCGCTGGAACACCCGCTCGCCCCACTCGCCGACATGCGTCCTCTTCGGCGCGGGCATCTGGAAGAACTCCCCGGCCATCAGCTCGTTGAGCAGTCCCTCGTCGATCTCTCCTCGTGCCGCGGCGGCACCGTCGGCATCCATGGGTGCGTCGAAGAGCCTCGCGGCCAGCGCGTCGATCAGGACGGTTCCCGGTCCCGTGTCGTAGGCGACGACGTCGCAGGCGGCCGCGTCGCTGCCCACGAACGTCAGAGTGCAGATCGCCCCCAGTTGGAGGACGACGCGGCTGAGGCGCTGGTGGCGGAACATCCGCCAGTCGCACCACGCCCAGACCGGCCCCCCGACGCCGCCGGCGGCGTAATCGCTGGCGGAGAAGCCCGATACCACCGGCAGGGCCGTCTCCCGCGCCACCAGCGATGCCGAGCCCAACTCCAGCCCGCAGCCCTTGCCCTCGGCGGCCGCCGGGGCGGTCTGCGCGGCCGGGTAACCGATCAGCCCCACGCCCGCGATGTGCTTTGCCGGCGCCGCCGCGTCGCGCAGCAGCTTGCGTGCGGTCTCGGCGACGAAGGCCCCAAGGTCCCGGTCGAGCCGTGCGATGCCCGCGGCCGGCTCGGCCCACCCGCCCGCGACGGTGCGGAGCTGCTTGGCGAGCGCCTCGGGCATCGGCCGGGTAAGGGCGTGCTTCTGCGCGACGGCGAGGTGCTCGCCCTTGCCGGTGACCTCGGCGAGGACGGCGTCGACGCCGTCGGCACTGGGGCCGACGGCCAGGCCCGCGAAGGTTCGCTTGGGTTCGACCATGGCAACAGGATACGCCGGGCGACGGGGCGTTTCGAGGGCTTTGTCACGCGGCTGGGCAGCCGCATCGGCGAGTCGCCTTGCGGCTGATGGTCACGATGGCGGTTTTCCGCCCGCAGACATCCATGGCAGCTCGGAAGGCCGCTTCGAGAAACGTATGCACACCATGGGCGATGGAGGCCGAGCCCCCACCGACCGGCCAGGGCAGGCAAGAACGGCCGGGGACGACCAGCAGCCCGTGGGCAGGAATCGCCGGACGGCGGGGCGGGGACCGTTCACCAGCTTCCCGACGCCCCGACGGCGCTGGCGACGGGCGACTTCGACGCCGACGGGGACACGGACCTTGCCGCGACGGGCACGACCGGCAAGGGCGACTTCGCCTCCGAGCGGGATCGCAACAGCGTGGCCGTGCTGCACAGCCGCGGCGCGGCAACCACAAGACGGTCCCGCCTCTTGGGGACGCTCGCCGACACTTCGTGCCGTCCTGTGTGCACGTCACGAATCATAGGTGGAACTCGAACCCACGCGACCTCGCGGCCAGGGGGGGGTGAATCGGGGTGGGCTCCACGTGGAGCGCACGTTGCACCGCAGGCCGCGCGGGGCTGGCATTCCCATCGATCGCGACAAGGCTGTGTGCTCGTAAGTTCCCTTCTTGCATTGGCGTATATCGATTGACACCCAGGAGATTCGGTGGTTCAATGGGAACTCCCATGATGGCGATTGGAAAAGCGAGGATACATCCATGGCGTTCGACGCGCGGTCGGTGTTCGCGTGGGTAACAGGGAGAGTTGATTCAGAGCGGCTCCAGGCGCAGTTCGAGCCGCTCGAACCGCGCATCTTGCTTAGCGACGTCCACGGACGCACCGGGGACGTTTTTCTTGTCGACATCGGCTCACTCGAGGGGGATGCGCAGGGCGGCTTTCAGCTTCAGGGCGTCACGCTCAGCACTGCCGATGAGGCCGTGACGCTCCGCGAAAGCCCCGGCTCGGCAGCATGGGACCTGCTCGCCGACAACCAGGTCGTCGGAAGGCTGTTCTACGGCGACGCTGTGGACGGGCGCCCCTTCGCCGCGACCGGTCGGCTGTACCTCGCGCCGGCAACGGTGTCGGGGCTCGGCACGGATGCGAACCCCGCGGCCGACGGGTTCCAGGGCACTCTCTCGCTGACCTACGACTTCCTCGACGTCGGCGGAGCGGCGACGACGGCGACGGCAACGGTCGAGATAGACGGCGGGTTCTCGTCGGTCGGCGATGGCACGGCCCTGGTCGAGCCGGCCGGGGGGATGCTCTCACAGATGCGGGCCGAGCAGCGTCTTGCCTATCTTGGCTTCGTGGACGCCCGAGGGCGACCAGTCGAGGTGGACGGCGCGGCCGACCCGCACAGCGCCGCGGCGCTGAAGCTGTTTCAGGCGGCCGTGGACGACGCAGCCACACTGAGCCCGGCCGCGGGCAGCGGCCTGCTGGATGCCGAGACGGCGGGGTGGCTGAACCAATCGAACGCGCCGCACTGGCAGCAGTGGACCAGCGTCGCCGAGCCGGCGAACTGGGCGACGGATTGGGTGCTGTCGGTGCTGGAGACCGCCGCACCGGCCGGCGGGGGCATCCAGGTGCTCGCCTTGAGTACACTCAGCGGCGGCGGCCTGCGGGCGGGGATGCAGGCCGACCTGGTCCTGCCCGCCGCCAATGCCGACGTGGTGGCGCAGGCCGAGGCGCTGGACTCCGCAGCCGTCGCCGCGGGGCTCACGCTGGAGGCGCTGCGTGTGGGCGATCCCTCGCTCGTCTCGCAGATCAACAGCGCCCTGGGCGCGGACATCGCGACGACGGACGACGCGACGGCGGGCGAGATGCGCGTCGAGTTCGCCGCGCCGTCGCCGTCACGCGTTCTGACGGCGCAGGAAGTGGCGGCGTTGCGCAACCTGGCGGAGGAACTGGCGACGCTCGGCTCCCTGGCCCACTCGCTGGGTCCAGCGGGCCGGGCGCTGCCCGGCGTCTCCGTCGCCGCGGTCAACGAGGGCCAGCCGGCTTCTATCGGCCAATTGCTCGACATGCCCGCCTTCTTCCGGGACCACGTCCACCAGCCGATGGCCGACTACCTGAACTCCGCCGACCCCGCGACCATCGATGGGCTGGCGGCGGCGATCGGGGCCTCGGCAACGGCCGGTGCGGAGGACGAGCTCCAGCTCGATTGGACCCTCTCCCACAGCGTGACGCATGCCGCCAGGTCGGACTTCACCAACGAGCTGCTCGACGCGGGACTCATCCTGGACGGGGTGATCGACGCCGCCCTGACGGCGTCGCTGGAACTGGGTCTGCACCTGGGCATCGACCTGACAGCCGACGACCCGGGGGACATCGCCTACGCGGAGATCACGCGGTTCGAGGCCTCGGCGGCGCTGAACGTGAGCGACCTGTCCCTGGGCGCACGCCTGGGGTTCTTGGGGCTGGCCCTCTCCGGGGGCAGCGCGGCGCTGACGGCGGGGGTGACCGGCGCGGTGCTCGACATGGGCCCGTACGGCGAGCGGATCACGCCCGCCCGCATGCGCGCGCACACCATCGATGAGACCCTCCAGTTCACCCCGCGCAGCGACCCGGATCCGGCGCATCCCCACGATCCGCCGAACTTCCTGAAGATCGAGCTTCCGGCCGCGGTGACCACCGGCATCGACGGGCTCAGCGCCGGCGTGACCGCGACGGTCTTCGACGGCGACCTCTTCGACCCGGCCCTGCCGACGGTCACGTTCGCGCCCGGCGAGGACCTGCGCCGCTTCCAGGACCTCTCCGCCGGGGGCGTGGCCGGCGTGCTCGAGCAGATCGGCCAGTGGCTGGATGATCTGGCCGCCACGGACGCCTTCGACGTGGTCCTGCCGACGACCGGGCGACGCCTCGGCGATGCGATCAACCCCCGCGCCGCGTTCAACGCGCAGGTCGCCGACCTGCTCGAAGCGGAGCCCGGCCTGCCCGCTTTCGACACCGCACAGGCCCTGCGGGACCTGCTGCCGGCGCTGACGGCCGTTACCTACGACGCCGCCTATGCCCTGCCCGGCGGCGCGACCGCACCGGCGCTGCTGTACGAGTTCCACGTCGCCGACAGCCTCCCCGAACTGGCGTCGCCGTTGGATCTGGGCTCACTGGAGATCTCTCCGATCAGCGGCTTCAGCACGTCCGGCTCAGGGCAACTGACCGGGGACGTCGATCTAGCCTTCACGATGGTCATGGACCTCCGCAAGCTCGGCTTCACCGTCGCCGAGAACGGTTGGCCCACTCTCAACGAGCTGACGCTCGACAAGTGGGACCAGCTTCTCAGCCCGGCCGGGCAGGCGGACGTGCTCGTGACGCTGCGTGACGGCACGGCCGTCGGGCTCGACCTCTCTGGCGTCTCGGGCACGGACAGGCCCGCCGACCTCGCGGCGGAGCTGACTGCCGCGATTCCGCCGACGGCGGCGGGGAAGCTCACGATCGCCCTCGACAGCGAGACGCACCGGATCACCTTCACCGAGTCGAATCCGGGCCCGGCGCCCGACGAGGACGCCATGCTGAAGGTGGGCGCCGCGAGCGGCTCGATGGCTGGCGTGGCCCCGGGCCTGCTGGGCCAGGACGTCGACGGGGATGGCGTGGTCGAGACCGCGCCGCTCCACGGCGACACGCTCGAGAAGCACGTATACATCCAGAGCGGCATGGAGTGGAACGCGAGGCTGAGCGTCGAGGCCGACGACATCGACGCGACGTTCGTCCTCGGCGAGATGATCGAACTGGGCATCCAGGACGGCGAGGCCTCGCTGACGGCCGAGCTTGCCCTGCGGACGGGCGCCGCCGACGTCTCGCTGGACGCGCTGCTGCGGGAGTTGGGGAACTTCAGCGACGGCACGAGCGGACTGCTCCAGCTCGACGTCGGCGGGGCGCTGGACGCCCGCCTGCCGCTCAAGGCGGACGACCAGATCGCCGGGGTGGACGTCAGCCAGCTTATCGAGACGGACGCCGCCATCGAGCTGCACTCCAGCGATGTCTTCTCGATCAATCCCCCCCCTCCCCCGCCGGGCCTGCCGCCGGCGCCCGACGGCTCGACGTTCCCCACACGCGTCGAACTCAATCTCGCCGGCCTGGCATCCGTGCTGGACGGCTTCGACAAGCTGCTGAACCTTCAGCCGCTCGCCCTGGCGGACGTGCAGGGGATGCTGGGCATGGCCGGCCGGGCCGCAGGGGCCATCGCCCAAGCCGGACCCTTCGGCCAGACGCTGCCGCTGATCGGGCGCAGGCTCGATGACATGCTCGGCTTCGTTGCCGACCTCACCGACCGCGTGGCGGAGGTGAACCTCAGCACGCAGGCGCTGCTGGAAGAGCTGTCCGGCGAGCTGGCCGAGGCGCTGGGCCTGGCGGCCGAGGCGGTCGGCCTGAGCATCGATCCGGCCGGCCCGGCGCTCCGGCTGGACCTGGACTTCAGCACCATCCTCAAGGACGCCGAGGGCAACGCGGGGCGAACGTTCCCGCTGGCGCTGGACCTGAGCGTGCTCGATGTGCCCGGCCTGACGAGCATGTTCGATTTCAGCAACGACGGACAGCTCGACGTCACGGCCGACGTGGACCTCGGCCTGCATCTCGGCGTGGACTTCGCGGACCCGACGAATCCACGCCCGTTCGTCTACGACAGCACGGGCGCCGTTGCGCACGTGAACGTCGCCGGCGAGGAGTTGGAGTTCGCCGCGGCCGTCGGGGCGCTGGGAATGTACGTAGGCAACGCCGACGACGACAACGGCGCGTGCTACCTGGACGCCACCCTCTCGGCGGGGCTGACGGACGGCAACGGGGACGGGAGGCACTACTTCGAGTTCGGGGGCGACGGCGACGTCCGCACGCTGGCGGACGCCGAGCCGCTGCTGAGCGACCTGACCGTCAACGTCACGCACGCCCCCTCCGGCGGGTATCCCGAACAGGCGTGGGCCGAACTGCCCCTGTACTTCCCCACGCGCGACCACAAGCTGGCGGAGCTGGTCTGGACCCTCGACGACCTGACCGACCCGGATATCCAGTTCACCCCGGGCGATCTGGGCGAGACCATCCGCGCCCACATGGACGGCCTGGACTTCGGCAGCGACCTCAGCGTGCTCACCGCCGGCATCGACAGCATGCTCGCCATCCTCCAGGATTCCCTGGACAGCCAGCTTTTCGGCCTGGAGTTCCCGATCATCGGCACGCAGCTTCGCGACGCCGCGGACTTCGTCGGGCAGATGCGGCCCCAGCTCGTCGATACGCTGGAGGCCGTCGGCGACTCGCCCCAGGCGATCCGTCAGGCCTTGTGGGACGCGCTGGGCACCGGCGGGCTGGGGTGGCTCCAGGACGCCAACGCCGACGGCGAGACCACGCTCGATGACGTCCTCATGATCCCCGAGACGGTCAACCTGCACACGGACCGCGTGCAGTACGACATGTGGCTGGGGGCGGGTTGGAGCTTCGCCGGCGACGACTTCGTCCTGGACGCGAACGTGCCCGGCCTGGGCCTGGCCGTGGACGGCTCCGTCAGCGTCGACGTGACGTTGGACATGCACCTGGGCTTCGGGATCAGCCGCTCCGAGGGCGTGTATTTCAACGTCGGAAACATCGACGACCAGCCGGATGTGACGGTGGCGGCGGACGTGCAGGTGACCTCGCTGGACGCCGCCGGTGAGCTGGGTCCGCTCGACCTGACCGCCGCGCTGATGGGCGGCGAGTTCAACGGCCTGGGCCTGGAGTTCCAGGTGGACATCGTCGAGCCCAGCGGCGACGGCCGACTGACGATCTCCGAACTCGCCACGGCCGGGGCGGACATCATCGAGTCGACGCTCACCAATCCCGAGTGCGGGCTGCACCTGGACATCGAGGCGTCGCTGGGCTCGGGCATGCTGCCGTCGGTGGCCGGCGAATTGCACGTGGCATGGCCGCTGGGCAGCCTGGACGACATTCTCGACCCGCAGCCGACCATCGCATTCCGCGACGTCCGCCTGAACGTGGGCGAGTATCTCAGCGGGGCGTTCGGCAACCTGCTTGGAGAGATCAACGAGATCATCGAGCCGGTCAAGCCCATCGTCGACGCCCTGACCGCCCCGCTGGCGGGCATCAGCGACCTCATGGGACGGGACATCACGCTGCTGGACCTGGCCTCGCTGTTCGGCAGCGGGGCCGAGCGGGCCGCCAGGTACGTCCAGGCCGTCGCCGACGTAATCGACCTGCTGAGCATCCCGCAATTCGGCGAGAGCGTATGGATGCCGATCGGCAGCTACACGATGAGCTACGATGCCGCGGGCAAACTCGGCGAGCCCGAGCCGCTTGCGCCCATCCCCTCATCGCTCGACGCCACCGGGCCCGAGGTCCGCTCGTACTACGACTCGATCCCCAAGGCCGCTGACGACGCCGACGGCGAAGGCTTTGCCTTTCCCCTCATCGACGACCCCGCCATGGTGATGCAGCTCCTGCTCGGCCGGGAGGACGTGGACCTCATCACCTACAACATGCCGTCGCTGGACCTGGAGTTCACCTACAGCCAGTTCTTCACGATCATCGGCCCGCTGGGCTGCCGCATCGCCGGGACGATCGGCGCGGAGATCGACTTCGACTTCGGCTACGACACGCAGGGCATTTTCGACGTCGCCCGCACCGGCGATCCGCTGGACCTGCTCAACGGCATCTACGTTGCCGACGCCGCCGGCGGGCGCGACAACGCGGAAGTCGTGCTGCGGGGCTCGCTGGTGGCCTCGGCGGAGCTGAACCTCGGCGTGGCGCGCGGCGGCGTCGGCGGAGGCGTCTACGCCAGCGTCGAGTTCAATCTCAACGACCCCGACGAAGACGGCAAGGTCCGGCTGGACGAGTTGGCCGACAACTTCATGCTCGGGCCGATCTGGATCTTCGACGTCAGCGGCAAGGTCGAGGCGGGCCTGGAGGCTTACGTCCGCGTCGACCTGCTGTTTACATCCTGGGAGAAGAGCGTCGACTTCGGGCACGTCACGCTCGTGGAGTATGACCTCCAACGGCCCGACCGGCCCGAGCAGGCCGAGGAGCCCGACCCAGTCCTGGCCAGCGTGCTCACCGAACCGCTCGCCCTGCCGGACGGCGAGGTCCTCGAGGCGAACACGCTGCTGGTGCACATCGGCCCGCACAGCCACCTGCGACAGGGCGGCCCGGCCGGCGACGACGCGATGGACGACGTGGTGCAACTGCGCCGCGGCGGCGATGGCGAAGTCACCGTCGAGACCCTCGGGCTGCGCCAGACCTACACCGGCGTCACGGGCATCTACGTGGACGGCGGGGACGGCGACGATCTCCTCGCGGCCGACCGACGGCTGGCCCTGCCGGTGCATCTTGTCGGCGGCGCGGGCACGGACACGCTCACGGCCGGCGGGGCGCCGGCCTGCTTGGACGGCGGCGCCGGGGACGACACGCTCAACGGCGGCGACTTTGACGACGTGCTGATCGGCGGGACCGGCCACGACCTCCTCGACGGTGGCGACGGCGACGACATTCTCTCTGCCGGCTCGGCCACGTTCGCCGCGGGCACGGGCGAGCTGCTCTCGGCCGGCGAGGGCGACGACGGGAACGCCGGCCTGACCGGGCCGGACGTCGTCGACGACGTCCTGACCGGCGGCGCGGGGGACGACCGCCTCTACGGCGGCTCGGGCAATGATCGCCTGGATGGCGGCATGGGTGACGACGAACTCCACGGCGGCGACGATGACGATGCCCTCCACGGCGGGATGGGCGACGACGAGCTGTTCGGCGGCGGTCACGACGACGAGCTGTCCGGCGGGATGGGTGCGGATCATCTCACCGGCGGCGACGGCAGGGACGTCCTCCGCGGCGACGAGGGCGGCGACACGCTTCACGGCGGCGCCGACGCCGACGAGCTTCACGGCGGCGACGGAATGGACCTGCTGTACGGCGAGGGCGGCAGCGACGAGCTGCACGGCGACGGCGGCAACGACCACCTCGACGGCGGGGACGAGGCCGACCATCTCGACGGCGGGCGGGGGCGCGACGTGCTTCACGGCGGCGGCGGGGACGACACGCTGTACGGCGGGCCCGGCAGCGACGAGCTGTACGGCCAGGACGGCGGCGACACGCTGATTGCAGGCACGACCACCACGCCGGGCTCCAGCAGCGCCGACGCCGGCGAGCCGGATTCCATCCACATCCTGGACGCGGGGGCCGGATGCTGGAGCGAAACCGTCTATGGCGACCTCGGCGACGACGTCATCACCGCGGGGGGTGGCGGCAACGTGATCCACGCCTTCACCGGCGACGACGAGATCACCACCGGCGACGGCGACGACGAGATTCACGCCGGGCCGGGCTCGTTGCCGCCCGGGTTGAGCGACAACGATGTCATCCACGCCGGCGCCGGCACCAACCGCATCCGGGCCGGCGCGGGGGCCGACAACGTCACCACCGGCGACGGCGACGACGTCATCGACCTCCGCAGCGACGCCGGAGAGGACGCCCCCCACACCGTCCACGCCGGGGGCGGGCGCAACGTCATCCACACCGACGACGGCGACGACGTCATCGTCACCGGAGATCTTCGGGACGAGATCCACGCCTACGGCGGGACCAACACGATCGACGCCGGCGGCGGCGACGACCACGTCGAGGCCGGCGACGGCGACGACACGATTCACGCCGGCGAGGGTGCGGACACCATCCTGGCCGGACACGGCGACAACGTGGTCCACGGCGGCGCGGGCGGCGACACGATCGTCACTGGCGACGGGCGCGACGTCATCTACGGTGAAGGCGGCGACGACGACATCAGCGCAGGCGGCAACGACGGGGGCTGGGACCGCTACGACCTGATCGTCGGCGGGGCCGGCAACGACACGATCAACGGCGGCGCCGGCTGCGACCTCATCGTCGGCGGCCCGGGCAACGACGCGCTGAGCGGCGGACCCGGGTGCGACGTGATCTGGGGCGGCTCGATGGTCTACGAGTGGGAGGCGTTCGATCTGTCCGACGCGTCGCTGTTCGTCCGCGCCCCGCACGAGGACTCCGCCGACGCGATGGCGCCCTCGGGCTACCTCGCCGCCATGCCCCCGCTCGCGCGGATCACCCCGGCGATCGTGGCCGGACTGAGCATCGCCGGCGGGGAGGACGGCACGGACACGCTCCGCGGCGGCGACGACACGGACTGGCTCTTCGGCGGCGGCCAGAGCGACCACCTCGACGGCGGGACCGGGGCCGATTACCTCGACGGCGGCTCGGCCATGGATGAGCTGACCGGCGCGGCCGGCGACGACGTGCTCCGCGGCGGCTCGGGCAATGACACGCTCAAGGGCGGAGGCGGGGTGGATCGGCTTTACGGCGAGGAGGGCAGCGACTCGCTCTACGGCGACGGCGGCACGGGCACCGGGGCCGTGCAGGCCGGCCAGCGCCTCTTCGGCGGGCCGGGGCGGGACTACCTCTACGCCTTCGCGCCCGACGGCGACGACGGGACCGGCTGGGGGGACTGGCTCGACGGGCAGAGCGGCAACGACATCCTCTATGGGAACCGGCGCCGCGACGTGCTGATCGGCGGCTCGGGCAACGACGACCTGTACGGCGATTACCTCGACGGGGCGAACTACGGTCCGAGCACGTCGGCGGACACCTCCGGCGCCGCCGACCTGCTCTACGGCGACGGGGGCGAAGACCACCTCTTCGGCGGCGGCGGCGAGGACGAACTCCGGGGCGGCGCCGACAGCGACGTTTTGGAGGGCCAGGACGGGGCCGACTGGCTCTACGGCGGGGCGGGCAACGACTTCCTGACGTTCGATACCGCCTACGACGCCTACGGCGAGTCGGCCTTGAACGGCCACGGCGGCAACCGCGGCTCCGACGACGCCGGCGAGGACTTGTGGACGGACATCCTCCAGATCAACGGCACGCAGGCCGACGACGTGATCCTGCTGAGCCAGGCGCCGGACGGTCGCCTCCTGGTCGAGTACAACCTCCATGCCGGCGGGGCCGCCTTCGCCGCCGACTGGCGCGACGCCGACGGGCAGGCGACGCTCGAGCAGTTCGCCATCTCCGGGCTCGGCGGGGACGACGTGATCGGCTTCGCGGCCGGCGAGACGGCGCTGGAGTTGGGCGAACTGGCTCTGCGCAGCCGCGACTGGGTCGCGCGGCTTGACGGCGGTGGCGGGGATGACGTGGTTCTCGGCTCGACCGGGCGGGACCTGATCGACGGCGGAGCGGGCAGCGACTGGCTGTACGGCCTCGGAGGGGACGACCGGCTCCACGGGGACCGCCACGGCGGCGGGCGCAGCGGGGACCAGGACCGCCTGTTCGCCGGCGCGGGCAACGACGACCTGATCGGCGGCGGGGACAACATCGGCCCCGGGGGCGCGCCGGGCAACTTCCTCTACGCCTGGTCCTTCCACCCCCGCCAGCAGGTCGACGGCGCGTTCACCGGCCTGGATGGGCAGGGACACCCCCCCGCCGAGCCCGACGGCGCGACCTTCGGGGTGTTCATCGACGCCGTCACCGGCCGGGTCTACAGCGAGCCCGACGACGGGCGCACGCTCGAAGACACCGGCATGAACCGCGTTCTCGGCGGCGGACAGGATGACGAGCTCTACGGCGGGACGGGGCTGGACTTCCTGTACGGCAACGGCGGGGATGACCTGTTGTACACGCGTGACGGCGCGCTGTTGGAGGACGCATACGGCCTGCCCGGCGACGACGCCTGGAAGGCCTACGCCAGATCGACCAACAAGGTCTGGTACTACGGTGGTTCAGGGGCCGACGACGTCATCACCGTCGATTATGTCACCGAGCCCGGCCTGCTCCAGGACCACCACCTCATCACGCGCCTGACGAACAACGATGGCCACTACACCTTCGACGCGCAGGTCCGGCTGGACTTCGACGCTCGGGACGAGAACGGCGATCGCGTCTGGGACGCCACCGAGGTCCTGATGGACCTGCACGCCATCGGCGAGCTCGAACCCGACGAGCGCGGCGCGGCGTACCGGGAGATCGTCCTCGAGGGCAACCTCCTGCCGGGCGAAGGGGACTTCCTGGCGATCATCGTCGACGCGCTGGGCGGCAACGACGAGGTCTACGTCGGACCCACCGTCCAGACGAGCGTCTGGGTGGACGCCGGCGACGGCGACGACCGCGTCGAGTTCCAAGGCGGCAACGTGATCCTCTCCGACCGCACCGAAAGCCCCTCCCGCAACGAGAACGTGTCCGACCTCACCGACCCCGCGCGGGCGTTCGGGATCTACGGCCCCATGATGCTCGTCGCCGAGCAGGCCGGACCCGCCGACGGCCGCCTGCCCGCCGGAACGACCGCACGCTTCACCCTGACCGGCAGCGACCTCGCCTTCGCGGGCGAGGACGGCGTGAGCGTCTACCTGCCCGCCGCGGCCACGGCGACCAACAGCACGTTCGCGGACCTCGTCGCGGACGTCAACACGGCCATCGACGCTTCGGCCCTGGCCGGGCTGGTCGTCGCCGAGAACGTGGACGGGGCCCTCGGACTGCGCCCCACCGCCGTCGGGCCGGACGGCTGGCTGAGTGTTCTCGGCGTCAACGACAGCGACGCCGCCGTTCTGCTCGGCCTGCGGGCCGGGCAGTACGCCGACGCGTGCGACCTGGCCGGCTCGGTCGCCTTCACCGGCCTGACCCTCGACAACCCGTCGGACGTGGACTGGTACAGCTTCCGCCTGGCGGCCGCGGACGACGTCACCGTCACGGCGGCCGCGACGATCGGCGACGCCGGCGACGTGCTTGCCGAGACGTACATCCTCGACGGCGACGGCGAGATGGAGGCGATCGACCTGGCCGGCGGGACGGGGATGGGCGCCGGCGTGACCTGTTACGTCCGCGTCCGCTCCCCGCTCGCCGTGCCGACGGCGTACGACCTGACCGTCCAGGTGGGTTCGGCGGCGCCGGTCGCGTTCGATCAGGCACTGCGCGACAACGCCGAGCGGCGGGACGTACTGCTCGGCGGCGCCGGGCACGACGTGCTCTGCGGCGGGCCCGGCGAGGACTGGATCTTCGGCGGCGGCGGCAACGACGTCCTGACCGGCGGGCGCGACAGGCAGGCCGGCGATCTGCTGTTCGGCGAGGTCGGCGACGACGTGTTCCAGGTCGTCCCCGACGAGCTGCCGATCAGCGGGCTGACCGGCGCGCCGGTGTTCGTCACGTCCGCGGACGTCTTCGACGGCGGAGCCGGCAACGACCGGGTGCTCTACCTCGGCGGGGACACCGACCGGCTCAACCGCCCCGTGCCGGACCACGTGGCCATCCGCTACAACCGCTTCCTGCACCGCTACGAGGTCAGTTCGCTGGTCTGGGACATCGCCAATCAGCGGTACCTGACGGCCTCGGGGGCAGCGCCCGCCGCGCTGACCGGCACGGCCGACCTGCCCGACAACGGCCTGCTCACCGGCCAGGCCCTGCTGAAACTCTGCGTGAACGGAACGAACCACACGCTGATGATCGACCACTCGGCGGGCGACGTTCCCGCCGGACCGGGACGGTCCGCGGTGGGGCTGGTCCAGGCGGTCCGCGACGCCCTGGCGGCCGAAGGCCTGGACGGCGCGGTTCGCGGCGACCTCGACGGATTGCGGCTGCGGCTGACGACGGCGCCCGGGGGCAGCCTGGAAGTGGCGGCGGCCAACGACGTCGCGGCCGTCGAGCTGGGCCTGCCGGTCGGCACGGCCGCCGAGGGGGACGTGCAGCTCTATCTCCAGCGTTACGCCTACTACGAGGCCGAGCGCGTCGAGGGGACGACCTTCGAGATGGGCGCCGGCGACGACGAGGTCCGCGGCGACCCGGAGTACCGGTTCCCCCGCGCCGACGGCAGCGGCTGGACCGACAGCGAGTGGGGCATCAAGCAAGGCAACCTCCAGGAAGGCGCGGCGATCGGTTTCTTGGAGATTCACGGCGGCGACGGGTACGACCGGCTGTTCGGCGGGTTCCTCGACGACGTGATCCACGGCGACGGAGGGGCGGACTTCCTCGCCGGCGGCGGAGGGAACGACGAACTCTACGGCGGCCCGGGCAACGACCTGCTGCTGGGCGCCGCCGGCGTCAGCAGCGACGACTACGAGGCCGTCGAACGCTACGGCCAGGCCGGCCTCAACGACAGCGCCGCCTTCGCCGCCCTGCTGGCTGCGCCCAGCGGCGGCAGCGCGGCCGTTGACCTGTCGTTCAACTCCGCCGACGCGGGCGACTGGTACATTCTCCCGCCACCGCGAGCGGAGCGGAGCTTCGGCCAGGCCGACGCCGCCACCCTCACCGCCGGGATGATCCGCGTCGTCTTCGAAACCACGCTGGACCGTGACCTGCTGGACGGCGTGGACCTCGTTGCCGGGCAGACCGACAGCGCCTGGCTGCCGCGCACCGCCACCGAGGGGCACCAGCAGAACGTGTACCTCTACGCCGCCGTCGCGACCGACGGGGAACGACCGCTGGCCCTGACGCCGGCCGAGCAGTTCGCCGGCACCCCGGACTACTACCTCCTTCACGTCGTGAACCCGCGCAGCTTCGGCGTGGCCGCGGGGTCGGCGCCGACCGTCGGCTACGGCGCCGCCGACGCCGTCCTGGACGTGATCTACAACGGCAACCGCCAGACCATCTCCGTGCCCCTGACCGACGGCGGGCCCGCCAAGAGCTTCACCGGCCTGGCCGAATCGCTCACTGCCGCCCTGGGGAATCCCGACCTGTTCGCCTACTACGACCCGCAGCTCGAGCGGCTGGTGCTGTCGGCCCGCAGGGGCGGCCAACGCCTGGCGGTGGAGTTCGCCGCCGACTCCACCGCGGCGATGCTGGGCTTCACCAGCGGCCAGAGCAGCGACGATCCGTGCGAGCCGATGGGACGCTACCAGATACAGTTCGACAGCCGCGTCGGGGACGTCACGGACGTCGCGGCGTCGACGGCCGACTTGCACCCCGAAGGCGGGCCGGGCGCGCGTGCCGTGCTGGTGCCCCTGGCGGACGTCGATTCCGACGGCAAGGCGGATTTCATCCACGCCGCCGAAGAGCACTTCGGGCACAGCGAGGACGTTCCGGACGGCGCCCAGAGCCACCCACAGCACTACGTGCGGCCCAGTATTGCGTACCTTCGGTTGTCCGGCGGAGGGACGGTCGCGCTGAAACTGCCCGCCCCCGTCAGCGGCGAGTCGTTCGGGATTCGCTGCCAGATCGTCTCCGGCGACATCAGCAGTTCCCTCGGCGGGCCGGACGACCTGGCGATCATGGTCAGCAATCACGGCGACCAGCCGTACGGCCTCGCCGGGGTGTACTACCTCCGCGGACGGACCTCCTGGCCGGACGAGATCGACGTCGTCGCCGAGGCCGACGGCGTGGTCAACGCGTTCGACTTCCCGCTGTCCATCGCTGCCGGGGACCTCGACGCCCACTCGCGGGACGACCTGGTCGTCGGCGAGGCCTGGTCCGCCGACGAGCACAAGGGCAGGGCGACCCGCCTGACGTATCGCTCGGACATGTGGCACGACGCGGACGCGGGCCTGCTGTTCGCCGATTTCGAGGACTTCCTGTCGGTAGGCACGACCGCCAGCGGGCTCTGGACCGTTGCAGACTTCCGCGCCGACGATGCCGGGCACCGCGGGGGCCGGGCGGCCTATTACGGCGCGGCCGACCACAACTACGACGTCGGTCACAGCGAAGGCGAGCTGATCCTGCCGGAGGTCACGCTGACGGAGGCGGCGGCCCACGTCGAGTTGAGCTTCAGCTACTTCCTGCAGACGCAGGGCGAGCCGTCGCACTGGGACCGGGCGGAGGTCTGGCTGGACGTCAAGCCGGACGGGCTGGGTTGGCAGCCCGGCGTCCGCATCTTCAGCAACGACGGCGAGGGGCTGCTGGACGGCACGGGGGCCTGGCAGTGGGCGTGCGCGGACCTCGGCGGCTTCGACGCCGGGGACACGCTGCGCCTGCGCTTCACGTTTGACACGAACGGCTGGATGCTCAACGATTTCGAGGGCTGGCACGTCGACGACGTCCTGCTGCGGTCCGTGCGCCCGCGCGACGAAATGGCGTATTCCGTGTACGCCGGCCTGGCCCCGGAGGGGGAGCTGGGCAGCGTCGTGGCGTGCGTCGGGGACGTCACCGGCGACGGGCTCGACGAGTTCGGCGTCATCCGTCGCAAGTGCCCCACCCGCGCCACGGACAAGCTGGTCCTGCTGACCAACACGGGCTCGGCCAATCTCCAGTGGCTCTCCGAGCACGTGCTCGGCGACGACGCGGACGGGTTCACCGTCTCGGCGGCGGGCGATCTCGACGGCGGTGGAACGCCGGAAGACTTCGTCGTCTCCGCCCGCCGCGCAGGCCAGGCCGCCCACGAGAGCTGGATCTTCCTCGCCAACGCCGGCGCCGCGCCCACCGGCCATCATGTCGATGCACTGGGCCTGCTGGCCCCCGGCGACGTGGACTGCGACGGCCTTGGCGATCTGGCCGCGCCCGCCCGGGAGCTGACCCACCGCGTCAGCGAGGACGGCACCCGGTTGATGCACCAGGTCTACGAGATCTTCCTCGCCGATGGCCGCGACTGGACCGCGCCGGAGGCGTTCGACGCGCCCAACATGGTCCTCGAACCCGCCCGGCCGTGGTACGCCGCAGAGAATGGCTCGCTGTTGGCCGGAGGCCCCGTCGCCCTGGGCGACGTCAACGGCGACGGCGAGGCCGACTTCGGCCTGCCCGACCGCTGGGGGGCCGCTTCCCACGTGTTCCACGCCCGGGAACTGATCGACGCCGCCACGCCGCCGCTTCCGGCGGCCGAGGCGTTCGAGCTGCCGCTGGCCAGCCCCCGCCTGACCGATCCCGCCGGCGCGACCGACATGGACCTCAACGCCGGCGACCGCGACATCGGCATGGCGGGTCGTGTGACCGGCTCGACCGCGCTGGAGGGCCTGGCCGGCAACCGCCCGGTCGGCGACGTCAACGGCGACGGGTTTGAGGACGTCCTCGTCCACGGCTACGAGACCGCCTGCATCCTGCTCGGGCCCGTGCGGCTGGCGGGCGTGCAGTCCGTCGCGGACGCCGCCCAGATCATCATCGATCTGAATGGCTGGTCGGTCGGCGAAGGCGTCGGTGACGTCACAGGCGACGGCTTGGCCGACATCGCCTTCCACCGCTACAGCGGCGGCGACTCGCGAACGGAGGTGGCGCTGCTGGCCGGGACGACCCGGCCGGAGCGAAGCGTGGCGCTGTCCGAACTGCCGCTGGTTGCGACGGTTCCCGACAGCATTTATCCGCAGGGCGCCCTGGCCGCAACGATTCTGGATCATGACGGCGGGGGCAACGCGGACTTGATGATCAGCTTCCCCCAGGCCGGCCCGACGGGGTACTTCGCGCGGGTACTCACGGGCGAGAGCGTGGCTGCGGCGTTGCAGACGGGTTCGCCCGTCGACTCGGCGACGGCCTTCCTGCGGGAGACGACGAGCGACACCTCGGGTGTCAAGCAGCAGCTCCTGGGGGATGCCGCCGCGGACTGGTCCATCGAACGCGTCCCCTCGGCCGGCATCCGCACCGCCGTCGCCGACGTGGACGGCGACGGGCGGGACGACGTGCTCGTTCTGCGGACCGGCGAGTACCGCCTGTCAACCGCCGGCGAGGACGACCGCTACGTGGACCGCCTGTACGTCGTCGCCGGCGGCGCGACCGGCGTGGTCACCGTCGGCGACGACGGCGACGCCCGATGCCTCGTGCAGGACTGGGCGCTCGGCACCGAGGTCGTGTCGCTGGCAGACGTCAATCGCGATGGCTACGCGGACTTCGTCCTCCTCGACGCCGGCGAGGGCGGCAGCCACGGTGACGAGGCCGGGCTGCTGGTCTTCTACGGCTCCCCCGCCGCCGTGCCGCCCGCCGACGCCACGCCGCTGCGGTCGGCCGATGCCGACGTCGCGCTGTGGCGTCACGCGCCGGGCAGCCTGCCGGAGGAAGCCGAGGTCACCGGCGCCGTCAGCGTCGCCGGCGGCGACTTCGACGGCGACGGCGCGGCCGACCTGGCCGTCGGCTTCCTCGGCCAGACGATCAGCGTCGACGGAACGCTCGTGGACTCCCGCGTGCAGGGCAGCCTGCACATCGTCTGGGACCTGGCGGGCCGCGGCGGAGAGGTGATGCTCTCCCTCGACGGGGCGGACCTGGACGCCGACGGGCTTACGGACGTCGCCACCGTCGCCGGGCCCGTCAGCGGGGACTGGTTCGGCACGCTCAGCCGGGCCGGCGGGATCGATCTGGACGCCGACGGGTGCGACGACGTCCTGGTCGGCGCCGGCTACGCCGACGGGCTCGGGGCACAGCCGCTCGCGCATGCGGGCAGCATTTACGCGATCCATGGCTCGCCCCGCCGGCTCGCCCTGCCGGACTGGCTCGCCCCCGAGCCGATCGACAACCGCAGCTTCCCCGGCGTCGGCGGGGTGCTGATCGACGCCGGCACGGGCCAGCCCGTCGAGTACACGCACTCCTGGCCCGCCGACCAGCACGAGCAGTGGTACCGCTTCCGCACGCTGGGCGACGCCCAGCCGGGCGACCTGCTCCGCGTGCTGCCCCGAGCCGTCAACGACCGGTCGGTCTGCCTTGGCGGCGTCGCGGGGCACGTCGATGTCGACTCCATGAGCGCGACGACCGTCAGTGAGATGCGCCTCGGGACGTTCTCCGACGCCGACTACCACGGCGTGCTGGAGGTCGACCTGGCAAGCCTCCTGGAGGCCGCCGCCGATCCGGCCGTCCTGGAGAACGTCACGCTCGAGCTGGACGGGCGGATCCTCCCGGTCAGCGGCTTCCACGCGCCGGCGGAGATCGTCCCGGCCGACGGACGGTTCTACTTCACCGCCGAAAGCGACGGCTCGGGGCGGGAACTGTGGGTCTCCGACGGGACGTTGGCAGGGACGCAGTTGATCGACGAGATCACCGCGGGGGCGGCCGGCACGACCTTCGGGCCGATGCTCGCGGTCGGCTCGGGGCTGTTCTTCGCCGCCGAGTCCGGTGGCAGCGAGGAACTGTGGTATACCGACGGCACGGCCGCGGGGACGGAGATGCTCGACCTGCCGGAGACGGGCCAGTTCACGACGGGCCTCGTGCGGTTGGGCGATCACGTCTACTTCGGTTACGAGGCGGGCAGCGGCGCGGCAATGCTGCGGGTGGCTGTCGACGACATCCAGGACTGGGCCGTAGTGGATGACGAGCGCGTCGAAGCGCTGATGGCGTCGGATACGCGTCTGTTCTTCACCACCTTTGACGGGGCGGGCTGGGAGCTGTACTCAAACGACGGGTTCGACCCGACTTCCGAACTGATGGGATCCTTCGCGGAATCGGATTCCCAGGGCTGGCTGCTGGAGCACGCGACGGTCTTCAACGGCGAGTTGTACTTCCGCGGCTACGACTCCGGCTACAAGACGGAGCTGTGGTCCTGCGACGGCGTGAGCCCCGCCGCCCGGTTCATGAACCTCTGCAGCGCCGGCAGCGGCCTGCCCACGGCGCTGACCGTGGCTGGCGACGCCCTCTACTTCCTGGGCTGGGATCGCGATGGCACGGGCGATCCGACCTGGGACCTGCACCTGTGGCGCAGCGACGGCACGACGGGGGGCACGTATCCGCTGCCGCAGGCGGACCACGCCCACCTGCTGGCCGGAATGCCCGAGCCGACGCCCGAGTTCAGCGCAACGACGCTCGATGCCGACGGGCGCCTCTACGTCGTCGTCGGCGCCGGCACCGAAACGCGCCTCTGGAGTTGCCTGGGCGAAACGCTCAGCGACTGCGGGCAGATCGGCAGCAGCATCACGGACATGGCCGGCGAGGGCCAGGCGCTCTGGTACGTTGCCGACACCCCCGGCCCGGATACGCTGGGGTTCAGCACGGGCACGATCGCGATGGCCGCGCCGCAAACCTGGGCCGCCGAGGACACCTGGATCGCCGCCGCGGGCGAGGATCTCTGGCTGCTCGGGGACTCGGCGGTCGGCTCGGGCACCACGCTGTGGACGTTCAGCAGCACCCGCCAGCCGCGAACCATCCTGGACTGCGGGCCCGGCGCGGGGCAGGTGCATCTCTACATGCTCGGGGCCGAAGGCGACGGGCTCGTGACCGTCGGCGACGTGACCGGCCCGTCCTCGTACATTGACACCGTAGCGGTCTCCACGGCCGACGAGACGCAGCGGATCACGTTCTCCGGTTCGGACCTGACGCAAGTCGTTCGCAACGCCCTCCAGCGGGGCTGGTCGCGGGTGACGCTGCGGCTGATGGCCCAGGATGTGCAGGTCCTCGCCGACGCCCCGGCCGTCGCGCCGGGCACGGGGCTGCTCGGGCTGCGGAGCAGCGGCGTGCTGGCCGACCTCTATGGCGCGGACGGCTCGGTAGCCCTGCGCGGTGTACCCGCAGCCGATCTGCGCGGACTCGAGGCCGGCGAGTACCTGCTGCGCCTCTACGAACCCGACCCGACGCGCAGCGTCCCGCTCGAGGTGACCGTGCAGGTCCTGCCCCCCGCCCAGGGGGCGACGACACCGGGCACCGATACCGACCGCCTCGATGGCGGCGACGGCGACGACATCCTTATCGGCGGCGCCCACCTCGACCGCATGTGGGGCCGAAGCGGGCTCGACACGTTCCGCGGGGAGCACGTGGAGGTCCACGACCTCGATCCCGCCGAATCCCTCACCCCCCCGCCGATGGGCGAGAGGCTGATCAGCACCCCCCCGACCGTCGTCGATCCGGTCGTCGAAATCGACGACGCGGGGCTGCGCCAGGCGGTCGGTGAGGCACTGGGCATCGGCCTGCGGGGCTGCGAATTCACCGTGCCCGTCCGCGCCAGCGACATGGGGCGGCTGGTCGAACTGCACGCGGCCGGCCTGGGCATCACGGGCCTCGGCGGACTTCAGCACGCCGCCAACATGGACTTCCTGAACCTGCGGGACAACAACGTGATGTACCTCGGCCCGCTGGCGCCGGCGGTCGAAGGGGGCACGGGGCATCCGGTCGGGCTCGGCATGCTGCGCGGGCTTCTGCTGGACGGCAACCCGGGCCTCCACGACGTGCAGGCCCTCGCCCCCCTGACCCAACTGCGGCTGTTGAGCATCCAGGACGCGAGCCTGCTCAGCGCCGCCGACCTCGCCGGGCTCGAGGAACTGGTTGTGCTCGACCTGTCGGGCAACCAGATAACGGACGTAACGCCGCTGGCGGGCCTGCACGACCTCGCCGTCCTCCGGCTCGGAGGCAACGGCGTGACCGACCTGTCTCCGCTGGCCGGGGCGTTCGTGGTGGACGACGCCGACCCGGCGTTCAGCACGGCCCATGACCTGTGGTGGCACAGCCGGACGGGCAGTTCCGCATGGCAGGGCGCCTACCACTACCTGGCCAACGAGCCGGGGGAGGTCCACGGCACGGCGAGCTGGGACCTGGGCGACGCGTGCGGCACGTACGACCTCTACGCGCGGTGGCACGGTCATGAGGGCAGCGGCGCGTCGGTGGTGTACACCGTGGGCGGCGTCACGTCGGCGGACGTCACGGTGAACCAGCGGTTCGGCGCGTCGGGGCTGGCCGTCGGGGGGCCCTGGCAGCCGTTGGGGCGTTTCGAACTGGGCGACCCCTCGGGCAATGCCGTGTCGGTCACGACGGCGGGCGCGGGAGGCACGGTGGTGGCCGACGCGATCCTGGCCGTCTCCGCCGAGCCCCCCCTGCCGGCGCTGCGGCTGCTGGACGTCCGCGACAACCCGCTGGACGAACAGGCGCACGACCTGATGATCGAGATGATCGAGCAGCGAGGGGCCGCGTTCGCGGACGTCGAGCACACCGCCAACGCGGGACCGG
This sequence comes from uncultured Planctomycetaceae bacterium, assembly GCA_964385465.1. Taxonomy (GTDB): domain Bacteria; phylum Planctomycetota; class Phycisphaerae; order SM23-33; family SM23-33; genus CAYLPJ01. The sequence goes on along the minus strand of CAYLPJ010000028.1, from coordinate 13,762 downwards.
CGTGGAGCATGCTGCCGCCCCTGCTGGCCGACGCCAACGGCGACGCGGTGCTGAGCAACCTGTACAACCTCATGTACAACGCCGGCGGGCCGCCGGATGATGAGCTCGTCTACGAGGTGCGCACCCCCGCCGGCAGCGGGGTCAGCGGTTGGGTCTCCGACGGCACGCTGTATCTGGACGCCGCGCCCGGGGGGACGAACCTGGTGCATCGGATCACCGTGGTGGCCACGGAGAACGGCGGCGCGGGCAGCGGCGAGGGGCGCAGCGACGCCTACACCTTCGACTACCTCCGCGGCGCCCGCGGGGTCTACGGGTTCATCTACGACGACGCCGACGGCGACGGCGCCTTCGGCCACGGCCTCGAGCTGCCGCTGGAAAACGTGAAGGTCTTCGCCGATCTGAACGCCGACGGCATCTGGCAGTCGAACGAGCAGTGGACGCTGACCGACTCCAACGGCTTCTACGCCCTGGCACCCCTGCCCAACGGCAACTACCCGGTCGATGCGGTCGTTCCCGCTTGGGGGCGGCGGACGGCGCCGGCCTCGGTTCCTTCACTCAACCTGGTCTCCGAACCGCTCGTGCAGGAGCACGATTTCGGCATCCGCCGGGAACTGCGGGCCGGCTGGGACGCCGTGGCGGACGAAGGCCAGGCCGTCGCCTCCAGCGCCGACGTGGCCGACCCGGGCGCCGGCTACACGTGGCAGTGGAGCGTTACCGGCGGCCCGTACGATGCCGGCAGCACCACGAACCAGAGCTTCTCGTTCGCCCCGCGGCAGTCCGGGGTCTTTACGGTCACATGCACGGCCGCCGCGCCGGGCGGGACGTACACCGACAGCTTCGAGGTCTTCGTCTCCGACGTAGCGCCGCAGGTGACGGCCTGGGGCAATGCAACCGTTGACGAAGGCGCCGCGCTGACGCGGACCGCGATGATCACCGATGGCGGGGACGACACGTGGCACGTCGTGGTCGATTACGGCGACGGCAGTCCGCTGGAGGAATTCGACACGACCAGCCGCTCGCTCCCGCTGTCCCACGTCTACCACGAGCTGGGCGAGCACCGCTGCACGGTGACTGTCAGTTCCGCCGGCGAGGGCGACCCGGATACGAGTTCCTTCTGGGTGGTCGTGGAAGGCGTCGCACCGTTCGCCGACATGACGCCGTCCTTCTACGGCGACGAAAACGATGCGGTCGCCCCGCTGGTCTTCACCGTCACGGACCCGTCCGGCCAGCTCACGGCCGCGACGGCACACCTCTGGAGCTTCGCCGTGGATCCCGGCGATGGCTCGGGGCCTTGCCCGCTGGATCACGGGCTGTTCTCTGTCAACGATACCACCCACACCGCCACGCTCGACGCGTCGTACGGCTTCTACTACGACGAGGACGGCCAATACGACGCGGTCTTCCACGTCACCGACGACGACGGCGCCACGGCGGAGGCGTACGGGACGGCGTACGTGGCAAACGCGGACCCGTCGGTGTACTCGTTCCAGCTCCCGACGGGCCTCGGGGAAACTCAGCAGGGACAGTTCTCCTGCGGTGCCTCGGACGCTCCGGCCGACCCGTTGACCTACGAGTGGGACTTCGGTGACGGCAGCCCGGCCGCCACGACCCGCGAAGCGGCGCACGCGTACGCCGACGACGGCACCTACACGGTGACGCTGACCGTCCGCGACGACGACAGCGGCCAGACCGTCCGGACGGGGACCGTCGAGGTCGCCAACACGGCCCCCTCCCAGATCGACATCGGCGGCGACCGCACCGCCACCGAGGGCGAGCAGCTCTCCTTCTCCTGCGCCGGCTGGGTGGACCCCGCCAAGGCCGTCGACCCGGTCACACGGTTGTGGGAGGTCCGCGACGACCAGGGCCAGCTCGTGGCCAGCGCGACGGAGCCGACGCTCGCGTATCGGCCGACGACGGCCGGGGACTACACCGTCCGGCTGACGCTCGACGACGGCGACGGCGGGGTGGGCTACGGGGAGATCAACCTGACCGTCCAGCCGTACGTTCCGAACCTGGTCTCCGCCGGCTCGGTGTACGGCGAGGAAGGGGAGTATCTCTGGAACATTCAGCTCGGGTCGTGGACCGACTACGCCCCGACCGGCTCGGAGAGCTGGACGTGGGAGATCGACTGGGGCGACGGCACGACGCCGGACACCGGCATCCGCCAGGCGACGCCGGGTGAGACCTGGCCGACCTTCGACATCCACGGAAACCACACCTACGAGGACGACGGGGTCTTTACGATCGCCCTGACGGTGGCCGACGACGGCGGCTCGACCGCCACCGCACACGCCACCGCGTACGTGGACAACCTCGCCCCCGTCGTGGATGTCTACCCCTACACCTACGACCCGCGCGCCGGTGAGGTCTACCAGGCCGACGCGAACGTCTGGGACTGCGGCTGGCGGGACACGCACCGGGTCTACGTGGACTACGACTACGACCCCGCCGACGAGAGCTTCGTCCGCGTCCTGCCCGGCGACTACGGCTACGCCCTGGCTCACGTCTACACGCAGGCGGGCGACTACACGCTCCGCGTCCGTGCCGTGGACACCCGCGACCCGTCCAGCGCCGCCGAAAGCGAAGTCCTCGTCACCGTCGCCGAGCCCCTCACCCCTCACGCCCCGAACGTTGTCCAGCCCGTCGCCCCGCTGGTGGTGGCCGAGGATGACCCGCCGGTGGCCTCGCACGTGGACCTGCGCAACGTCTTCGACGACCCCGACGGATCCGTCGACGACCTGACGTTCAGCATGGTCGAGCACACGAATCCCGGCCTGGCCGACGTGCGAGTGGACGCCAACGGGATCGTCGAGGTTGCCTTCGCGCCCGACTGGAACGGCACGGCCGACGTGACCCTCCGCGCCACCGACCCCGACGGCGGACGCGCCGACACGACGCTCCAGATCACGGTCACGCCCGAGAACGACGCGCCGCGCGTGGCTCGAGGCATCCCGGACACCACCGCCGGAAGCGGAGCCGTCCGCGAGGACTACGCCGACCTGCGATACGTCTTCGACGACGCCGACCATGCCGACGATGCCCTCGTCTACAGCATCTCGGGCAACACCGCGTCGCAACTCGTCGACGCGACGATCGCCAACGGCAAGCTGCAATTGGCCGTGATCGGCTGCGAACCGGGCGATGCGACGGTCACCGTCCGCGCGACCGACCCCGGAGGCCTGTTCGCCGAGGAATCGCTCACGGTCCACGTGGCCGTCGCGCCGCTTCACGTGACGGACATGCAGCCGACGGCTTCCGGGGCCGTGCTCGCGTTCAATCGCGACCTCGACCTGTCCGTGCTGAACCTCTACGACGGCAACGACGGGCCGGTCGAGCTGACGGACGTGACCCTCGTCGGCCTCGCTGGCGGCGCGGTCCACGGATCGCTCGTCTGGGCATCGGCAGACCGGACGCTGGCGTTCGTGGCCACGGGCGGGCCCCTGGCGCCCGACACCTACACGCTGACGCTCGCAAGCCGCCCCGGCGGGGTGACCAGCGCGGCGGGCAGCCCGTTGGACGGCGACGCCGACGGCCAGGCGGGCGGCGACTACGTTGCGACGTTCGCCGTCACGCCGGCGGACGCGGTGCTGGCCATCGATGACGCCGTATGCGGCAGCGGCCAGGACGTGGCCATCGACCTGGCCCTGACCGGTGGCGACGGCGCGCTGAGCGTGGACTTCGAACTGCTCTACGATCCGGCGCTGTTGACCCCCGCGGGCACCGCCGCCGGCGCGGACCTGCCCGCCGGCTGGTCCGTCGAGGCGGCGTTCGATACGCCCGGACGCGTGCAGGTCACGCTGTTCGGCGCCACGCCGCTGACCGGCGGCGCAACGGCTCACCTGCTGACGCTCACCGGCTCGGTACCCGCTGACGCGCCGTACGGTGCGGCCCAAGTCCTCCGGCTGGAGAACGTGCAGGTGGACGAATCCACCGACGTGCGGGCCGACGAGGCGATGCACAAGGTGCTGTACCTCGGCGACGCGACGGGCAACGCCGGCTACAGCGGCCTCGACGCCGCGTTCATTGCCCGCGTCGCCGCGGGAACCGACGCTGGCTTCGACGCAACCCCGCTGGTTGATCCGGTCTTGGTGGCCGACGTCACCGGAAACGGCGAACTGTCCGGGCTCGACGCCGCGACCGTCGCGAAGAAGGCGGTGGGCCTCGGCGTGCCCGAACTGCCGGACATCCCCTCGGGAGCCGCGCCGTCGTTCCTCGGCCCTGACCCGATCGTGCGGATCCCCGACGCGTTCGGCTGGCCCGGCGGGGTCTGCCACGCCCTGGTCCACGTGGACCCTGCGCCGGGACTGATGGCGGTCGACCTGACGATTCCGTACGACACCGCCCTGTTGGACCTGGCCGACCAGGACGTGACACCCGTCGGCCTGGCTGAAACATGGCACCTCGAAGCCAGGGCCGACGACGACGCCGGCATGCTCTATCTGACGGCGTTCAGCCCGGCGCCCCTCACGGCCCCGGCCGGGCCGGTGGTGGACCTGGCCTTCACTGTCTCCCCCACCGCCACCGACACCGCCATTCCGCTTGCGCCGCAAGGCACGGGACTCAACGAAGGGCGCCTTCCGATGACCGGCGTCGACGGGGCCCTGCAGGTTCGTACCGGCGCGCCGGCCGTCGTGGACGTCCAGGCAGGCGGATCCGCATGGAGCCGCTCGTTCACGCACGTCCTGTCGGCCCGCGGGCTGGGCAGTCCGGGCGGTGCCAGCTTGCCCCCCGACGCCCCGCTGGAGCCGGTGGCCTGGGCCACTGCCGACCGCATCAGCATCACCTTCAGCCGCGACGTAACAGTGGCAGCCGACGACCTCCAACTCATCGGCGTCAACGTCCCTGTCTACGCTTTCTCCGGCTTCGACTACGACCCCGCCACATGCACCGCCGTCTGGACGCTCTCCCAGCCGCTGGGGGCGGACAAGCTGCGGCTGACCCTTGCGGACACGGTGATCGACGGCCCCGGCCGTGCGCTGGATGGCGAGCTGCTGGGGGCGTATCCCACCGGCAACGGCGATCCCGGAGGCGCGTTCGTCCTGGAGTTCAGCGTCCTGCCCGCCGATGCCGACGGCGACGGCGAAGTCGGACGCGGAGATCTGCTGGCGCTCAAAGACGCCTTCGGGTCCTCGTTCGCCGTGACCGGGGACTTCAACGCCGACGGCCGGGTCAACGCCAGGGACTACATCCAGCTCAAGCTCAACTGGGGCCGCGGCCTGCCGTCCGGCGAGCTGCCCCCCCTCCCCCCGGCGCCGCCCGCGCCGGAGAGCCAACTGCTCAGTTCGCCCTTGGACGACGCCGAGCCGCTGGCGCTCGCCGCACCGACAGGCAGTTCGCAAGGCCCCGAGCCGCTGTCAATCCCCCTCAGCGCCGAGCCGGTTTCCCCGGATGTCCTGCCGGCCGTGCTGTTCTTGCCCCAACCCGAGTCGAGCCCGCTGGTCGCCACCGCAAGCCCCGCCGGCACCGACGATGTGGCGCTCGTTGAGAGCGATGCCGCTGAGCCCGTCGGCGAACTGGCGGACATCCTGGCCCCGCCGAACATGGACCCGCTGAATCTGCCGCTGTGACCTCCGCCCGAGTCAACACATACCGGGGCTTCTGCATCTGCTTGTCCACGTGCGGGAAAAGCGATGGATAAGGTAGTTCAGTAAGCTCAGGGCCGATACGGCTGGCCCCGAACCAACCGAGGGTACACGGCGTCGCGCCAACGCCAGCTTGCCCAACTCCTTCCCTCGCGGTCCGGCAGCCCGGACGTTGGTTCGCACGCGGCGAAGACGATCGTGCATCGGTTGCTCGGCTTCGTCGGACCAGCCCACCTCGTGCTCCAAGGCCGTGATGGGGGACTGAACCTCCGCGATCAAGCGACCCGAACACGGCGGCTTCACGGCCTGCAAGACAGGTCTGCTACCACGTTTTCCGGAGACGAAGAGCTCTTGCTGATCGCACGCCCTCCCACCTGCCTTCAGTGGCAATGGCGACGATTGTGCCGTCTGCTTCTCGCGATGCAAGACAGCGCTGGCCTGACCCAGGGCGAGGAAGGTGTTGGGGTCGGCCTGATAGCCGCCGACGATGGCCTCGGCCCACTTCGCGCGCTCGGCCTGGGGCAGCTCCCCCGCCAGCGCAGTTGAGAGGTCCCGCCAGCCACGCGTCCAGGCCGCGCGGACCGCCTTCGGGGTGGCGAGGTGCCTGGTCCTGACGACTTCGACCACCTGTCCCCGGCCCGCCTTGCCGGCCTCCCCGCATGCAGCCAGTCGCCCGGCCAGCCAACCCAGGTTCGCGCCGCTCCACGTCCGCCACGCGGCCGAGTCGGCCAGTGTGGTCCACCCCGCATTCAGTGCATGCGGAACCCGTAATGCTGAACCATGCACGGCGAAATGAAGAAAAGCCGTCAGAGACTCGGGGTTAGCGGTCGGGGGCGACCGGATCGCCAGGCAGCAGGTTCTTGCATCCCAGTGGAGATGGTCCAAAATGTCGGGCTGTTGCTATTGCTGGACTTACGGCGGTTGGGATGGAGGCGCGAACGATGCTCCCCAAGTGGTTGACGGCGTTGCTGGTGCTGCTTCATGAGGCGTGGTCGGCGCGCCGCGATGCCCATATCCGGTTCCTGAAGCTCCAGGTCGAGATGCTCAAGGAGAGGCTGCCGGGCAACCGGGTGATCCTGGACCCGGTCGAACGGCGGCGGCTGATGAAGATTGGCGCGGAGGTCGACCATAAGGTCGAGGATACCCTGGGAATCGTCAGCATCAAGACCTATCGTCGCTGGCAGCGCGAGGAACGCGCCGGCCGAGAGCCAGGCAAGGAAGGCCACGTCGAGCCGAGGACGGTCGGCCGACGCCGGCTGCTCGGCGGGCTGCTGAACCACTACTACAGCCGGGTGGCGTGATGCGAACGAGGAAGCCCCTCCGGAGCGGGGCTTCTTGTTCGTCTCGTGTTGCTGTCTCGCTACCGCTTGCGGCGGCGAAGGGCCACCAGGCCGCCCATGCCCAGCAGTGCGATGCTCGCCGGTTCGGGAACCGTGATCGCAGCCGTAGCGCCTGCGTAGTCGCCGCCGAGGTCGCCTTCCCACGTCTGGAAGTCGGGGTCGGCGAAGTCGGAGGTATCCGGACGAACGAAGACGTCGGTTGTACCTTCGGCAGCGCCGATGACATCGATGCTGAACAGACGCACCTTGCCGCTCAGTCCACGTTCGGTGTCGTCGTCCTCGGAGTCGTAGATGCCTTGCAGGCCCCACGCCATCGGCGTTCCCGAACTGGAGGATGACGCATCATTCCACCAACCGGAACGATCAACCGAAGCGGCGTCGACGGTCAGCACGGTCGGATCGCTGACAACCAAGTCAAGCGCCCATGAGAACAAACCATTCCCGGCATTCGCCTGCGGGCCTTTCAACTGGCCGTAGAAAACGAGCGTTGCACGTTCCCCGACACCGATTTCTGCCTTATCTGGCTCAACCGTCACATCGATTACCGCCGCTTGGGCGGCAACAGGAAGAACCACCAGAACCGCCACGACGAGCACCCCGAGCCACTTGGCCTCTCTCTTGCTCTTGAGCATTGAGTCTCTCCTCTCTTGTACCACTGGTTTACTGAGCATGAGCGTTAAGCATTGTACCGGGCAAACGTTGCCCGAGCTTCCTTCATCTGAGCCATTGCCCTGCGGCCCGAGCCGAGCCGCAGGGCCTTGCTGCTATTCCTACAGGACGACCAGGTCGAGCAAGTCGATGATCCCGTCGCCGTTCGTATCTTGCTGGAACTCCGAGATTATACCACTGGTCAGCCGGAACCGGAACTGAGAATCCCGAGCCATGGAGACCCCGTCCGACAGCCCGTCGCTGGATCGGATGACGCCTTGGTACAGCCCGTCAGTCAGCCCAGCCGCGGACCATGTTGCCTTCCGGGTCACCGGTTCGTACTGGAACGCAGGCAGTTCGATCTTCCGCCCCACGGGATTGAAGATTTCCAGGGCTGCCGGAGCGACCGACACCGGCTGGCTGAACACTGCCGAGATCGCCGCAGTGGGAACCGTGCTCGTCGGCACCACTACCACCTGAACCTGCTCAACCGCTGGGGCAGTCTGAGCCGTGACCGGCTCAACCAAAAGTGGTTCTGTCTGCGCATCGCTGGTGCTCGTCATCATCGCCATGCCGGTCGGCGCGGCGGGGGTCGAGATCATATCGATGCCTTGCCGGTAGTTCTGCCGAACGGCAAGGAGGTCAATCGCGTTGATCACTCCGTCCTTGTTGTAATCCGCAGCTGGATGGGCGGATGCCGGACCTCGGTAATTCTGCCGGACCTTCAGGAGGTCCATGGAGTTCGTCACGCCGTCGCCCGTGGCGTCGCCGGGAAGATTGCCGAAGTAGAACACGTCGTCCTCGGCCAGACCGAGGCTTCCGCCGTCGGCGTCCGACAGCACCGTCACCTGGAGCCACTGCTTCTGGATGGCGTTGTCAGCCCAGATGATCGTCACACGGTCGCTATCGCCATCACCTTCGCCGGGACGGACCGTAATGCTCAGCGGAGCCGGAGCGGTTGTCCAGGTGCTGGGGTCGTTCGAGTTGCCGGTCTTGAAAGCGAAGCCCGACGCCGTCGGAGTGCCAGCCAAGCCGTCCACGTCGATCATGATGCCGTTGATGCCACGGCTGTAGCTGGTGTAGTTGGTGAAGGTAGCTGTCTCGTCTGGCAGTAACGCCTGCTTGTCCGTCGCGATGGCCGCATCATCATCTGTGCCCACCCCGGCGTCGTTGCCGTCCCAAGCCGAGTGGTTGTAGAAGACGTGACGGCCTACGACCTCCGCAGGAATCTCAAACGCGAACTCGTAATCCCCACCGGCAGCCCCATCGGCATCGCCGTCCAGTTCATTGCCAGCCAGGTCCGTTATTCCCGTTGCCGTCAGCGTGCCGCTGTAGTGTCCACTTGGTAGCGATCCATGCGGGAAGCCTGAGAAGTCCCAGGAGGCGGTGTTGGCTACCGGGTCGTAAGCGAAGCCCGCTTCGGCGAGGTCAACATCTGTGCCAGTCGTGTCATTACGGAGTGTCAGCGCGGCTTTGCCAGACCAGATCGACACATTCTCGTCAAACCGCATGCTGAGCGAATTGCTAGGATCCTCGGTACCCACGCCGTGCTCCAGTATTGCTATCCCACCCTCACGGTCTGCAACGTATACATGGGCTCCCGTCACGGCCAGGTCCATCGCAAATCCTTGTGTATCGCAGAGCCACAAGGGATCAGGCGCAGTCGGATCGGATAAATCAAACACCTGAACTCCTTCCTCTCCAACTGCGACGTATGCTTTGTTGCTTAAAACGATGACCTGTTGACCATTGGCTTCTGTTTCAACAGATCCGACGACAGAAGCCGTCGCCGGATCGGAAATATCGACAACATACAGATGTGCATCACGTGCCACGACATACGCGAAACCGCCAGCGAACGTGAATCTGGGACTGGAAGCGGGCAAATGGACCGAGTTCAGCACGCTTGGGGCCGCTGGATCGCTTATGTCCACGATTTCCAGATCGGAACCATGTGACCCCGATCCGTGCAGCAAATACGCCCGCTGACCATCGACCTCCACATCATGCTCATAGTATCCGAATGGTTTGGTCATAACGTGCTGTGGAGCAGTCTGATCTGTGGCGTCAATAACGACGAGTCCCTTCCAGTGGTCCGCAGCATACACATAGGGCTCGTCCACGGCAATCCCGAGGAAGGCCATGGAGTAGGAGCCGGCCCATTCGTCGAAATTCCCGATCACCACGGGATCATTCGGATCTGACGTGTCGAGAATCTGCAGCCCCCAATTGCCTGCGGCTACATATGTCGTCTGCCCCCGTACCACGATATCATCTATTTCGTCCCTCAGCAGAAGTTCGCCCAACCCAACAGGACTTTCAGGCTGGCTGATGTCCAAGACTTGAAGCGCGCCGTAGTTCTCCCAGTCGGGGGTATGCCCCGGCAGATCTTCGCTGATGGCTAGGTAGAGCCTGCCGTCTAGGATGGCGAGAGCACTGGCATTGTGATCCGTCGGATACGTATCCACCAGTTGGAGGCCCTCAGCGCTCGGAATAATCCTCGGCGCAGTGAGGTCCACGACGAACGATTGTTCGTCGCTCCATGCGCTTAGGTTCGCCTGAGCTGAGCTGTCCTTGGAGCGAATTCGGAACCTGTGTGCGCCCTCTGTAAGTGCTTCGGACGGGACAAAGCGGGACTCAATGACATCGAACGTGATCCCATCACATTCGACTTGATAACCAGCGACGCCGGAATCGGCGTCGGTCGAATCCAGCCAGTCCAGGGCAGGCTGTGACACATTTATAGGCTGCCCATCCATGGGCGTAACGGGTATAGGCACGGTGGGCGGCGTACTGTCCCGAACGGCAAAGACTTCGGAATCGTCCCCATCATCGAATCCAACGCAAGTGCCTACGACCCTCAGTTCGTATTCCCCCACAACAGCCAACGGCGGTACGGGCACATCCACCTCCCCAAGTGCGGAAGTAACGCCGCTGCCATATGTCACGGCGCTGCCATGATGGATCAATTCCCAGCTGACCGATGCTCCGATCACGGGGTCACTCGCATCGTCAGTGACTCTCGCCGTCGCGTTGACAGAGGTATTCTGGTCGTAGACGGCTTGGTCGAGAGAAAGAGCCACCTGCAAGGCTGGGGGAGATGGAGGCGGAAGCAAGTCGACGCTCAATGAGCGGCTGTTGTCTTGGGTGTCTGCGTCCCTTGGCACGTCCAGTCTGGCGCTGATCGTGTAGTTACCGGCTGCCAGCCCAGCGGTGTCCCAGTCCACTTGAACCAAGGCGTCGCTCTGCCACGGGATAGATTCGAGCGTAGCCGCCAGCGACACAGCACATCCTCCCGGTCCATGGACATTCACCTCTACGGGGACTCCGTTGTGGGCCACATCGCCCAGGTTGGTGACATTGATGCCAATCTCCACGACGTCGCCCGATAGAGCACCAGCGGGACTTGTGGTGGTCGAACTGATCGCAAGGTCCCGGTAGTACTCGACCGTTGTCCGGACTGAGTGTCCAAAGCCGAGCCTATACCAACCGTTTACGACACTTGCATCAGTCTCTTGAATAATAAGAAAGCTATAATCGCCTTCTGGCGCATTAGTGCTAGGCACAAATACATAGTACTCACGAATCGTTCCCGGTCCTGTTCCGTCTCCGTTCGTAGTGTAAACCGCCCCCCCGTAATTGTCGTAGGAGCCGCCGAACGAGTCTGGCTTGTCAGTCGTCGTGAACTGATACTTGTAGGAATCTACCTGAGGTCGCGTAAGCCTCGGGCCCCAGCCGAGCATAAACACGTCATCGCTGGTAGCCCCAAACGACGGCAGGTAATAATCGTAGCGGGCACAGTATCGTGGATCAATCTCGTCATAGCCCCAATTCGTCGGCCCGGGCCGGGCGTAGACAACCTGCATGGGATTGTCCTGAACAAACGTACTCTCGACACCCACCATCAGATCAATGAAGTAGGTTCCGGAGAATGACGCGGCCCCGTCGAGATATGCGATTAGCCGTCCGTTGTCGAACGCCGTCGGGGCGTCGTCTTGATGCAAACTGCCGAGGAACGTCGCGCCGTCGTATAGGTTCACCATCTCGTTCGACACATAGGTTGCCCTTAGAGAGTATCCGGCGAAGTCCCCAACTGGCGTTGTCGCGGACCCGCTGGTGTGTTGGCAACGATAAAGGTCGTATGACTCGTACGGCAATTGGCCCGGCTGTGGCCCTGGATTGCCAAGCACGATCTGCCAGGATTCACCATCATTGTTCTCGTCGCTGTCCCCAGGTAGGTAGCTAGCTATGGTCAACTCATAAGCGCCTTCGGGCATGTCCGTCGTGTCAATTGACAGCGACTCGTAGCACATCGACTCCTCGCCGGCACCCCGCGACACATAGCGCGTGTTTGATTGCCTAGCTCCTGGACCTGAAAGCGTCATGTAAACAGGAATGGTATTCTCGGAATAATCGCCAAAGTTGCGGGCCATGAACGCGTTAGCGACGATACTCTCCCCAGGCATTGCGTGAAGGTTGCCTTCATGCGGTTGAATGCTGCTGCTTGCCGCCCACGCCACGCCCGTCACGCCTACGTCGTGTCCAATCTGGGGAGCGTGCTCGACAGTGACAGACGTCGAGGCGTCCCCCTTCACATACGGCCCATCTTCAGCAAGGGCAGTAATTGTGAACACGCCGACGGCTCCAAGCTCGCCGGCATTGAAGACTGCGCGGTACCTCCCTGGTTCGGCTTCCTCGCACAAGCCATTACTTACGACAGACGAGAATGCATCCTCGACTGTGTACGACACCGAGGCCGATTCCACCGGGCCACCGTCGCTCGTTGTCACATCAGCCAAGAGCACGATCTGCTCATCTGTTGCATAGCTCTCCTTGTCGCTACTGACTTCCACAACTACGTCGGGCGCATTGGCGTCCAGAAACGCGGCCTGCGTCATCTCAGCCCCGCTGCGTAGACCATTGAGTTGGCATTCGTAGATGGATGGCCAGTAACCCAAACACCCGAGCGCCTCAGCCGCCACATCATGCCCTAGCAAATCGCTCAGTACGTCGTCGGCGAGTTCATACCCGCCAGTCGGGTCGATTCCGCTGATCACACTGTCTATGTATGAGTCTAGCCCGTTGGACAGATACTGAGATAATGCAAAGTAGTTCCCCATGCCCGAGCCAAGCGCATCCCTATAGCCTGCGTAGAAAGACACCATGTCTGCACACACTAGTGTGCTGCCATAGCCTGGTCGGAGATTCATATCGGCCATCGTGCTGATCTCTTCTGACGCTGCAGCTAGATCAGCGACGACGACCTGATGCCACGCGGTGCTTGATGCAACGTGGTCGCTGCCAACCTTCTTGGCGGCCTCCAGAAGAATACGAGCCCCGACAGATTTGACAGATGCCTTCACAGTCTCTTTGATCAGTCCACTGCCGCCGGTTAGGATGGTACGGAGCGTAAGCGCAGCCGCATAGCCATATGTATTCAGTGCGTATTGGACGGGATACCATGCCAAGGCTTCATCATACAGTGCAGTGTATGATCGTAAAGCATCCGGGCTTGCGCTGGTGCATGCGAGCAGAGCCCCTTGCGCAGCTTCTGTTAGTACTGAATAGGTCGCGCTGTCTGGAACAACATTGCCTTGGTCATCCAGGACCAGCCAGTTGAACCTTTGTGCCTGCGCCTCGTGCCACTCGTGTCTGCCGCCAGTGTCGTCCACTTGGATGGCGGTATTCTCAACGAGGTATGCTGAGTAGGTTTCTTCTTCGTGAGAGAGTGAGAACCAGTGTGAGGGAATCGGATCAAATGCCGGCGGAATGATCAGATTGTCAAGTCCCGAAAGGAGCAGGCGAGGCTCAAGCTGCTCGACGCCGCAGAAACGAACGCGGCCGGCCAAGGGGTCGGCCAGCCGGGACTCGTTGCGACGCATGCGGGAGAAAACGGAGCGATAGAGATCCCGAAGGCGCTTTACAGACCGTGACGCTGGTGACATAGCGCGTTCTCCGTTCTAGGGCGCGAACTGCCACCCCACGAATGTCATGACGCCCCGCCTCGGAGAACGCCGCGCTTCAGCACACTCATGTCGCCACGCCGCCCTCCCCCAGTAGAACGGAGCGCACAATGCAAAAATGCTACTCCCAAATGCCGATCCCGTCAATTGAATTCCAAACTCAACGCTCTGCGCGTGTGCGACAGAAGATTATGGGCACGGGGTCAGGCTGTGCGTTGGAGCTTCCAGT